>NZ_JAQEKC010000047.1:0-241 GCF_027679495.1 Collinsella aerofaciens
GTGTTAGGCGCGCCGCCAGCGTTCATCCTGAGCCAGGATCGAACTCTCCGTCCAAAATAAATGGGCTTCGAGCCCGTCCGGTCCTCACAACTGTTACGCTGATCGGTTCCGTTCGATTCATATGGTTCTAGTATAGGAAAAGGAATTTCTCGGGGCCGCCTCTCGGCGGCCTTGCGAAAAACAAATCCAAGTTAGACCATTTCAAATGGTTCGATGTCTGCCCGGATGCGACACAACTGGC
>NZ_JAQEKC010000047.1:251-4895 GCF_027679495.1 Collinsella aerofaciens
CTTGTGATCCGACTAACGTTTGCCAGCCGTTAACTACCGCTCGCCGAGCATCTCTTTATATAAGGCAGTCTCATGGTTAAAGCGGATACGTCCCCCTAGCTAAAGCACAGCCAGCATCGAGCAACTCATCACGTTCTTCCACCGAGAACCCCTCGGCGTAGACGCGCACCACTGGTTCGGTCCCGCTAGGACGGACCAGCAGCCACGTGTCATCCTCGAATGACAGACGCAAGCCGTCCATATGACTAACGTTTTGCGGCACCTTGCCACAAATCGACTTGGGGTTTACGCCCGGCAGCAGGGTTCGTAACGTTTCGGCATCTTCGGCCTCAAGGCGCAAATCGCGTCGACCGTAACTCGTCTTACCAAAACTGTCCTCGAGTTGGTCGACCAGAACGCCCAAAGGCGCGTCCGTCTTTGCCATAAGCTCACACAGAATCAGACAGGCGAGGATTCCATCGCGCTCGGGCATATGCGCGGCGATGCCGATACCACCGGCTTCTTCGCCGCCTATGAGGACGCCGCCCTTCTTCATCTCCGCCGCTATATATTTGAAACCGACTGGTTTGACGGTCACGCGGCAGCCAAGCGCCTCGGCAATGCGACGTACGAGCGTCGAGCATGAAAGATTGACGACGACGCGCCCCTCCAAATTACGAAATTGAACCAAGTCGCCCAAAACGAGCGCCATGATCTGATGCGGATGTATATATCTGCCGCGCTCGTCAACCGCGCCGATACGGTCGGCGTCGCCGTCGGTCACCAGGCCAGCGCAAGCTCCGTCCTCGATAACCGTGCGCTCGCAAGCGTCCACCCAAGGTTCAACGGGGTCGGGGCAGATATCTTCTTGGTCAGACGCCTGCCCGGCGTGAATCTCGTGCGCCTCAACGCCAAGCTCGCGCAGCAAGTCGGCTAGATAGCCCTGGGCTGCGCCGCCCATGGGATCGACAACCACGCGCAGGTGCGCGGCGCGGATGGCTTCGGCATCGACAAATGATGCCACCGCCTGCATATAGTCAGGAATGATATCCGCGGTGCGATATTGCCCCTCGATCCCCATTGGCTCGGGAGCCATGGTCTCTTCGAGCTCTTCGATGACATCCTGGTTGGCGGTTGAGCCGTCACCCATGCGAATCTTGAGGCACAGATAACCCTGCGGATGATGGGACCCCGTCACCATGAGCGCGCCGCACGCCTCACCGTCATAAGCCGCCGCCCACGTAAGGGCAGGGGTCGGAACAGGTCGCGAAGCGAGCACGGCGTCCAGCCCGTGCGCTGCTAGCACGCCCGCCGCAAGTTCAGCGAACTCGCTCGCCAGGGGCCGGGTGTCGAACCCTATATATACTGTTTTGCCCGGATTGGTCTTTTGCCACAACTCGCCGACGGCATCGGCGATACGAGCAACGTTATCGGCAGTGAAGTCCTCATCGACGCGAGCGCGCCAACCGTCAGTTCCAAAATGAATTATCGCGCACACGCGCAGACACCTCACAGTGTTTGGATCATGGTACGCATGGGGTATACCCGCAACATGCACTCGGCAACCTGCCGGCACCAGCATTCACCATTTGGGCAAATGCTGCCGAGGACATGCAAGCAATAAAAAAACCGCCCCGTATGGAGCGGTTTTGCCCTTTATATATCGAGCGCCTCGGCCATCGCGGCCGTAGTGATTGCCGTGGTTCCACAGCAACTGCCCACCATTGCGGCACCGGCATGTCTCCATTCGATGCATGCGCGCGCGAAAGCTTCGGGGTTCTCGTGCCATACGGGGCCATCCTGAGTCTGGACCGGATCGCCTACGTTGGGACGCACCGTGACGGGAGTAGTCGCCGATGCAACCATCCTGGGCACCGCCGCGTTCGCGGCCGCAAGCGAACAGCAATTAACACCAACCGAGTTTGCGCCGTGTTTTTCGGCGTACAAAACGGCCGCCTCGATGTTGAGGCCATCGCCCAACAGGTCGCCTTTATCGTCAACGACAAAACTCACCAGAACAGGCATGCCGTCGGCGGCATCTCGGGCGCCGGCAAGCATGGGCTGCAAATTACGGATAGACGTCACCGTCTCGATCAGCAGACCGTCAACGCCGGCATTGAGCAAGGCGTGCGCCTGTTCGCGCGCAATGCCTCGGATTTCACGATACTCGGCAGAGTCCTCGGCAAACCACTCAATACCGATCGGGCCCATCGAGCCCAGCAGCAGTTGCGGGTGCGCCTGGCGAGCATCGTCGACGGCCCCGCGATTGACCTCCGCCACGGACGGCGCAATCTGGTCGTGCTTGAGGGCATAGCTTGATGCCTGAAAGGTGTTGGTAATGAGCACCTGCGCGCCGGCAGCGACATACAAGCGATGGATACGAGAAACGGTCTGCGGCTCTGCCAGATTCCAAAACGCCGGTGGAATGTCGGCGGCATCGTACTCACTCAACAGAACACTGCCCATGGGGCCCTGCGCCAACAAGGTCTCGCTCGACAAGCGGCGCGCAAGTTCCTCGGCACCAAAGCGGTTGTAATAACTCGTATCCATATATATCCCGCTATTCCTCGACGCTGATTCCCTGCTTTTCGAGATAGGCGAGCCAGCGGTTCATCGTGTCCTCGGAAAGCGCATGCTCCATCATGCAGGCCTCGGAATCGGCTCGCTCAAATTCGACACCGAGCTCCTGAACCAAAAACGTGCGGATGAGGCGATGACGGTACCAGATAGCCGCACCAACCTCGCGGCCGCGATCGGTCAGGACTACCTTGCCGTAGTGCGATTGCTCGACAAGTTCGGATGCCTTGAGCGCCGAAACCGCTTTATTGACCGATGCCTTGGAGACGCCAAGGCGCTGCGCGATGTCGACCGATCGCACGCCGTTGGTTTCCCCCTCTTCGCTTTCAATGCGAACCATGCACTCCAAGTAGTCTTCGTTCGCCACCGTCAGATGTAGTTCGCGCGAGCTATTTGTCGTATCCATGATCTTCCGTCCCTTCTGCATTCAATGGCTGATTCTACCCCATCCAAGCGTCGTGGTATGCCGTGGCATACCGTGCTAGAGTTCTTGTTGCACACGACGACCAAGATTGGAGCGGTCTTTATGGAAAACACCACCACGAGCCCCGATGTCCTCGAACGCTTTTTGCGCTACGTCCAGATCAACACGCAGTCCGAGGATGCAAACTGCGACCAGGTACCCTCGAGCGCCGTTCAGTTTGACCTTGCCAACGTGCTGGCCGAAGAGCTGCGCGAGCTTGGTGCGGAAGATGCCCACGTGACCGAGCACGCCTATGTCTGCGCGCATATCCCCGCAAGTGCGGGCGCTGAGGACAAACCCGCCCTGGGCCTGATCGCCCATCTCGACACCACCGAAGTTGCACCGGGCGCCGGCGTGAAGCCGCATATCGTACACTACGAAGGCGGCGACCTGGTCTGCGGCACGGTTGACGGAAAGCCCGTTGCCATGAGTACCGCCAAGCTTTCCGCCCTGAATGACCTCGCGGGTGAGGACCTGGTCTGCAGCGATGGTACCACGCTGCTGGGCGCGGACGACAAGGCAGGCGTCGCCGAGATCATGTCGCTTGTCGCGCGTATCGCTCAGGACCCTTCTCTGCCCCATCCCGCACTCGGCATTTGCTTCTGCCCTGACGAGGAAATCGGCCACGGAGCCGAGCTGTTGGATATCGATACCTTTGGCTGCAAGTACGCCTACACGGTCGACGGCGGCCCCATCGGCGAGCTGGAGTGGGAGTGCTTTAACGCCGCCGAGGCGACCGTCCGCTTTGAGGGCCAGTCCATCCACCCGGGCGACGCTAAGGGCCGTATGGTCAACGCAGGCAATCTGTTCTGCGACTTCAACGCGTTGCTCCCCTACGTGCAGCGCCCGGAGTATACGGAAGGCTACGAGGGCTTTTATCACCTTGAGGGTGTATCTGCGACCGTCGATCACGCCACAGCGCGCTATATCGTCCGCGACCATGACGCCGCCAAGTTCCAGCAGAAACTCGACCTTATTGATGCCGCCGCCTCGATGCTCAACCAGCGTCTGGGTGAGGAGCGCGTGACAGTCGAGATTAAGCAGCAGTATCGAAATATGGCCGAGATCGTTCGTGACTATCCCGAGCTCATTGATGTTGCCAAGGAAGCCTACCTTGCCTGCGGCGTTGAGCCCCAAGTACTGCCGATTCGTGGCGGCACCGACGGCGCTCAGCTGTCGTTCCGCGGTCTGCCCTGCCCCAACCTTTCCACCGGCGGCTATTGCTACCACGGCGTCAACGAGTTCGTCCCGGTCAGTTCGCTCGTCAAGATGACCGACGTGCTCCAGGAGCTCGTCGCCCGCTTTGCATAAGCCTGGCTGCACAAGTCCAAAAGACGAATTGCCCCGTCCTCAACCAAGAACGGGGCGATTTTTTTACTGCAACGAGAATAGGTTGACGCACGCCAGCCTCTTAACGCAAGGAGTGTCCCAAACTGCCGGCACAAAAGGAACGTCCCCAAGTGCCAAGTGCATCAAGAGTGTCCCCTTTGACCAGTCGTTTAAGAACGTCCCCAATGACTACCTTTTTGGCGGGTTTTGATCAAGGCAACGCCGATGTTTTGGTACCGACAGACACTATGACCCAATCCGAGGGCACTAAAAAGATAGGAGCCCCCGCTCGTGGC
>NZ_JAQEKC010000048.1:0-3980 GCF_027679495.1 Collinsella aerofaciens
GGAGAGAACGCTCCCGCAAACTGCCTCTTGACAACTTATAGGAGCGTCGGTTTTGTTTTTGCAAATTCCGGGATGGTCGAGGTAGCTCGGTTAAACGTAGTAGATGGCCGCATTTCGTGGCAAACGGTCCGGCCCAAGGCCCAAGGCGGCCAGCCTCGGATGACCATTCACGAAGTTGCGGTGGAATACGGACTGAATTAGCGCCTTAAAGGCAAAAACACTCCGTATTTCACCGCAACTTATCGAGGGGATGGGTTTTAGAGGCGGGCGAGGTCGTAGGCTTGGGCAGCTGCCTCGCCAGCGCAGATGAGGTTGGTTGTGGCTTCTTGCGCACCGAGCGCCTGGTCGAGAGGCATGGGCTTGCGGCAAATCGGCAAAACCAAGTCAATACCCTGCTCATACACCGCATCCAGGTTGACGGCGCGCCCGCCCACGACGGCGACCACCGGCTTGCCATATCGCTTCGCACGACGAGCCACACCCACCGGTGCCTTACCGGCGGCGGATTGCTCGTCCATATTGCCCTCGCCCGTTATGACCAGGTCGACATCGCGCACGCGCTCGTCAAACCCCACGAGGTCGAGCACCGTCTCCACACCCGAGCGTAGCTCCGCGCCGAGCGCCAGCAACGCCGCGCCCAAGCCACCGGCAGCGCCCGCGCCGGGTACACCGAGCACCGAGCCAAATGTCCGTGCGCCCTCGGGTGTGCGCAACAACCCCTGGGCTCGAGCTCTGGCAATCGCCGCATCGAGCAAGCGACCGTAGCCGACCATCCAGCCGTCGTATCTGCGCAGCACCTCGACATCATCCGCCGGCAGGCCCTTCTGCCCGCCAAACACCGCCAGTGC
The DNA here is from genome assembly GCF_027679495.1 of Collinsella aerofaciens. Lineage (GTDB taxonomy): Bacteria > Actinomycetota > Coriobacteriia > Coriobacteriales > Coriobacteriaceae > Collinsella > Collinsella aerofaciens_AK. Next base: position 849 of record NZ_JAQEKC010000048.1, read on the forward strand.
GCCTCGACGCCCCACGAGCGGATTCTCGACATCCGAAAGCACAACGATGCGAGCATCATCCAAAGCCTGCAGCGCGGGCGCCAAATCAACGCTCGCCACCTGCTCAAGGCCGGCAAGACCGGGGGCGACATCGCATCCCTGATCATCGACCACGCGCGCGCCCAGCGCCTGCAGCATGCCGGCGCCACCGTCGTTGGCGGCACTGCCGCCCAGACCAATATAGAGTGTCCTTGCGCCCGTGCGAACTGCGCGAAGCATAAGCTCGCCCACGCCATAGGTCGAAGCCGCCAACGCCGCCGACTCCGTACAACTCGAATACCCAATACCCGCCGCCTCGGCCATCTCAATTACAGCCGAGTCGCGCTCGTCGTCCACCAACATCCGGGCAGACACGCGATCGCCCAAGGGACCTGCCACCTCGCAGGTCACAATCTCACCGCCGCACGCGGCGATGGCGTCGAGCGTTCCCTCGCCGCCATCCGCCAGCGGCAACGCGCGCACCTCGGCATCGGGCCACACACGGCGCATGCCCTCGGCAACCGCCGCCTCCGCCCGTGCACTCGACACGCTGCCCTTAAAGGAGTCGATCGCCAGCAGCACACGGCGGGGCCGGCGGCACGCAGGGCCAAAGTCAACCGCCATGCCAGCATCCTCACCGGCACCTGCAAGCGCTGCGGCGTGAGCAGCATGCGCCTCAAGGTTCGGACCGCAGCCACAGCCGCTGCCACCCGCTCCGCGCAGACCGCCAAAATAGTTACTCAGCAGCTCGCGGCATTCATCCGCCAGGACCCCAGCCGTCACGTTAAACCGATGATTCAGGCGCGAATCGGCATTCAGGTCATACAGCGAACCCAGCGCACCCGCCTTGGCGTCGCTCGCGCCATACACGCAGCGCCCGACGCGCGCGTTGACCATAAGACCCGCGCACATGCAGCAAGGCTCGAGCGTCACGTAGACCGTGCAATCGGAAAGGCGCCAGCGACCGAGCGACCGAGCGGCAGCGCACAGGGCCGCGAACTCTGCATGAGCCGAAGGGTCCTGATCGAGCTCGCGACGATTATGCGCCCGCGCGACAATCTCACCCGCGCGCACCACCACAGCGCCAATGGGCACCTCGCCCACCGCCGCGGCGGCTCGCGCCTCCGCCAACGCCTCACGCATGAACTTCTCGTCGATTTCGGTGATCGTCATCGTTCGCCTTCCCTGTTGCAAATTCAAAACGATGCTATCATTACGACTCACGGAGAGATGGCAGAGCGGTTGAATGCGGCGGTCTTGAAAACCGTTGAGCGCGAGAGCGTTCCGGGGGTTCGAATCCCCCTCTCTCCGCCACTTTTAGTGATGCACCGGTGTCATGGTCCGCTCGAACAGTGCATCGACCACGTCGGCCATCTCGGGTCGACGCTCAAGATCGTGGCCCGATTCCCACCATATCGTGAAAAGTCGAATAATACCGCCGGCGACAAACTCAGACGTCGTCTCGAGTGACACGGGGGCCAAGGCATCCTCGGCAAGCACGTTCATCACACGCTCGCGGATGGAGCGGGCAATGCGGTCGCAAATAACGTTGGTCAACATGCCCGACATGCTGCTTGCCAAAATGTTATCCATGAGCCGCTCGTGCGTCAGAATCAAATCCATGGCATCGTCCAAAATCGCGTGCCGAAGCGCGCGCACGTCCTCGGCAGACACTGCGCCGGCCTCATCGGGCTGTTTTTGCGGCAAGCCCGACATGAGCTCATCGATATAAAAGGCAAAGTAATCGTTCTTGTCGCGAAAGTGCTTATAGAACGTCGTGCGGCGAATCATGGCGCGGTCGCACAGCATGGCAACCGTCAGGTCCTCAAAACGATGCTCCTCGAGAAGCTCGGTGAAAGCATCGAACAGGGCGCGGTAGGTTTTCTTGATGCGAAGGTCCACTGGTATCGCCATCCTCAGGGCAAAGACAACACTCGTCAATCTGTCGCATATCTTACACCTGTACCTCGCGCGCTTTGCCCCGGTGCCGACCCCGACGAAAACACAACGCTTACCGGAAAGTTCGGCACGGCAAAACGTTGCGGGTATACTAGTAGCGTTATACCAACGGCAGCTGGCGCATGCCGCCGCGGCCATTCGAAACGGAGACATCATGATTACCGTCATCATCGGCATCGTTGTTGTCATTGTGATTGTCTGCGCCATCGCCGGCATCTACAACAACATGGTCACCAAGCGTAACCGCATTGATAACGCCTGGCAGAACATCGATACGCAGCTGCAGCGCCGCAACGACCTGATCCCCAACCTGGTCGAGACCGTCAAGGGCTACGCCAAGCACGAGCAGGAGACGCTCTCCGCCGTGATCAGCGCGCGTAACACCGCCGTCAAGGCCACCACGCCCGAGGCCAAGATGGAAGCCGACAACGTGCTGACCGGCGCACTGCGCCAGCTCTTCGCCGTAGCCGAAGCCTACCCCGATCTTAAGGCAAACACCAACTTTACGCAGCTGCAGGCATCGCTCGAGGATACCGAGAACAAGATTAGCTACGCACGCCAGAGCTACAACGATTGCGTGCTCAGCTACAACAACGCCATTCAGACGTTCCCGGCTGTCATCTTTGCCGGCATCTTTCAGTTTAAGGAGCGCCAGGGCTTCGAGGCCGCCGAAGCAGCCCGCCAGGCCCCGACCGTCAAGTTCTAGTAGTTTGGCAGTGCATCCTTAATCGGCCAAATGCATAAACCGCCCCGTCGAATGCATACTTCGACGGGGCGGTTTCTTTTTTCGCGAAGGTCCCCCTCTAAGCGCCGTGCATTTTTAGGAGTATTCAACATAACCAAGAGCTTCGGGCGCCACGATACATGCCGAAGACCGCGAATATCCCTGCAAATCAAACGCTATAAGCCCATAACCCCGCCCATCATTCGTAGAAAACATCGAGAACTCCCGATTTTTTGCCCGAGGTCGGTATGCAGGGACCTTCGATTGCAGAATACTCGCAAAAATGCACGTCGCCACCACCCCCACATGGCGCGAAGCAAAACACAAGCGCGGCCTAAAAGGCCGCGCGCCATGTTTATTCAGATTAATTATGGCTCTGTTAGACCAGGATTGACATACATGTGTCCCCACGGTGCCATATCGTTAGCCCC
>NZ_JAQEKC010000049.1:0-746 GCF_027679495.1 Collinsella aerofaciens
TTAGCGACACGTGGATATCCCGCGGGCCCGATGCGGTCCCGCAAGATACCACGGGCGCACGGCGGATGCCTTGGCACAGGGAGCCGATGAAGGACGCGGCAAGCTGCGATAATCCCCGGCGAGGAGCACACATCCTTCGACCCGGGGGTCTCCGAATGGGCGAACCCATCCACAGCAGTGTGGATATCCCCACCCCGAACACATAGGGGCCGGGAGGACAACCCGGGGAACTGAAACATCTAAGTACCCGGAGGAGAGGAAATCAATCTCGAGACTCCCCGAGTAGCGGCGAGCGAAAGGGGACCGATGGCCAAACCGTCGAGCGGGCATACCCGGCAGGGGTTCCGCCGACGGGGTTGCAGGGCCGCGCATCCGGGGGCTGCCGCCCCCGGGCGCAGGTCCGGCTGGGGAGCGGAACGGCATGGGAGGGCCGGCCGCAGCGGGTGACAGCCCCGTACGCGAACCCAGACCGGACGGCGCGACGCGGTCCCTGAGTAGGGCCGGGCACGTGAAACCCGGTCCGAACCTGGGTGGACCACCATCCAAGCCTGAGTACTACCCTGTGACCGATAGCGCACCAGTACCGTGAGGGAAAGGTGAAAAGCACCCCGGGAGGGGAGTGAAACAGTACCTGAAACCGTGCGCCCACGAGCAGTCGGAGCACCTTTATGGTGTGACGGCGTGCCTTTTGTAGAATGAGCCAGCGAGTCGCTGGCGCGGGGCGAGGTTAACCGAAAGGGAGCCGA
>NZ_JAQEKC010000049.1:756-3105 GCF_027679495.1 Collinsella aerofaciens
CCGAAAGGGAGCCGAAGCGAAAGCGAGCCTTAACAGGGCGACTTGAGTCCCGCGCCGCGGACGCGAAGCCGGGTGAGCTATCCGTGGGCAGGCTGAAGCGGGGGTAAGACCCCGTGGAGGGCCGAACGCACGTCGGTTGAAAACGGCGGCGATGACCTGCGGATAGGGGTGAAAGGCCAATCAAACCCGGAGATATCTCGTTCTCCCCGAAATAGCTTTAGGGCTAGCGTCGCGCGTTCACCGCCGGAGGTAGAGCACCGGATGGACGAGGGGGCTTCGCCGCCTACCGAATCCAACCGAACTCCGAATGCCGGCGGCCCAGAGCGCGGCAGTCAGAGCATGTGGGCTAAGCTGTGTGCTCGAGAGGGAAACAGCCCGGACCGCCCGCTAAGGTCCCCAAGTTCCAGCCGAGTGGCAAAGGATGTGCGTCCGCCCAGACAACCAGGATGTTGGCTTAGAAGCAGCCATCCATTCAAAGAGTGCGTAACAGCTCACTGGTCGAGTGGACATGCGCCGACAATACACGGGGCTAAGCTGGACACCGAAGCGGCGGGATTTTAATTCATTAGAATCGGTAGGGGAGCTTCCCATGGGCGGAGAAGCCGGAGGGCGACCGACGGTGGAGCGCATGGGAGTGAGAATGCTGGCATGAGTAGCGAGAGACGAGAGAGTAACTCGTCCGCCGTGAACCCGAGGTTTCCTGGGCAAGGCTAATCCTCCCAGGGTCAGTCGGGGGCTAAGGCGAGGCCGGTAGGCGTAGCCGACGCGCAGCAGGCAGACATTCCTGCACCGCGCACGCGGCGCTACGACCGACGGGGCGACGGATGGGGGTGGCTCGGCGGGGTTCTGGACGTCCCCGTGATGGAGCGCGGCCCGCGGACCAGGGAAATCCGGTCCGCAGAAGGGCGAGGCTCCGGACGAAGCGACTGAGCGAAGCGAGTGAGCCCGAGGTCCCTAGAAAAACCCCTAGGCAGGCGCGTGCGCGCCCGTACCGCAAACCGACACAGGTGGGTGGGTAGAACATACCGAGGCGATCGGGTCAACCATGGTCAAGGAACTCGGCACAATGGCCCCGTAACTTCGGGAGAAGGGGTGCCCGCGCGTACGTGAACCGGCTTGCCCGGGGAGCGGAGGCGGGCCGCAGTGGAGAGGCCCAAGCGACTGTTTACCAAAAACACAGGACTCTGCAGAAGCCGCAAGGCGACGTATAGGGTCTGACGCCTGCCCGGTGCCGGAAGGTCACGCGGAGGAGTTAGCCGATTCGGCGAAGCCCCGAAGCCAAGCCCCGGTAAACGGCGGCCGTAACTATAACGGTCCTAAGGTAGCGAAATTCCTTGTCGGGTAAGTTCCGACCTGCACGAAAGGCGCAACGACTTGGGCGCTGTCTCGACCATGGACCCGGTGAAATTGCACTGGTCGTGAAGATGCGACTTACCCGCGGAAGGACGGAAAGACCCCGTGAACCTTCACTGCAGCTTGGCATTGGCCGCTGGTCCCGCGTGTAGAGGATAGGCAGGAGGCATCGATCCGGAGGCGCCAGCCCCCGGGGAGCCGCCCTTGGAATACTGCCCTCGCGCGACCGGCGTCCTAACCCGAGGCCGTCAACCGGCTCGGGGACCGTGCCAGGCGGGCAGTTTGACTGGGGCGGTCGCCTCCTAAAGGGTAACGGAGGCGCGCGAAGGTCCGCTCGGGACGGTCGGCAACCGTCCTTTTGAATGCAAGAGTACAAGCGGGCTTGACTGCGAGGCCCACAAGCCGAGCAGGTGCGAAAGCAGGCTCTAGTGATCCGGCGGCCCCGAGTGGGTGGGCCGTCGCTCAACGGATAAAAGGTACTCCGGGGATAACAGGCTGATCTTGCCCAAGAGTCCACATCGACGGCAAGGTTTGGCACCTCGATGTCGGCTCATCGCATCCTGGGGCTGGAGCAGGTCCCAAGGGTACGGCTGTTCGCCGTTTAAAGCGGTACGCGAGCTGGGTTCAGAACGTCGTGAGACAGTTCGGTCCCTATCCTCCGTGGGCGCAGGAGAATCGATGGAGGCTGCCCCCAGTACGAGAGGACCGGGGTGGACGCACCTCCGGTGAACCGGTTGTCGACCAACGGCACGGCCGGGTAGCCGCGTGCGGCGCGGATAACCGCTGAAGGCATCTAAGCGGGAAGCCGTTCCAGGGATTAGTTCTCCTTCCGGTAAGGGCCCAGGTAGACTACCTGGTCGATAGACGGCAGGTGCAAGGCTGGCGACAGCCTCAGCCGAGCCGCACTAATCGCCCGAGCTCTTCCGGAACCGCACCTCGCGGCCCGCGGGACCCAGCGCTCATGCGCGGTCCGGGCACGAGGATGCCCCCGAGTCA
>NZ_JAQEKC010000005.1:0-120544 GCF_027679495.1 Collinsella aerofaciens
CCCGCGTAGCGGGTGGTTTAAAGCTGGCCGCTGCGCGGCCAGCAGACTAAAGTCTTGAACAAGAAAAGCCGCCGTTAAAGAACGGCGGCTTTTACTCTCGAAAAGTTAATAGCGGCTAGAGCGTCTTGATGTACTCCCCCAGCTCTTCCTCCCAGTCGGGCATGTGGAAGCCGGCAGCCTCGAGCTTGGACAGGTCGAGCGCGGAGTGGACCGGGCGCGGGGCGACGGGGCCCTCGGCGCTCGCGTAGTAGTCGGCGGTCGATACCGGCACGACCCTGTCCCCGTTGCCGTTGGCGGCCTCGAAGACGGCGCGGGCGATATCGGCCCAGGACTTGACGGTGCCGGAGCCGGTGCAGTCGTAGGTGCCGTAGGGGGCGTGCGTCCCCAGCACGTGGAAGATGGCCTCGGCCATGTCGCGCGTGAAGGTCAGGCGGCCCAGCTGGTCGTCAACGACCGTGACCTGCTCGAGCCCGTCCTCGGGGTCGGCGACGCGGTCGGACAGGCCCTTCATCGTCTTGACGAAGTTGCGGCCCTCGCCGATGACCCAGCTGGAGCGCATGATGTAGTGGCGCGGGCACCCGGCCACGGCGATGTCGCCGGCGGCCTTGGTCTGGCCGTAGACGGACAGCGGGCTGAGGGGCTCCTCCTCGTCATGCACCTCCGCGGTGCCGTCGAAGACGTAGTCGGAGGACACGTGGACGAGCGTGATGCCGTGCCCGGCGCAGGTGCGGGCGAGAAGCGCCGGCCCGGTCGCGTTGGCCCTCCAGGCGGTCACGCGGCCCTCGGGGGTCTCGGCTTTATCCACGGCCGTGTAGGCGCCGCAGTTGATCACGGTGCCGTAGAGCGACCAGTCGTACTTGCCGTAGGCCGCCGGGTCGGACATGTCGAAGGTGTCGATGTCGCAGAAGTCGAAGTCCTTGGCGACGCCGCGCTCCTCGGCGAGCGCGCGGACCGCATGGCCCAGCTGGCCGTCGCAGCCGGTGACGAGCGTGCGCTTCGGCGCCATGGGGACGACGTCCTTGAGGTACGGGTGGTTGAGGTCGGCCTCGGATACGGTGGCCTCGTCGAGGGGGATCGGCCACTCGATGGCGAGCTCGGGGTCGGCGAGGTTCACGAAGGTATAGGTCCCCTTCAGCTCGAGCGACCAGTGGGCGTCCACCAGGTAGGTGTAGGCGGTGCCGTCCTCCAGGGCCTGGAAGGAGTTGCCCACGCCGCGCGGGACGTAGATGGCCCTGGACGGGTCGAGCGTGCAGGTGAACACCTTGCCGAAGGTCTCGCTGCCCTCGCGCAGGTCCACCCAGGCGCCGAAGACCGAGCCGCGCGCCACGGAGATGAACTTGTCCCAGGGCTCGGCGTGGATGCCGCGGGTGACGCCGCGGCTGTCGTTGTAGGAGATGTTGTTCTGGACGACCCTGAGGTCGGGGATGCCCAGGGCGGTCATCTTGGCGCGCTGCCAGTTCTCCTTGAACCAGCCGCGCGAGTCGCCGTGGACGGCGAGGTCGACTACCTTGAGGCCCTCGATGCCGGTCTCGGCGACGGAAAGGTCCTTCTCGAATGCGATGTCTGCCATGTGGGAAAAGCTCCTATCGAAGAGGTTGGGAAACCGGGGCACCCGCGCGGGGACGCAGGATCATCCCCATGCCCTGCGGCCCCGCGCGGGCGCCCCGCGGTGCGGTTCGCCGGGGTTCGGCCTACTGCCCCTGGGCGCGGTAGCGTGCCTCGGTGGCCTCCTTGGCCGGGCGCCACCAGGACTCGTTGGCGACGTACCAGTCGATGGTCTGCCTCAGGCCCCCGGCGAAGTCGGTGTGCGCCGGCCTCCAGCCCAGCTCGCGCTGGAGCTTCGTGCTGTCGATGGCGTAGCGGCGGTCGTGGCCGGGGCGGTCGGCGACCCAGTCGAAGTCCTCGGGGTCGCGGCCCATGGCCTCCAGGATCATGCGCAGGACCGTGATGTTGTTCTTCTCCCCGTCGGCTCCGATGAGGTAGGTCTCCCCCATGTGGCCCTTGGTGAGGATGTCCCAGACGGCGCTGGAGTGGTCCTCGGTGTGGATCCAGTCGCGGACGTTCTCGCCCTTCCCGTAGAGCTTGGGGCGGACGCCGTCGATGATGTTCGTGATCTGCCTGGGGATGAACTTCTCCACGTGCTGGTAGGGGCCGTAGTTGTTGGAGCAGTTGGAGATCGTGGCGCGCAGGCCGTAGGTGCGGGTCCAGGCGCGGACGAGCATGTCGGAGGACGCCTTGGTGCTCGAGTACGGGCTGCTCGGGTGATACGGCGTCTCCTCGGTGAACTTCGCCGGGTCGTCGAGCGCCAGGTCGCCGTAGACCTCGTCGGTGGAGACGTGGTGGTAGCGGATGCCGTACTTGCGGACGGCCTCCAGCAGGCGGAAAGTGCCCTCCACGTTGGTGCGCAGGAACGGCTCGGGGTCGGCGATGGAGTTGTCGTTGTGGCTCTCTGCGGCGTAGTGCACGATGGCGTCGTGGCCCGGGACGATCCTGTCCAGCAGCTCCGCGTCGCAGATGTCGCCCACGACGAGCTCCACGCGGTCGGAGGGCAGCCCCGCGATGTTCTCGGGGTTGCCGGCGTAGGTCAGCTTGTCCAGGACGGTGACGTGCACCCCGGGGTGGTTGTTCACGACGTAGTGCACGAAGTTGCTGCCGATGAAGCCGCAGCCGCCCGTGACGATGATGTTCTTGGGTTCAAAGATCTCAGACATGAAAATCCAATCTGAAGCATGTACAGCTTCTTTAGTATGCCGCAGGAAGTGACGACGCGACACTATTCAACAAAACTATCGGACATTTCGGCATGCGATAAGAGCCATAACCTTCGCAGAATTACCTCCCGTACAAAACGCCTCCGGAATGCAGTCTTTGTCGTAGTGAAAAACCGAATCCTCAGTTATTTCACGTAAGTACTTATAGAAGAAATCCTCCCAGCTTTTAAACTTCTCACTGTTTACAAAGGCTTCTGGGGTTTCCAAAACCGTCTTAACATCTAGCCCTGAAATTACGCCGGAGCTCAGCAGAAGCCATTCGAACGACTCGGGAAGACAAACCGTAACAGTATCGCGGTGAATGTCTTGCAGCTTAAGGACGCGGTCCGCATAGCACCCAAATGCCGCTCCGTCCGCAACAACAAACACGCGATCGTCGAGATGCTGATCCAACCAGCGCAAAATCGCGCTGTTCGTCATGGCCGAAGTACAGGTAAGCTCACTGTCAGCGAAATGCCGTTCAAAGAACTGGAAACCAGACTTACTGTCCTCGCATAGAAGGATAGAAAAGTCCTGTTTTGGCGCCGACCGGGAAATAGCATAACGATGATTCCCGCGATCTTGATAAACAGGGATGAAAGAATGGTATTTTCCGCTCGTCTTAATCTTGTAAATCTCATCCACGCTATACGGAAGATAGGGGAAATCAGCCCTTGAGATCAGCACGAAATAATTCGAGGAATACAGCACATGATGGGCAAACTCATCAGAATGGATCTCTTTTAAGCCCTCATCGACAAATACAATCGAGTCATGAACGGACGAAAGCTGGTTTCGCCAATCATAATCGGTCAGGGCGACACAGGGACAATCGCATTGCAAGGAAACACCCGACTGCTCGCCCGTTCGCATGTAGTCTGCGACCATGTCAAACAGTGTCGTCTTACCCGTGCCACTATCCCCACGCACAATAGTAATGTTCCGTTTAATGGTAAATGTGTACTTGGTTCCCCTGCGGCGGGAAATCTTAACGAGATGCGAACCGTTCATAAGCAGCACCTACAGATACGGAATCGACTCGTGAATCAAATCGGCCATGTTGTGAACGATTCGGCCGCTATTCACGACTTTAATTTTAAAATCCTCGCGACCAAAGTCCATCACATGATAGAGATTCACAACGAGCTTGCGGTCTTTCGCCATGTCGAGAATCCACTTAGCACAGTTGTCACCACAGGTAGAAGCGTTAAAAATATGCTTACGATCAAATCTCATAAGCACCAGCGTTTTCACGCCACCAGAAAGCTGGAGTGGGGAGATGGATCCAAGCACAGGGCTTTCGATGACGTTTTCGGAGACAACAACCGATCGATCGACATCTTTAATTATCGAGACTGCATAGGGATCCGTAATCCAAGAAGACCGGTAAGAGTTTTTGAAATATGTCGCTGTGTTGTAAATCGCTTCTGGCATATCGCCAAAGTAGACGCTTAACACATCCACTCCCAATCATATTGTCTTTATGGTCAACGTAATCATAACGAAAGGGGCCACCAGATAAACGGTGACCCCTAAAAGAAAACAAGCTTGCGCTAGTACTCGCGCGGGCTGTTGACGATCTCGCCGGCGGCGACCTTCTTCAGGTGCTGCCCGTAGACCGACTTGCCGTAGGCCTTCGCGGCCTCCTCCAGCTCGGCGGTCGTGATCCAGCCGTTCTCCCAGGCGATCTCCTCGGGCACGGACACGGGCAGGTCCTGGGAGTGCTCCACGGCGCGGACGAACTCCGCGGCCTCGTGCAGGCTCTCCATGGTTCCGGTGTCCAGCCACGCGTAGCCGCGGCCGAGGGTGACCACGGACAGCGTCCCCTCCTCCAGGTACATCTGGTTGAGCGTGGTGATCTCCAGCTCGCCGCGGGCCGAGGGCTCCACCCTATGGGCCTTGGCTGCCACGTCGCCCGGGTAGAAGTAGAGCCCCGTGACGGCATAGGAGCTCTTGGGCTCGGCGGGCTTCTCCTCGATGGAGACGGCCCTCCCCTCCCCGTCGAACTCCACGACGCCGAAGCGCTCGGGGTCGTCCACGTGGTAGCCGAAGACCGTGGCCCTCCCCGACTCCGCGTTCTGGACGGCGCGCGTCAGGTGGCGCGACAGGCCGTTGCCGTAGAAGATGTTGTCGCCGAGCACCAGGGCGCACGGCTCGCCGGCAATGAACTCCTCGCCGATGGTGAAGGCCTGGGCCAGGCCGTCCGGGCTCGGCTGCTCGGCGTAGGACAGGTTCACGCCGTAGCGCGAGCCGTCCCCGAGCAGGCGCTCGAAGTTGGGGAGGTCCGTCGGGGTGGAGATGACCAGGATGTCCCGGATGCCCGCCAGCATGAGGGTGGACAGCGGGTAGTAGATCATGGGCTTGTCGTAGACCGGCAGCAGCTGCTTGGAGGTCACGAGCGTGAGCGGGTACAGGCGTGTGCCGGACCCGCCGGCGAGGATAATGCCTTTCATGTAGTCCTCCGTGTCATTTAACTGATTTAGTTACGACTTATATAATAATCTCTATCGGTCATATCAATTAAAAATATATGAGCGATACCCATTGAACAGGCCATCTAATTGCCTCGGCACGGAAAGAGCGTCAGGAACAGTGAAGATTTACATCGCAGCGCATAAGCACTTTGACATTGATGCGCAAGCGCCGTATCAGCCGCTCTACGTTGGGTCAAGCTCCATTCCACCAGACAATCGTCAGGCTGGATGGCTGTACGACGATCAAGGCGATAATATTTCCCAGAAAAACAAACACTACTGCGAGCTTACCGGCCTCTATTGGATATGGAAGAATTCTCCTGAGTCGATAGTTGGGCTCACGCATTATCGAAGGGCGTTTGAGTCCCCCAATGACTCAAAGCAGATGCTCAAAGACTATGAAATTGAGAACATTCTTACTCATTATGACTGTATTGTTGCAGCCAAAGAACCCTGCACAAGCTCAATCGGGTGCAACTTAATCACTGTTGCTGAGCAGTATAGAATGATCCATTCTTCGACAGATCTGCTACAGGCAAGGGAAATCATCAGGACGAAATGCCCTGGCTACTTGGATGCTTTTGATAAAGCAATTTGCGAGGAGTGTTCTTTTTCGCCATGCAATATGTTTATTTGCAAAAAGGAGCTGATGGACCGATATTGTAAATGGCTTTTCAAAATCGAAAAACAACTTGAGAAGCGTATTGACTATATAAGTGGTCGCGATAGCTATCAACAAAGGATGCCTGGCTTTATCTCAGAACGACTGTTTAATGCCTTCCTTAAAAAGGAAGGCATTAAATGCTATGAATGCCACATCTTTAACCCAATTAATAAAGAGGCCCTCACGATCGATCAAAGCACGTGGCCTCGAAGGAGACCGCAACTTACATGCTCGTGCTCTACGAATGCCATATTTAACGGAGTAGACTATTCATCGGTATTTGATTATTCCTTTTATGTAAATCATTACGAGGATCTATTCGATAGATATAAAGACGACCCCCTTGGAGCGCTGGAACATTTCATCGCAATCGGCATTAATGAAAATCGAGTTGCACATCCACATTTTTCTATCGGCTCTCTTCTGAATGGAAATCCAGATTTAAGAAGTAGGTGCAGCGCAAATCTCGAGGCAGCGCAAATGTATATAGCAAATCCTAAAGAATATATGCATCCAATTGGATATGAAAACATTCATCCGCAAGACGAGCAAAGCAATTCAACTATGGCCACATGGCATGAACGTCGAATAACAGCGGCGCGTATTCGGTACCAAGAAAGAATCGAGAGACTACCTGTACTGGATTAATTCAATGCAAGAATAAACCTGAGATCAAAGTGAAATAGTGCAGGCATCCTCAGTGCAACGGAAAGGTAAATTGAAATGAAAATTAGCATGGATTGTATTTGCCGTGGAAGCGGAAAGGTGTACGTTCTCCTAAAGAATGTTGAGATAGACGCATCAAATATTCAGGTGACAGCAGCGAAGAGCGAGGGAACGACAATACCAAGCTCTATCTATCCATACGAGTCAAATAAAAATCAATACGTCGTAGTTCTTCCCGACCTTGGAACTGGTGATTGCGATATTCAGATTAATGATTTGAGTGCGCGATGCGTCTACGATGTCATTAAAATCAGCTTTAGCACGGCAAAATGGGCGTCAAGATTAAACTATAAATTAAAGAATGATTTGTCCCATTCCATTAGGAACTATGACGATAAGCACGACTTGGATGTAGCAAGCATGCGTTTTCACGAGTTTATCGAAGATGGAGATGAGGCCATTCTTCGCTGCTCAGTAAAACTTCCTCAGCGCGAAGACAACAAAATAGCCATCAGCTGCTTCGATACCTCGATGAATCGTATTGAGATCGAGCCGATCACAACCGATGACATTACGATCCCCTTGTGGTTTGCTCCCAATAAAAAACGTCGCGAAATTCAATACTCGGTCCGAATCCCAAATAGCACAAATAGGCTTATCTTCACAATCGAAGACGACAACCACCCAAGCTTTAACAGCTTCGCTGTTGTGGACAACGAAGAGCTCGATAAGCTACGCATTTTAACCACATCGAAAATGAAACCTATTTCGATTGATCCATCTGCATATCCAAATTGGCTCGAGCAACACAAGGCAAGCTCGGCGATACTCGAAAAACAATCGATGGTTACCTTCAAGGAAATGCCTTTGTTTAGCATCGTCGTTCCCCTATTCAACACACCCGAAAATCTGTTCAGGGAAATGGTGGAATCGGTTCTTATACAGAGCTATGCAAACTGGGAGCTTGTGCTAGTCAATGCAAGCCCAGATAACAGTGCGCTTGCAGATATAATCGAAGCCGCTAAGATTAAAGACGCTCGCATTAAGGTGATAGAGCTAGCAAACAATGCCGGCATTTCCAAAAACACTCTTGCTGGGACAAAAGAAGCAAATGGAGATTTCATTTGCTTCTTAGACCACGACGATACTCTCGAGCCCTCGGCGCTTTATGAATATGCGCATGCAATTAATGCTGAAAACAATACTGATCTAATTTACTGCGACGAAGACAAACTGTTTGTCAATGGCAGCTATGGCGATCCGTTCTTTAAGCCAGATTTAAGCATCGATTTGCTGCGAAGCGTTAATTATATTTGCCATTTCCTTGCAATCAGAAAAACGCTATTCGATTCTCTCGGGTACGGCGACGAACAGTACGATGGAGCCCAAGACCACGACTTAACGCTTAAGGCAATCGAAAAAGCACGGCATGTGGTGCACGTGGCTAAAATCCTGTATCACTGGAGAATTAGCGAGAACTCAACTGCAGGTGACCCGAACTCAAAGCTATATGCATGGGATGCTGGCGTCAAAGCTGTACAGGCCCATTTGGACAGGCTTGGAATTGCAGCGAAAGTTTACCGCGGAAACGACCCCTTCACTTATAAAGTTGCCTATGCAGTTCCGGAAAGTCATCCACTTGTTTCAATTGTTATTCCAACAAAGGACCATCCCACAGTTCTCGATACGTGCATTAAGTCGATCATAGAACGCTCAACGTACGATAACTACGAAATCATCATTATCGAAAACAACAGCGAGAACCAAGAAACATTCGAGTACTACTCAGAATTGGAGAAAAGCTATCCCGATACGATTCGCATCGAATATTGGGATGCGGAATTTAATTTCTCAAAACTGATGAACTTTGGCGCTAGCAAAGCAAAGGGCGATTATCTTCTCTTGTTAAACAACGATACAGAAGTTATAACCCCAAACTGGATCGAAAACATGCTGGGCATTTGTTCGCGAAAAGAAGTTGGCATTGTTGGTGCAAGACTTTTCTACAGCGATAATACTCTGCAACATGCAGGCGTCGGCATCGGAGGGATTGGAGCCGGCCACCTCGGAAAAGACTACCCCAGAGGTAAATGGGGCTACTTCAATCTATGCGATCGTACACAAGATTTAAGTGCCGTGACCGCAGCATGCCTCATGACAAAGAGAGCTGTTTTCGACGAAGTCGGCGGCTTTAGAGAAGAATTGGCTGTCGCCTTTAATGATGTTGACTATTGCCTCAAAGTGAGGAGTCACAATTATTTGGTTGTATATACACCCGATACTGAGCTGTATCATTACGAGTCGTTATCACGAGGCTATGAGATCAGCGATGAAAAGAAAATGAGGTTCCATCGGGAATACTCATTGCTCAACTACCTATGGCCAGAGTACTACGTGAAAGGCGATCCGTATATAAACATAAATATCGTCAGTGGAAATCTGTATTATCAAATATAAAAGTGTCATGACGCTTAACTCATGAGCACGTAAAGAATGGAGAATGGGGCTGCCGGTTAACCGACAGCCCCATTCTTCCTAATAGGTTATTTCATATAGAACGAATCCGTTTGCTGAACCTAATTGCGTAATCCGCAGTTGATCAGATGAAAACTCCGTCAAATCCCTACTAGACAAAACGTACTTCACATTAAGCTGTCTTAGATTATCTTCAGTCAAATTAACTGTGAAGAGATCATCCTGAGTGGAATTAAAAGACGTAGACGGAGTGAATACATTTGCAATGATATGAGCATACCTATTGTATGCGTACTCATTCTCGTTATTATCATCGATAGAATTCCAACGCGCCAGATCAGGATAAGCATTGGTCGAGTTAATTACAGGCGCTCCATACGCAGCGCAAAGATTGGCAACTGTCCAAGAACCATCGACAACCCATTTAACTGAATAATCATCCTTGTCAGCGAACTGATCAACAAGAGACGCCAACTCCGTTTCGGTAAGCGGAGCTGCACCAATTTGTATTGGATTGATACAGCAACCAGGAATTACACCGAAGCAAATAGCAAATGCGACAAATAAACCAATGCAGTTTTTACCAAGGATAAATGCGCTGAACAAAAGGCAGGAAACTGCACAAAGCAATATCAGCATCAAAAGATACAATTTCCTTGCGACAAGATACTTGGCGGAAAGAAGAATATAAATCTGGAATACTGAACTTAAACAGATTCCAATCACTAGCAAAACCAACAAAGAACTAATTTGGCTATTAGCCTCTTGGAATTCTTTGGCTTTTTTAACAGATATCAAGAAAAGAAGAAGCTCTAAGTACCCAATAGGAAATAAAAGCCGCAGAACAGGTACGTTATACATCAAGGTAATTCGGGATAAAAATGACGGGAAGCCAACGAAGGCAAAAAGAAGGAAAAATAACTGAAGGACTAGTAGTGCAATTAAATGCCAATCTCGCTTTTTGATGATACAGGACAGAGACGCAAGAGTCCCAAGAGGGAAAAAGCAGAGAATGGTGGCAATTTCACATTCATTTGAAACCAAAGGCGTATCAAAAGCATAAAAAAGAGAAAGCGCATTCGAAAAAAGTTCGGGAAGCCCGCTTCCTCCGGTTTCAAAGCGCGCGCCCGGATAAACCGTATTAACAACAGATGCCATTGCTTCAGAGGACTGGAAAAAAGCGAAAAATACAAGTCCTGCCGAAACCAGCAAACAGAAGATCGAAGTTAAAGTGTCACTAATTGACCACGCAAGCACCGAACGGTACTCGCCAGACTTAAGGATTCGACAATAATCAATTGCCCTGAAAACTCCCATGAGGGCAAAAATGTAGAAAAAAGGAACCATCCAAGCGGGATACATGAGCATTATGTAACAACCGCATAACCATGCAATAGCAACAATCGCAATGACTCTAGTGCTCCTTTTACGAGTAAAGAGCGTCTTATCTAATAACAAAACAAGGGCTTGACCGTAAAGAACCACCTCGCCTGTACCCCACCACTGAATCAGCGGCGAAAAACAAAGCAATATTGAAAAGAGCAAACTGAGTGGCTTTGATTTAATCATGAGGAAAGCGCAGTCAAAGGAAACCAGGACCATAATGCATAGCTTCATGGACCAAGCAAACGCTAAACCCGATTCAAAACCAAATACCAAATAGCCCCAAAGCACTGGACGAAATAACGAAATTACACTCCAGCAGGCAGCACCATAAACCATCCGGACATCTGTTATATCTCCTCTTAAGATTTCCGAAATTGGCGCATAATCATTATGAGACTGAGACAATTGAAATAAAGTACCGACTGAAAACTCATCGCTTCGAAGAGACCTAGGTATACCCCAGATGGGAGTCCCGGCGTTCTCAGGAAGCATAATGCTCCACATGCCAAGCGATGAGCCGCTGACTTTAAACACCACCGCAAGCATTGCGACAGAAATACCGATTATCCATCGATATTTATATATAAAATCGCTTTTATACTCGATCAGCTTGATTGCTGAGAATAAAAACGCAACGGTCAATCCACCGATGATGAGAACAGACATACCGTTATTGAGCAGCGAGCTAGCAGTTGTAACACCGATCTTTCCGTAGAAGCTACAAACATAGTTAACAAATAAAGATAAGTAAATAAGCGCAAACAAAAAAGATAGCGCAAAACAAGCAGACCGATAAAGATGAAAATTATCGTTATGCAAATTATTGCTTCGGTCTTCTGAGGTAAGGTACTTATTCATACGAGTTATTAAACTCCATCTTTATCTAACCCTGCTGGTTGCGCAAAGTATCGTTCTCATTTTCAAGAATCGCAATGCGTTGAGTTAAGTTTTTACAAGCCGTAACGAGTCTGCTGATCGCAATACTGAGAGATAGAGAAATCATCAATAAAAGTACTACTGCGACGAGAAAGGCGAAATTCGAAGGACTGATAAACCCAATACAATCTGAAATTCGATAAATCAACTCCGGAAAGCAAACGCTAAATAATGCCACCACGCACAGGCAGAGCCATAGTAACGAGTACTTTAAAAGAAGCTTTCCTTTGCCGACTAAAGAAACGACATAAAAGAATAGACCACTAAAAATTACGCCAGCGCCCACGCGAATTATCATACTCATTGGTGAGCCGCCTTTCTATAAACAAAACAGGCCATGGAAATTGCGAGCGAAACTTTAATCATGTAATAAATTGATGAAAAGCCAGAAATAGATGACACTCCACCCTGTCTCTCACGCATAAGCACGGGAACCTCAACCACTGAAAGACCGGTTTTTAATGCTGCTGCAATAGATTCAGGCTCAGGGTAATCGTCTGGATAGTCCCTACAGAACAGGTCTATAGCCTTTTTACCGCACGCGCGAAATCCAGAAGTTGGATCTTTAATCGTTTTTCCGGTAAATAATCTCAACCAACCAGAAAGCCATCGGATACCTACTCTCCTTAAAAATGTTGATTGAAAGCCTTCTGTGGGCACGGCAAATCTGGAACCAATGGCTAAATCGGCACCATCAATAATTGGCTCGATTAAGCTCCCAATATAAGAAGGATCATGCTGACCATCACCGTCAACCTGAACATCAACGTCATAGCCTTGCCTGAGCGCATATTTATGACCGGCTTGAACGGCACCACCAATGCCTAAATTTTGCGGAAGATCAAGGACATTAAAGTCGTACTGACGACAGATAGATAGCGTATTATCGGTTGAGCCGTCATTCACAACAACATAATCATAGCCAGCCTCAACAACCGATGAAACAGTCTGAACAATATTGGCTTGCTCATTATAAGCAGGAATGATTACCAACACTCGCAACATGTCATCCATTAAAACCCCAACGATCCAGATTGGACCTAAATTGAAAATAAAACCTGCTTAATTTTATCCAAACAAACCTGTCTCGAAAAATGCTCACGATAATAATTGAAGCCATTAGATCCCAAAGCATCAATAGCGCCTTTTTTCATTGAACCAATTTTTACCATGTTGTTAGCAAGCGCATTTACATCTGAAGGATCGGAGACAAACCCGCATCTAGCAGAACGAACCGCATTGGCCCCTTCTCCGCGCATTACGGCAAGTATTGCCTTTGAAGAAGCCATACAGCTTGATATCTTGGCTGGAATAGTAAGCTCTAACTCAGGATTATCGGCAAATGGAGCAATCATTGCCGTTGCAATATCGGAGTACATGGGCACGACCTCGGGATCCACGCGCCCCAAAAACAAAACAGACTTATCAAGCCCCTTGCTTGAAACGAGCTTCTGCAGTTCTGCCCTAGACATGCCATCGCCAAGAATTAACAGCTTCATCTCGATAGAGTTCTCTGAAACTGCACGCGAGAATGCTTCAATAACCGTATCAAGCCCTTGGGCGGGGGTTATAGAACCAGCAAATAGGAAGACGCATTGATTTTTGAACTGAGATCTTAGTTCCGATGAGACTAGCTTTTGCTCGTAACTTTCCTCGCAATGTTGAGGTATTACGCCTATCGAAACATCCGAATTCAAAGGCTTGACTCTATGAAACAGGTTATCAGCCAAAGAGTCGCTCAAAGCAATCAGCTTATTGCAGGCCGCATACTGCTTGTCGCAAAAAGATTTGGCAAAAGACCTCAGAAAACTGCTTTGGACATTCAAGACTGTGTAAAGGTTCTCGGGCCAAATATCCAAGACATAAGTTACTAGAGGACATTTATTTCGCCATGCAGCAACCCTTGCAGGAATTACCATCAAAATAGGACTTGTGTTATAGCAAAATACAACGTCATACTTCTTTTTGAGCCTCATAGCTCTAAAAGAAGCAGTAATTGGCCAGCTAATATAGTTCAGAAAAATGCGTATCGAAGTATTACCCTTACGACGGATTTCACCAGATCGAAAAACGGACGCACCGAAATAATCGTCTCGGCGGTGACCGAAATAACCATATCCATCAGACCATTCGCCTGAAGGATAATTAGGGATGCCGCAGAGAACATCTACGCTTATTCCGTCTTCAACAAATCCCCTCACCAAGTCATTAATTCGAAAAGATTCCGGATAGAAATGCTGCGTAACAACAAGCATTTTCTTACCAGCACATGAGCTAGTCATTAAACGCTCTTCCTCCACACCATCTTGTCCACGACGCCGGTGTAGCTCTGGATGATCTTGACCACCTTGGTGGACACGGTCTCGTCGGCGTAATCGGGCACGGGCGCCTCGGGCAGCGACCCCTCCGCATCGAGCTCGACGGCGGTGTGGACGGCCTGGAGCAGGCCCCTCTCGGAGATGCCGGCGAGCGTGAAGCAGGCCTTGTCCAGCGCCTCGGGGCGCTCGGTGGAGGTGCGGATACACACCGCTGGGAACGGGCGGCCGACACTCGCGAAGAAGCTGGACTCCTCGGGCAGGGTGCCGGAGTCGGAGACCACGGCGAAGGCGTTCATCTGCAGGCAGTTGTAGTCGTGGAACCCCATAGGCTCGTGCATGCGCACGCGCGGGTCCAGCTGGAAGCCGGTGGCCTCCAGGCGCTTGCGGGAGCGCGGGTGGCAGGAGTACAGGATCGGCATGTCGTATTTCTCGGCCAGCGCGTTGACCGCGGTGAACAGGCTCGTGAAGTTCGCCTCGGTGTCGATGTTCTCCTCGCGGTGTGCCGACAGCAGCATGTAGCGCCTGGGCTCCAGTCCGAGCTCGGAGAGGATATGGGACCCCTCGATCTTGTCAAGGTTGGCGCGCAGCACCTCGGCCATGGGCGAGCCCGTGACGTAGGTGCGCTCGGGTGCGCAGCCGGTGTCCTTGAGGTAGCGGCGTGCGTGCTCGGAGTAGGCCAGGTTGACGTCGGAGATCACGTCGACGATGCGTCGGTTGGTCTCCTCGGGCAGGCACTCGTCCTTGCAGCGGTTGCCCGCCTCCATGTGGAAGATGGGGATGTGCAGGCGCTTGGCCGCGATGGCGGACAGGCAGCTGTTGGTGTCGCCAAGGATCAGGAGCGCGTCGGGCCGCACCTGGACCATCAGCTTGTAGGAGGCCGCGATGATGTTGCCGACGGTCTCGCCCAGGTCCGCGCCAACGGCGTCCAGGTAGACGTCCGGATCGTCCAGCGACAGGTCGCGGAAGAAGATGCCGTTGAGCGTGTAGTCGTAGTTCTGGCCGGTGTGCGCCAGCAGGCAGTCGAAGTGGCGGCGGCACTTCTTGATGACCTCGGAAAGGCGAATGACCTCGGGGCGCGTGCCCACGATGATCAGGAGCTTCAGGCGGCCGTCGTCTTTAAAACAAATATTGGAATTCATAGGTTTCCTTAAAACAGAGTCTAGTATTTTGCCAACAGTAATGAGGCGGCCTGCACGTCACCACATTCAACAAGTTTCGAATCGTCCCTGTGCAAAGTCTCAGAGCATCCGCCGACATCGTAACAAACGACTGGCAGCCCACAAGCCTCAGCCTCAAGATTGACCGTAGGGTAGTTATCCTCGTATGTTGGATTGAATAGAACAGAGGCAGAACTATAAAGTGAGGCCAACTCTATCTGAGAGTCGGTTCGTGGAATACCGACGATCTCTGGCGGCAGCGCCCGCATCTGTTTGGCACTTAAACCAACGAGTACGATGGAATACTTGGAGCGATCAAGCCTGTCAGCGAGAGTATAAAAGTCTGATAACCCCTTGCGTTTTGACCATGGAGACGCAACACCTAAAATAATATTTCTAGAATCGAGACCGTATTTCTCTTTAACACTAGATACTTCGCCATTGGATCGCGGCCTGAATATATCGAGGTCAATCGTATTATGTGCAACTTCTATCGGATACTTTGACAAAAAGCTTGAAGCAACCAGTTCGGCCAACCATTTAGAAGGAGTGACAATTGTCAATCGGTCGGAAGGCAACGAAGTGAATAACGAACGTTTAGCCTCATAATTCCATTTGCATGAACCAGAATTGATAGTTGGAGGATATCCCATAAGCTGTGGACATTTCGTGGTACCGCAGCCGCTTTTCCATTGATTGCAGTCAGCATATGTGAAATACGGACAATGGCCGGTAAAAGCCCAACAGTCATGCAAAGTCCATACAACACGACAATCAGATATCGACAACCATTTAAATAGCCTATCAATATTCAAATAGTAACCATGAATGTTGTGCAAGTGAACCACATCAGGACCAAACTCATCAAGGCGATGAATCAACGCCTCGGTTTGCCTCACTGAATGAAAACCAATCTTCCCGTCAAGGAAAGTAAGTCCAACGTCGAGTATAAAATTAGCCGATGACCCAAAGCAGTACTCACTGGCACTACTTGCTGGCCTTCTTCTACCCCAGCAAGCAAGCGATTCGCATCCCTGATCTATAAGAGCAAAATGCTCCTTCATCATAATGCGCCCAGTGGATCCATTTGGAACGCTATTAATGTGAGCGTATCTGGTCAAAACCTCTAGACTTCCTCGTAGTAGGTGTCGGGGTTCTCGGGGTCAAAAGGCTCGTTGGCCCACATGACCGTCACGAGGTCCTCGGTGTCGGACAGGTTGGTGATGGAGTGCGTGTAGCCGGGAATCATCTCCACGGCGCGCATGTCCGAGCCAAAGACGACGTACTCGTCGACGGGGAACTGGTTGCCCTCGGCGTCCTCCCCCACCTTCCTCAGCTTGATGCTCGCGGTGCCGGAGACCACCAGGAACCTCTCCCACTTGCTCATGTGCCAGTGGTTGCCCTTGGTGATGCCGGGCTTCGAGACGTTGATGGAGACCTGGCCGCGCTCCGGCGTGCGCAGGAACTCGGTGAACGAGCCGCGGTCATCCACGTTCGGCTTGAGGCCGTAGGCGAAGTGCCCCGGCTCGTAGTAGGACAGGAACGTGCTCCAGAGCTTCTTGGAGAAGGAGCCCTCCGCCAGGTCGGGCACGGAAAGCGTCTCGCGGCTGTCGCGGAAGCACCCGAGCAGGTAGACGATCTCGCCCAGGGACTTCACGTCGGTCTGGGGGACGTAGCAGAAGTCCTCCCCCTCGACGCGCTCGAGGCCCTCGTAGCCGCAGCGGTGTTCCTCCCCCAGCAGGGCGCCCAGCATCTCGTCGACCAGGTCGTCGATGTAGAGGAGCTCCAGCTCGACCGAGGGGTCGTTCACGGTGTAGGGGCGGCCGTTGGCGATGGCGTCGCAGAAGGTCGCCACGGCGGAGTTGTAGCGAGGTCGGCACCACTTGCCGTAGAGGTTCGGGAAGCGGTAGATGAGGACAGGAGCGCCCGTGCGCTCCGAGTACTCGCGGAACAGGCCCTCCCCCGCGAGCTTGGACTCGCCGTAGACCGAGCCCTCGAAGCGGCCCGACAGGCTCGCCTGCGCGGAGCTGGACAGCATGACGGGGCACGTGTTGCCGTGGCGCTCGAGGGCGTCGAGCAGCGTGGAGGCGAACCCGAAGTTGCCCTCCATGAACTCGGACTGCTCCTTGGGGCGGTTGACGCCGGCCAGGTTGAACACGAAGTCGGCGCGGGAGCAGCAGTCATCGAGCTCCCCGGGCGTCGAGTCGATGTCGTACTCCATAACCTCGAGCGGGAGCAGGCCCGAGTATTTCTCGCGGCGGTCCTTGCCGTCCCTTATGTTCTTGAGGGCGCAGCAGAGGTTCCTGCCGACGAAGCCCCTGGCGCCGGTGACGAGTATGCGCACCCTACTGCACCGCCTCGTGCTCGCGGCCCTCGAGCGCCAGCTGCACGTACTCGGCGGTCTTGATCTTGGCGATGGTGCCCGCCACGTCGAGCCTCTCGGTGTTGTGGGAGGTATAGGACTCGTCGGCCTGGGTCTCCACCTCGCCGTCCACGACGAACTTGTCGTAGTTCAGGTCGCGCGAGTCGCAGGCGACGCGGTAGTAGCCGCCCATGTCCTCGGCGCGCAGGCGCTCCTCGCGGGTCATGAGGGTCTCGAAGAGCTTCTCGCCGTGGCGGGTGCCGATGACCTGGGTGCCCACGCGGCCGAAGACCTCCTGCACGGCCTCGGCGAGGTCGCCGATCGTGGAGGCCGGCGCCTTCTGGATGAACAGGTCGCCGGGGTTGGCGTGCTCGAAGGCGAACTGCACCAGGTCCACGGCCTCGTCCAGGTTCATGAGGAAGCGGGTCATGTTGGGGTCGGTGACGGTGAGCGGCTCGCCCTTGCGGATGCGGTCGATGAACAGCGGGATGACGCTGCCGCGCGAGCACATGACGTTGCCGTAGCGGGTGCAGCAGATGGTGGTGCGGCCGGCGCCGTTGCGGGCGTTGGCGTAGATGATCGACTCCATCATGGCCTTGGACTTGCCCATGGCGTTGATGGGGTAGGCGGCCTTGTCGGTGGACAGGCACACGACGCGGTCCACGCCCTCGTCGATGGCGGCATGCAGGACGTTGTCCGTGCCGATTACGTTGGTGCGCACGGCCTCCATGGGGAAGAACTCGCAGGAGGGAACCTGCTTGAGGGCGGCGGCGTGGAAGATGTAGTCCACGCCGTGCATGGCGTCGCGGACGCTCTGGGCGTCGCGGACGTCGCCGATGAAGAAGCGCACCTTGGACGCGAGCTCGGGGGACCTCTCCTGCAGGCGGTGGCGCATGTCGTCCTGCTTCTTCTCGTCGCGGGAGAAGATGCGGATCTCGGCTAGGTCGGTGTCCATGAAGTGTTTGAGCACGGTGTTGCCGAACGAGCCGGTGCCGCCCGTGATCATGAGGGTCTTGTCTTTGAATACGCTATCGCACATTTCAAGCTCCAATAAACAAAATTAAGGTGAATGAAACTTAAACAAATTTGAAGTTGTTGCTTAACCTACTAATACGTGTCTTATGCTAAACGAAAAGACGCCTGCTGGACATAAATTAGAATTAAAAAGCGTTAATACCTGCGCCAGAACTGATAACCCCTCCATTGGCGTTAAAGAAGTCAATTCAGGTAGATATTAAGCACCGGCCGCACACTTTTATATCTAAGTATTTAGCGAATCTCTACTGCATTATTCCGAATAATGCAGGGAAGCATCGCGACACACCCGACAAAATAAGCAAGCGAAATTGCAATACTCGTTCCGTTAGGTCCAAACAAGTGAATCATTAAGCTGGAAAGAGGGACAACAACGATTAAAGCAACTAAATTACCAACAAGATTACCAACCATCTTTCTTTTAACAATTGTCAGGTCGGAAAAGAAACCGATAAACGCCGTAATCAGAGAGCTAATTACCGCACCGTACAGCAAAAAAGAATACTGATGAATTTGGTCACCGAAAAGTAGTCCCAACAAGTAGTCGCCGCAGATGAAACAAGCGAACAAAATAAGAATACACAAGACAAGGGCGCCAAGAATGACCTTCACCAACATGGTATTAAATGCTTTTTTATCCTCCGACTCACTAGCGCTCGCAAAAGCGCCGAGCAAAGGGGCATAGGCATTAGCAGCACCCGCCTGAACTATTGCCGCGGGAGAACACACCGAGGAATAAACACCCAACATTGATGCCCCCAATGCAGCAGCAAGTTCTTGACGCGAAACAGATGTAACTGCAGCGCAACAAAAAACCCCAACCGTAGCGGGAAGACACTTATAAAACAGTTCAGACATCGCCTTGAACCTAAAAGAAGGAACAATCGCATCGAAATTCGAAGCCCAACGTACATCAACAACCATTACAGGGAGAGACACCGCAATCATTAGAACGATGCTCAATACAAGAGAATGTGAGACATGCATTCCGGCACAAAACGCGAGAAGTGACAAAATGCCTCTCAGCAGCATCGAAATGCCACAATAAATCATATTTCCTGCTTTTTGATCAATGCCGTGGAACACATCGACCATCACTTCTATTGACTTATATATGCAATAGAAGTACACGGGGAGAAGGGAAGACTGCTGACAGGTAAAGAATGCATAAGGTAATACGAAAACAAACCCCAACACTATTGTGATTAGACGAAAACCAATGTATTCCCCCGAAGAATACTCACATGAAAGATCGGATACCTGAAAGGATCGAATCTTATATAAACCGATTGGAACAAATAGATTGCTGATTGTCATTGCCAAAGACAAATCACCTGCATAGTTAAAATCCGATGAAAGACGAACTACGGCAACTGTCGTTAACCACTGACAAGCAAGGTATGCAATCGAGCCAACGGTATTCCATGTGATGTTTTTCTTTAAATTGTCAGTCAAATTAACCCAATCGATTTAAAACTTTCAATCTACTTTTTAAAGCCTAACCAATAACCTCTTTGGCGATTGCATCAATGCTTTCGCCGTATCCAACACCCGGAACGGCCCATTTGCCATTTAAATCAACGGTTCTCGGAGCACAGCCACGACTGACATATTTAAAGCGAGCATCAATACACGGATTAATCAATGGCTCCGTTGAACCATACGCCTTTAGATGCTGAACCTGCGCCCGCAGTCCCTCACGGACAGATCCGAAGGTGTAGCCTGGGTTACCAGGTCCAGTGGCGCCAAGGCCTCCAAAATTGCACTGATTAGGCTGAACCAAATTTCCAAACTTCAAATATCCCGTTTCTTTCATCACCTGCCCATATAAAACTTCAGGTGAAACACCCTCCGACTGAGCCTCTTCATATAGAATTTTGCAGAAATCTATGATGTTCGACGCTCCCCTATCCGTGTAAACGGCTGAAGGGAATCCTTTTGGGCCCACGGTCTTTGTGAAATGATCAGCGGCGTCTAGATAGGTTGAATAGGCGGACGACATAATAAAACCTTCGTATCCAGTCGCACTTGCACCATTACGCCCCTCCTTAATGCCACAATTTAAATAGTGGATGTAATAGCTCTTCAGGTTCTGCCCGAAAGCCTTCCTCAGGTCCGCATAACGATTTCGATAGCCATAAACGTCGAAGGAATCGCTCCCGCGACGGCCCTCCGCCATGCCGCAGCTGACGAAATGGCGCAGCACGGCAGCATCGTCAACGAACCTCAGACCACCCTTGACGGTTGTAAAGGCGCTCAGGACGTCTCCGTTGTTGGAGGTATAGAAGTCGAAATCGTAAACGGGGGAATAATCCGTACCGCCCTGCGAAGCGACGGCGCCCGCGAGGGAAGCGCAACCGGTCGCGATCCTGCCCTCAGCGCGACCGCTGCTGAGGTAATGACTATATAGAGCGGTGAGGTTGGCACCGAATGCGCGACGAAGGTCGGGGTATCTGTTGTAATAGCTCAGCACGTCGAAGGACTCGCTCCCGCGACGGCCCTCCGCCATGCCGCAGCTGACGAAATGGCGCAGCACGGCAGCATCGTCAATCATTACAACGCCAGCGGGGCTTCGTTTAGAAAAAGCGTTGCGAATGTCTTCGTTATTCGATAGATAAAACGAGGGGTCGTAGACGGAAGAATAGTCAACGCCATTGATAGTCGTAGCGTATCCCTCAATCTTTGAGCATCCGGTCCCATGCCTTCCTTCTGCTTTTCCAGCTGTGACGTAATGCTCGTAGTACTTCACTAAATCAAAGCCAAAGGCAGCCCTTAAATCTGGATACTCATTAAAGTAGCTCTGTACGTCAAAAGAAGCAGAGCCGCGCCTACCTTCACTCATACCATAGTTAATAAAATGGTCTAGAGCTAATTCACTATTTCCAGCCGTAGCTTTGGCAACATCGGGATTATTCGACAAATAGTAATTAGCATCGAATACGGAAGAGTAATCGAGCCAAGTTGACTTAGGAAATTGCGCAATGATCGCATCGGCATCGGCCTCGCCAAGACGCCTGCAACCCTCATCGCTAAAATAATTC
This sequence comes from Collinsella aerofaciens, assembly GCF_027679495.1. Classification (GTDB taxonomy): domain Bacteria; phylum Actinomycetota; class Coriobacteriia; order Coriobacteriales; family Coriobacteriaceae; genus Collinsella; species Collinsella aerofaciens_AK. The sequence goes on from NZ_JAQEKC010000005.1 coordinate 21,265, forward strand.
AATACGTCCCCCGCATCAGAAATAAAGCCATGCTCAATTAGAATGCCGGGAATACCTTGTTCGCGGGCGCAACGGATGACCGCAAACTCATCTCCAACTTCCATTTGGAATACACCGCGATAGCTGAGTCCCATAGAAGCGAGGTTGTTCATCACTTTATTCGCAAGCTCCACAGAAACTTGCGTGTAATCATATTCATTGGCAGTGGGCGCATATACCTCGGCGCCGTGAGCAACAGGCGAACCGGAATTGATATGGAAGCTAACAAAGGCCTGCGCGCCTTGACTCACGCATCGTTGGACACGATAAAGGTAATCATTTCCTGAGTAGCCACCGCTTTGCTCGCGAGCAAGAACGACTTTAAAGCCATACGCCTCAAGCTTATTCTTACAAGCAGCAACGATCTTCCAAGTTAGATCCGCCTCACTCTTTCCATTTCCCTGCGCACCAGGGTCGGTGCCGCCATGGCCAGCATCGAGGGCAATTATCCGAACGTTTTTTCGCGCCGAGCGCGCAGCATAGGTAGAAATGCCGTCCGGTGAATCGGCACACTCCAACGCCTGCTTGATCGATTGGGCCTCAACGGCATTGCCATCGCCGTCTGCATAGTAAACGGAAGTGCCTTCGCAATTAGCAGTGCCGTCAACAACCGTAAAAGAATAATCTCTGTCAGAGAGATTAATCTCATGTTCAGTACCATCGCCCTGCAGAACATAGGTTATTGAAGTAAGAAAGTATGTATTGAGTTCTAGCTCCGAGCCAAATGTAAATGCAGCAGAATTAGCATCCTGTGCGGAAGCGTCAACAGCCCCCTGAACTCCATTGGCGCTCACATAGTTAAGTGTCGCGGAAGCGATAGTATCGCTGTCATTAGGAGTCGCAAACGCGACGACTTGGTCAGTCCCACTGATAAGGTTCGGGTAGGCAAGATATATATATTGAAAAGGAGAATCAGCCGATTCGGTTTGCGGCTCAGTCGAAGAAGCATCTACACCGAAATCCTCATCAGCTGGCTCGTCAACGTCCGTCGGCAACGACTGCTCGACATCCATGTCTCCGTCGGCAACGCCCTCGTCGCGTGAAGCTACACCATCGTCTGCGGACACAGCATCTGATGAAATATCCTCAGCTTGCACGCTATTCGCAGCATAAGCAGCGGCTACAGGACTCATCAAGGGTGAAATCGTTAAAAGAGCAGCTAAAGAAAACGCTGTTGAGGCACGCAATGCCTTTTTCATATCGTATCCCCCATCACAAATAATGATACTAAGGGTAGATTATCTTACAATCTCCCCCGCATCGGAAGTCCAGTTATTCAAAGCATGGGAATTGTTCTAAAAGCAGATGGACACCTGCCCTTATAAAAAGTAGCAGGCGTACTCAGCAAGCTTTTTTTCGTCTCTAACAGTTTAGATAACAGGTGATGATTCGGGGACCGGAAGGTTCCCGAATGTTATGCTCTTCCCAGCCAAACAAAGAATCCGCCCGAGCGCCCACCCGGATCTTTGTTTGGCGACAATCCCTCCGGGTGGGCGCTCGGGCGGATGGGAAAGATCCATATGGAAAGAGCGAACCCCTTCAGGGCGCTCGTGGCGGGCCTCTCGCCGACGAGTTCCTGCTGCTCAGAGAAGCCGTCGGCGAGAGGCACTGCCGCAACGAGGTCGGGGTCGGCACGCTCGCCGTGGCCGCCGCGGCATACTGGCCGGACCCGGGGTGCCCGGAGTGCGGCGCCGAGGGCGCCTGAAGGGACAGGTCCACCGCAGCAGGAGTACCGAGGTGGCGCTGCCGCTGCTGCGGCAGGAGATTCAACTCCCTCACCGGGACCGTCCTCGAGCACTGCAGAAAGCCGCTCCTCGCCTGAGTCTCCTTCATCAGGCTCATGCGCCACAACGTCCCCGTCGAGTGCGCGGCCGATCTGTGCGGCGTCAACCACAAGACCGCCTTCGAGTGGCGGCACCGTGCGCTCACCACGGCGTCCGGCTGCCGGGACCGAATCATGATGCGCGACACCGTCTGGGTTGACGAGATCTGCATCAGCGACACCGACCTCTCCAAGGGCTACGGGCAAGCCCTCAAGCGCGGCCTCTCCCGCCAGGAGCTCTGCACCTGCGTCACCATCGATATCCACAAGAACCCCGTCGCGGTCGTCTGCGGCCACGGGAAGCCCAGTTCGGCGCGCGTGAGGGATGCCATGGGCGGCAGGATAGCGCCGGGATCGCTACTGATTCACGACCTCGAATGGGCCCACGTCGTGTCCCGCCGCTCGACGCGGGACGGCGCGAGGCCCCTCTTCCAGGTCTTCGCCGACGCCTACGAGAGGCAGTCGGCGGTGATCACCACGAACCTGGAGTTCAGCAGGTGGGGATCGGCATTCGGCGACGACCAGATGTCCGCCGTCATAGACTACATCGTCCACCACGGAAGGCTCGTCCAGTTCCGCAGGGAGTCCTGCAACGTGCGTCACGCCCTCATGCAGGAGGGGTAAATGCCTCAAAAAGGGCGCGCACGACCGGAGCGCGCCCAGCTCAAATCCCGATGCTCTTTTTACTCAAATCCTCTTGACGAAACACGCCAGATTCCCGGCGTCAGCTACGAGAATACCCGGGCCAATCAACGGCAGCACCCGATCAGCATTAAGAATATTGGAAGAAGCGAGGGATCGCTCGCATCAATCCTGATCTAGAAGAGACAGTGAATACTGACTCATCCATCCGCAACCGGCGTCATGGCCGTATCGAAATAATCGCCATCCAATCGAAACGAAATTCATATCTCAATGCTAAGTTTGACCACAAAGACTATGAACCAAACGGAAGTTTAAAGCGAAAGCTATACGCGCGAAGAATTGTTATCAATGACCTCTTCGGCAACACATTTAACTAAAGGAATCTCATAGGAAAGTGCGCGATCGTGCTTAAAAGGAATAAACGCACCGAAAGTTTGTTTTTTACTGTGAACAATCGCATTTCTTACTTTATAAATTCGGGAAGCTATTAATCCAGCTACATTATCGGATTCCCAATCTATAACTGGAGCATCAGATTCAAATTCAACCCCATTGCTCGAATACCACACAGACCAATCGAAACGATAGCGACGTAGGGATTTCATTAGCCGAGGCACATGGACACACGACTCAACCAAGTATTCAAGCTCACGTTTTTCATTTCCAAAACCAAGTTCGCTCTTATGGGATATTTCTTTTTCTAACTTACTAACAATCGAATACAGATGCTGATCGTTGTATGCAAATTCAACCGACTGGAGCTCGTTTCTCAACAATTCGGTCGTCATTTTTCGATAGGCGGAATTAAAGTAAAATTCAATCGAATGATAGAAGGACAAAAACTGCAAATATGGGCTTCTCGAAGACACGCCAAGACAAAAATGATTAACAGCGCTGTCGTCAAATTTTACATCCGGAACACAATCAATTTCTAACTTCGCAACAGATAGCCTCCCGTAACTTCCTTTTTCTAAAAACTCATCAAGCGATGAAATTAGCCTCAGTGGCCTATCTAAACAAGAGATGTACTTAAATTGGAAGGAAGTTGCTCGTTCACGAAGTTGTTTCGCTTTTCTAAACCCTTTGGTAGTTATTCGTAAGGAGAGAATACCTGTGATTTCAACAAAAGCAGATGTCCAATCATCAACATTATGAGATACGGTTCTTCCACCGGTGGTTGAATGCGATCTCAGGCGTCGCAAAAAAGGATTTCTGCCTCTGAAAGTATTGCCGTCAAAACAACCTTCATTTAATAACATTAATATAATACAAAAAATATATGTAACGCTCGCCGGACCCATTCTAAATTCAGCATCTGCATTTACCGATTTACATGAAATTTGATCTGTAAAATGAGTTGCATATAATCCGGATATATCGACCATGCACTCATAGTTCTTACCATTTGAAAACCATTCCATACCATGAAAATCACCAATGGCCTCAACCGCTTTATCATATTCGTGTTTCAAGTCGTCGTCATTTATAATAATTGTCTTCTCAAAATCCGAAATCTCGGGGTCAAACTCTTCTTCAATTCGATAACTGAGATTTAAATGACATGTCAAATCATCACTGGCGTTATTTGGAGAGCTCTTGATTCCCATGATGGAGCAAAATACTTCTTTGAAAGAAACGTAATCGACAATATCCATAAGATACCTCTTAACACTTATATGACACTTGTTCTCAATACTATATCTGTCAACAATTTTTAATGCCATGAATCCTTCTTTTTTGTTTGAGGGAGGAGGTGGTCAATTTGGAGATATTCATTTCCAAACTAATGTACCATCGCGTGGAGTCGACAGCATTTCCACCAAAGGCGTGATGGGTTTCGTTTGCCGCGAAAATAAGTAAACAGGCGCTCTTAGGAGCGTGGCCCCTACTTCCTCTCAAGGAGAAAACATAATAATTGGGACGATTCACAGTCGACAGGCAACTAAGCCGTATCACAATTTGGGGGCACGCATAGGAGTCACCGATATTCTCAAACTAAATATTGCATCGATACCTAAGCAGATGAAGTAAATGATCGACTATCGAAAGCAATATACTCCTAGAGTCGGAGCTATGCCCAAATACTTGGCTGGACAAGGCGAAATACCGGTATCAACGGAACTCAAGTTGAGTATTTGCTCGCTTGAGCACTGCTGAATATCGCGAAACAGCACCGCCGATATCGCGCCTGGGCACCGGGGCCGACACTGGCCCCGGTGCCTTTTTATCGCTACCGGTCTATCCGCGGCGCTGCCGCATGTTGGCCTCGCCCATGTCGAACCAGACCGCGCTGTGCACGATCCTGTCCACAATCGCGTCCGCGTGTACCCCGCCGCCGAGCCTCGGGTGCCAGTCCTTCTTCTTGAACTGGGTGCAGAAGACGGTCGAGGCCGTGCCGCACCTCAGCTCAATCAGCTCCAGCAGCATCGACCTGAACTCAGTGTCCGGCTTGTCCAGAAGCCACTCGTCGACCACGAGCAGGCCGAACGCGCCGTACTTGCGGACGAGCTTGCGCTCGACACCCGGTCGGATTAGCCTTCCCCACTGGCGCCTCAGTATCCGTTGAATCGATCCAAACCACCATACTGGTCATGGACGTGTCCGTATCGGGCATACGCGTCTCGACCGCAGCGTTTTGCCCCACAAGCGCTACCACCGGGGTTCCTTCGGCGCCAATAGTCTCGCCCACATAGCCGATCAGCTCCAAATGATCAGCATCGAGCAAAGCCCGGCCAGCACCCGAGACGACCGGCCATGACGGTAGCGATGTCCATAAACAGGCTTTCCGCGCGAGCGACATAAGAAGGCCCGCCCTGCAAAACGTATAGATAGGCCATAGCAACAAGCAAAATATAACGACGACGATGGTTTAACAAGACAACAGATATGACCGTTCCGATCCTCAATACGAACCAATAAGCCACATGGGAGAATGCGAAATTCACTGTTGACAAGTCTACATACCAGCTAATATAGCAAATAAGAACGCAAATTATAATAAAATCCACTAGCAGCCCGTCGATGGGAATCCAAAAGAGCGGCACATAACGCAGGAATCCAAAGACAGAGACAAGAAAAACTATTAGATACAGATGTAGCTTCTGGTCCAACGCATGCAAAGCCGGAAGTATAAAGGGCAGCAAAAATACAAGCCTTCGATTGAAGCTATCTGTTAAACAGCCTTGTTTATGGAGTATTCGACTTTCCCCGCAACAAACCAGATTGTTATGGCAGCAAAGCAGCCGACCGTAGTTCTTCCAATTGGATAGAAAAAGATATTGTAGAAAAAACTAATAATACCTCGACCTAGAACCGTTCGAGAATTTCCTCGGCATTATCTCGCAGATAAATATCTAGATCCGGCACGGCAAACTGCACGTAGCCCCTCTGTGGTGCCTGAATAACCTCTCTTTGTAGCAATTTGGCCCTAATAGAGCTGATCTCATTGGTCTTTTTACCCATGCGCCTAGCAATCTCGGCTGATTTGGACTGTTGTTTATCCTCGCACATGGCCAAAAGGTATTTGATATCGTTGAGCCCCAGTCCAGAAATCGCGGGCTCGTGAACAACATCGTGAAAACGAGCCTCTGCCAGCGCAATGCCTTCAGTGACGTCGCGCTCGCTCACAATGGCACTTTTGGCACGATGCAAGTTGGCGCGCTGCCAAATGGAATAACCGACCAGTTGCACCAGATAGGCATAGCCCTTAGTGGCCTTAGCGGCTCTCGACAGGAGATTGTCCTCTATGGTCAAGCCAGTCGCGACAAAGCTATCGCCCATAGAGAGCGCTACCTCCACCTGGTTGATAGGCGCCAGATCTTCGGGGAGGGCACGACGCAAGAACGTAAGCGCCTTGCCGTTAATAAGATCCATAACACCGGCGGGTAAACCGGCAAAGGCAAGTGCGATATCTACTCTTTCCCCTATCAAAAGCTGAACCGTAGACGCAATGGCACGCATATCGTCAATCGGAGCGTCCTGAACTTCATCGATGGCAATAAAAAGACCCTTGGCTGACCTCGCTGCCGAGCTTAGCAACTTTCTAAGACTCGACTCTTTGGGTGCAACATCGACTTTCGCGGAAACAAAGCCGGCGTTTACGCCGACCGAAGCATTAGTCGCAAGGGAAGAATCAGCAACCTGATCCCTCAGGTCCAGCAATAGGTTAGGGCCAGCAGAAACAATAGCGGTCTTCCATCCAAGCTCTCGCGCACGATCCCTAAGATCGCAGAGCAAAACAGTTTTTCCGGAGCCCCTCGGTCCAGCGATGCGCATGAGCCTCGCAGGTGCGCCAATTCCCGCATTCAAACTCTCGGTAAACTCAAGGGCAATATCATCACGACCAATTATGCGCGGAGGCTCAGCGCCGGCAGTAGGACGAAACGGGTTATGGAATACAGTGGCGCTCACTTGTTTGCCTCTCAAGACAATCGATTATTGGTCAATCTTAGCTTTAAAAGTTTATCGTAGACTATATCGAATTATATCCAGTTGTATAAGTCTGTATAAACGTATCGCGGAAGTATCGAGCTATCGTGATGCATTGCAGCAAATCGCCTAGACGCTGCTTTCTTCTCAGCTCATATCGAAAGTAAGTTGAGGACTTCCTAAAACCCATTTTCTAAAGCGAGAAATACTCGCTCTCAGCGGATAAGTTCGACCCCAACCATGGATCGCCCGTCAAGAAGAACTCAGGCCAGCGCTGCATGAACAGTGCTTGCTCGCGTTTCCAGCGGCGCATCTTTTCCTCGTTGGCCTCTTCCCTGCCGCGCGAGGTGAACTCGTAGTGATACAGCTCGGCATAGGGCGTAAAGATGGTGCGATAGCCCGCCTCCCACACGCGCAAACAAAAATCTGCATCGTTAAAGCCGACGGCGAATTCCTCGTTGTAGCCTCCGACTTGCTCAAACACGTCGCGACGGACCATCTGGCAGGCGCCCGTTACGGCGCTAAAGTTGCCCGGACGCACAGCACGGGCAAGGTAGCCCTCACGTTTTGCCAAGAAATCCTGGTTGGCATGGGCAAGCGCGCCGCGCACGCCAACCAAAATGCCGGCATGCTGCACCAGATGATCGGCAAAATAGAGCTTGGCGCCCACAACGCCCGCGTCGGGACGCTGAAGATAGCCCATCATCTCCTCGATAAAGTCGGATGAGATGACTTCAGTGTCATTATTGAGAAGCAGCAGGTAATCGCCCTTGGCATGCTCAACGCCAAAGTTAATGATCTGGGAGTAATTAAACTCGCCCGGCCACCACTCAACGCGTGCTGCACCCTTGCCACCAGACGCAGCGGCTACGCGCTCCGGCAGGGTTTCGTAATACGCAAAGGTCTCCTGGTCTTCGCTGTTGTTTTCCACCAAGACGATCTCGTAGTTGGCGTACGTGGCCTTCTGGGCGATCGACATCACGCAGGCATCGAGCGTCTCGACGTGGTCCTTGGTGGGAATCACAATGCTCACCAGCGGCGCAGACTCCGGCAGCGCATAGCGCATGCGGTAGACAAACGGCGTCTCGGACTCCTCGACCGTTCCGCGAATGCCCAGCGAGTCAAAGTGACGCTGCAGAGCCAGGCGTCCGGCCTCGATAGCATATGGCTTGCTATCGGCAGAACAGTCGGCGGTAGAGCCAGGGAGCACGCGCCAGTGATACAGCACGTGCGCAACGTGCTCAAAGCGCGCGCCCGCCGCGAGGCAGCGGAGCGTCAGGCCGTAATCCTGGGCACCCGCAACGTCTTCTGGCGACACGCCAATGCGATCGATGAGCGCCTTCTCCACCATTAGAAAATGAGTAACGCAGTTATGGCTATAGAGCAGGTCGACGTTGAGCTGCGTCTTAAAGACCGGCTGGCCCCACTCCCCCGTTTTCTGGAACATGTCCTCGTCGCAGAACAGGACCTGGGGGCGCTCGCCCTCGGCCGCCTTATTCAGCGCGGAAACATACTGGAATAACGCGTCCGGTTCCAGGATGTCATCGTGGTCCAAGAACGCGATGTAGTCTCCAGTCGCTTGCTGAATACCCGCGTTGGTGTTGACCACAATGCCGCCGTTACCAGGCAGCTCAACACGACGGACGCGCTCCTCGTTGACGCCCGCCGCAAGATTGGCAACCGCATCCCATTCGGGCGAGGCGTCCATAAGCAGCAATTCCCAGTTGTCATAGCTTTGGGCGAGCACCGAGTCCAGCAGCTCGCGCAGGTAGACCCGATCGGTCTTGTAGCACGGCACCACAATGCTCACGAGCGGTCTATAGGCAAAGGCCGCCGAAGCGACACGCTGGCACGCTAAATCGCCCGGCTTTGCGCGATGTCGCTCAAACCAACGTCGATAAGCTGCGTCGTCTGCACGCGCGTCCTTCATGCGGTTCCAACTGTCATCGACCATGCCGTTGTACAGGCGACCATCCATGGTGCAAAACCCGCTCTGGATCTGCTCTGTGGGGTCGCTCACAATCGCGACAAAATCTCGTATATCCTGAGGCATCTCAACACTCAGATACGTTTTATTGACGCGGCATCCGTTCTGCTGCGGCACATCGACCTGCGATTCAAACACATGCACGGTGACATCGATGGCATTCATATGCGCATCGAAGATCTGGAGCTCAGGCGCGCACTGGAGGTCTCCCGCCCAAGTAACCTCATAGCGCCACACCGCGCCGGCGTCTGCCGGCAAATAGCGAGTGGCATCGATCTCGTAGAAACCGCAGTGTTCGCCACGCTGAGCATCGCGGATAAGCGCGCACAGCGCAGGCTTTGCTTTGTAGTTAACCTTGGATTCCAGCTTGGCCACGCGGCTATCGAGGCGAATGGAGCCCAACCTTTGGCCACCGGATGCAAAAACGACATCCATCGACGAGCCATCCAAAAACGGAAGCACCAAGACGGCGAGCTCGCGCTCGTAATCGGAAACGGAAGGACAAAGCGCCAGCACACGGCCATGATCGACCGGGAGCACCAGCGACGGCACACAAGAACCGCTCGTCGTCGCATGGGCAAACGCCTGAGAGCCCTCCCGCTCAATAAGCGCGGCGACATCCTGACCGGCAAAACGAAGCAGCACAAACAGACGGCCCTGACTGCGGCAAAGCGCCAAACGCTTGATACTCATCTACACTTCTCGCTTTCCCAGGGCGTTCGCTGCCATGCGTTTGCAGGCACCCAGGCGCCCAAACCTCAAGACGTCGTAATCGAACATGAGCTTTTTGCACTCACGGGCATTGGGGGCCTTGCTGATAAGCGCCGCACGCACCATAGCAGCAACAGAAGGAGCGCATTGTGCGAGCGCAGCATCGCTGCCCACGGCAGAACCGGCAAGCGCCGTGGCAACGGCAGCAAACACCTTGCCGCAGTCCGAACCCAGCAACCTGAGCGCATCGTACAGCACCAGATCGCATAGGAAGTACGCCAGGTCATCGGCATGCTGGACATCGAGACCGTCGCGCTGCCAGTCAGCCAGCACCGCGGAGTAAATCTTCACGTGCTCCAGCAGGCGCGTCTCGTCGTCATAGCGCATGGTGTCCATGAGCGAGCCTTTGCGCGCCACGCGGTAGTCATACAGCTTGTTCGAGATAAGCGCGGTCTTGTGCGAACGACCGTACACAGCAAAATCGAAGACCTGGTCCTCGCCATACTTAACGGTTTCGTCAAACACGATCCCGTTGCCCAGCAAAAACTCACGTTTGCAGGCGGTGCGCCATGCAAAGGGGCGAGATGCTTCCTTAAACAGCAGGTCAGAGCTATAGCCTTCAAACGACACATCGCGCGGGCTCAGCACATAGTTAAGCCACGGATACCCCGCCTCCAGCGGATACGGATTCGCGCCAAAGGTCAAAACGTCGCAGTCCTCGCGCTCAAAGGCATCTACGATCACACGGCACGCATCGGGCGTAAATCGGTCGTCGGAATCCAAGAACGCGACGATAGGCGCCGTGGACGCAGCGATACCCGCATTGCGCGCGCTCGACAGGCCGCCGTTCTCCTTATCGACCAGCGTAAAGCGCGCGTCCTTTTCGCAATAGGTAGCCGCAATATCGCGCGAACCGTCCGGCGAGCCATCGTTGACCAGCACGCCTTCCCAATCGGGCATGTCCTGTGCAAGCAGGGAGTCCAGGCACCAGGCCAGGCACTCCTCCACGTTATAGATGGGAACGACAACGGAAATCTTGGGGGTAGCCATAGTCACTCGCTCCTACTGTGCTGCCGGAACGTCGTCAGGGTGCGGGTTGTCGCCGTAGGTGCGCTGATACGTCAGCACGCGCCAGACCAGCGGTAGGCCGCCAATCTTAAAGTAATGCTTAAACGTATTGAGCTTGCCCGGCTTCTTAAAGTCAAAACGCGAATCGATATAGGCGCGGGGCGACTTGACCATCAGGCGCAAGTCGGTCTCGCCGCGCGGGTCGAACAGCGACAGGTCAAAGCGACCGGCATCCCAATCGGCCTTGAGCTCGGGTGAAGCCTTCTCCCAAAACTGCTCGCGTAGCTCATCGACCAGACGCTCATCATTCCAACGGTACGTATCGACCTTCATGCGCATTAAAATGCCCTGAAGCTGAGCCTTAAGCTCGGGGCGCTCGTCCAAAAAACGTTGCATCTCGGCATATTCATCGCACACGCAAAACACCTTGTTGGGCGAATTAACAGAGCTCTTCTCGTTATCCTGGCGATAGCACAAAATGGGGTCCGTAATAAACGCGGCACGCTCGGCGCAAGCCCAAACCTTAAAGTTAAAGCCTGCGTCCTGATACGAGGCACCCGGCGTGGGGAGGAACCGAATCTGATTGTCGTTGAGGAACTCGCGCCGATAGATAGCCGACCAAATGGAAGGTTTGCGGTAGAAGATGCCCGGGCGATCGACGGGGCAATACGCGGCGCCCGTCATATGCTCGTCGATAATCCCAAACAGTTCACGGCGTTCGCTGGGCGTGGACCAATACAGGTAAAAGTCGCCCTTTACCACATCGGCATGCTCAGCATCGGCCTTGGCGACCAGCTTTTGGAGCGAATCCTCAAACATGAAGTCGTCGGACTCAAGGATGCCCACGTACTCGCCGCGCGCCATCTCCAGGCCGCGGTTCATCGAGTCGCCGTAGCCGCTGTTGGCCTTGTCGATCATCTTTACACGGGGATCGCGCTCCATGTACTCGCGGATGATATCTGGCGAGCTATCGGTGGAGCCGTCGTTGATACAGATGATCTCGATGTCCTTAAGCGTCTGCGCCACGGCGGAATCGAGACACTCGCGCAGGTAGCGTTCGACATTGCAGATGGGAACAAGCAGCGAAACTTTAGGGGTATCAGAGTTCTGCAAGAGAACCTCCTGTTGAATAGCGTGTAACAGGGTTATTTTAACAGCCGAGTTGCGGCGGGCGGCAGCGCTTGGAATTAGAGAAAGCGCTCCAGGCAGGCTTTGAGACCGCGAGTCGAAAGATAGAACAGCGTGGCGTCTGCCATCGAAACGCCCGAGGTCGCCGCAACGAGCTTGTGGGCAACACGGCGAACGGCGCCCTTAGCAGGCATATCCGCCCACTCTGTTCCCAAAAACGTCGTGAAAGCCCTGTTGACGCGGCCGGCAACACGGTGGAAGCCGTCCGCATCCAGACGCGCCAAGTCGAACACAATGAGGTCCAAAAACCAAGTTATCAGCTCGCCGGGGCACAGGTCCAAAAGACCGTAGGCTGCCCAGTCCTCCAAGACCTCCTCGAGCATCCTCATGTGGGCGTCAAGCTTTTTGGCACGAGCCTCGGCACTGTTGAACTCGTGCGTCGCCGATTCGCTCTCCATCACGTAGTGGTAGAACTTGTCCGGCATGACGACGGTCCTGCGGGCAAGCGCATAAGCCGCAAATTGGAAGACGACGTCCTCGCCCAAAGCCAAACCGGGGGCGAAGCGAATGCCTTCGCGATTGAGCAGCTCGCGCGAAAAAGCCGCACGGCAGGCATAGGGCTGCGCATTCGAATGGAACAGCAGTTGGGGATCACGGGCGCCGAAAGCACCAGCTTTGGTGCTCATGAGTTGCTGGACGCGTTTGGGGGCAGCATCGGCAGGTTCACAGACGCCGCCAAAAACGGCGGCCTCGGCATCTGCGGACTCCATGGCATGCAGCACGCGCTCGACCGTCTGGGCATCGATGTAATCGTCGGCGTCCACAAAAAAGACGGTCTCGCCCTCGGCGACATCGATACCGGCATTTCGAGCACACGAGACGCCCGCGTTTTCCTGGTCAATCACCAGTACGCGATCGTCGGCCTGCGCGATCTGGCGCAACACGTTCAACGAATCATCAGTCGAACCGTCGTTGACGCAGACAACCTGAATCGAACGCTCAGACTGGGCCAACAGCGAATCGAGGCATCGCTGAATGGAGCGCGCAGAGTTGTAAACGGGGACGACAATGGTAGCTTTAGGACACGAGGCCTCTCCCATGCCGACCTACCCCCTCAGCGATTCGATGAGGAAGGCAGCAACCACGCCTGGGCCTCCAACCGAGGCGTAATACTTAGCACGCCCCAAGGCACCATCCGTCGCAAAACTCGGATGCTCGTCAACCCAGCCCTCAGGATCTTTGAGGATGGCAGCGAGATTTGCGCGCTTCCACGGCTTGAGGTCGTCAAGCGAAAACTCCCCCGCGTCCAAGGCCGCTTGGAACTCCTTGGCCATCTGAACCAGGAACTCCTTATAGAACTTAGGCGCCAGGCGCACGTAGTTCCACATGTACGAATCGTACTTAATGAGCTGATTGAACTTGAGCATGCGCGCGACATCGCCGCTTGCGTGGCCGCGGGCATAATCCTCTCGAATCCAACGCTCAATCTCGGCATACTCGGTATTGACGCAAAAGACCTTAGCCGAAGAATTGACCGAGGAATTCTCGTTGTCCTGGCGATACGACAACACGGCATCATGTAGGTAAACAGCCTTATCGGCGCACGCGATCACCTTAAAGGCGAACGACGTGTCCTGAAAGGATGCCCCCGGAGTCGGCAGGAACGTAATGCCGTTGCGCTCAAGAAAATCGCGACGGTACACGGCCGACCAAATCGACGGCTTTTGCTTAAAGAACTGCGTCGTATCGCTCGGATGCACCGGCTTGCCGCAATCCTGAGGTCTAAACATCTCGTGCAGCGAACGGCGCTCCTCGGGCTTAGACCAGTAGAAATCAAAGTTCGCCTTCGCAAAGTCGGCATTATTGCTATCGGCGGCCGAGACAAGTTTTTCGAGTGCGTCGGACGCCATAAAGTCATCGGACTCCAAGATGCCAACGTACTTGCCACGCGCCATCTCCAGACCGTGGTTCATCGAGTCGCCGTAGCCGCTGTTGGCCTTGTCGATCATCTTGACGCGCCCATCGCGCTCCATATACTCGCGGATAATCGCCGGCGAGTTGTCGGTCGACCCGTCGTTAATGCAGATGATCTCGATGTCCTTGAGCGTCTGCGCCAGGGCGGAATCGAGGCACTCGCGCAGGTAGCGCTGAACATTGTAAATGGGAATAAGCAGCGACAGAACAGGGCTGCCAGAGGCGTTAGTAGACAAATGTGCTCCTTAGGAAATACCTGTCGTTTCATGGTATCAAAGGGCCAGCGCGCCAGCGGGCGTTTATATAATCTATGGAGCCTCTTGCGGGCAAAGCAGCCCCACGTCATGCGGTGGGCCCGTGGCAGGTTCCTGCGTTTTATTCAAAGCTTGCCGTCAAGGTGCGCCGAGCCTTTACAATAGGACAGTCCCAAGGACGTATTCGATAGCTTCCGTGCAGCGCATGCGCGCCGCACGTGAAAGGATATATTGCCCCATGCCTTCAACCCTCCCCGCCCCCATCGATAAGCTCGCCATCGTCGTCGTTACGTACAAACGCCAGGAACTCCTGGCCAATTTGTTCGACTCCATGACCGAGCTCACGGCCGCGCCCTGGCGCATCGTGATTGTCGATAACGAGAATTCACGCGAGACCGAGGCCATGTGCACCGCATTCAACGAGCGCCTGACCAACCTGTGGGGCATCGACACCGAGCAGCCTGACGCGCAGGGCGGCACCGACCGCGTCATCTACGCCCCGCAGCTTGAAAACGGTGGCGGCGCGGGCGGCTTCTCCGCCGGCACCAAGTGCGCCTACGACCTGGGCGCCCAGTGGTTCTGGGTGATGGACGACGACGTGCTCGTCATCCCCGAAGGCATCGAGCGTCTTGCCAAGTGGACCGACCGCTACGATGTCATCCAGGGTTCGCGCCTGGACTTTGACGGCGGTGCCTTCTTTTGGCAATACCAACTCATCCTTTCACTCGGCATTCCCAACCCTGTCGCCAAGTGGGACCTAGGACCCGAGGGCTACCGCGCCATGAACCAGCTGTGCTTTGAGGGCGGCATGTTCTCGCGCCGCGTGGTCGACAAGATTGGCCTGCCTGACGCGCGCTTCTTTATCTACGGTGACGACGCCTGCTACGGCTACGTAGCCAGCCAACACTTCCCCGCCGCCGTGGTCGCCGACGTGGTGCTCAAGCGCGCCCGCGCCGTCTCTAACTGGGATATCGCCGGCAAGCGCCAGCTCAACTCCACGAGCGACACCAACCGTTACTACATCATGCGCAACCGCGGTTATCTGGCCCGCTACATGCAGATTTACGGCGACTATCACCCCGTGCTGTTCCGCCTAGGCAACGCCGCGACCTTCTGCAAGGAGTTCATTCGCCTGGCCGCCGTTGACAAGTGCTTTAAGACCGGAATTCCGGCGCTACGCCGCGGCATGAAGGACGCCCGCAAGATCATCAAGGACCCCAACTGGAAGCCCATGCCGCCCATGAAGGACACCGAGTAACGGAAGCCGGAAACACCTCGGCGCTTAAAGCCGCTGGCACACCGTAGCCACATGCTGCCCATCAAAACCGAACCCCCAGCGCATGCGGCCAATGCCGGGTCGCGGCACACGGATTTCGTCGATGCCGTCGCGCTCTATGTCGAGCAGCGCCTGCACGGCCAGCAATTCCAGGCCCAGCGCATCCACACCGGGGTCATACATCATGTTGATCGTTATCAGCGGACGTTCATCGAGCATACCGATCGTATCGGCTATGTCGAACACGGCGCCCGTAGGAAAAACCTGGATGTCCCAGCGATCCGCGCCACACTTTCGCCTCGAAGCAGGATTGGCATAGCCCGGCAATCCAAAGCAGAGTCCTTGCAAGAGTAGGTGATATGGCAGCGGTGTATCTGGGTCGGTCCCACCGATTCCCGCATCCCCCAAGATGCGGCTTAGCGCCCGCCTCACGGTATCCTCGTTCCCATGGCACAGCCCGTCGCGAAACGCATCGACGTCTCGAATGTCTTCTGCAGCGCACTCAAACCACTCAATAATCACTAGACGCAAGGCCTGGCGAAGCTCGTTATTGGGCAATCGCAAAGCACGGAGGCAATCGCCATGCTCTGGCTCCTCAGTCATATCCGTCGTGAGAAAACCGGACAGATACAGCGCTGTCCACATGCCATCGTCAGGCGAGACATCTGGCTCTGCTGTGCCCAAACAAAGCGGAGCCTCAGCGCACCCATGGGCCTCGAGCAAATCAAACAAGACCGAAAGGCGGTCGAGATTCCACCCGGCAACTACCCTACTCAGGCAATCGGCATATCCATACAGATCAGCACGCACAGGCGCCGTGCAGCCTCGGCCCAGAAAACCGATCACACGCTCTGGACTCGAGCAATAGGCCCTGCCAAACCGATATCCCTCGAGCCATTCACGCGCATCATCCAGGTATTCCTCGCGCCCAGCATGATTCAAAAGAGCCTCGACCTCGGCATCCGAAAAACCGAAACATCGGTCACACCACGCTGACAGCGGCGTCGTCAGACAATACGAGCAGCCGCGCGAAGAAAGCGCCGCTTCGGCAGGGCCGGGACACTCCCCCATCAGACACGTCAGCCGCAACGAATCGCGCGCAGCGGCAATGGCGTCGAACAGCACGCGATCGAATAGCCCTGCCGGATCAGCACCGGAAGCGCCCCTCGCGCTTGCACGGCCCAACCATGCCGCATCGTACCCATCAACGAGCAATACAACCTGCTCATCGCAGGCCATCTCCAGCAGCTCAATGAGCACGCCAAGCACCGAGGCGACCTCGTCCTCGCTCGCCGCGCCACGCGCAACACGTTCGATGTGACGCACCTTGTCTCGAGCTAAATCCGGAGCCTCCAAAAGCGCCAGCAGGCGGACGCACTCGCCCGAAAGAGCATCGCGCACGACGTCGGCAATAGCGGCGCCACGCCTCGCAGCGCCAGAAAAATCCAGCGATATCAGCGGATAGCAAGCGTACTCGTCCCGATAACGCCCACCGTCTGCATCCCAAATCTGAGCATTGGCAAACAAACGCTGATCAGCGCGACCAACCGCTGGACGCTCCAGAAAAGCCCTGAGCATCGACAAGTTCATGCTTTTGCCAAAACCCTCGGGTCGACAGCACACCACAACGGACGCGTCGCAGTCCAACGCATCGGCAATAAACATGGTCTTGTCGACCAGCGTGCAGCAACCAAGAGCCTCCGCATAGTCGTGCATGCCAATGGGCAAAGCCGCATCGTCGGCACAGCCGATCAAACGCACGCCAAAGCCAGCAGCACAATCAACATTTGCCTGTTCAGACACCAAAACGTTCCCCCTAAATCGCAGCACGATGCCAATTGTAATGACCGCATCGCATGTACCGATGTCGCCGCGCAAACATATCGGGCAACGGTAGTAACAAGAGGTGTGAGGGGGCACAATTAATCGTTGCACAACAAAACGGGGCCCGATACATTCGCACCGGACCCCGTCCCGACTATTTAGTTATCTGGCAACTAAGAGCCTACTCCCCCGAGTCGTCCTCCCCAGAAGCCTTCTTCTGCTGATCGAGCTTATACTTACCACTTACGATAGACGTAGCGCCCAGCGTGGCCAAGCTCGCGCTGGCAAGGCTCGCCATAACGATAAGGTCGCCCGTCTTGGGCATGTTACCGCCCGAAGTCTTAGTCGTTGTAGTGGTGGTTGTAGTGGTCACCGTCTTGGAGTCATTTTGCTCTTGGTTCTGGTTGTCGGTGTTGCCCTTACTGCTGTCCTCGCCCTGCTGCTTTCCGTCCTCGGTCTTGTCCTTGTTCTTGTCCTTCTCCTCAGATTCAGACTTCTTGTCCTCGTCCTTCTTCTGAGCGGACTTGTCGTCCTTCTCATCAGAGCTAGAACCCTTATCGGATTCAACCTTCTCGGAAGCCTTATCCTTGGAGTCGCCCTTTACGGCTTCGGTCTTTTCCGTGGAAGCCTGATCAGAGTTGTCCTTGTTCTGAGTCGAACCATTATTGACGCCAGCCATCAGCGAAGAGCCCAGCGTAGAACCAAGCTGCTCGGAGAAAGAAGGCTTCTTGTCCGGCGAAGCAACGGGAGCGTCCGGCGCCTTATTCGAGTCGTCCTTGGAAGCATCGGAATCAGGGGTTGCGTCAGAGCCGGAGCCGTTGTTAGAGCCGGTATCAACGGACGAATCGCTCGAGCCGGTAGATGAGTTAGAGGTGTCAGCGCCGGTCGAACCAGAAGCGTCGCTGTCCGTATTGCCGGCAGAGCTTGAAGACGAATCGCCCGCAGCAGAGCCGTTCGAATTGGAGCCGTTCGAGGTAGAGCCGTCGTTGGTAGTGCCACCAGCCGAGCCATTACCGTCAGCATCGGTCGAGGGCGTATCCATCCTGTCATCGTTGGGATCGTCACTCGAGTCGTCATTCGAATCAGGTGTCGGCGAGGGCGCCGGTGTGGGCTCGGGCTGCACGGGCGTCGCAGCGGCTGCCTCGTCCTCGGCGATATAAGCCAAGCAGTCCTTCAGCTCATTCTTATAACGATTCTTCCAGCCCTCATGATACTGGGGCTGGCTCGAATACTTGGTCGCCACGTTATTGACCACGCTGTTGGAGAGCGCCGTCACAAACTCGCGGTCGGACATATCATTGGAAAGATTCGCCCAGCGGAAAAAGTCCCTGCAGCCACCGGTGCCGCACATGTTGGTAATGCTCCACACCATGCCCTTGACGCAATCGGCGCGGCCCGAAATATCAATACCCAGGCCGCTCTTGAGCCACGCCTCGGTCACCGCATAGTACGAGTTGTACGCATACGCATCTTGAAGTGCTGAGAACTCAACAGGATCGGTGTTGTACGCACCTTGGAAGGCATCCTGCGCGATATGGCCCAGCTCGGTGAGCTGGCCGTTCTCGTACATGACATTACTCGTGTTGGAAATCTCGCTGCCGCGATCAATCGCATCCTTGAGCATGCTGTATTTTTCGGGGTTGTAGTTGTAGGCCTGCTTCATAAACGGAATGAGCGACCAACGACGGTCGAACTGGTAATAACCCAGCGCGTTATAGCCGTCACCGTACGAAAAGCCCTGGTTGTAGTTGCCATGGCTCTCGTACTTGGTAAAGTACTTCATCTCGGGAGTCACGTTGACAAACGAAACGCCCTGGACCGACCTCAGTACGCCCGAGAAGGACTGCTGGGTGTAGAGACCCTTATCGATATCGGTGGCATCCGAGGCAACGCCCGGCATGGGCTCCTCGGCAGCAGCGGGTGCCGGCGCGGAAATGGCGCCAAACGAAAGCGCCAGCGTCAGGCCCGCGACAATCGCGGAATGCTTGGGCTGCATAAGATCCTCCCTGCATTGGTATAGTTAAAGTGCAGTTTGCAAAGATAGAAATAAGTATTGCAGCTCGCCCGTTGTTGCACAACAACCCCTCGGTAAACGGCAACAACCCTCCGCGAAATCTTAAGGAATTAAACAAACTGGTCGTCGGGCGCCATCAGAAGCTCGCCGTATCGCTCCATCAGCCCGTCCCTCAACTGACAGAAAGCGGGGATATAGACGTTCAAGATGCGCTGAATCAAGTCTTGAGCGAGCTTGTTGTCGTAGATATGGACGTTCGTATTGCGGTCTCTGAGCATATCTAGCCAGGCCGCCTCATCAATAAAGTCGTAGAATCGGTACGACTCCTTCAAGATGGCACGAGGAGACCCCGACGCGGCAAGCGTGGCGCCTTCATACTCGAGCAGACGCTTAAGGAGCTTCCAGCTCAGTTCAAATTGAAGATTGAACTTATTAATCAATCCACTCTGAACAAAATCATTGTTGAGATCCTGATTGGGCGCATCCTCAAGATTCGCCAAGGCGCTGGCAAAGTTCTCATATTTTTTCATACAGAATCACACCATCCCTGGCAATTTCATCGAGCAATTGCTGCGATAAGGGCTCATCGAGATTGACGACATCTACATCTAAAAGAGTATCAAGACGCTCCTCGATCAAATATGACAACCGGCCGAAATCCCGGCAACCTGCTACTGCGATGTCAATATCGCTCTTAGGCAAGTTGTCACCTCGAGCGCGGGAGCCAAACAGCACAACCTTCTCGGCGTCACACTCCCGAGCAAAAACTTCAATTTGCTTATACACCTTGTTGAGAGATGCCATTTGCAGCCCTACAGCTTAATGTCAAAGTTGATTTCGGGGACGGCGGCCAGGTCGGCCAACGTCACGCCGTCGACGTACTTTTCGATCACGTCGTCCAGGCCGCGCCAGAACTTGACGGTCGAGCAAAGATCGCTGCGAGTGCAGCTGTTGTCGATGCCATCGCACGCCACTGGAGCCGTGCTGCCCTCGACGGCGCGCAGGATGTCGCCGGCACGCACCTCGGCCGGGTCCTTGGCCATCATGTAGCCGCCGCCCTTGCCGCGCACGCTCTTAAGCAGGCCCGCCTTCATAAGCGGACGAACCAGCTGCTCCAGATACTTTTGTGAGATATGCTCGCGGTCGGCAACCTCGCGCAGGGCAATCTTGCCCTCGGCGTCGCCCAGCGCCGCGATATAGATCATCAGCCGGAGGGCATAGCGGCCCTTGGAAGAAATGAGCATACCTACCCTCCCATCGCATCTGGGACAACATAACCAGGTTTGTTTGTCCCAAATCTTAAGTAAATGGGACAAACACAACAGGTTATTTTGTCCCAGAATTTGAAAAGTCGAGTGGATTAGTCGGGTTTTCCCTTGACTAACGCCGAACCCATAGTAACCTCATTCCGAGAAGATTCCTAGGGTTTAGTACACCTATGAGTACACCATATACAGAGAGGGACAGCATGAGCGCAAATCCGCTGCTTTCCATCGAAGGTCTGACCGCCTCCGTGGACGAGAAGACCATCCTCCACAACGTCAACCTCAACGTCGCCGCCGGCGAGACCCACGTGCTGATGGGACCCAACGGCGCCGGCAAGTCCACCCTCGGCCACCTGGTCATGGGCGACCCTGTCTATACCGTCAACGACGGCCGCATCGTCTTTGACGGCCAGGACATCACCGAGCTCACCACCGACAAGCGCTCGCGCGCCGGCCTGTTCCTGAGCTTCCAGGCCCCGGTCGAGATCCCGGGCGTGCCGCTGTCGAGCTTTTTGCGTGCCAGCATCGCCGGCCGCCCCGGCCTGGAGATGAAGGGCAAGGAGTTCCGCCGGCGCGTCAAGGAGCTCGCGGCAGAGCTCAACATGGACACCGCCTACCTCAACCGCGAGCTGGGCGTGGGCTTCTCGGGCGGCGAGAAAAAGAAGGTCGAGATGCTCCAGCTTCTGCTGCTGCAGCCCAAGCTCGCCATTCTCGACGAGACCGACTCGGGCCTAGACGTCGACGCCCTGTCCACCGTCAGCCACGGCATGGACGCCTACCGCAAGAGCTGCGACGGCTCCATGCTCATCATCACGCACAACACGCGCATCCTGGAGCACCTGGATGTCGACCGCGTCCACGTTATGGTCAAGGGCCACATCGTGCGCGAGGACGACGCCTCGCTCATCCCCTGGATCGACAAGAACGGTTTTGAGACCTTCGAGCGCGAGGCCGCCGAGCAGCGCGCCCAGGCCGAGGCCGCCGCTGCCGAGCAGCAGGCGTAAAGGGGCGACGCAATGACCAAGAACCGCACCGAGGTCGCGGACATCGACCGCAGCCTCTACGACTTCACCTATGGCGAGGAGGGATTTGAGCGCCTCGACGCCGGCATCACGCCCGACATCGTGCGCGAGATCAGCGCCAAGAAGGACGAGCCGCAGTGGATGCTCGACCTGCGCTTAAAGTCCCTCGAGATCTTTAATCGTTTTCCCGACCCGACGTGGGGCCCCTCCATCGAGGGCCTGGACATGGATAACATCGTCACCTATGTCAAGCCCAACACCGACCAAAAGCACGACTGGGAGTCGGTGCCCGACGACATCAAGAGCACCTTTGAGCGCCTGGGCATCCCCGAGGCCGAGCGCAGCTATCTGGCAGGCGTCGGCGCGCAGTACGACTCCGAGCTCGTCTACCACAACATGCAGGACACGGCGTCTAAGATGGGCATCGTCTACTCCGGCATCGAGGAGGCCCTGCACGACCCGCAGTGGGAACCGCTCATCCACGAGAAGTTTATGACGCTCATCCCGCCCACCGACCACAAGTTTGCGGCCCTGCACGGCGCCGTATGGTCGGGCGGCTCGTTTGTCTACGTGCCCAAGGGCACCAAGCTCGACTTCCCGCTGCAGAGTTACTTCCGTCTTAACGCCAAGGGCGCCGGCCAGTTTGAGCACACGCTCATCATCGTCGAGGACGATGCCGACCTGCACTTCATTGAGGGTTGCTCCGCGCCCAAGTACAACGTGGCCAACCTCCACGCCGGCGCCGTCGAGCTCTTTGTGGGCAAGCGTGCGCACCTGCGCTACTCTACCATCGAGAATTGGTCCAAGAACATGTACAACCTCAACACCAAGCGTGCGCGCGTGGACGAGGACGGCGACATCGAGTGGATCAGCGGCTCCTTCGGTAGCCACGTGGGCTACCTCTACCCCATGAGCGTGCTCAGCGGACGCCGCGCCCGCTCGAGCTTTACCGGCATTACCTTTGCCGGCGCCGGCCAGAACCTGGATACCGGCTGCAAGGTCGTGCTCAACGCGCCCGATACTTCGGCAACCGTCGAGACCAAGGGCATCTCCAAGAGCGGCGGCATCCAGACCTTCCGCAGCTCCATCGTGGCCACGCCCAAGGCCGAGGGTTCCAAGGCAACCGTGAGCTGCCAGTCGCTCATGCTCGACGACCAGAGCCGCTCCGACACCATCCCCGCCATGGACATCCGCGCCAAGAATGTCGACATCGGCCACGAGGCCACCATCGGCCGTATCGGCGACGATAAGGTGTTCTACCTGATGAGCCGCGGTATCTCGGAGGAAGAAGCCCGTACCATGATCGTCAACGGCTTTGCCAACCCGGTCTCCAAGGAGCTACCGCTGGAGTACGCCGTCGAGATGAACAACCTGATCAAGCTCGAGATGGAAGGAGCGATCGGATAATGAAACAGACCACGAACACCGCTGCTACCACCCTTGAGCAGGTCAATGCGATGCCGGCTGCCACATGGGGCTGGCTGAAGATGAACCAGACCAAGCTCGAGCTCTCTGACGAGCTTGCCGCCGCTCCCGCCGAGACCGTTAAGGTTGAGGGCTTGGACGAGCAATTTGCTGGCGTGGCAGACGCGTTCGACGCCGCCATGGACGCCATGGCCGAGCGCTTCCCCGAGCGCCGCGCCTCCGCGCCCGGCGATGCCGCCGACCGCGCCCGCATCACGCCCGAGACCGAGCTCGACGTGCCCGCCACCTCCGTCTACCAGGCCGGTGCCATTAAGCTGGAGGAGGAGCTCTCCCCCGCTGAGGCCTTCGAGACTGGCATGGGCGAGGCTGCCTACACCTACCTGGCCGACCACGCCACCAAGCGCGTCGTCATCGATGTGCCCGCATACAAGCACGCCACGGTTACCGTGCGTGTGAGCGGTGTCGATGCCGCCGCGGCCATCGCCGCCATCGACGTCGTCGTCCGTCCCCAGTCGACGCTCGACCTGCAGATCGCCCTGGACTCCCCCGTTGCCGGCGAGGGCGTCGTGGGATCCGTGCTGCGCGTGTGCGCCCACGAGTACGCCACCGTCAACGTGACCTGCACGCAGACGCTCGACGATAGCTGGATCGCGCTCGACGACACCGGCCTGTTCCTGGACGAGGGCGCGCGCGTCAACGTGCAGCACACCGTCCTGGGTGCCGGCGCCAGCGCCACCGGCCTTGCCGGCGACCTGCTGGGCGATACCGCCAAGGTCACCATCGATACTGACTACCTGGGCGCCCGAGAGCAGGTGCGCGACTTTAACTACGAGCTGCGCCACCGCGGTCGCAAGACCGAGTGCGAGATCGACGCCAACGGCGTGCTGACCGGCACGTCCAAGAAGGTCTACCGCGGCACCATCGACCTCGTGCACGGTTGCAAGGGTGCAACCGGCACCGAGCGCGAGACGGTGCTTTTGGCCAACAAGGGCGTCGACAACAAGACCGTTCCCGTCATTCTCTGCGACGAGGACGACGTCGCCGGCAACCACGGAGCCACCATCGGCCACGTCCGCGACGAGCAACTGTTCTACCTCGCCTGCCGCGGCCTTGACCAAAACGCCGCCGAGGACCTGTTCGTCCGCGCCAAGCTGGAGGACGCCGCACTTTCCGCCACCGACGAGCGCACCCGCGCCGCCGTCGTCCGCCTGGGCAACAACCTGATCGACAACTTTGAAGAGGAGCTCGCATGATCGACACCGAGCACGTTAAATGCGACACCTGTACCGCACCGGAGCCTATGGAGCTCGACGCCAGCGACGAGGCCTCGCGCGGCTGGCCTACCGTCGACATCGAGACTAATCCCTACAAGGCGCAGTTCCCGCTGTTCCAGCAGCACCCCGAGATCGCCTTCCTCGATAGTGCCGCTACCGCGCAGCGTCCTGCCTGTGTGCTCGACGCCGAGCGCGACTTCTACCAGCGCATGAACGCCAACCCTCTGCGCAGCCTGTACTCGCTGTCCGTCGAGGCCACTGAGGCTATCGCGAAGGTGCGCCAGCAGATCGCCGACCTCATCGGCGCTGCCCAGGCCAACGAGGTCGTCTTCACCCGCAACACGAGCGAGTCGCTCAACCTGGTCGCCAAGAGCTTTGCACCCACAGTCCTCGAGCCGGGCGACGAGGTCGTCATCACCATCATGGAGCACCACTCCAACCTGATTCCGTGGCAGCAGGTCTGCCGCGAGACCGGCGCCAAGCTCGTCTACCTCTACCCCACCAAGACCGGTCAGCTCACCACCGAGGAGGTTCTTGCCAAGGTTGGTCCCAAGACCAAGATTCTGGCCGTGGGTCAGGTCTCCAACGTGTTGGGAGTCGAGAACCCAGTCAAGAACCTCGGCAAGCTCGTGCACAAGTATGGCGGCTACCTGGTCGTCGACGGTGCGCAGTCGCTGCCGCACATGCCGGTCGATGTGGCCGACCTGGGCGCCGACTTCTTTGCCTTTAGCGCACACAAGGCTATGGGCCCCATGGGCATCGGCGTGCTGTGGGGCAAGATGGACCTGCTCAACGCCATGCCGCCCATGCTCACCGGCGGCGAGATGATCGACTCTGTTACCGAGCAGGACGCCGTCTGGGCGCCCGTTCCCGAGAAATTCGAGGCCGGCACACAGGACGCCGCCGGCATCTTCGCCACGGGTGCGGCACTCGACTACCTGGTCAACACGGTGGGTTACGAGAACATCCAGGCACGCGAGCAGGCACTCGTCCACTACCTGATGGGCGAGCTCATGCAGCTCGACTTTGTCCAGATCATCGGCTCCATCTATTGGGACAACCACCACGGCGTTGTGAGCTTTAACGTCCGCGGCATCCACCCGCACGACGTCGCGAGCATCATGGACATGGACGGCGTCTGCATCCGCGCCGGTCACCACTGTGCACAGCCGCTGCTCACCTGGCTGGGCGTCGAGAACCTTGCCTGCTGCCGCGCCAGCGTGGCCTTCTACAACGACAAGGCCGACATTGACAAGTTCATCGCCGGCCTGCATCACGTTTGGAGCACGTTCAATGGGTAATCTGTACACCTCCACCACATTTATGGAGCACAACTCGCACCCCGACTACAAGTACGAGATGGATGCTCCCACGCACGAGCACGACGGCATCAACCCCAGCTGCGGAGACGAGCTCACTCTGCAGCTGCGTGTCGAGAACAACGTGATCGAGGAGGCCTCCTTTACCGGCCACGGCTGCGCCATCAGCCAGGCCAGTGCCGACATCATGGCCGATCTCATCACCGGCGAGACCGTCGAGGAAGCTCGCCGCCTGGCAGAGCTCTTCCTCGCCATGATCCGCGGCGAGAAGCTCTCCGAGGAGGACCTGGAAGACCTGGACGAAGCCGCCCAGCTCCAGGACATCTCGCACATGCCCGCCCGCGTCAAATGCGCCGAGCTCGCCTGGCGCACCCTCGACGGCATGCTCGAGGGGCGAAATAATCAGTAGTACTTGTCCCAAATCTTAAGATTTTTGTTGGCCGAATCGCTTGACAAGAGTGGTTCGGCCATTTTCTATTCCGAGAGCTCAGTCTGTGCCTTCACCCGCGCATAAGCGCGCACGATACGAGAGACGGTACTTTTGCCAATCCCGGTATACCGCTCAATCTGGCGCACCGTAAAACCGGCATCGTGCAATCCAAAAATAACGGTATCGCGCTGCGCAGGCGGTGCGTCTTTAACCCCATGGAGCGGAGCCCCGAGGCTCTTCGCCAACTTGTCGGCAAAGGCGTGGCGTTCCCACTCTGTCTCTTTCATATCGCGCAGCGCCGGTTCGCCGCCGTCGGGCGTCGAAAGCGAATAGGCAATAAAGCCCTCGGCAGAACCAAAAAGCTCAAGCACGCAAGAAGGATCAGAAAATCCCCTCGCGACATCGGCCGCGTCACCGTCGTAAGCGCACAAATGCTCCGGAAAGCTGCTCCAGGGATAACGCTCAATGAGACTGATGCCCGCCTCCTGCGGATCGGCGTGAACGGAGCGAATAGCCTCCATCACTTGCCAGTCGGTATCGAGCGAGCGCCGGTCAAAACGGTTCTGGAACAGATGCCCTGTGCGCCCCGTGCGTTTATTGAACCGCCGCGCGTACGCCAAAAGCAGCCGGTGCATCGCCGCGCTCATCGCGTCCTCGTAATCTGCAAGCACCAGACGCACGTGATTGCCCATAAGGCACCAGGCGATAACCGTCACGCCCGCCTTGCGGCAGCACTCACGCATCAGCTCCAAGAACTCCCACCGGTCTTCATCGCCCTCAAAGATGAGCTGCTTGCCCGTACCGCGGGCACAGACATGGTAAAAGCCGGTAACCGTTCTCCAAACGCGCTGCATGGCGCTCCCTTCGCCGGGATCTGCTTGCCATCCAATACAGCACGATTGAAGCGTGCCATCAAAACATTCACGCAAAACAATTCGCTCGCGCGGCCAAAGGCAGTAAACAGGCGGCGAACGGCACCGTTGCAACAGGTCAACCCCTGCAACGCTTACAAAAGCTGACCAAAAGCTTGCCCAAGACGGACCCCCTCTACGGAAGTGCACGACCACAGAATATAGAGTTAAACCGTTTCAATTGAAAGTTCCGCGCATCTCGCTACGAAAACTGAGCCGTTCGCCGAATATTCCGTGCATTTCGCGGTATTATAGGGGCTGCATGTCATGTCCCTTTCGAAGGGTCGCCCGGCAATCGCCAGCCACGGCCCCCAGACGGGACGCCAACACGATAGAGAGGAGAGGCATGCAGTACTCACAGGAAGTGGAGAACATGTGCCCCGTTGCCAAGGGTGCATACCACGGCCCCGCACCCATCCCCGAGGAGGGCAAGTGGGTCCAGGCTAAGGAGATTTCCGACATCTCCGGTCTTACGCACGGTGTGGGTTGGTGCGCACCTCAGCAGGGCGCCTGCAAGCTCACGCTGAACGTCAAGGACGGCATCATCGAGGAGGCCCTCGTTGAGACCATCGGCTGCTCGGGTATGACCCACTCTGCCGCCATGGCTTCCGAGATCCTTCCCGGTAAGACCATCCTCGAGGCCCTCAACACCGACCTCGTCTGCGACGCCATCAACGTTGCTATGCGCGAGATCTTCCTGCAGATCGTTTACGGCCGCAGCCAGACCGCGTTCTCCGAGGGCGGCCTGCCCGTGGGCGCCTCCCTCGACGACCTCGGCAAGGGCCTTCGCTCTCAGGTCGGCACCATGTTCGGCACCAAGGCCAAGGGCGCTCGTTACCTCGAGCTCGCTCAGGGCTACGTCACCCGCATGGCTCTCAACGACAAGAACGAGATCATCGCATTCGAGTTCCTGAACCTCGGCAAGTTCACCGACGCCGTCAAGGCCGGCAAGACCCCCGAGGAGGCCATCGCTGGCGCTATGGGCCACTATGGTCAGTGGGAGAACGCTGCCAAGTACATCGACCCGCGCACCGACGAGGAGACTCACTCCGTCGCCAGCGTGTTCCCGGTTCACGAGTAGAAAGGGAGGGAAATAACTATGACTGTTACGTTCGAAGGTTACGAGCGCCGCGCTGACAAGATCAACAAGTGCCTCGCCGACAACGGCATCGCCTCCCTCGAGGAAGCTCTGCAGATCTGCACCGACAAGGGCTTCAACCCGCGTGAGATCGTCAACAACACCCAGTCCATCGCCTTCCAGAACGCCGAGTGGGCCTACACCCTCGGTTGCGCTCTCGCTGTCAAGCGTGGCGCCAAGTCCGCTTCTGAGGCTGCCGCCATCATCGGCGAGGGCATCCAGGCCTTCACCGTTCCCGGCTCCGTCGCCGAGGACCGCAAGGTCGGTCTGGGCCACGGCAACCTGGGCGCTATGCTGCTCTCCGACGACACCGAGTGCTTCGCCTTCCTGGCCGGTCACGAGTCCTTCGCTGCCGCTGAGGGTGCTATCGGCCTGGCTCTAAACGCCAACAAGGCTCGCAAGAAGCCGCTGCGCGTCATCCTCAACGGTCTGGGCAAGGACGCTGCTCAGATCATCGCCCGCATCAACGGCTTCACCTACGTGAAGACCCAGTTCGACTACTTCACGGGCGAGCTCAAGGTCGTCGAGACCATCCCCTACTCCGATGGTCCCCGCGCCGCCGTCAACTGCTACGGCGCCGACGACGTCCGCGAGGGCGTTGCCATCATGTGGCACGAGAACGTCGACATCTCGATCACCGGTAACTCCACCAACCCCACGCGCTTCCAGCACCCCGTCGCTGGCACCTACAAGAAGGAGCGCCTCGAGGCTGGCAAGAAGTACTTCTCCGTCGCTTCTGGTGGCGGCACTGGTCGTACCCTGCACCCGGACAACATGGGCGCCGGCCCTGCCTCTTACGGCATGACCGACACCATGGGCCGTATGCACTCCGACGCCCAGTTCGCCGGTTCTTCCTCCGTGCCTGCGCACGTTGACATGATGGGTCTCATCGGCATGGGCAACAACCCCATGGTCGGTGCCACCGTCGCCTGCGCTGTCGCCGTCGAGGAGGCCCTCAAGGCCTAATCGCGCCCGCGCGATGCTCATATAGTTGAGCTTTGGAGCCGCTACCCACCCAGGTAGCGGCTCTTTTTGTTTGCGCTGTCGCAGGGTAGCTAATGCCGATATATCAGTTGGGGCGAAATACAAGATGTGATGAGATGGAGCGTCAGAGCGTCCATGACGCCCACCTGCCATATTTGCCCTTTACCGATTTGCCGAGTCTTTGCGGCCCCATTGCCGATCACCCGTGCGACAATGCGCCGGACGAGAAAGGAATCCGATGGAATCGACTGATGTACTGGTAATTGGATCTGGCATTGCGGGCCTTTGCGCCGCCATCGAAGCGGCACGCACGGGTGCAACCGTCACTGTGGCAAGCGCCGGCAAGACTATGAGTGGATCGAGCTTCTTCCCCGGAACCTGGGGCCTAGGGCTTATCGGACCCGTTAACGAAGACGACGAGCAGGACCTCATCGACACCATCCTGGCCGTCGGCGGCGGCGTTGCCGACCCCGAACTCGTCCAAGCGTTCGTCCACGGCATTCCCCAAGCGATTGACTGGCTCGAGCAAGACCTGGGCGTTGAGCTCCAGCGTCCGCAAAGCGCCAAGAGTGCTCAACAAAAGCAATTTATCCCCTGCTTTGACCACAAGACGCGCATGTGGCGCGGCCTCACCCGCAAGCCCCTTGAGGACGCTCTGACGACCTGGATCGAGTCGCTCGGCATTCGCCTGCTCCCCCGCCATGAGCTTATCGACCTTGTTGAGGACACGAACGGCAGAATAACCGGAACCGTACTCTACGACCTTACCGAAAATCGAATCGTGCCCTTTGCTGCCGAGGCCACGGTCATCGCAGCCGGTGGCACAGGCGGCCTGTTCGAGCGCAGCCTTACGTCGGCTGATGTGCTCAGTTCCTCGCAGGCCATCGCGCTGGCGCACGGCGCAACACTTACTAATATAGAGTTCATGCAGATGATGCCCGGCTTCATCGAGCCCAGGCGTAACTTGGTCTTCAATGAGAAAACCTGGCGCTACGTGCACGTAGACCAGCCGGTAGATATTGCCGACGACAAGCTGGACGACCTGCTCGAGCAGCGCTCTGGATATGGTCCCTTCACGTCACGCTTGGCCTCCCGCGCTATCGATCTCGTCATCGATCAGGCAGGTGTCGAAGGCCTGGCACTCCACTACGACTTCCCCCGCGAGGATGTCCCAGAGTTTGTGCAGACCTTTGCCACCTGGCTGCAAGACGAGCACGGCATCGCGCCGACCGACGAGATGCGCGTTGCGATGTATGCCCACGCCGCTAACGGCGGCATCAAGATCGATAAGACCGCGCACACGGGCGTTGAGGGCCTCTACGCTTGCGGCGAGGCGACAGGCGGCATGCACGGCGCCGACCGCATTGGTGGCTTGTCAAGCGCCAACGGCATCGTATTCGGACGTATCGCGGGCGCATCGGCAGCCCTTGCAGCGCAGAAAGAGCCTGAGGCGGCCCTGAAGGCGGATATCACCCTCCCCCAGTACGGCATTGCCGCAACAGATGCCGAACGCCTGACACACAGCCTTAGGCACACGATGAGCACCTTTTGCATGATCAACAGGACCGAAACAGGCCTATCCGAGGCCCTGCAACAGCTTGAAAGCCTGCAAGACGAAGCCACGGCTCTAAATAAGCCACATGCCAACGACAGCGAAATCGCTGCCCTCGCCCGCCTGCAATCGCAGATTCAACTAGCACAGGAAATGGTCAAAGCCATGCGCAAGCGGACCGAAAGCCTGGGTTCGCACTATCGAGCGGACTAAGCCGAGCACCCCTCCAGAGCAGAACACAACTTCTCGATATTAATGGGTCCCGTGAACTCAAAGCGACACAGGGCCCATTCGTGTCCGCGCGGGCAAATATACTCATTCTGAATACGGAGTCGACATAGTCCACGTAGACAAACGAACAGAAAGGAAGAGATATGGACAGCAGGGATATCGAGAAATGGCGTGTCGAACTTGACAGCTACGCCCATGTAGAAGACGGCGTTGAGTATTGGCTCGCACGCGATTTAATGGAACCCCTCGGATACACCCAATGGCGTAATTTTGAGACTGCAGTTAAGAGATCCATGGCATCGTGTGACACCAATAAAATGCCTGTTGCCGCCCATTTTGCTGAGGCCAGCAAAATGGTAGATGCCGGCATCGCCAAACGAGCCGTAAAAGACTACAAGCTGACGCGCTACGCATGCTATTTAATCGCCCAAAACGGAGACCCAAACAAGCCCGAAATCGCACTCGCACAGGCGTACTTCGCCGTGCAGACACGCCGTCAGGAGCTCATAGAGCAGCGCTTCGCAGAGATTCAGCGCTTGCAGGCGTGCCACTCGCTATCCGATTCAGAGAAACAGCTCTCGGGCATTGCGTTCAAACGAGGCGTGGACTCCAAAGGATTCGCGATCATCAAGTCGAAGGGCGATGAGGCGTTATTCGGCGACAGAAGCACGGCGGACATGAAGCGGCAGCTTGGTGTGTCCAAGAGTGCTGCATTGGCGGACAAGCTAGCCGATGTTCTCATCAAAGCAAAGGACCTCACGAACTCGATGACGGCCTTCAACGCCGAGGAACACGACTTGTACGGTCTGGACCAGATCAAACAAGAACACGTCGAGAACAACACGAGCGTGCGTGGCAGCCTCATCGACCGCGGAATTGTTCCCGAGAACCTACCGCCTGCCGAGGATACAAAAAAGCTCGAGCGTCGCGTGAAGGCAGACGAGAAGAAACTCAAGGAGGGTACTGACGGTTTCACCGATCCCCAGGGTAGACTCAATCTGTGAAAGCGGCCGCGCCCTTTCGGGTTCGACCCCATGCGAGGTTAACAAAAAAACGACCAGCCTAAGCCAGTCGCTTTAACGATCTTTGGGTGGGCCGTCAGGGGGTCAGCCTGCTGCGCAGGCGGCCGCTGCGGCGCCAAGGCGCCTTGCGCGCTGCGCTGGTAAATGCTTACGCATTTCCTCAGCTCCGCGCCCTTTCGGGTTCGACCCCATGAAAGGTCAACAAAAAAAGACGGCCAACCGAAGTTGACCGTCTTAACTTGCTTTGGTGGGCCGTCAGGGGGTCGAACCCTGGACCTTGGGATTAAGAGTCTTGAACGCGTGCTTTTGGCAAGCGCTCTACAAGCAAAGATGCAGGTCACGCTTATTCTGCTCGTACAATTTACGCTCAAGTTGCATTGGAGAACGGATATTTACGGTTATCGCATCATGCATAAAGCCCCTCCCCGGCATACTTGCCGGGGAGGGGCTAATGCTTATGGCCTGTCGATGATCGCCTGATCGCCGTCCTCGTCGAGGTACGGCGTGATCGCGATGCCGCGGTCGCTCTCGACCACGATGTAGGCTCGATTTGTCGAGCGCTCGGTCGCGATGTACGAATTGACTCCACCAGGCAGATCGTACAGGGGACCTTCCGACTGGTCCATGACAGTCATGTCAGATGCCGCCTGGGCATTCTTGGGCGCCAAGGCTGAGCAGACGATGATGATGAGCCCCGACATTGCGATGAGGCACGCGATCGCATAGGCGAGGCTGAGCATCTTATCTCTCGGTTTCATGTCACTCCTTGATGAGGTAGTCATCTGCCTCGGGCTTTCCGGTGGCACGTCCCACGGCAACATAGCGGATCTTCCCGCTGCCGCCGGTGTAGCGTCCCCAGATAAAGCCGTCCGCGGACTTATACCAGTCGTCGAGCACGACAGTCTGCCCCCTGCTGTAGGAGGCCACCACGGACCCGGAGAGGGACGGCGCCGAGCGCACGTTGAGCTTGAAGACGGTGCAGCGGTAGCGGCCGCCGAAGCTCTCGGTCTCAGTCGCCTGCTGGGTCGGCTGCTTCGCGGGAGCCTGCTGAACGGGTGCGGAATTCGATACCTTGATTCCGAAACTCTCGAGGTAGATTCGGGCCAGGTCGTCGAGGTATTCATTGAACTTCTGCAAATCGCCGCCGTTGTCGATGAAGCCGTTCTCGGCGAGGCGGTAGTTGATGCCGCGCACGGCAGCCCTGTTGACGTTGGCGAGGTCGGATCGCTTGACGAGCTTCTGCGCTCGGCCCGGCATGAACGCGGACAGCTTGTCCGCAAGTGCCTTGTCGTAGGCGTCCGGCTCGAAGCCATCCTTGATAATCACATGCGCGCCGTGCGCAGTCGCTGCGCCGCTGGCATCCATATGCAGCTCCACCACCGGCGCATCCGTGCGCAGGCGGCTTACGCCGCCGTCGGCATACCAGTTGCGCGAGGTGTCTCCAAGCTCGACTTCGGAACCGCCGAGATCCTTGATGCGCTGGCCCAGGGCGCGGACACGCTCGGCCTCGGTATAGCCGCCCGCGCAGCAGCCGGGGTCGCCGGCGCCGTGCCCGCAGATGACGAACAGCTTGGCCACACTAGTCACCAACCTTGTCGTGATCAAAGATGCGCATGAGCGGCGTATCTCGAAGCTCCGGGTAGGCGGCGCATACGTTCTCGAGAATGGAGGCGACCTCCATGATGATGATGTAGACGCACACAACGGTCACGGAGACGCCGCTGAAGCCGAGACCGGCAATGTGAGCGCCGGCAAGCTCGATCATCACTGCGACCGCAATGAGGCAGCAGAGCAGGATCTTGTGGCCGAGACCGACGCGCATCTTAGCGCTCGAGACGTTGCCGTTGATGACAGCGCCGATGAAGCCGGTCAGGATGTCCATGACCATGAATGCGCACGCGATGGCGATTGCCCAGACCTGAGGCTCGGTCAGCTGGATGAGGATATTGGACATGCGACCCTCCCCTAGCCGTTGCTCACGATGTTCCAGGCGCTGTCAGACCCGAAAGCGCCGGGCTCAAGCGTGTTTCCGTCAATCAGCGACTCGTAGACAGACCCGTACTTGGTGACTCGGTCGCCCTTGGCATACGTCTTGCCGCTGACCCACTCGGGAACGCTCTCGCCGCCGTCCGTGGACGCCACGACCTTCGCCCAGTGCTGGGGGTCGGAAGCGGGATCCGCCGCAGTCGCCGTGTGGCCGGAAATAGCCTTGTAGAGCGTGCCCTGCCAGAGCACGCGGTCTCCTTGCGCATAGACGTGACCGCATGCGTAGAGCGGATAGAGTGCCGGAACCTTCAACGCATCATCGTCGGAGAGGGCGGCCGCCTGGATCTGGGCGAGCATGAGGGCAGCGTCCTGAGGCGTTCCGGCATCGGGAACGAGAGTCCACACCTGCCAGATGGCGCCGTCATGCTGCTCATAGGAGAGCACCGTGTGGTAACCGGAGCCGGGGTTGGGTTCCGCCGCCTCGCGAATCGGCAGGCCGGAGCCGTCCGTGGTCAGGTAGACAGACCCAGATACAAATTGTCCGTAAAACATTTTTCTCCTTAATGGTTGATTCTTTCCCAAAGCTCCGGAGCCGTGTCGGGCTCAGATCCGATACGTGGTGCGTGGGTCTGCAGACACTTGTACAGGTCGCCTCCATATGCCACGCGCGCGCCGGCGGCATACGAGGCCTCACCCACATACCACGGCCGGATGAGCTGGGGTACCTTCAGCGCGTCCTCATCACCGAGAGTCTCGGCGGACATGGCAGCAAGCCGCACCGCGTCATCGCGCATCCCGTCTGGCACGACACTCCATACTTGGTAGATGGAACCGCCCCGCTGCTCATACGCCATGTCCGTCTTGAAACCCTCGGGGACTTCAGGCTCATCAGACGCGAGAATCGGGAGACCCCTCCCATCCGTCGCCAGGCGCACTGCGGGCCCGACAAGGGTCCCCATCAATGCCATTTAGACTCCTTTCTCTCGACCTCTCGTGGCAGAAATCCCACGCGCGTATCCTCTCCTTGAGAGTCCACGCGTCTGGGATTTACGGGATTGGAGACCATGATGAAAGTTGCAGAGGCCGCCTCGAGGTACATGGACGACAAGCGCGGCAGGCTGCGTGCTTGCACCCTGGCCGGATACGAGAGCGCGCTAGCGCTGCACGTCCTACCTCGCTGGGGCGAGCTGGAACTTGAGGCGATAACGCCCGAGGGTGTACAGGGCTGGATTGATTCGTTTGAGCTGCCGGGGGCCGCCGAAAAGGCGTACAAGACCCTGCGGCAGGTTATCCGCTGGGCCATACGCAGGCTCGGTGTGCGGATGTACGACCCCACCGCCGCCGGTGTCGAGCTACCGCACAAGCCGGCGCACCGCCCACGCACTATGGAGGCGAGCCAGGTCCGTGCCTACCTCCGTGCGCTGTGGGGACACGAGTGCGAGGCGGTCGCAATCTGCTCGGTAACCCTCGGGCTGCGGCGCGGCGAGGCGTGCGGCCTCAAGTGGTCGGACATCGACCTGCGCACCGGCGAGGTCCGCATCCGTCGTTCGAGGCAAGTCGTGCGCGGCAATGAGGTCGTCGAGGCGCCGAAGACCGAGCGCTCCGCGCGGTCCTGCTGGCTCCCCCGCTTCGCGGTCAAACGCCTGCGCGCGCTGCGAAAGGGCCGCTCGGGCTGGCTGTGCGAGCTATCGCCCGACGCCATTGCACGGCACATCAAATCCGCATGTCGCCAAGCCGGAGCCGCCTGGACCTCGATGACGGAATGCCGCCACACGTGGGCGACGCTCGCCGTGGAGGCAGGCGTGGGAATCGAGACCGTGGCCATGATGCTGGGGCACACCGATATCGGCACGGCATACGAGCACTACATCGTGCCGAGGCCACGCATCTGCAAGGATGCGCAACGCGAGGTCGAGCGGCTGATACTGGGCGGGTGATTCCGTATCCCGAATGAAGATCGCCAGCGGCAGGGCGAATATCTACGGCTGCGACGTAACTCTGGATGTCTCCTACATTCCCGCCATACACTCACTTGTTTTTGAGACGAAAGGCAGCGGCTACATGGCCACCGGGACTCAGACCGGCCATTTGGCCAAGGTGCTCACGCTGCCGTCAAATTACCTGCCCGCCAATGAGCTGAACGTGTGCATCTGCGCAAACATGCAGCTCAAATTTGGAGTGTCGCTAATAGTTCAAACCAACGGCGACATGGCATTCAATGTGACGTCATCAGAGCCGATGCGCGGCTTCGGATGGCCCTCGGCCATGGGCTTTATTCCCCTGTAGTATTCCGTATCCCATGCCGTCGTCACAGCTCCAGCCAACGGCGTCACTTGTGTTGGCATCGGGCGCATCGTTGTCGTCCAGCTGAAAAACATCTCTCTTACGGGACATACCGGTCGCACCGTTTGTCAGCTACCTTTTAAACCGGTGACGGAGGCGTTTGGATGTCTTAACGTGGACAGTGCCTCTGGCTACGTCAAGATCGATACAAATGGAATCGTCTTCTGTTTCTCCGCGACGTCTGGAGACTTCTCCGGTCAGGCCGTGATCTGCACCTAAAACACCATGAAAACTGCGCTATATGTTGAGGCATCGGCCATGAGGAATAGCTTGCCGTCCGTATAGTAAGCGTGGACATCAAATTTAAAGTTACCAGGGTTGTAGCAGCGGTCAGCGCACATTCCGGCGTTGGTGCATTCCTCGGCAAACATTGACGTGGAGAACAAGGTCGATGCTAGAGGGCGCCCTTGATAGACGCAGACGAGCGCCGCCATCCTGTTTAGCGGCATGTCGTAGCTGAATATCTGATAGTTCTTCCCCACATTTGTCTTTGCCACAATTCTCGGGGATACGGAATGCTAGCCAAGCACAACGATGAAATTCACTCGGAATGGGCCAGTGTGTGCGCCGCTGATTGCGACGACGAGCCGCTCGTCGCGCGGGTAGAAATTCACGCCGGAAACCATGAAGTCGTAGCTCGCATCACCGTTCATCGCGTACACGGAATCGCGGGAATTGTCGAAGCTTCGCCCGAACTCCCGCTCAAAGCCCGCCTTGTCCCAAAGCGTCGTGTAATTCGCATTGTTGAAGCCCACGATCTTGTTACCGACAAAAACTCTCGGCGCACGGGATACGGAATGCTACTTATGCCAAACCCGCTTGTTGTCCTTGAAAAAGGCAATGCCTGTTGAGTCGAAGACCACCTGATACTTGCCAAACTTGGCGCCATTGTCGGACACAGTAACCTGCATGCCGCCAAGCCACTCGTGGAATGAATACCATTCGACGTTTGCGGACTTAGTTCGGGATACGGAATCCCCGAGGTCTGCCAGGGGAGTCAGTTCGGGGATGAGAAGCTTAGGCTGACCCGTCGTCAGTCCGTCGAATGTCACCGAGCAGATCGGGACCGTCACGTCGGCGTCACCGTCCAGGATGGAGCCTTTCGGCACCGACGGCGCGGTGGCGCTCGAGCCGGGGGTTCCCTGGAGAACCTTCCACTCAACCGTCTCGACAAGGGTCGGGCTGGACCCGCTCACATCGCGGGTGTAATGGACACAAATGTAGTCCATGCGCTTCTTGCCTTGCGAGCCGCTCGCCACCTTAACGTCCTCGGGCGCGGTGACACCGATATGGCGACCCTGCACGATCATGTCGCCGGTCGCGATACGGACGGTGTTCGCGTCGACAAGCGATGGGGCCAGCTTGCCGCCCGTCTGCAGCACATAGCTGCCAGTGCCGACTTCGCCCGCAATGCGGCGCCCATCGTCGGCCGAGCTGACGTGTGGCACGCCCGCTTTGCCGGTCACAATCTCCATTTAAGCTGTCCTTTCCCATATAAAGCCGTTCTGGCTGTCTCGCATGGACCACGTTCCCCCATAGGTGGCACCGGGGTTTTTGCCCTTGCTTTCCATATAGAGGGAGCCGACAGGGTGTGCGGCGAGGAACGTCTGGGCGGTCGAGGCCGCGGGACCCTGTGGCCCCGTCTCCCCGACAGGCCCCTTTAGGTTGCCCAACTTAATCCATGCCATGTCGACGCCTCCGACTAGGCCTTGTAGGTGTACAGGTTCCCGGTGGCGGCGTCGATGTAGACCGAGCCGACCACGGCGGTGCCGGTCGGCGCGCCGGTCCCGGCTGTCACGGAGGTGCCATCGGCGCCCTTGTCTCCCTTGGGGCCCGTCTGACCGGTCGGGCCGGTCTCCCCCTTCAGTCCCTGGATTCCCTGCTTACCCTGCGCTCCGGTGTCGCCCTTGTCGCCCTTGGGACCCTTGAGCGAGCCGATGTTAGCCCATGCCATGTCGTTCTCCTTTCGCTAGGCGTTCGCGCCGTACTGGTAGACCTTGAAGCCGTCTGCCGTATCGATATATACGGCGCCGGCCTGGGATGACGCCGTGGGGGCTCCCTGGCCGAACGTGATGCCGGGGCCGGCAGGGCCCTGGGCACCCGCGGCGCCGGTGTCGCCCTTGTCTCCCTTTGCGCCGGTGGCGCCCTTGTCCCCCTTGGGGCCCTTCATCTCGCCGAGGTCGGTCCACTGCACGTCGCCGCTCATCGCGGTCTTGACCCACATGTGGCTCGTGTCGCTCGTGATGAACGTGTCGCCGATGGCGGCACTGGACGGCAAGGCGGCCTTGCTGCTCACCGCGCCCTTGACGGTAATGGACGTGCCGTCGGCGCCCTTGGGGCCGACGGCGCCCGTCTCGCCCTTGGGCCCCTTGAGGCTCACGCCGTTGATGGCGGAACCGACCCTGGCGGTCGATCGTCCCGCGTCCACCGCCGAGATGGGGTAGACGCTGCCCTTGGCGTCGAGCACGAGGTCGCCGACCTGAACTCCGTCGGACGGCGAGAGCGCCGAGAAGGCGACGTCGCCGCCAGCCGGGACGCTGATGCTCGCAACGCGCACGCTGCCGCCCTTGGGGCCGATATCGCCCGTCGCACCCTTGTCGCCCTTTGGACCTTTGAGGGTTCCCACCTGATTCCACGTGTTAGTCATTTGTATCTCCAATCTCGCCGTAGCGATAATAGGTGCCAGTCTCACTGTCGAGGTAGAGGTCCCCGACGCGACCACCTATGGCGGGGGTGCCTCCCCCGACATACCACTTCGTGCCGGGCTCGCCTGCGGACTTCAGCTGCTCTCGCACCCAGTCTTCGACATCAGCCCAGGTCTTGACCTCGTCATCGGTGTAGATATAGCCGTCCGGCTTGGCCCTCGGGCGCACCCTGAGCACGGCGCGCGCCTGCGTGTCGCGCCCATCGCTCGCCCATGCGGCAATGTCGGCGCCCGCCGTCAGCAGGAGCGACGGCACCGGGGCCTCGCCGCTGACGACCGGGGTCACCAATGCGCGCGCCGATCCGGTGATGGCGAAGTGGGCCTCCGTCGCGCCGCGGACCGAGACGCGGACGCGCCGACCCGTATCCCATTGGTAAAGGGGCGGGCCGATGAGCTCTATCTGCTTCATAGCAGTCTCCTATCTCCCCACCGCACCAGGCGAAGCGCCATACGTGGCGCTGTAGCCCGACCCCGCGGCCTTTACGATCTTGCTGCTAATCTCGACCGAGACCGTCACGTTTGGCGAATAGTGCCTGGCCTCGACGATATCGCCGAGGCCGAACTCGACGCCCTCGTTGACCGTCACGGTCACGCTACCCTCGGACTGCTTGTCCTTGAGGCGGCTGGATGCCTGATCGCGGAGATCGTCGCCCTCGGTGCTGTTGGCATCGTAGTACTCCTCGAGCTCGAAGACGCCGGTCATCGCCTTCACGGTGCCTACGCCGCCTTCCCGGTCGGCGTAGACGTCCACGACATCTCTGGCCGCAAGTTCGCCCTTGCCGGCCGCCTTGAGGTGATTGGTGACGAGCAGATCGCTCTTGAGGTCGAAGTTTACGAGATCGGAGTCGACCCTGCCGCGCCAGTCTGTCACCTTCACCGCCCGGAGCCTGCACGATCCGCCCACCCAACTCGCATCGAGGCGAAGGCCTGCGGAGCGCATCGCCAGCCTAAGGTTGGTCCAGGCGTCGGGTACGTCCCTGTTGCATCGGTAGCTTACGCTCACCCCGGCGTCGGCATCGGGAACCGTGAAGAGGGAGCCGATGCCGAGCCGTTTAACCGCGGACCGCAGGACGGCGTTGGCGTCCCCAGAGAGGACAAGGTAGTCCTGGCCCGGATCGGGCCACAGAAGGCGCTTCTCGAGCACTCCAGTCCAGGTCGACCCGGTCCAATGCAGCTCGGACGACGTGCGGCCCGTCTTGAGCTCAAATCCCTCGACGCGCCCGCCGATCTCCAGGCCGTCGGCGAAGACACGCCAGGCGGCGCCGGGCAGCGGCACCGAGGGGTCGCGAACCACGAGGTCGAAGGTGTTATCGACGCCGTCGCCCCAGCCCGAGTCCATATCCAGCTCGAAGTCCGAGATTGGGAAAAGCGTCCTGCCGGCGCTGTCGGCGACTATGAGCTCCAAGGCGGCTCCCCCTCCTCAAGATAATGGGTCATGGTGAAGCCGAACGAGCCGTCCCACGAGACAGAGGACGTGCCGGGCCG
The DNA here is from genome assembly GCF_027679495.1 of Collinsella aerofaciens. Lineage (GTDB taxonomy): Bacteria > Actinomycetota > Coriobacteriia > Coriobacteriales > Coriobacteriaceae > Collinsella > Collinsella aerofaciens_AK. The sequence continues at coordinate 61,526 of NZ_JAQEKC010000005.1, forward strand.
CAGCCGCTCGAAGCAATAGGAACCGCTTCCGGCGCCCTCTCCGCGCATTCCGTCGGCGAAGCGGTCCTCGGTCTCACCGTACATGCCGACAAGTTGGATCGTCTTGGGGAAGCTCGAGCCGTCGATGACGAGCCTGGACCCGCCCGGCACCTCCACGTCGGCGGAGTACACGTTGATGAAGTCTCCCTGCGTCACGGTAATGCGCGGGGACGACGCGGGACCGAAGATCGTGAGCTTAAGGTCGGCGGGCACCAGCCCATCGACGGTGACCGACCGGCTTGCGGACGAGCCGCCGTAGTCGAACTCGAAGTCATGGGGGAAATCCAGGCCGGTCTGGTCCTCGTCCTCCCGGGCGTAGAACTCCTGGGCGACCTCGCGCCGCCAGGATCCGTCGAGCAGCAGCACGGTAAGCGTAGCGGCGATGCCCCGCCTGCCGTAGACCTGAGAGGTCTCTGACTTGGCGATGTAGGCGCGCTGATACCAAACACCGTCGACGACGAGGCGGCCGGGCTCGCCGACGGAGATATCCCTGTCCGCGAGCCGCCTGAGCCTGTCGGCAGCCGCCGAGGACAGCACGGCATCGACCGTCGCCTCCCTCGCGTCTCGCGAGATGCCGTAGGCGCCGCGCCATGAGAGGTCGTAGCTCCACTCGCGCGAGCGCACGCCCGCGGCGGTGCCGACGAAGACGCCGTCGCCATCGAGGTCGACGCTCTCGCCCGATGACGACACGTAGTGCATTCTATGCATGTGCCACCGCCCTGATGTGTCTGTCGAGGTCGCGCTCGAGCGTGACCGGGGTGTACCTCTGGATGATCGCGGGGAGGTTGCGGTCGAGCCATGCGATGACCGCGCCGCCGTCCGAGCCGCCGCCGACATCCATCGTCCGGGCGATCCCCGCGCCGATCCCGCCGAGGACCCTCGGGCTCAACGGGATGGCCGCCTCGTCGTATCGCCGGTTGTCGCCGATTCCGATGACGCGAGGGCTGTTCGGCCCGAAGACCGCTCCGCTGGCGTACCAGTTAACGTTGACCGACGGGACCGAGCCCGTCTGCGCGTCGAACTTGCCGCTCATCGAGAAGTGTGGCAGCGGCCCCACGTTGATGCGTGGGAGCGTGAGTCGCATCGAGCCGACCTCGGCCGACATCTGCCGGCAGGCCCCCATGATCGCGGAGCGGGCGGTGTTTGCCGCATTCCTGGCAGAAGCCGAGAAGCGATTGAAGGACGCGCCCGAGCGGACGCCAAACGAGACTGCGGAAACCGACGCCGCCGCCATGCTCGCCGCGACCATGGAGCCCACTGCTGCCACGGAGGCGGAAAGCAGCAGAGCCGATGCCGAAGCCGCCCCGCAGGAGGCGGAGAAAGATGCCAGAGACGGCGACGCGGCGGCAAGGGCGGGAGCGGCGGCCGCCGCCGCAGCGGCAAGCGTACCGAGGCCGGCTGCGGCATCGGGAGCGCCGGAGGATATCTTGGGAATCGCCTTTCCCATGGTTCCGAGTCCGTCGGCCGAGGTCGAGATGGAAGCGGCGACGCCCGCCATGGCGACGTCGAGCGCAGTCATCCCAAGAGCGAGGGCGGCGGTCGCAAGCGACGCAGCCGTGGCGCCGACGGCGAACACAGCGAGTCCGGCCCCCGCGACAATCGACCCCACACCGAGCATGATGAGGCCGACGCCGCCGACGATGGCGGCGGCGCCGAGGGCCGCAGTAGCGGCGGCAAGGGGCATCGCGAGCGCGGAGCAGGTCGACAGGCCAGCGCCCGCCAAGAGACCGCCGGCGCCCATAACAATGAGGCCGACACCCGCGACGATGGCGGCGATGCCGAGGGCCGCCGCGGCGACCGCACATGCCGCTGCCCCGGCGGCGAGCGCCAGCAGTCCTCCCGACGCCATGAGGGCACCGGGGGCCAGCACGAACAGGGAGGCACCGAGCGCGGCTATGCCGACGGCGGCCTCGGGGCCGCAGGCGGCGATAGTCGGCAGCGCGAGTGACATAATCGCAAGGCCGGTGGCTGCGAGCAGGATACCCACGCCGGCGAGCGCGACGGCGGCGCCGAAGGCGACCATACCGACGGAGCCGGCAGTCAGGGCGGGCCCGAGCGCGGCGGCGCCCAGCGCCAGCCCGGCGACGACCGCCACCATAGCTGCCATGCCGATTGCGGCCTGAGGCCCCGCCGCGCCGAGCTTGATCGCCGAGAGGGCGAGCAGGCCGATGCCGGCACACGCCATCAGGACGCCGGCTCCAACCATGAGGACGGCCGCGCCGAACGATGTCATCTTACCGGCCGCCGCACCCGCGGCTGTGCCAGCTGCGGTCTCGCCCGCAGCCGTGGTGGCAAGACCGGCACCAGCAGCTGGTGCCGATGCCCCGAGGGACAACAGAGCGCCGCCTATGACCTTCAGGAGCGAGCCCACAGGGCCGCCGGCGACTTTCATGACGAGGAAGGCGCAGCCGACGGCCTTGACGACCGGGGCAACCTCCTCGGAATGCTCGGAGACCCACTGGAATGCGTCGCCCACCGAGCGAATGACTGGCTCGGCGGCCTCGAAGGCATCGTCGAGGGCGTTTGCGGCATCTGCCGCGCCCTCGGCGGGACTCGACCACCCGGTGATCTGCGATACGGTCGACCATATGGCGTCACCCATGGAGGATGCCGTGTAACCGAGTGCGTCAAGTGTTCCCGCGAAAGATGAAGCCGCTTCATTGTTGAGAAGCGTCTCGCAAAACGTGGAGGTCATCACCGTCGCGCCGGAAAATGCGTCCCCTGCGATCGAGACACCGCCTGCGATCACATCAGAAAACACTGCGACGAACGATGACGCCGCGCCCTGGATGCTCGGGTCGGCCATCGCGTCGGTGATGGCGCCGAACGCGCCATTTACAGCACCTTTCACGCCGTCGATGACGCCCACGATATTGGACGCGCCGATGGCGCCGATGATCTTGGCGACGCCCTTGGGGAAGGCGTTGCACATGTTGGAGAACGACGTCTTGATGCCGCCCGTCGCGGCCTTTGCCTGCTCGGAGAAGCTCGTGATGCCGTCCGCGCCGTTCTTGTCGAGGTCGACCACGGCGTCGGCGAAGTCCGAGACCGAGACCTTGTCGCTCTTCATCGCCTGGTAGAGGTCGGACGCCGAGGCGCTCTGGCCGAGCATCGACTTCGCGACCTGGTCGAGCTGTCCGGGCATCGCCTGCTGGATGCTCATCCACGTGTCCATCTCCATCTTGTTGGTGGAGACGGCCTTGGTGAGCTGCGTCATGGCGTTGGACTGGATGTCCTCGGACGCGCCGCCAGCGAGGACGGCATCGTTGAATGCGAGATAGCGGTCGGTCGCCTGGTCGATTGACTTGGACGAAGGGGCGAGCTGCTGCACGCCCGTCGCCGCCGCGTCGAGCCTCGTGGGGAGCTCCGACAGCCTGTCGGACAGGGTATCGACGCTCCTCTGCGACTCGTCCGCCCCGTAGCCGAGCGACTGGAGGACCTTGGGGAAGTTGTTGAGCGTGTCGACGCGCGCGACCGCGGCGTCCACGCTCGAGGACACCGTCGAGACGACCCTCTGCACCACGCCGGCAACGGCGCCGGTGATGACCGCGGCCTTTGCCGAGAAGCCCGAGGCGACCTTGCTCGCCATGTTCCCGCCGGCCGTGGTCCCGGCAGACCCGAATTCGCTCGAGAGCGATGACAGCGCGCTACCGGCCGAGGACAGGACGCCGCCGCCGATTGTGGCGATCCTCGCCACGAATCGGCCGGTCGCCCTCTCCCCCGCGCCCAGCCTGTCGGCAAGCGTCCCGGCGCTGCCGCCGAGTTTTCCTAGCGCCGACACGGGCGCGGAGGTCGCACTCGCCAGCCGCTTCTGCGCCGAGGCGAGCTTGGACTCGGCCGCCTGGGCACGCTCCGACGCGGTCTGCGCCCTGAGCTTGGCGGTGACGAGGCTGCTCTCGGCGCTCAGGGCCCTTGCGGATGCCGGGCCGTACTTGGCGACGGCATCGTTGTACTTGACCTGGGCCGCCTCTGCCGACAATGAGGCGGACTTCGAGGTCGCCATCGCCGAGCGAAGCTCGAGCGTGGCGGATTTGACCTTGTTCTGGAGCCCCTCGACGGCGTTAGCGCTCACCGCGCCGGAGAAGGCGGAGGAGAATGCGGCGCCGGTCGCCTTGCCGGTCGCGGAGAATTTACCAGTCGCGCCGGAGAGCGCAGAGGAGACCCTAGCGACCAGGCCGCTGCCGCCAGACTTGCCCGCCGCCGCGGAGAAGACCCTTCCGAAGCGCGACCCCGAGGAGGATCCCGCCCCGGACAGGTCCTTGTCCACCTGGGAGGCGAAGCCAGCCATGGACGGCATGACCTTTACGGATACGGATCCGACGTCTGTGGACATGGCGCCTCCTTATACATCGATTCCGAACGACGAAGATATCTCGTACTTCGCCGCCAATGCCGAGTCCCTGCGGCGCTCGTTCCTGGCGCGCTCGCCCGGCGATAAGATCCGCTGCGGGGCGTTGACGCGCTTCTTGGCATCCTCGGTGAACCCGTAGTGGAAGCACCTGAGCTCGTGCTCGATCATGTCGAGCAGGCGCGTCTTGTCGTCCCACAGGTTGTCGGGCTCAAGGCGGACGGAGACCCGCGAGCGCGCCGGCAGCTGGGAGTAGAGGACCTGCCAGCGGCAAAGGTCCTCGTCCGTCGCCCCGTCGAACCCGCCGCCGAGGGGGAGGTCGATGCCGTACGTCTGCCGGAAGTCGGCGACGACCTCTCCCCTCATGCAGGTCCAGGCGGCGGCGAAGCTGGCTAGTTTTTTGCAGCCGCCTCCATGGCCGCCTGGAAGAACGCGCCCCAGCGCTCCGCCGAGCAGCCCTGCCCGTCCTCGCCGAGCGCGTCCATGTACTCGACGGTCCTGCCGTCGAAGATCTCGTCCATCGCGTCCCACACCTCGTGCATCTTCTCGGGGATGCCGTCGTAGGCCATGGCGCGCTGCACCTTCATGGACTGGATGGCTTTCTTGTTGATCTGGTACTTCTTGCCGTCGAACTCGAACTCGAGCGCGCCCTCGGGGCGCCTGGCCGCCATTAGGCCGCCGCCGTCTCGGTCGACTCGATGTAGTCGACACAGGTGTCGCCGTTCTCGTCGGTGAGGTACTTCATCGTCAGGGGGCGCTGGCAGAGCTCGGAGCTGGAGATGGTGAGGTCGTCGAGCTCGGAGGACTGGCCGCGCGGAACGACCTTGGTCCACTTGCGGCCGTTCTTGAGGAGAAGAAGCAGCACGTAGGCGAAGGTCGGGTGGGAGTCGGAATTGTGCTTGACGGTGATCAGGCCGCCCTCGTCGGTGACGTTGCCGTCGCCGTACTGGCGCTTGAGCGTCTCCGCCTTGATCTCGGCGAACGTGAGCTGCGCGGACTCCACTCGGTTGGAGTTGCTGGAGTCCATGAGGTCGCCGTTCATGTCGACGGTGTCGTTGGAGTCCTCGGAGATGGACTCGACGTAGCCGTCCTCGGAGATGAAGCCGAGGCACTTGAAGGCCGGGTCGAGCTCGCTCTTGTTCTTGATGACCTTGTCCGGCAGGGTGGTGCCCACGGGAGCGGAGAAGATGTAGCCGCCCTTCACGCCCTTTCCGGCGCTGACGTTGTTGGAGTTGTTCGCGTTGCTGACTTCGGCCATTCGCGCGTTCCTTTCTACTACTCGCAGACCCAGAGCTGGACCTGCACCACGTACCTCGCCCTGCGCGTGTCAGGGTCGGGCATCTTGTATTGGTTCGTGACCTCCGGGTGGAAGACGTTGGGAAGCTCGTCCTCCAGGGACGGAACGGCCGCCTTCACCTTCTCGGCGAGGGCTTTAGCCGGCTTCCTGCCGCCCTCGCCCTCGGTCCCCCAGCAGTCGATATCGAGCTTGACCGGCTCCAGGAAGCCGCCGCCCCCTCCGACCTGCTCGACGGTGACGTACGGCTCCGGGTGCCCGGCGACCGGCTCGAGCGTCGCGTCTGCGCCGGCAAGTTCGCACAGGCACCGCGCGACTTCGGCCTCTATGTCCATGATCAACCTCCGGACGAGAGCGCCGCCCTCGTCAGTATCTTGTGTTTCGCCTGGGCGTGCTTGGCATGGTCCGAGCATGCGCTGACCCGAAAGCCCTTGGCGAGCGTGCCCTGGCAGCGGCTAGCCCTGAAGGCGGGGACGTCGTGGCCGTCCGGCGCGAGCATCGACGTCGCGCGGGCGGCGATGCCCTCGGCCTTGCCCCTGAGCATCCCCTGGAGCGCGGCGTTGCCGTCCATCGCCTCGGCGTACCCGAGGCGGCTCCATTTGAACTTCCCCCAGCTGTACTCTCTAGCCATCGGCCGCCTCCAGCTCGACCGGGTAGCACCAGCGTCCCGGGCACGCCTCGGGGGCGTAGGGCCTCGGGTCGCCCACGACGCGCAGCTCCTCGCCGCGCACGCGGACCGAGCAGCCCTTGAGGCGGATGCTGGCCATGTCCCTCGGGAGGTGCACCGTGTATGCCACGGTGGCGCCCTCCGGCCTCGAGGCATCGAGGTCGGAGGTGGCTCCGGGAGCCACGACGGCATCGACCTCGCGCTCGGCGACCGCTTCGGAGACGGGCTCGTGGAGGTCGTCGTACACCGTCTTGCGGGAGATGACCGTGACCGTCTCGGTCGGTATCCCCGCCATCGGCATCACGCCTCCTCCCAGCGGTCGGCGGCGGTCACGGGCTGGATACTGCGCACGCGGCACCCGGCCAGACCGAGCCGCTTGAGGTCGGAGCGCCCCAGGTAGAGGTCTCCAGTCGGGTTGGCGAACGTGACGCTCGCCGAGTACGGCCCGGTCGTCTGCGACTGCTGGGTGATGCCAGCCATGGCACCGGGCGCGTTGACCGCCCGGGCGACCATGGCCACGCAGACGGACTTCACGTTCTCATCGAACGTGGGGTTCGAGCCGGCGAGGTACTGGACACCCATACGGCGCCGATATGCCCCGCGCAGGTACGCCGAGGCATCCTCGAGCAGCGCGGCGACCCTGGCCTCGTCCTCGGCGGCACCGCAGCGCGCCTCGTAGTCGGCAACGGTGGCGAAGGCGGCCACTAGAGCGTCTCCAGGATGGCGACGAGCTCCGCCTTGGTCGCCTTGCGCGGGGCGAAGCCGTTGGCGGCCTCGATGGCGTCGCGCAGCTGCTGCACGGTCATCTCGGGTGAAGGCTTCTCGCGCACGGGCTGCTCGGGCTCGTCGTCCACGACGTCCTCGCCCTCGTCCGCCTCGTCCTCGACGGGCTCCGCGGCGGCCTCCGTCTCGGCGGGCGGGAGGTCGACGTGGCCGAGGGCGGACAGTTCCGCGAAACGCGCCTCGGACAGCTCGACCTCCTCCCCCACGAGATGCACCGCGAGGGTCTCGCGGTCACGGTACGGGTAGGTGACCAAAGCGATCATGAATGCTCCTTAGGGTTGCCTAGGCGGTCGGGGCGATGGTGCCCTTGACCACGAAGTCGATGTACTCGGCGAAGAACACGAGGCCGACGTAGGCCACGGTGTCGTAGGTCAGGCTCTTGAGCTCGGGCGAGTGGGACACGGCGATGTAGCCGCTCTCGTCGGAGTAGAAGCCGAACAGGTCGTCGCCGTCGGTCGGGGCGACGTAGACCTTGATGTTGTCCTTGACGGTGGCGTAGATCGTGCCCGCGGCGACGGAGCCGGTGGAAACGAGCGTGCCGAGGCCGGCCCAGTTCTCGATGTAGGAGATGCCGAAGGCGCTGAAGACCTCGGACTCGCCGATCTGCTTGGCGAAGTCGACCGGGTTGGCGAAGTAGACGGTCTCGCCGCTGCCGAAGCCGTACTCCTCGGTGAGGTTGGACAGGGCGGCCCAGGCGTTCGCGGCGGTGGCCACGAGGCTCTTGCCGGTCGCGGCCGTGGTGCCCTCGGCGCCGAGCGCGGCGACGAAGTCCTTCTTGATGTTGCGCTGCATGTCGGAGATCATCGCGGCGTCGGTCTTGTCGACGGCGCCGTCGTAGCCGCGCTTCTTGACCTCCTGGAGCGTGGTCTGCTTGCGGTAGGGCTTGAGCGTCACCTCGAAGGTCGTGACGTCCTCGTAGGCATAGCTGGAGAGCGGGATGTCCTGGCCGGGGGTGTACTCGGCCTCGGAGAGCTTGCCGGTGATCTTCTTCTGATGCAGGGTCTCGCCCACGGCCGCATGGATGGGGGCGCAGGTGGACAGCATAGCCGTGAGCTTCTCGAGCGACTTGGTGAAGGTGTTCACGAGGTCGACGTTGCGCGCGGCAGCGAGGGTCTTGATATCGGGCATTGGGGCCCCTTTCTCCCCTTACTTGAAGAGGTCGATGTTGGCGGCGATAGCCGCCATGCGTTCCTTCTTGTCCTCGATCCCGAGGATGTCCTTCTTGGAGGGCTTGCCGGGCTTGGGCTTGCCGCCGGCCTCGGGCGCCCTCGGCGCGCCGCCGGCCGGTTTCGTGATGGCCGCCACGGCCTTGGCCTGCTCGGTGAGGGCGTCCTCGTCCTCGCCGTTGAGCGTCGCCACGATGGAGCGGTCGAGTCCGGTGGCCTTTGCCACGGAGTCGACGAGCGCGGAGCGGGCGGCACTCGCCTTGAGGGCGGCGTTCTCGCTCTCGAGCGCGCTCAGGCGCTCCTCCACGGTCGTGTCGGTCTTGGGCGTTGCGGCCTTGAGCTCGTCGAGCTCCTTGAGGTTCGCCTTCGATCGGCTCTCCCACTTGCGCGACTCCTTCAGCGCGTTCTCGTAGAGCGCCTTGTAGTCGGGCTCCTGACCTTCGTCTCCGCCCTGTGCAGGGTCGATCGGCTCGGGCTCGGTGGGCGTGGTCTTCTGGGCCATGCTCCCTCCATTTCCGCCCCGTGCGGGGCATCGTCTTGCCCCGTGCGGGGCGCTTTTCGGCATGAAAAAGGCCACCCGTGCGGATGGCCTGGTTCAACGTTTTGGTCGGGGCGGCGGGACTCGAACCCGCACGGGCGATGCCCACGTGCTCCTGAGGCACGCGCGTCTGCCGTTCCGCCACGCCCCGATGGCACCTGGCCGAGGAATCGAACCCCGGTAAGCGGTTTTGGAGACCGCCGCACTGCCATTGTGCTAGCCAGGTGTGTATAATCTGATTTGAAAAGCCCTGGGCGTGCTGGATAGCTAACCTGGGGCTTATTTCTTTATGTCGTCTATGGCCCCGCCCCTAGTCATCAAGATAACGCGGTCGATGTCATGCCTCGACATCTCGAGCCGCACGCGCTTCAGCGCATCCTCTCTTGCCACAGGGACTTCCTCGCAGTTAAGCACGACGATAGAGGGCCTTACCGGCCCACCTTCCACCTTTTCAAACTGCCGCACTGCCTTTCTTATATTGCGCTCGATAAACCTGAGCCCGTTGATGCCAGACGCATCGCTTGTCGGGCTCTTCAGCTCGCATAGCCTGCCGTCGAGCAGCAGGTCGATATTGGAAAAGCCCTCCGGCGCGTCCTCCTTGCGGACGACGACCTCGTGACCGGCCGCCCGAAGCGCCTCGTGCGCCGCGAGGTCGTAGGAGCCGCCGTGCTCGTGCGCGAAGGTCTCTTTCGGCTTCTTGTACACGACTGGAGGCCCAGGCGAACCGAGCACGGCACGCTTCGCCGCGTCCTTCTCGACTCTCGTCAGGCTTTCGTCCTCGTCGATGTTCTTGAACTGTGCCCACCGCTCGCGCAGCTCCTCCGGCCTCACGCCCTCCACGAGCTCCGCGTCAGGGTCGTCCTCGAAGCCGGGGACCACCTTGCAGTCGCAGTGGCGGTGGAAGTGCCTGAACTCGCCGGCGGACTTGCGCGTGTGGTAGACCGCGCCGCGGCTCGCGAGCATGATGCAGAAGGTGCAGGTCTCGAAGCCCGTCGGCACGCGCGCGAAGCGCACGCCCTTGCCGCCGTCGCGCCCCACGTTGGAGATGATCGTCTCGTTCAGGCTGCGGAGCGCGTCGTTGCGGGCGTACTCGCCGCACGCCCTGGCGAACGCCGCGTCGCCGCCCTTCACGAGCTTCTTCGCCTGGTATCTGGCAACGGTATCGACCGATTCTGGCCTGTAGGTCGTCATGGTGACGGCCTGCTGCAGCCTGGCGCCGTTGCGCTCTGCGAGGTCGTCGTACCACTGCGCCGCGAACTCCGCCGCGAGGGCGTCGTAGCCCTGCACGAAGCCCTCCATGATGAGCTTCGCGGCCTCGCGCTTCTCGGCGACGGTCGCGGCCTCGTGGGCGCGGCACCATGCGAGCACGGCGGACTCCACGTCGGATGCCGCCCCGTCGCCGATCTTCGCCACGGCCCGGTTGTAGGCCGCGAACTCCCGCGCGCTAATCATCGGCGGGCGGCGCGGGCTCCGCCGCCTGGGTGACGCCCGCCATCAGGTCGAGCGCCGCCGAGCGCGTCACATTGCGTCTGATCTCGGACGAGACGTTGCGCACCTCGTCGTCATCGAGGCCGTTGAGCCGCCAGAAGGTCGGCGTGCCGGCGAAACCCTCGACCACCGAGGCGAGCTTGATGGAGCTGTCGGTCTGCTGGGCCAGCGTCGGCATGGCTGGGTTCAAAAAGTGAACGGACACGCCGCAGGCGTCCTCGGCCTCCTCGTAGGAGCATCCGAGCTCCGTCGCAATCGCGGCGGTCGCGGCATTCGCCAGCGCCGCCTTGGCCTCGCGGATGAAGCTCTTGCACTTGAGGATGAGCGGCTCGTTCTCGGCGTAGATCGCCTCGGCGGAGCTGGGGTTGTCGCTCATGATGCCGAACTGCCCCACGTGGATGCCGGTCGCGGCGCTCATGCGCTTGCACAGGTTGCCGAAGTGCTCGGTCATGGGCTGCATGCTCGGCTGCGTGAGCTGGCCGAACTGCGGTATCGTGCCGTCCTCGGTCTTGGTGACCTCGAAGATGGAGCCGATGAAGGCGCTCCACTTGGTCTTGTCGGCGAACGCGTCGCCGTCGGTGCCCAGCAGGTACTTCTGCGTGGACGCGGCGAACGCGGCGGCGATCTCCTCGTTGACGTTGGCGCGCAGGGCGCAGTCGATGAGCCAGCGCACCTCGGAGTTGATTCGCGAGACGCCGAAAGGCCGGTCGTCGTCGGGGTTGTGCGGCATGACGAACATGGGCACGGCGCCCAGGCCGTGCTCCACGTACTCCGCCGCCCACTCGTTGCGGCGAACCTCGCGGATGCGCACCATGCGGTCCGGCAGCATCACGTTGACCCAGTCCGGGCGGTTCGTGGGCCGCCCGCGGTCCTTGGCGAAGGAGACGACGAACATGCCGGAGGACAGGCACTCGTGGACGTCGTCCCAGATGCCCGTGCACAGGGTCGGCGGGTACGCCGAGATGCGGGCGTGCCCGTCCTCGTCCGCCGTCACCACGAGCATGGAGAAGCAGTACTTGAGCGCGGAGTTGACGGCCTTGCCGACGCGCGTGGCTATCTTGTTGCGCTTGGCCACGGAGGTGAGCAGGCCGTCGAAGTCCTCGTCGTCGGGGCACGTGAACCCGTCGAAGGCGATGTGGTCGCGCATGACCTCCACGCACTTGTATCCCCAGCCGCACGCGACCTCCAGGTCGCGCAGCGAGTCGGGCACGGCGATGCCGAGGTCCTTGAGCATGTTGCGCGCCTCGTAGTAGTCGGAGCGCAGGAGGTTGCCCCTGTAGTGCGTCTGCCAGCTGTTGAGCAGGCGGCGCACCGTCTCGCGGTCCTCCTCGAGCAGGCCGTCGGCGGACGCCACGGCGTAAGGTATCGAGATCAAGTGACCCTCGCCTTCATTCCGGGTTTTCTCTTCGATGTGTTGAGCGCGAGCAGCGCCAGCCCCGCGGCCTCGATGGGCGCGGCGTTGTCGCCGCCGAACCCCCAGCCGCCACCGGAGCCGATCTTGCGCTTGGGGGACGTCTCGGCCGACAGGTCGAGCGCCGGGCACGCGATGTGCGTGACCGAGCCCGCCTTCGCGCCGGACGAGATGAGGCTCGCGGCGGTCACGGCCTGGTCGGTGCTCGGGCGCAGGATGTAGTCCTTGGGCATGCCCATGCCCTCGAGCTTGTCGCACAGGGCGCCGGCGCCCGCCTTGCCGTCGATGGCGACGCAGGCGTACCTGCCCGCCCTCGCGGCGATCCAGTAGGCCAGCCAGTCCGTGCTGGGCTCCGGGTCCTCGCAGAAGGGCAGCTCCACGTGCACGGTCGCAGACCCGGACGGCCGCACGGCGCACGCCACGGCGACGGTCGAGCCGTCGGCGCTGAACCTCACGCCGGCGCAGATCCTGCAGCCGGCGGTCAGCCCGGGGCCGCTCCCCACGAGGCACTCGCCCCATGCGGCGGCGCCGATGACGGGCGGCTCCACCTGCTCCTGCGGTGGCAGCCAGTAGCCCAGGTACTCCTGGGCGGCGCCAAGTTCGTCCATGTCCTTCATGCCGGTTCGGATGGCGCGGATGTCGGCGTGGTAGCCCAGGGACGGCATGACCTCCGGCCAGCGGCTCTCGTCCCAGATGTCGCCGACTTCCTCGACGCCGTACTCCAGCCACAGCAGGTCGGACGCCTTCTCGCCGCCCTCCCAAGCCTGCTGCCGGAGGTTCTTGAACACCTCCGCGGGGTTGCCGGCGCGGGTCGGCGTGCCGGCGTAGACGATCATCAGGTTTTGCTTGGCGCCGGACGTCGTGGTCGGGTTGATGACCTGCGTGTGGATGCCCGTGAGCTCCTGGGCCTCGTCGTATATGACGATGTCGAAGGAGAAGCCCAGGCGCGAGGACTTGGTCCTCGTCGAGAACTGGATGACGCCGCCGGAGCTGAACCGCATCCACTCCTGGCCGGTCTGCGAGCAGACCTCGACCAGGAGCTTGCGCCAACGCGGGATTCCCTCGGACGTGTCGCCGACACGGCGTCCGAAGATCTTGCGGAAGCGGCCGACCATCTCCATGGTCGTGGAGTAGTTGTGCTCGGTCCAGAGCACCTTGTAGCCGGCGAGCGCGGCCATGACCGCGACCCACACGATGATGTCGACGGACTTGCCCTGCTGTCGCGGGATGGAGATGCCGACGCGCGGGTGGACCCACTTGCCGCTCGCGTCCACGGCGCCGATGTCGTGGGCGAGCTGCTCCTGCCACGGCACGAGCCTGTATCCCATCGTCGGGGCGAGCTCGACCGCGAGCGGGCCGATGGACCTCTCGTAGGGCTGGACGAGGCGCAGCCTCGGCTTAGCCGAGGACGTCTCGCAGGACCGAGACGGCGTTGATGATAACATCGTCGCCACCGTCCTCCCCGGCCCCCTCTATTCGTTCAATCTGCTCGAGCGTCTCGCGATACTCCTTGGCGAGCCGGGCCGCCTGGCTGGGCTCGGCGTCGTAGAGCTGGCGCTCGATGATCTGCCTCACCCACCGGAGCCTCCCGAGCGTGTCCTGGCGGCCGTCCGGGCCGTCGGCCGGGGGCGCCGAGATGCCCGCGCCCACGGACTCCCCCGTGGACTCGTCGGTCGCGATCTCGCCGCTCTCCTTCATTCTCTTGATGAGTGCGCACACGCCGGAGCGCGAGCGCTTGAGTTTCTTCGCGATAGCCGCAGGTCCGAGCGCCGGGTACGCGTTCTTGACGAACTCCCGCTCGTCCGGGGTCCAGGGCTTGCCCCTCGGCTTCGTGGACTTCGTGGACATTCCATGCACCTCCCGGTATGGACTCGGTTTCGGGGCCTGCGCAAAAAAGGCGCAATGCCGTGGGGCGAGCCTTCGGCCCCCGGGGAGGGGCCATCCCCCAGGGTCGCGTCACCACGGCAGCGAGGTCGAGCAGCCCACGTCGCGGGGACGCGGCGATATCGAGCCGTTGAGAGCGGCGAGGCTCTTGTTGCCGCGCCGCTCGTTGCAGATCCGGTGCGCCGGCGCGACGTTCGCGCGGTCGATGGGCGAGCCGCCCTTGGACACGGGCACGATCTCGTCCACCTCGAAGCTCATCGGGTCGCCCGCGGGCAGGTCGTAGTCGATGGCCATGCCGCAGATGTGGCACGGCAGCCCCTGAGCCTTGAGCCAGGCGCGCACCTGCCGGCGGGCGTGGCCGTTGGCGTAGCGGGTCTTGGTGGCCACGGCTAGCGCTCCACGGGAGAGCGGCCCCGGTTGGCCATGCATTCCTCGAGTCCCGCGTAGCGCAGGCTCTCGACTGCCTTGCCGCCCCCCTTGCACTTGCGCCCGCCCGCACGGCGGGCGATACCCAGGGCACGGCGGAATGCCCACGCCATGACGGTGTCGTACCGGCTAGCGGCGCGGACGATAGCCTCGCGTGTGACCACGGACCCACCTCATTAGGTTGTTGCTTAATAGAAAGGCCGGGGCCCTGAACTGCTGAAGGGAACCCCGGCCACTCATCTGTGCTTCCACGCACATCCGACCCGCATGCCGCGCGGGCGGCGCTGCGAATCGACACCCTAGTTATATCCCAGATGAAACCTGCAACGGTCTGCAATTGTGTGCAATCGTCTGCAACTATCTGCAATTGTCTGCAGAAGTGTGCAATCGTCTGCAATTGCCTGCAGCCCCGAAAATACAAAAAGCCCCGACCGCACGGGCGGCCGGGGCAAGCATGCTGACGCGAACCAGCCATCTGATTATATTGCCGCACGTCCCAATCCGGACCGTGCGGTGGCGATGCCCACCATATCGACCCAGTCCAGGGCCGATGACATATCGGAATGCACCGACCTCACCGACACCCCCAGCGTCCCCGCGATCTCCTGCAGCGTGCGGTCCTCACAGTAGCGCAGCTCCAGAACGTCGCCCCAGCGCTTGCCCGGGTTGGCCGAGCGCACGCCCGCACAGAGCTCTCGGCCCCGCTCCACCTCGTGCCACAACTCCGACAGCTCCGCGCCGCTGCGGCGCTCGTAGTCTATGCGGTCGTCGGTGGACCTCATGAAGTCCGTCCCGTGGGCGCCCTTGCCCACGGCGTCGTAGCGCTGCGCGCGCACCTGCTCGCGCTCCCGCATCGACTCGATGACCGCCAGCCTGCGGTCGATGCCGCGCTGTGCGGCCCGAACAGTCTCCAAATATTCCCGTGCATCCATGTGACCTCCCGCGTGGTACCATGCTCTACGCCACATAGAGGATGCCAGGAGGCGTCTTTGCCAAAGGCCGCCGGCGCTTCAACGCCAGCGGCCTTAATTATATATCTACCTATGTCTACCTGCGGAAACTCAATATCTCATCGCGACCTCGCGCCGCATGGCCATGATCTCGTCGTGCGCCGGCCCAGTGGGCGCCAGGTAGCGGTCGACACTGTCGCGCTTCGGCTTGGTACCCTTGCGGCGGGCCTCCTTCGCGCGGTCCTGCTCGTGCTTGCGCCGGCAGTCCTCCGAGCAGTACTTGGCCTTCGGCGCCTGCGGGATGAAGATCCTCCCGCAGACTGCGCAGTTCCTCTCCTGCACGTCCCACATCACGGTCATCTCATCGACCTCCTGCACCTGCGGGCGCGCCGCGCCTCGATGCTCTTGCGCACTCGGCGGTTCTCGATGATTATCCGCCACAACCTCTCAAACAACCTCATCGCTTAGCCTTCCTCGACCTCTTGAGCGCGCGGGCTCGGTCGCGTTCCAGCGCACGCGCCCTCCGCTCCGTCTCATCGATCTGCGCCGACGTCACCCGCGGCGCGTCGGCCCGTCCATGCACGAGCGCCCGGCGCGCGGGACCCGACACCAGATCGGGCACCATGCGCCAGGCGGTCGCGAGGAACAGCTCGGCCGCCGAGCGGATCACCTTCTGTTCCAGCTGGACGCGAGCGTGGCCACGGCGTGCTCAAGCGATGCCTGCCCCACGCTCCCCCACGCGATCCTGTCGGACATGCCGCAGGCGGGGCACGTCACGCTCATCACGTTGGGCTCGGTCAGGGAGCGCACGCGCACGTCCTCAGCTACGGGCTCGACCCCGCACCGGAGGCACGCCTTGAACTCGACATCGTTAAAGGTCACAGCTCTCTCCCATCTCGTTTGCGATCGGTCGGTCGATGAGGTCAGCCAGGCGATAGACGGAATCTGCCGTGAACCAATACTCATCATCAGGCTCAAGGCCGAGGGCGGCTTCGACGTCATATGGGTGGATCAGGCGATATGCGTCATATTTTCTGACGTCCAAATTGCGCAGTTTCTTAGCTACCTCGCGGCGTTCATTGTCGTCAATCCTCATACAGCACCTCCAGACCGTACGCTACGGCGGCATCGTGCTCGATGCGGCATCCACGCGCGTCCTCCCAGCCTTTGCAGAAGTAAGCCGCGTGGCACAGGCTCATGTTCTCAAGCGACTTGGCGAGGTGGCAGAGCGGTATCTGCACGACGCCGCGCTCCTTCATGGCCACGTCGCTGTACCACTCGTCGGTGAACAAGGTGTTCACGAACTCGTAGCCCATCTCGCTCAGTGCGGCGCACGCCTTGTCCCTCGCCTCCACGATCTCCTCGTCTGTCTTGCCAGCCATCGGCTGGGAAATCATCGCTCGCTTCATCACCTAAAGCTCCTCTCCGCAGAACGGGCAGTACTTGATGTCCTCGATGTAGGCGGTCGCCGTCACGTCGGCGGCGGCGGTCTCTCCGCACGAGCCGTTGACTGAGACGTCGAGCTCCACGCTGGTATCCAGCTCGACCCTGGCGATCGGCTCGCCGTCGTATCGGCGCATCAGCGTCATGGAGCCCACGGACCAGCTCCGGATATCTCGGTCGGGAGCAGAGTGCAGAGACGCGATGCGCGACCCGCCGCAGAAATAGCAACTCATAAAAGCTCGCCCCCATCCCAGCCGTCGGGCATGTCCTCGATGCGGCGCCTCGTCCTATACGTGCGCACGGAGCTGATCTCGGCCTCGAACGTGCGATCGCAGCTGGGGCATACGATCTCGCTCTCGCCCTCTTCGTACTCCCACGAATCGCTAATCTCTCCCTCGCAGTAGGGGCAGATCATGCGCTCATCGGCCTCCTGCTCGTTCTCCCATTCATGCACGATGCGGAGCTCCCTTCGGCACTCATCGCACCACGAGCGCCCCTGCACGCCCACAATGGCTGCCAGCGCGGGCGAGTACTCGCGATAATTCGGCGTCGGTTTCCCGCACATGTCGCAGGTGTACATCTTCGACTCTTCCCTCACCTCGTGCTCCAATCCTTCTCGATTTCCTTCTCCTGCGCGACCATGATCAGCGCCCTGTTGAGGCATCGCCTCGCCTGGCGCAGCTCCTCGCAGATGTCGCACCCCTGTCGCAGCCTGTCGCACTCCCTGAGCGACCTCTTGGCGTCCTCGAGCCTGCCGATGGCGAGGTCGATCCAGTCGGCGGGTCCGCACACGTAGCTCATCGCGACTCACCCCTCACGCCGAAGATGTCGGACAGGATGTCGCCCGGCGCGGCCACGAAAGGCTCGGGACTGATCGGGTCGTAAGTCACCTCGAGGAAGTCCGGATAGCCGATCGTCACGCCCGTGGGCTCGCGCCCCGGAAGGAGCTGGTAGCCCCAGGCCACGCTCACCCTGTGCTCGTCCAGGACGGTCACGGTGCGCTCGATGCGCAGCCTGTAGCCGCCCATCCTCTCGGTGTCGTACGTGTCGTCGGCCCAGGGGATCTGGTGCCCGTCGAGGGCATCACGGTAGGCCCTCATCACCGCTGAGATCTCGGTCAAAGCCTCTCTCACTCTCCATTCTCAAAAGAATTAGGTGTTCTTTGCGCCGGGAGCCTCCCCGACGGCGCCGTCTCCACCGTCTAGCGGCGGGAACCAAATCGCCTGCTGCCCCAGCTGCCCCGCCGCCGTTGGCACACCATTGGCACACCCGCGCTTCGGCTTCCCGCCCTTCGGGTCCTCGCCCTTCGGGTCCTCGCCCTTCGGGTCCTCGCCCTTCGCGAGCTTGGCGATCTCCTCGTACAGGTCCTTCTCGCGCTGCCGGCGCGCAATCGCCGCGTCGCGCTTCTGAATCTTGGCCAGCAGCACGGCCTCCCTCCGCGACATGACGTTGGTCATGTAGACCTTCGTCAGGCTGAGCGGGCGGCCGTGTGAGGGGTCGGCCTTCTCGTTCCTGAGCATCTCCATGAGGGTGATCATGACGCCTCCGCTATCTGGCGATCGAGCTCGGCTATGAGCTCGTCATCGGTCTTCACGGGCTGCCACACGGCGGCGCGCTCGACCTCCTGGGAGGTCTGCCCGCCGCGGGCCTTGCGGTCCGCGTCGAAGCCGACCTGCTTGCGGCTCCAGTTGCGGGCGAGCGCCCACACGTCGGTCACGGGCAGGCCGCTCGGCAGCGTCCACCCCTGCGCGGCGTAGTGGTCGAAGAACTGGCGGGCGTCGCCCCGGAGGCAGTTGGCGGCGAAGTACGCCTCCACGTCCTCGGCCGACGGGGGCTCGAAGTCATCGGGTGCTTGGCGGGCCGCGCTATAGCCCGCTAGGGCTATCTCCTTCTCCTTCTCTTTCTGTTGGCTACCCCCTCGCCCGCTGGGTCGGCTACCCCCTTGGACACCCCCTTGGCTACCCCCTTGGGTGGTTGCGATGCCGCCTGCCTTGGCGGCCCTCGCCTGCCCCCCGAGGCTGCCGTTGACCATGGCGTCGATGCGGCCCCTCGCGAAGGTGAACGCCGCCATGTTGGTGGGCTTAAGCTTTGGCTCGATGCCCTCGTAGCCGTAGCGCAGCATCGCCCACGCGAGCGCCATGCCCTCCCTGTCGCCCAGGGCGCGGCAGCCCTCGTAGAAGTCCCTGTTGAAGTTGAAGTTATTCATCCGTATCACCTCCGCAGATCGAATCGGTAAAGGCCGCGGCGGCGGCCTGGTCGCGGCCCGGCATGACCGAGCCGTAGATGTCGAGCGTCGTCTTGACGCTCGCGTGCCCCAGACGCTCCTGGATGGTCCTCATGTCGAACCCGTTCATGAGCAGCCATGAGGCGTGCGTGTGCCTCAGGGAGTGGAACACCGTCTCCTCCGGCAGCCCCAGGTCCCTCACGAGCGACTTGAAGCGGCTCGTCACGGTGGACGGGCGCGCGATGCCGCCTGCCGGCCCGAAGGTCACCACCAGCGCCGCCGGGCCCTTGCGCGAGAGCCACGTGTCCTGCCACTCCAGGTGGCGCTGCAGCTGCGCCTCCACCGCCGGGGCGAGCGCCACGTTGCGCACGCGCCTGCCCTTGGTGTAGGCCTGCCGGTGCAGCTCGGGGTGCTCGACCGCCTGTCCCACGACGTGCAGGTCGTGCAGGGCGCGGCGCCAGTCTCGGCGCTGCAGCCCGCAGACCTCCCCGCAGCGCAGTCCCGTGTTGAGGGCGAGGTAGACCGCCATGGCCTCGGTGCGCCGCGAGATGTTGGCGCCCGAGGCGGATCGCGAGGACATGGCGGAGACCAGCGCGCGGGACAGCTCGTCGGTATCGCACTCGGACAGCGCGAAGGGCTCGACGGGGTCGGGCGAGGGCGCGGGGACGTCGAGCATGATGTCCCGCCCCAGCGCCGGCTGCCACGAGCGGTAGGCGCCCTTCAGCAGCGCGTGCATCTTGAGCAACGTCTTGGGCGACAGCCCCTTGCCCGTCCTTGGGGCGAGCAGCATACGGTAGGCGGCCGACACGTCCCAAGGCTCAAGCTGGTCGTAGGGCAGGCGCCCGATAGTCGGCTCCACCATCGTCCTGACCACGCTGCGGTACGTGGCCACGGAGTTGTCGGACAGGCCGTTGACGGGGTCGGAGATGTACGTCTCGAGCATCGAGGACAGGCGCTTGGAGCTGTCCCGGGCCGACGACGGGTCGAACGTGGCCGCCCACCTGTCGCACTCGACCTGGGCCTGCTCGCGCGTCAGCTCCGCGTCCCACGACCTGTACGGCCTGATCCGCCTTCCGGTCACGCGGTCGGTGCCCATGTAGGGGCGGGCGAACCATCTGCCGTCCGCCCCGCGCTGCACGACCGCCCGGCGGTCGCTAGATGTCTGCATCGACGCCCAGCTCCGCAGCCATGTCGCGGATCTCCCTGCGCGCGTCCAGGTCGGTGGTCTGGATGCTGTCGGCGTGCCCATGGGGGTTCGCGCCGAGCGCGGCTATGAGCACGAGCTTGCGCGCGTTCCTGTCCGGGACGCCCGCCTGGCTGAAGGCCGCGCAGAGCGTGTCGGTGCACTCGCAGGCGAGCGCGAACAGGTCGCTGATGTCGGTCGGGCCCACGAAGCAAGAGTCGCCGGAGCCGTCCCCTTTGGCGGTCGCGACCGTCGCGCAGCGGCACTCGAAAGCGCGGACCTCGCCGCACGCCTCGACCGTCACCCTGACCTTCTTCTCGCTACTCATCCCTCTCCTCCTCCTTGGCGCTCGCCTGCACCCTCTCCATGAGCCACACGTCCTCCTCGCCGGGCTCGAAGCCCGCGGAGCAGAAGATGTCATAGTGGTCGAGCCACGCCTCCGCGTCGTCGCCGCCCCAGCGGTTGTTGAGCTGGGCCATGTCCTTGGCCGCCGCCATGAGCCAGCAGCCGGCCTCGTACTCGCTGGGCCTGCAGGCCTTGAGGTTGCGGGCGAACTCGTCTCGCACGAGCCCGAAACGCCCCTCGTTCTCGGGGTGGCTGTCGCCGCCCATCGCCATGAGCAGCGCGGGCGGGTCCTCGCGGCCCACGCGCACCTCCATCATGAGGTCCTTGGACATGGCGAAGGCGCCGGACGACACGAAGCCGATCAGGCTCCTGTACAGTTCCTCGAGCGCCGCCTTCTCGCGCTCGGCCTCCTGCTCGGCCCGGATCTCCTCCTCGGTCTTCTCGGGCGCGGCGCCCGAGCCGTCATCCGGCTCGTAGAGGTCCCAGTAGCTGCCCTTCCACACGGCGACGGTGCCGGCGGCGAACTCCTTCCCCTCGAGTTTCTGGGCGGCGAGGCCGACGTTGACCCAGTCCGTGTAGTTGAAACCCTCGGGCTGCTCCTTCACGACCGGGATGCCCGCGTCGCCGAAGGCGTCGTAGTCCTCGGCCTTGGCCTCCTCGCGCTCGACGCGGCGGCGGATGCTGTCGGCCTTGCCCGCCCAGCCGTCACCGGCGGCGAGAACCGCCTCGACATCCTTCTCGTCGTCGAAGGCGCTCGCGGCCTCGAGCTGATCGAGCGTCACCTGGCGACCCTCGATACTCCCGCGCAGCCTGCGCGCCGCGCGGATCTGCCCGGCGGTGGCTCGGCTCGCGCGCTCGATGCGCTGCTCGTCGATGCCCAGCACGAGCATCTGCTGCACGCCTCGCGCGCGCTCGGCCTCGGTCAGCTGGCGCTTGTCGTCGGTGGCAAGCATGGCCACAAGCTCGTTGGCCTCGTCCATGCTCTCCGCCACCAGCGCGGACACCTCGCGGTCCTCCCCGTAGATGGACGACAGCGCGCGGTAGCGGCGCTCGCCGTCCACGATGCGGTAGACGTTGCCGTCCGCCACCACCACGGGCGGGTTCAGCGGCTCACCGCCGGTCGCCTCGATACTGCGGGCCAGGGCGCCGATGTCGCCGAAGTCCTCGCGCGGGTTCTGCTCGCTCGGGCGGATGTCGCCCAGGCGAACCTGCCTCTTCTCGAATTGCATGTCATTCCTCCTAGTAGTACATCCCGCTCGGGGCGGTCCCCTCGATGGCGCCGGCGACGGCGATCAGGCCGATGAGCGCCACGGCGCACGCGACGCTGCGCACACGCTCGGGAAGCGACTCCCACCACTCGCCGAGCCTGCAGCCGGCATCCCAGATAAGGTCGCCCATCACGCCACCCGCCTCGGTCGGCGCGCCGGCACGCAGTCGGGCGACGGCAGCGCCGGCACCGCCCCGCGCGCCATGATGGCGGCATCGATGTCCTCGCTGCGCACCACCTCGCGCGAGCTGTTGGGGTTGAGCGACGGGTAGCGCGGTATCACGCCCTGCATGACCATCGCGCGGAACGTGACGTTGTCGCAGCAGGCGTAACGCGCGCCCTTGGCTATAGACATCCACATGGCCTTCTCCTTTCATTCGTTGAGCCAATCCCTTGCCGGAGGGCCGCGCCGATAGATGCGGCCGGAGGGCGCTCCCCCGCCAAAGGGAGCGGTGCCGCCGCCCCGCCAAGTCGGCGGCGGACACCTTATGGGTCGGATGTAGGGAGTCCGGCCCCGTCGCGCCACGGGCCCCGTGGAATGGGGGCGGTGCGGAACCCGTGGCGCGACGGGGGCTGACTCCGCCGTCAGCGGCGCATGAGGCCGAGCCCGACCCCGAACAGGAACGCGAAGGAAAGTGCGAGAATGAAACCCATGGAAACCTCCTTGGAAGGGAATTGAAGATGAACAGAGCGCTCAGGGCGGCAAAGGAGAACATCGACCTGCTGGTCACCATCGCGGGCGCGGTCGGGTTCGGCTCGGTCGCCGCGATGGCCGAGGACGCCCGCCAGATGATCGCCGAGCACCCGGCCTCGTGCCTCCTCCTGACCGGCGCCGCCGCGATGCTCGGGTACGCGACCGCGCGCATCGTCACCGTGAGGGGCGCCCGGGCAAAGCGCCGGAGGATGGACGAACGGCTCTCCGCCGTATTCCTCGGCATGTCGAGGAGGCGGAAGGAACTGGTGTCCCGCGCGCTCGACGAGGGCTCCGTCAGCCTCTCCCCGCTCGATTCCGACGCCCTCGCGCTGTGCGAGCTCGGTATCTTCGGGATGCCGCCAGTCGGCTCGATACTCTCCGCGACCGACTTCTCCGTCCAGCCCGCGGTGATCAGGGCGATTATCGAGCACCGCCCCGAGTGGCTCGGCTAGCTCACCCATAGCGACCCGACCACCCACGCCGCGATGAACGGCAGCGCTGCGGCAAGGCAGCAGCGCGCCAGGCCGTAGGCCCCCTGGCCGATGCACATCCAGCCGGCGGCGTCCATCACGACGGCCGAGGCCAGCAGCGCCCGCCTCACCCCCGTCATTCCTCTTCCTCCAGATCCTTCATGGGCACGCCCTACCATTCCTCGTCGAAAGAGGGCGCGCGCACGAGCATGTCGCCGCTCCACCGGTAGCCCTTCCCCTTCACCCTGACGGTTGCATCGCTGAAGGCCGAGTAGGCCCAGCCGTGGAGCTCTCCCAGCTCGGCCGTCGAGGTCTCGACGAAGTCGATATCGAGGTCCTCGGGAAAGAGAAACTCCGCCCGGATCCTGTGCCTGAGGCTCTCCTCCGTCTCGTAGAGGATGCCGTCCCTCTCCCTGAACGTGAACGCCTGGTCGATCATGACCTTCTCCTTTCAGCAGTTCGTTAGCGAGCCGCGGCTACGCAGCCTCGTCCGTGTTCCAGCCCATCAGGTCGTTGGGCGTGCATCCGAGGGCCAGCCCCAACGCCGCGAGGCTCTCGAGCGAAGGCGTCGAGGCCTTGGCCAGATAGTTGCGGATGCTGTATACCGACACGCCCGATGCCGCGGAAAGTTCCTCAGCGGTCTTGATGTCGGCGTGAGCCATCGCAACGCGCAGGTTATGAGCGACGCGTGTGCAGATATCCGTCATTCATGTACCTCCGTTCTAGAAATCTACGTGTTTCGCGTTTGCTGATACTCATTATCTACGTGATTCACGTATTGTCAACATGATTCTAGTAACTTTCTTGATGGATATACACATTTCGCGTAGACTTCTATCTGAAGAAGGGAGAGATATATGTATGAACTCTCGATAAAGAAGATGCGCGAGGCCGCTGGATTTAAGAAGCAGCCAGACGCCGCCCGCGCCCTTGGATGGAAAGAACGCCGCTATGCATCCATCGAGCGAGGTGAAGTGAAACTAACCGCAGAGGACGCTTGCGTGATAGCCGAGGTATTTGGTTGTACGCCAAACGACCTCTGTGGATGGCCGCCTGGCTTGAATGAAGGGTTTGCCGATGACCTCGACCCCGAGGAGGGCGAGCTGCTCTACTGCTACCGGCAGAGCACCGAGAAGAGGCGCTCGAAGATCCTGGAGACGGCACGCGACCAGGCCGAGCTGTCCCAAGCTCAGGCTGCAGCGCCTGAAATCGAAGGGCTGGAAGCGGATCAAATAAGGTCCGCGTAGGCATTCGGCGGAACCACCTGAGAGATTGGCAGATAACATGGGAATGTACGATTCAATCGACCGCCTGGTGAACCTGTGCGACGAGGTCATCGAGAGCGACCCGCCCGGTCTCAGGCAGAAGGTGGTGGCTAAGTACGTGACAGCTTTCGGAGATATCATCGAGCGCGAGACCGGGACCCGGGTGATGGCAAACGTCAGCCCCGGCATGGTCGATATCACGTCCATCGAGACGATCCGCGACCTGCTGCTCGCGCACAGGGACCGCATGGAGTACGAGTACATGATGGCCAAGGCGACCGCCGACCAGATAGAGGCGAGGGCGACCGCCACCGTCGAGGCGACCGTCACGGTCGACTTCAACCAGACGATCAAGCAGATATCGAGCAGCCAGGGCCTGTCACCCGAGGACCTCGCCGCCGTGAAGCTCGCCCTCGCCGACCTGCGGTTCGCCGCCGAGGAGAAGGACGAGGGAAGCTTTGCCGAGAAGGCAAAGGACGCACTCGACCTCGCATCCAAGGCCGCAGGGCTCGTTCCCAAGGCGGCCAAGGCGATCGGCACGCTCGCGGCGCTCCTCGGGGCGTAGGCGATAGTTAAAAGAATAGGGCGCACCCGGAGGCACGCCCTACCCGACCTTCCCAACTATCGCCAAGCGAAGAGCCCGGGGGCACGTATCGATGGGAGGGGACCTTTTGTGAACTATTCTAACTGTCGGCGGGGAGATCGCAGGGCTCCCCTAGACGCCCATGTATCCGATGAGGACCCATTGACCGGTCTGCGGGCACCTCACGGCGCGCACGTCGTATTCGGATGCCAGGGAGTATGCGCACGGCCTGAGCGTCGCAAACGGGACAGGGCCCGCAGCGTCGTCCTTCACTCCAAGGGCGACGACCCTCACGGTGTCTCCGCGCTCCTGCGAAACGAGCTCGTACCCAAGGCTCAGCGGAATGCCCGTGAGCCCGTCGTAGATCATCGTGTCGCAGGAATCGTCCTCGTACGTATATGCGCCGACGCTGCAGCGAGCCATGGGTACCTCCGGGAGCGTAGATGGTGTTCATCACGATTATGACCCGCGGCGCGGCTAGGTTTTTTAGGTTTTTTCTAAAAAACCCAAGCGGCATCCCAGTTGTCAAAGATCCTTTGACAACTCCAGACATCTCCAAAAAACCAGCCGCTGATTTAATTTAATCCTTAATTGCGCTAATGAAAGGAGACCACCATGATCGTCATGCAGGAGTTCGAGGTCTACCCCGACCCCGAGGGCGGCTACGCCGTGGAGCCGTGCGGGCTCGCCGGTGCCACCGAGGGCGATACCTACGAGGAGGCCGTGGAGATGGCCGTCGACTGGCTGCGCGTCCACGCCCTGGCGGCGCTGGAGCGCGGGGCGGAGTTCGAGGGCGGCGGGTTTGGCCATGCGCCGTCCCACGGCGGGACGATCGTCACCGTCGCGACCAGCGTCGAGCTGTCCGACATCCCGGCCGTGACCGCGGCCGAGGCCGCCGAGATGCTCGGCGTGAGCACCGCGCGCGTGGCGCAGCTCTGCCGCGACGGGAGCCTGAGCAGCTGGAGGGTCGGCAACACCCGTATGGTGTCGCGCGACTCCATCGAGTACCGCATCGCGGCCAAGCCCGGGGCGGGCCGTCCGTGCAAGGCCGCGGCGGAAGCGTAACGGGCCGCACGCAAGGCAGCTATAGGATCGGGAGGAAACATGGAGGTCGACAGCGCCATCGCATCGTCCCTCATCAGCGCGGTTGCTACTATCATCGTAGCCGTGATCGCTAAGCCGTCGCAGGCAGAGAGGGGACGCAACGTGGACAGGGATATCGAAATCCTGAAGCTGCTCGACCAGATGGACCGCCCGTCGCAGGACGGCGAGATGCACGCCCTCAAGGTCGAGGTGGCGCGCAGGATGGTCAACGATCGCATGGAGGTCGGCCCCATGTCCGACCGGGAGCAGACGCTCGCGGTCGCGGCCCGCCACCCGTTCCTGACGTTCTACGCATTCTGGCTCCTGAGCTACCTGCTACTCGGCGGCGAGGACACGGAGTCCGCGACGCTGCTCGCGTGCGCCTGCTGCGCCCTCGATATCGCCAAGCACCTGCTCGGCATGCTCGACCTAAGGCTGCGGCGCAAGGAGCAATAGACATAAAAGCCCCGTGCGGCAATCTTGGCGGATCCGCACGGGGCAGTATCAAACTATAAATACTTGATAATTTACTTGATTGATAACTATCAACTGTTTATAATTAAATTGTCGAAAGGAGGAGAGATGCCCAAGGAGCAGGAGCCCGCGCAGGTGCTCAAGCGGTTCAGGAAGGAGGGCTGGACGCTATACACCGGCAAGGGCAGCCACGTGGTCGCGCGGAAGGACGGGGTCCAGATCAGCGTGCCCACCTCCAAGAAGGAGATACCGATAGGGTCGTACCGAAAGATAGCTAAGACGGCGGGGTGGCTCTAGCCCCGCCCCCTTGGGGGTCGAAAGATATGAAGACATACGTTTACCAGGCGGTGCTCACGCCCGACGAGGACAGCGGCTACGACGTGGAGTTTCCCTCGCTACCGGGATGCTTCACCTGCGGTGACACGATTGCCGAGGCGGCCGAGCAGGCCGTGGACGCGGCGAGCACCTACGTGGCCGCGCTCGTGAGGGACGGCCTCGCCGTGCCTGAGCCCGAGTTCATCGAGCCCTCAGAAGGCGGCCTCTCCATGATGGTCGCCTTCTCCACGGACGAGGGCTACATCGTGGAGGGCGAGACGGTCTCGGCGGCCGAGGCCGCGCGCAGGCTCTCCGTCTCCCCCGGCAGGATCACCCACATGCTCGACTCGGGGATCCTCACGGGCTACCGCAAGGGCCGCCGCACCTACGTGACCGTGGAGAGCATAGCGGCGCGCCTGACCGACACGCCCCGCTCGGGCAGGCCCAAGCGCCACGCGGTCGCGTAGCCGGCCCCATCGCAAACAAAAAAGCCCCGTGCGGCAATCTTGGCGGATCCGCACGGGGCATATGCCCTCCGGCAAAAGGGAAAGGCAGGACCATTATATGGCAACCAACGACAGTTCCAGGTCAAAACTCGGGTCGAAGCGCGAGGTGGCACCCGGCAAGTGGGTGATCCGCGTGCAGGCGGGCTTCCGCGCGGACGGGCGCGTGCGCCGAGTGTCGCGCACGGTCCACGGCACCGAGACCGAGGCCGACATCGCCATCGCCCAGCTCGCGCAGGAGCTCGGCGTGTCCCAGGCGGCGCACGCCGGCGTGACGCTCGACATGTACTACTGGGGCGTGTTCCGCGACTCGCCCAGCAACCGCGGCAAGCCGCGCTCCAAGGCGAGCCTGCGCGAGTACGACGGGCAGATGGACAACTACATCTCCCCCATCCTGGGCTCGACGGACATCTCGAAGATAACGCACGACATGATGCGCAGCTGCATCGAGCGCTCGGGCGCGCCGGCCAAGACCAAGACGACGCTCCGCGCCGTCATGCGCCGAGCCTTCGACGACGGCTGGGTGACGATGGAGCCCTTCCGCCGGCGCGTCATCGCACCCAAGGCCAAGCAGGCGCCCGTGGAGCCGTGGAGCATCCCCGAGGCCGCCGAGGCGCTGCGCAGGCTCGCCGCAAGCGACGACCGCGCCGATCTGGTCATGAACGCCTACCTCATCCTCGGCCTGAGCGGCCTGCGCAAGGAGGAGGCGCTGGCCGTGCGCCCGTGCGACCTCAAGGTGACCACGACCTACGACTTCGCCACCGGCGAGCCGACCGTCTCGGAGTACATCGAGGTCTGCCGCGCCTACACGGACGAGGACGGCATCAAGGAGACCAAGAACGCCCATTCCGTGCGCACCGTGCCGGTTTTATTGGCAGGCCGCGAGCGCCTGCACCAGATCATGGACGCGCTGCGCCCGTCCATAACCGTCGAGGGCGGCACTTCGGTTACGGAGCAGGTTCGCGAGTGGAGCGGGCAGCGCATCGTCAACATGCGCGGCGACAACCTCGTGCGGGCCTGGCGGCGCATGTGCGCACGCCATGACCTGCGGTATATCCCGCCCAAGGCGCTGCGCCACACGTCCGAGACCATCATGGCGGCGACCGAGGTCGACCCCCTGAGCATCATGGATCTGCACGGTCATACGGACCTGGGGACAGATTACCGCCATTACATCAAACCGGGTCTGGCGGAGCGCGAGAAGGCCGCCAGGCAGGTCGGGCGCGCCCTGCAGATCGTCGAGGGCGGCGGCGCCGACGGCGGTTTTAATGGCACCGGTCGCAGCGCCGAGACGCTCTAAGTTGCGTTTTCTAGGTCCGCGAACAGCGAAATGCATAAAACGCCCCCTGCCGCGCATAAACGGCAGGGGGCGTAAAACGCGGACGGTAACGGACGGTTATGATTCGGCTTCTCGGTAAACAAAAAAGGCCAGCGCCGAAGCGCTGACCTGTGCGTTCTTTGGTGGGCCGTCAGGGGGTCGAACCCTGGACCTTGGGATTAAGAGTCCCCTGCTCTACCAACTGAGCTAACGACCCAAAGCTAAAGTCCGTTGTGGCGGACTTTAGAGGAGATATCGTGTGGTGGGCCGTCAGGGGGTCGAACCCTGGACCTTGGGATTAAGAGTCCCCTGCTCTACCAACTGAGCTAACGACCCGATATCAACACGAAGCAAGAACTGGGGTGGGTAAAGGGACTCGAACCCTCGACCTACGGGACCACAACCCGTCGCTCTAGCCAACTGAGCTACACCCACCGTGTCCTGTGCGCTTCGCGCTCGACTATTATTGCAAGGAACGCCACGCGATGCAAGCCCCAATTTTCAAGAATTTTGAAAAGAGTTTTTCGAGACCATTTCGAGCAAATCCCACCGGTTTCATAGGAGTAAACTTGCCCCACTGCAAATGCTCGAAAGGACCGTCATGAAAGAACTCTCCAACCGCACGGCAACGTTTACCGATTCGGTCATCCGCCGCATGACACGCATCTCCAATAAGTACGGCGCTGTCAATCTCTCGCAGGGCTTCCCTGACTTCGATCCCCCAGCGCAGCTGCTCGATAGCCTCAGCACCATCGCCACCGACCCCAAGCCGCTTTACCACCAGTACTCCATCACCTGGGGCTCCCAGGCCATGCGTGAGGCGCTTGCCGCCAAGCAGGAGCATTTTATGGGCATGTCGGTAAACCCCAACGAGAATATCGTAGTCACCTGCGGCTCCACCGAGGCCATGATGGCCGCCATGATGACGGTTACGAACCCCGGAGACAAGGTCGTCATCTTCTCGCCGTTCTACGAGAACTACGGCGCCGACACGATCCTTTCGGGTGCCGAGCCTATCTACGTGCCGCTCAACCCGCCCATATTCGACTTTGACCGCGAGACACTCGAGGCGGCCTTCCGCGACAACGACCCCAAGGCCATCGTCCTGTGCAACCCTTCCAACCCTTGCGGCAAGGTCTTTACGCGCGAGGAGCTCACCTTTATCGCCGACCTCTGCAAAAAGTACGACACCTACTGCATCACCGACGAGGTGTACGAGCACATCGTCTACGCGCCCCACGAGCACGTCTATATGGCCACGCTGCCCGGCATGTTCGAGCGAACCATCAGCTGCAGCTCGCTGTCCAAAACGTACTCCATCACCGGCTGGCGTCTGGGCTACACCATTGCCCCGGCCCAGATCACCGAGCGCATCAAGAAGGTCCACGACTTCCTCACCGTGGGTGCCGCCGCTCCCCTGCAGGAAGCTGTCGTCACCGCCCTCAACTTCGACGACAGCTATTACCAGGAGGTCCTCGACCTCTACACCGCCAAGCGCGACCTGTTCTGTCAGGGACTCGGCAGCATCGGCCTCACGCACAACGTGCCGCAGGGCGCCTACTACGTCATGATGGACATCTCTGAGTTTGGCTATGACAGCGACCTCGAATTCTGCGAGGACCTCGCGTCTAAGGTGGGCGTGGGCGCCGTGCCCGGCTCGAGCTTCTTCCGCGAGCCCGTCAACCATCTGATTCGTTTCCACTTTGCCAAGCGAGACGAGACGCTTAACGCGGCGCTGGAGAACCTCAAGTCGCTACGTGATAAAATCAAGCCGCGCGGGTAAGGACGGCCCGGCAACTAAAGCAACCAAAGAAGCCCCGCACCGCCCGCCGCGTTGCGAGGCTTCTTTCTATAGCGCTTTCTTAAATAGTTTAGAGCTCTATACTTTAGTCACGGAGCAACTCGTCCCAGAGAGAGGAATACTATGGCAGAGCAGCAGCTTATCGGAGCGCTCGAGGCCGGTGGCACCAAGATGGTCTGCGCCACGGGCTATGCGGACGGTACGGTCCTAGAGCGCGAGCAGATCGCGACCACGACCCCGCAGGAGACCGTTGAGGCCGTCAACGCATGGTTTGCCGACAAGGGCATCGCCGCGCTGGGCATCGGCGCCTTTGGCCCCACCGCAGTCAACCCTGCCTCGCCCCAATACGGCAAGATCCTGGAGACGCCCAAAACGGCATGGCGCTACTTTGACCTGCTGGGCACTATCCAAAACGAGCTCAATATCCCCTGCGGCTACGATACCGACGTCAACGTCGCCTGCCTGGGCGAGGTCACGTTTGGTTGCGCCAAGGGCCTCACCGACGTGGTCTACCTGACCATCGGCACCGGCGTGGGCGCCGGCGTGCTCTCGGGCGGTAAGCTCGTGCACGGCATGATGCATCCCGAGGCCGGCCACATCCTGGTCACGCGCGACCCGCGCGACACCATTGGCGAGCACAGCGCCTGCCCCTTCCACGACAACTGTCTCGAGGGCCTCATCGCCGGCCCCGGCGTTAAAAAGCGCTGGGATGGCAAGAGCGCCGGAGACATGGCCGATGACCCGGAGGCCATGGACCTGCTCGCCGGCTATCTGGCACAGGCGCTCATGACCTACACGCTGTGCTACGCGCCGCAAAAGATCATCATCGGCGGCGGCGTGGCCGACCACACCCCCATCGTGCCGCTCGCACGCAAGAAATGTGCCGAAATGCTCAACGGCTATATCGTCACGCCCGAGGTCAACGACATCGATACCTACATTGTCAACAACAGCCTCGAGGGCAAGCAGGGCATCATGGGTTGCCTTGCCCTGGGCGCACAGGCGCTTCAGTAACAGACGCACCCACGGGGCGTGGCGCGCCCAGCAAATCCGACCAATGGAACGACGCCACCACGCCTCATATAAGCCCTCAAATAAAAAAGGCCGCCTAGGACCAAACAATACGTCCTAGGCGGCCTTTTTGGCGTACATCAGCGACCGTAAGAGATATCGGAGCACAACGCCCATTGCCGCTCCACAGCAGTCGATCATCACATCGGTGATCATGCCGGCGCGTCCCGGCACAAAGAGCTGAATCGTCTCGTCGATCGAGGGAATCAGCAGCAGGAACACCGCCGTGGGCAGCAGCACGTCAAAGGTGTGCCGGCCCTCAAAATCAAAAGCGTGCGTTGCCAGGATGCCGAGCACCATATACTCGGTAAAATGCGCGCACTTGCGAACAACAAAGTTGGTCACCCATTCATATGGAAGTCCCACGCCGTGCAGGAAACCGCGGATAGCTTCCATGACCGTTAGGCTCAGCGAGCCCGACCCCGAGCCGGGAACCAGCGAATTGCCCCAGATCAAGAGCGCCATCAGGCAGGTCACGACCGCCCATTTTCGATTCATCTTAACCATGCAGAAGTTATGCCTCCGCGCGGAGCGGCGCGAAGCTGGCGGTACCGCCCTCGATAACGCTCAGATAGGCACGGCCCGTACGCTTGGCGGTAGAGGACTGCAGGCGCTCGATCTCTTCCTCGAGGATCTGATTGACGCGCTCGTGACGACGATTTTCCATAATGCCGGCGGCAATAGCCTCGGCCCGCTCGATGCTCTCGCGCGAGATACGGGCGGTATCCTCGGGGAACACAGCGCTGTGACGGCCGACATAGGCGGGAGCAGCAGGCTGAGGGGCAGCGACGGGAGTGGGGACTGCAACAGGAGCGGGCTCGTCAATCTCATCCAGAATCGCGGTGGCGGCGGCCCACATGTCCTCGTGGCCCGAGTAATCGGCCATGGGGACATCGACCTCGAGCGAGACGTCCGGAAGGTCGCCGGTGTCGATGCGATCTTGGGCATCAATCGATGCGGTGATGGCTGCAGGTTCATCGAGGTCGTCAAGATCGATGTCCGCGGCACCGGAGATGATAGGCATGCTGGCGAGGTTTGCGTTGTACGGCGCAGCCTCAGCCGCCTGCTGCTGAGCAGGAGCGCCCCAAAGCGAGCTCTCGGCGGCACGGCGGGCGGCAACGGCCTCCTCGTCCGCGGTAATGGCTTCATCAACGTACGAATAATCGGCAGAAGCGTTCGCGTCGCCCGAGGTAGCGTTGTAGGCGTTATTGGCTGCCGCGTTGGCAACGAGTGCCACGAAAGCCGCCGTGCTGCCCGCAGGGGCGGCCTGGGAGCCCGACACGGCGCGCGCCGCGGCGGCGATGTCGTCACGATTGAAGGAGCCGGTCTGCCCGCCGTTGGTAAGCTCGTCGATGGCGACTTGATAGACGTCGCGCGAGTGTGCAGGGTCGCAGCTCACCGGCGAATCGTCGTCGAGCATACTGTCGATCATGGACCAAGCCTCGGCCTCGTCCATAGCATCTGCGGCTCGAGCGATGGTAGGGACACCATCATCGGCATGACGGCGCTGGAACGCACCAGTCAGGCCGGAAAGGTATGCCGAGGTAAACTGCTCCGCCTGAGCCTGAGAAGCAGAAGCCGCAGCGTAAGGAGTCGCATCCTGCTGCTGAGCCGGAATCGAGGCGGTCTTGAACTCACTTTGATGTTGATTGAGATTGGCAGCACCGCCCATGGCATCGGGCTGGAACAGACGCTCTTCACGCTGCGCACGGTACTCGGAGATGCCCAGCGAGGCGGCATAGATACCCACGCCCGCCACCGCGCCCACGGCGAAGGGAACCGCACCCGCCACGACCGTCTCGTTCACCGACGAAAACGGCAGCGTCGCGGCATACATAACCACGGGGGCGGCCAGGCCGATCCCGCACGAAAGTCCGGCAAGGACTGCTCGTTGTGTTGCATCAGAAGAAGCCATGAGCTCTCCCCATCTTCCAGCACCCAAATCGCATCATTCAGTTGGCTGCGCGAGAGAAGATGAAGCGGGGCTATGCCCCAAAGCAACGGTATATGGTTCGTTTCATCTGCGTTTTCCGTCGCGAAGCTTAAAAGCTATTATGCGAAACCGCCCTGTCGATTGCAAGCGACGATGTCGGATTGAAACGGGAAACCTGCTGCTTGCCAGTCTTATGGTCGATAACTGGCGCCGAGTGGCGATATAAAAAGGGCCGAGGCGCAAGCCCCGACCCTTCATCGCGCCGGCAATAACGCCGCGTGCGGTTGACGACTTAGAACGTCTGCTCGTAGTCGCTATGCTTTTTGGCCGAACGCACCAGGAACTCCTGGTTGGTGTTGGTGCCCTTGAGGCCCTTGATAAACGATGCGGCCGCGCGCTCGGTATTGTTCATGCCGGCGAGGATGCGACGCAGACCAAAGACAAACGGGCGCATCTGCTCGTCGACCAGCAGGTCCTCGTTGCGCGTACCCGAGGCAACAGGGTCGATGGCCGGGAAAATGCGGCGATCGGCCAGGTCGCGGTCGAGCTTGAGCTCCATGTTGCCGGTACCCTTGAACTCCTCAAAGATGACCTCGTCCATCTTGGAACCGGTATCGATGAGTGCGGAGGCCAGGATGGTGAGCGAGCCACCGTTCTCGATATTGCGGGCTGCACCCAGAAAACGCTTGGGCGGATACAGTGCCGCCGAATCAACGCCGCCCGAAAGGATGCGGCCTGAGGCGGGCGCCGCCAAGTTGTAGGCGCGGGCAAGACGCGTGATGGAGTCGAGCACAACTACAACATCGCCGCCCAGTTCCACGATGCGCTTGGCGCGCTCGATGACGAGCTCTGCCACGCGAGTGTGGTTGTCGGCGGGCATATCGAAGGTCGACGCCACAACCTCGCCCTTGATGGAACGCTGCATATCGGTGACCTCTTCGGGGCGCTCGTCGACGAGCAGGCAGATGAGGTGCACCTCGGGGTTGTTAATCGAGATAGACTGGCAGATTTTCTTGAGGATCGTCGTCTTGCCGGCCTTAGGCGGGGACACAATCAGGCCACGCTGACCCTTGCCGATCGGCGACACGATGTCGATGGCACGACCGGTAATGGAATCCTTGCCATGCTCCATGCGCAGCGGCTCGTTGGGATAGACCGGGGTGAGGTCGCCGAACTTGGGGCGATTGCGAATCTGCTCAGGATCCATGCCGTTGACGGTCGTGATCTTGGCGAGGCCGGCGCGCTTGTCGCCGCCGCGCGAAGGACGCAGCGAGCCCTCGATGACATCGCCCGTGCGCAGACGCGCGGAACGGATGAGGTATGCGGGCACGAAGGCGTCGTCGTTGGACTTCATGTAGCCATGGGCGTGGATGATGCCGGAGCTGTCTGGGCGAATCTGCAGAATGCCCTTGATATCGCGGAAACCCTCGGCCTTTGCGGCGGTAGTGTAGATCTCCTCGACGAGCTCGGCCTTCTTCTTGCCGGTCGTCTCGATCTCGAACTCCTTGGCCTTCTCGCGCAGCTCGGCGACCTTCATGGCCGCGAGCTCCTCGCGCGAAAGCGTGGGCTCAGTCGGAGCGGCATTGCGCTCCTTATTGCGCTGCTTGCGGTCGCGCTGACGGTTGCGGCGATCGTTGTTACGCTCGTCCTTGCGCTCGTTGCGGTCATTACGCTCGTCGTTGCGCTTGTGCTGACGGCGGTTGGGGCGAGCGCTCTCTTCGGTCTCGACGGGGGCGGTGCCATCGGTTGCGGAGGCGTCTTCGTTAGCCGAAGCATCATCGCTGGCCTCGGCATTGGAATCGCCCTGCGGCTCGGCCTCGGCATGCTGCTCGACGGCCTTGGCCTTAGCGGACTTCTTGCGACCGCGCTTGGGCTTCTCGGACGCAGACTGTTCGACGTCTTGGGGCTCGGCGGCATCAGTCGATGCATCGGCGGTCGTCTCGGCGGAAACCTCGGACGCACCCTTCTTGGCAGCCTTGGCCTTGGACGTGCGCTTAGCAGCAGTACGATGGCTGCGACCAGGACGGACGTCGGCGGGCTCGACATCGGCAGAAACGGCCTCGGAAGTCGTAGCATCCTGGACGGGCGCGTCGGCAGCGGTTGCAGGCTCGGCGGTCGCCGCAGCATCCCGAGCGGCGGCGGCTGCGGCTGCGGCCTTCTCGGCCTCGACGAAAGCCTTGGGCTTGCGACCGCGACGGTGCGGGCGCAAAGCCGGATCGACAACGGGAACTTCGCTGGCCTCGACAGGCGCAGCGGGCTCAACAGGCGATGTGCCCTCCCCTGCCGCGGAACGGACCGAAGCCTCAGCGAGCTCGGGGGTTACCTGATCGGCAACCTGCTCGGCCTTAGCAGCCGTGCGACGGCGTGTGCGCGGTACCGGCTTCTCGGTTGGCTGGTCGGCGACAGGGGTCTCGGTGGCGGCAGGCGTCTCGGGCACAAACGGAGCTGCAAGCTCGGTCAGAGCCGCGGCCTCACGCTCGGCAGCACGACGGCGGGCGCGCACCACCTGAGCCTCGCTAATCTGCGCCAACGCACGTGCCTGCGCGACCTCATCGGAAATCGGCGCCGAGGAGTCAGCTGCAACGGTACGCTTGGCGCGCGTCGTGCGCGTGGTACGGCGCTTGGGCTTGGTGACCTCCTCGCCGTCATCGGCAGGCTTGGCCGCGCGGCGCGTACGCTTGGGCTTTGCCGGAGCAGCCTCCTCACCAGTTGCAGACACGGCCTTCTCAGCCGCTACAGGCGTAGGCGTCGAAGCAGCCTTAGGCGTCTCAGGAGCCGAGGCTTGCGCGGGCGCCGCGACCTGGTCCGACGCAACCGGTGCAGCGGGAGCGGCTTGCGTCGTCGTTATTTCGTTTTCTTGCTGTTGATCAGACACAGTGTTTGCTCAACTTTCTTTTCAAGCCCTGTGATCACATGCTCCCTGCATAAACCTTCAGGGCGGCTAAACAGTCTAGTTCCGTTCAAAACGACGGACATCATTGATCTGTATCGAGATGATTGCGTCATATACGCAGCGTTAGTGTAACACAACCGCAACCACCTGCAACTTAGTCATTGGGAACGCTCTTAAACGACTAGTCAAAAGGGGCACTCTTTGGTTTACCGCCCACAAATCTGACTGCCTCCGCCAAAACTATGGCGGTTTACTACGATGAATCGCTCAACCGCGACCACTCCGAAACTTGTTGAACTAAAACCGCAGGTAGATGCCCTGCACTTTTTTGCGAAAAGCCGGCGTGGTTGGAATTTCTCATATTCATCGTAGTAAACCGGCATAGTTTCGTATTTCCAGCAGTTCCAAATTCGTCAATACGTCGGCGTTTGCAAAAAGCCCGACCTCCGCATGGAGATCGGGCTTATAGGGCTCAGCAAAGCCGAACCTACACGGTTAAATGACCCGCAGCTTACATCTGCTCGGGAGCGGAGACACCAACAAGGGTGAGCACCAGGGCGAGCGTCACGCGGACGGCATCGCAAGCGGCCAGACGGGCACGCGAAAGCTCGGGGTCGACGGGACGGCCCTCGCTCGGCAGCACCTGGCAGGCAGCGTAGAAGCTGTGGAAGTCGCCGGCAAGCTCCTCGGCAAAGTGCGTCAGACGGAACGGGGCGCGGTCGCGAGCGCAGCTGGCGATGAGGTCGGTGAGCTCGTTGAGCTTACGCGAAAGGGCAAGCTCGGTCGGGTCGGTCAGCAGCGAGTAATCGACGTTCTCGCCGATGGCCTTCTCGGCGACGGCCTTCATGCCCATCTCGTCAGCCTGCTCGGGCGTAACGTCGGCGGCACGGCGCAGGATGGAGCACACGCGGGCGTGAGCATACTGCACGTAATAGACCGGGTTGGAGTTGTCGCGCTTCTTAACGGCCTCAATATCGAAGTCGACCATCTGGTTGGAGCTCTTGGAGATGAGCGTGTAGCGAGCGGCATCGGAGCCGACCTCGTCGACGAGCTCCTGCAGGGTCACCATGGTGCCCTTGCGCTTGGACATTCGGACGGGCTTGCCGTTACGCAGCAGGTTGACGAGCTGGCCCAGCAGAACCTCAAACTTGCCGGGATAGCCAAGGGCGTCGCAGACGCAGCGGACGCGCTCGATGTAGCCGTGGTGGTCGGCACCCCAGATGTCGATGACGTGGTCGACGCGCTGGAACTTATCCCAGTGATAGGCAACGTCGGAGGCGAAGTAGGTGTACTCGCCGTCGGACTTGATCAGGACGCGGTCCTTGTCATCGCCCAGGTCGGTGGAGCGGAACCACAGGGCGCCGTCCTTGGTGTAGAGGTAGCCCATCTTGTCGAGCTTCTCAAAAGCGCGGTCGACGGCGGAGGTGCCGGCGGTCTCACCCTCGGTGTCCTTCACATACAGCGAACGCTCGGAGTACCAACGATCGAAGTCGCAATTGACGGCGTGGCAGAGGTCGCGCATGTTGTCGACCATCTTCACATAGCCGCGCTCGCGGAAGCTCTCCATACGCTCCTGCGGGTCGGCGTCGACCCACTTATCGCCGTCGGTGCGCCAGAACTCGGCAGCCTCGTCGATGATGTAGTCGCCGCCGTAGGAGTCCTTGCCCAGGGTCTCGGCAAAGTTGTCCTGATACGGATGGGTCTCGGGATGCTCGTCGTTCTCGTCGGCAACAAAGGCGTCGCGGTCGGCGATCAGCAGCTTGTGAGCCTCGTCGATATCCACGCCCTGCTTGGCGATGATGTCGGCAAGCTGCATATAGCGCGTGCTGATGGAGTTGCCGAAGGTGTTCATCTGAGAGCCGTGGTCGTTGATGTAGAACTCACGCTGGATGTCGTAACCGGCGTGATCCATAACGCGGCAGAGCGAGTCGCCCAGCGCGGCCCAGCGGCCGTGGCCGATGTGCATGGGGCCGACGGGGTTGGCGGAAACGAACTCGACCTGGGTCTTCAGGCCACCACCGACGTTGGACTTAGCGAAGTCCATACCCTTCTCGCGAGCCTCGCCAAAGATGGCATTCTTGACGGCAACGGAGAGGTAGAAGTTGATGAAGCCGGGGCCTGCGATCTCGACCTTCTCGATCGCGGGGTCCTCGGGCATATGGGCAACGATGGCCTCGGCGATCTTGCGCGGGGCGCAGTGGGCCAGCTTGGCGGACTTCAGGGCCATGGTAGAGGTCCACTCGCCATGAGAAGTGTCAGCCGGTCGCTCGATAGCGCAATCGTCAAGTTCAAATGCGGAAAGGTCGCCGGCCTCCTGGGCCGCAGCAAGCGCAGCGCGTACTAGCTCTTCAATCTTC
This sequence comes from Collinsella aerofaciens, assembly GCF_027679495.1. Classification (GTDB taxonomy): domain Bacteria; phylum Actinomycetota; class Coriobacteriia; order Coriobacteriales; family Coriobacteriaceae; genus Collinsella; species Collinsella aerofaciens_AK. The sequence continues at coordinate 99,742 of NZ_JAQEKC010000005.1, forward strand.
TCGGGCATAGATCCTCCTTGTGTTAAAGCCCCCGAGCTCTTGGTCACTCGTAGGGCAAAAGCCAGAGTTTGTAGCACTCTATCACAAGCGACGGGCACTGTCGCAGGGTAAAGCTAATAGATATTGCATATGCACAAAAATGACTACAGCTTGTATGGAGTCACTCAAAGATGCCGGTCTGCCTGCAGATTATGCAGGCGTTGAAAATGCATAAAGGTGTGAATGAGCTGCGTCTGTTATCGAATACTCTTACCTATCAGAGTTGTGTGCTTTTCCTGCATAAAGTACGGGTTTGCGCACGTCAGCGTGTTATTCTAGACATACGTAAATTCGTATAAGTTGGAGGTAGCATGTTCTCAATCGGTCAACACGTCATTCATCCGGGCCAGGGAGTCTGCACCGTCGTCGGTTTTAGGGACGACACACCGCAGCCCATGCTGCTGCTCGAGACCAAGCAGGGACATGCGCAGACGATCCTCATGTACCCCGTGGCGCAGGCCGACCGTCTGCACGCCGCCATCTCTCAGCAAGATGCCGAGCACCTGCTGAGCCACTATGACGAGCTGGAGTGCGACACCTTTACCGAGCGCAACAGCTCGCTTGAGGAGACACACTTTAAGCAGCAGCTCAAGCTGGGCGCGCCCGAGACGGTCCGCGTGGCAAAGACCATGATGCACCGCATTCGCCAGGCCGAGGAAGCTGATAAAAAACCCAGCTCCTACTACATGCGCGTACTCAAGGAGGCCAAACGCCGCTCCATCGAGGAGTTCGCCGTGGCCCTTGGCGTCACCGAGGAGGCCGCCGAAGCCCGCCTAGCCCAAGCCGCCCTCAACTAACCCATCCGCGCCAAAAACCACCACAAAGGGAACAGGCACCTTTGTGGTGGTTTTCTTGTTCTAGTAGTATTCATTCTTATCGATACCCACGAGCACAAGGAGTCTCTTATGGCAGAGCCGCTTACCGCCGGAATCACCCGCGACCGCGCGTTCGAACTGCTCAATGAGCACAACAAGGACCCGTTCCATATCACCCATGGCGAGACGGTCGAGGGCACTATGCGCTACTTTGCGCGCGAGTTCGACCCCGAGAACGAGGAGTTTTGGGGCATCGTCGGTCTGCTGCACGACCTGGATTGGGAGGAGCATGAGGACGACCCCATGAACCACACCATCTATGCTGCCGAGATTCTTGAGGGCGAAGGTGCGTCTCCCGAGCTCATTCGCGCCATCCAGACGCACACGTCGGACTTCAACACCTCACTGCCCAAGCCCGAGCTGCAGATGGAAAAGATCCTGTTTGCCTGCGATGAGCTCACCGGCCTGATCGGCGCTGCCGTCATCATGCGCCCGAGCAAGAGCGTTATGGACTTTACGACTAAGTCGCTCAAGAAGAAGTTCAAGGACAAACGCTTTGCCGCCGGCTGCTCGCGCGACGTGATTTCGCAGGGCGCCGAGATGTTGGGCTGGGAGCTCCCCGAGCTCTTTGACCGCACCATCGCGGCCATGCAGTCCTTCGCCCCCGACCGAGATACCTTCCAGGCCTAACCGTCAACGCCACCTAAAACCACCACAAAGGGGACAGGCACCTTTGTGGTGGTTTTTGTTTGCGCGGGCGTTAGGGACGGACCTGGCCGGTGCCGCGGAGCTTGTATTTGTAGGTGGTGAGGGCCTCGGCGGCAAAGGGGCCACGGGCGTGGAGTTTTTGGGTCGAGATGCCGATCTCGGCACCCAGGCCAAACTCGCCGCCGTCAGTGAAGCGAGTGCTGGCGTTGGAGTACACGGCCGAGGCATCGACAGCATCGAGGAAGCGCTCGCAAGCATCCGTATCCTCGGCAACGATGGCCTCGGAGTGCATCGTGCCGTAGCGGTTGATGTGTGCGATGGCCTCGTCCTCGTTTGCCACGACCTTCACGCTCATCTCGAGCGCCAGGTACTCGCGACCCCAGTCCTCCTCAGTCGCGGCGACGTAGTCATCGCCCTCCACAAGCCCGGCATCGGCGCATGCGGCGCAGGTTGCCTCGTCGCCGTGAATCAGCACGCCGTGGTCATGCAGCACGGTCACGACCGCGGGCAAAAACGCATCGGCCACAGCACGGTCGACCAGCAGCGACTCGGCGGCATTGCACACGCCTACGCGCTGGGTCTTGGCATTAACGATAATGTTGAGCGCCTTATCAAAGTCGGCGGATTCATGCACGTAGATGTGGCAGTTGCCCGTGCCCGTCTCGATCACCGGCACAAGCGACTCGCGCACGCAGCGCTGGATCAGGCCTGCACCTCCGCGCGGAATGAGTACGTCGACAATACCGCGGAGCTTCATGAGCTCGCCGGTGGCCTCGCGGTCGGTGGACTCGATCATCGACACGGCCTCGCGCGGGAAGCCCTTGGCCTCGAGCGCATCGGCCAGCAGCTCGGCGATCATGGCACACGAGTGATAGGCCAGCGAGCCGCCGCGTAGAATGCAGGCGTTGCCGGTACGGATGCAGATGCCTGCGGCGTCGGCCGTCACGTTGGGGCGCGCCTCGTAGACCATGGCGACCAGGCCCAACGGCACGCTCACGCGGGTCAGGTCCACACCGCTCGCAAGCACGCGGTGGTCGAGCACGCGGCCGACGGGATCGGGCAGCTCGGCGAGCTTCTCCAAACCGGCGGCCATGCCCTCGACGCGCTCAGGCGTCAGCAGCAGACGGTCGAGCAGACCGGCCGAAGTGCCCGCATCGCGCGCGGCGGACATATCGAGCTCGTTGGCGGCGACGATGGAGTCGACACCGTTGCGCAGTGCTGCGGCCATGGCGCGCACGGCCTCCTGGCGCTGCTCATCGCTCGCCGTGGCAAGCGAGACCGACGCTGCCTTGGCGGCAACGGCAAGATCGTGGACATACGTGGCTATATCGACCGACATGGGCGGCCCTTTCTCCTAGAAGTTTGCAACCATGGTAGCCGATTTGCGCATGGCCTCGCCCGCGGCGGTAGAATTGGTCAACCCGAAACACCGCAACGAACGGAAGTACCGCATGGCCCTCATCACTTCATACAACGTCCCCGGCCTCTATGTCGAGGACCACAGCATCGACGTCCCCCTTGACTGGCGCGGCCTGGAGCCGATGCTCCTGGCCGTCGGCAACACCATGCGCCGCGGCGCTATGCCGGCACCAATCGCCGGCGCGCCCGAGAGCATCAAGCTCTTCTACCGCGTGGTTTGCGCGCCCGACCGCATCAACGACGATCTGCCGCTGCTCCTGTTTTTGCAGGGCGGCCCTGGTGGCGAGAGCCCGCGTCCGCTCTCACCCACGAGCGACGGCTGGATTGAGGAAGCCGTCAAACACTTCCGCGTGGTCCTTCCCGACCAGCGCGGCACGGGGCGCAGCAGCTGTGTAGACGGGCGTACGATCGCGGCTCTGGGCGAGCGCGCGACGGCGGCCGGCTCCGATGCCGCACGCTCGCAGGCGGACTTCCTCAAGCGCCACCTCGTCAGCTCCATCGTGCGCGATTTTGAGTACCTGCGCCTGGTGGGCTTTGGCGGTAAGCCCTGGGTCACGCTCGGCCAGAGCTACGGCGGCTTTTTGACGCTGAGTTATCTGTCGCTCTTCCCCGAGGGCGTGGCGGCGAGCTTTACCTGCGGCGGCATCCCCCACGTGCCGGCGAGCGCCAGCGAGGTCTACGCGCACACCTTCCCGCGCATGGCCGCCAAGACGCAGCAGTATTACGACCGCTACCCCGCCGACGTCGAGCGCGTGGCAGCCCTGGCCGATGCGCTCGAGGCACAGAAGCCCGTGCTGCCCGACGGCTCGCCGATGACGGTCGAGCGCCTACAGCTCATGGGCAGCGACTTTGGTATGAAGCCGAGCTTTGAGCGCATGCACTGGATTATCGACCACGCGTTTGTTGATGGCGATGGCACGCTGAGCTGCGGCTCCTCGGTATCCGACGGCTTTTTGATGCGCGCATTCGAGCGCACCAACACACGCACGAATCCGCTGTACTGGACGCTGCAGGAGTTCATCTACGCCGACGGCGACACCATGCCCATTCGCTGGGCCGCGGCAGAGGAAAAGGCACACCGCGCCGAGTTCGACACGCTCGCGCGCCCGCTCATGTTTACCGGCGAGGCCATGTTCCCGTGGATGTTTGAGCAGATGCCCGAGCTCAAGCCCTTCAAGCCCGCCATGGACCTGCTGATGGAAGACACCAGCTGGGACAAGATCTACGACTCGCAGCGCCTGGCCTGCAACGAAGTGCCACTCCAGGCCGCCGTGTACTTCGATGACATGTACGTGGATTCGGGTCTGCAGCTCGACACGCTCAGTCGCGTGGGCAACTCGCATGCCTGGGTGACGAACGAGTTTGAACACGATGGCCTGCACGGCAGCGTGGTGTTCAAGCACCTCTTCAACGAAGCCCTCAACCGAGGAGACCTGCGCCAGATCTTCTAGCAAAGGAGTGTCCCCACCTGCCGGCACAAAAGAAACGTCCCCAGGTGCCGGCACGAGAAAGACAGCGCTGCGGGAAACGATCCGCAGCGCTGTCTTTCTTTATGCAAATACGATCAAGTTATCCCTGTGTATCGCCGGCTTCTCGGCCAGGTTAGCGAGCAGGCGGTTGCTGGCGATCTGGTCCTGGCGGCGACCGGCAGCAAGTTCCAGCACGTCCGAATCGGCCTCGGCGATACCGCGGGCGACAACCATACCGCTCGGGTCGCACACGTCGAGCACATCGCCCTCGGCAAACTGGCCATCGACCTCGCGAATACCCACCGCAAGCAGGGAAGAGCCACGGCTGACCAGCGCCTTCGCAGCACCATCATCGACCGTCACCGAGCCATGCGCCTTGTCGCCCAGTGCGATCCACAGCTTGCGGGGTGCGATGTCCAGACGCTCCGCAGGCGGATCGAACAGCGTGCCCACGCTCTCGCCGCGGGCGAGGCGCACGAGCGCATCGGGCTCCTCGCCCGAGCAAATCACGCTCTGAATGCCCGCCGTCATCAGGATGCGGCTCGCGCGAATCTTGGTAATCATGCCGCCCGTGCCCACCGAAGTCGAAGAATCGCCTGCCGAGGCGATAATCTTGGCATCGATCTTATGCACGACCGGGACGAACTCGGCCGTGGGGTCCTCGTGCGGATTGGCGGTATAGAGGCCATCGATGTCCGAGAGCGTCACGCACAGATCGGCAGAAACCAGGCAGCTCACAAGCGCCGCCAGCGTGTCGTTGTCGCCAAACTTGATCTCGTCGACGGTGACGGTATCGTTCTCGTTGACGACCGGCACCACGCCCAGCTCCACCAGGCGCAGCAGGGCGTCGCGTGCATGCAGGTAGGACGTGCGGCGGGCCGTGTCGTGGCGCGTGAGCAGTACGAGCGAGGTGAGCAGGTCGCGCGCATGGAACTCCTCGTCGTAGGCCGACGAGATGATGCACTGACCAGCCGAGGCGCAGGCCTGCAGGCTCGGAAGGTCGCCGACCGGCTTGCGGTCGAAGCCCAACACGGGATAGCCACAGGCAATAGCGCCCGAGCTCACCACGACCAGACGCCAGCCGAGCTTGCGCAGCGCTGCGGCTTGATCGGCAAGTCCGCCGATAAAGGCGCGGTTGACCTTGCCATCGGCGCCCACCACCGTGGACGAACCGATCTTTACCACCATCGTTTTATAAGAAGTCGTCATACGTCAAACCAATCAACTGTTCAGCGAACGGCCGAGCTGGCGGCCAAGGGAGCGTGACTCGCCCCTACCGCCCAAAGAATTAGTGAGCCCAGGGGAAAGCCGAAGCCGCGGCCATGTTCTTGCGCACGAGCTCGTCGCGCACCTGAGCCAGGCCCTGCTCCATGCCCACCACATAGGTCTGCGGGTACAGGAAGCGCTTGAAAGCTGCGTCCAGATGATCGAGCGCCCAAGCACAGCGCTCGCGCGCGTCCTGGATGCTCTCACGCGGAGCCACCGCACTGCCATCGCGCACGATCGGCACCAGCAGCTCGCGATACTCAAGTTCGGACACGTCGGTCACCAGGGCGGCATCATTCACGGCCACGAGGGTATTGCCGCGCGCGGAGCCCTCCCCCGCCAGATGGTCCTCGTCGTAGATCATGTCGCAGACCGGGCCGCCAAATCCGTCGTAATAACGGCGCACGCGTTGCACACCCGGGATCGTGCGCTTGTAGGGCTGCTCGGAGAGCTTGACCACCGGCGTCCATGGGTCTGCCTCGCTCGCACGGCGGGCGGAAAGCTTGTACACGCCGCCCAGCGCCGGCTGATCGTAGCAGGTCGCGAGCTTGGTGCCCACGCCAAAGCTGTCGATGGGCGCGCCCTGGTCGAGCAGCGACTGAATCGTATACTCGTCAAGATCGTTAGAAACCGAGATCCCCACATAAGGCAGGCCCTCGGCATCAAAACGGCCGCGCACATACTTGGAGAGCTTGGCGAGGTCGCCAGAGTCGATGCGAATGGCCGACAGGCGCTCGCCCACCGCCTCCATCTCCTTGGCAACCGTAATGGCATGTTCACAGCCCTCGCGCACGTCATAGGTGTCGATGAGCAGCGTACAGTTCTTGGGGCTCGACTTGGCAAAGGCGCGGAAGGCCTCGAGCTCGGAATCGAAGCTCATCACCCAGCTGTGCGCATGCGTGCCAAAGACGGGAATACCGTAGCGGCGGCCGGCGAGCACATTGGACGTAGAGGAGCAGCCGGCAACGTAGCTCGCGCGCGCAACGGCCAGGCCACCATCGGGACCCTGGGCTCGGCGCAGGCCAAACTCCGCCACGGGGCGACCGTCGGCGGCGAGCACCACGCGCGCCGTCTTGGTGGCGACAAGCGTCTGGAACCCGACGATGTTGAGCAGCGCCGTCTCGAGCAGCTGGCACTCCAGCGCGGGGCCGGTGACGCGCACCATGGGCTCGCGCGGAAAGACGAGCTCGCCCTCGGGCACGGCGTCGATGTTTACATGCGCACGAAAATCGCGCAGGTAGTCGAGGAATCCAGGCTTGAACATCGCGCCGCCGGCCGGGGCCTCAAGCGATGCGAGGTAGTCGATGTCCTCGGGCGTAAAGCGCAGGTTCTCGACAAGCTCGGGCAGCTCGGCGGTGCCGCACATGACGGCATAGGCGCTGCCAAAAGGATGGTCGCGGTAAAACGCGGTAAAACAACCCTGCTCATTGGCCTTGCCGCTCTCCCACAGGCCCTGGGCCATAGTGAGCTCGTACAGATCGGTGAGCATTGCGATGTCGGTGGGATGAGAGATGTCGGTCAAAGCCATGGGGCGACCTTTCGGATGTGTGGTGCAGAATTTGAGGGTTGGACGAGAGCAGAGCATGCGGACATGACGCCCGATGCGAGTCGGTTAGAGCAGGCCCATGCTGGTCAGGATCGTGTAGACCATAAAGACGATAAACGCGATAAGGGCGAGCACGATGATGATTTTTTGAGCGGGAGCCATGCCGGGGATCTCATTCTCGCCCGTAGGCTCCTTGGAGGTGACCATGCGCTGGGCAAAGGTCATCTCGTCACGGCTCGGTTTGGGCTCGACGGTCTTAGGGTGAGCGGCTTTTTTGGGCTGAGGCTTGGGTGCAGTGGGCACGGGCTTCGCGGCGGCGGGCTTGGGCACGGGCGCAGACTCGGATGCGACCTTCGCAGTGGCCTCCTCGGCCTTCTCGCGCTCGGCACGCAGGGCGGCCAGCTCCTCACGCTCGCGGCGTGCCTCTTCCTGGGCCTCGCGACGAGCCTTCTCGGCGCGGAGCTCTTCCAACTCGGCGCGCTCCTCGGCAGACAGTGGTTGGGACTCAAGCTCGGCCATGATGCAGCCCTTTCTTTTTAAAAAAAGCCGCCGACACAATGTCAGCGGCTTATCAAATCCAAGGGTGGAGACGAAGGGAGTCGAACCCTCGGCCTCTGCCATGCGACGGCAGCGCTCTCCCAACTGAGCTACGTCCCCAGGACAAGTCGATATTTTACCTACGGCTCGCCAACTGTCAACGCCCAATAACCAGTCTTTTTGGGGCGCGGCTATTTTGGCAACTTTTCGAACAGGCGATCCTCTCGATGATTTTTTATCCCCGTCCCAGAAAAATCATCGACGAACGCACTACTTTGCGCTGGTAAGAACACCGGTGGTGTCGAAGGCCGGGGTGAAGCTCTCGTCTACCGCGCCGCCCTCTTGCCAGAACATCGTCGTAAAACCCAGGTCGTCGGCATGGTCGAGCACCTGCTCGTACTCCTCGCGCGTCACGGCACGCGCCAGGTCGCCGCCCTGCTCGCGCATAAGTGCATTGGGCGTGTACTGGTTCATGACCGAGATCGGCACATCGCCCACCGTCTGCCACACCAGGTCCAGCACGCGACACGAATCGTCTGCATGTCCCGGCAGTACCAGATGGCGCACAATCATGCCGCGCTTCATGAGCCCGCCCTCATCCACCATCTCTCCCCCGCGGCGCTCGATCTCGCGCGCCATCTGAGCCAGGCCTGACACGGCCACACGTGGGTAGTCCTTTATATGAGAGAGCGACTGCGCAAGCCCGGCATTGGCATATTTAAAGTCGGTAAGCCACACATCGACCAGGTCGCCCAGCGCCGCCACGGCACTCGCGCGCTCGTAACCACTCGTGTTGTAGACGATCGGGATAACCAGTCCGCGCGCCCGTGCCGCGGCAATCACGGCAGGCAACAGGTGCGCATAGTGCGTCGCCGTCACCAAATTGATGTTGTTGGCACCCTGGTCCTGCAGTTCCAGCATAATCTCGACCAGGCGCTCAGGCGAAATCTCAAGGCCAAAATTGCCGGTCGAAATCTCGTGGTTCTGGCAGTAGATACATTTAAGCGAGCAACCGCTAAAGAAGATCGTGCCCGAACCGGCCTCGCCCGAGATAGGCGGCTCCTCCCACATATGAAGCGCCGCGCGGGCCACCCTGAGCGTGTCGTTAGCACCGCATACGCCGCGCGCGCCCTCATCGCGCGCCGCACCGCAACGGCGCGGACACAAATGGCAGGCGGGCGAAAAAAGTTCGGTCAACGACGTCGGCATAAAAACATGCTCCAAAACAACGATTCAGCAGCTCAAACGTAAAGGGCCAGACCGCGTAGACGGCTCCGTCCCTAAGGCGCCGTAATCGTCCGACACGATTTTTGTAATGTCAAGACTGGAATCGATAAAGTGCCGCTTTATGATGTAGGTATTCCGCCCCCCGCGGAGCAACTGGGTGAACCGTCGCGTTTATTTAGGGAGCCCACACAGTCGTACCTAGTACAGGTATCCTTCGTTGTTAAGGACGCTGGAACAGTCGATGAGGGCACCCACCTGTTTTAGGTGGGTTCATTTTCGTAACGTGGGGGGTGGTTTTCTTTTGCCGAAAATCACCATACAGTCCATATGGATCCCCGCCGGCATCCCGACAAGCCATCGACAACATTCCAATATCTGGTATGCGCGTGATAATCGCACGGTGCAAACCTCCGCACCCCCCTCGGTCGAGTATCATGGGACAGCTATGCCATTTCCGCGTAGCAACCTTTGACCTTTTCCTTCGACGCTTGGCGGTTTTTAGATTCATGGCTTCATCCCCGAGCTACATACCGTACCTATGCGTGGCAGCGGCGGCCTTTATCACGACCTTCCTCGCGGTGCCCCTGGTCAAGCGCTTGGCAATTAAGCTCGATGCCGTCGACTATCCTTCTAAGCGCCGCATCAACACCAGGCCCATCCCACGTTTGGGCGGAGCGGCGGTGTTTTTGGGCCTGGTCGTTGCTTGCATTGTGCAAATCCTAGGCACCTGGCACCTAGGCTGGCCGCCCGTTTTGGTGCCGCATCCGCGCCTTCACATTAGCTATCCCATGCTGGCGCTCTCCTTTACCGTCATCTTTGCGACCGGCGCTATCGACGACGTCTTCCAGCTCAAGCCCAAGCAAAAGCTGGCCGGACAGGTCCTCGCCGCGCTTATCGCCTGTATCGGCGGCCTAAAAATCGGCGTCATCGTCAACCCGTTTGCCCCCGGCGAGATCATGCTCGGATGGCTCGCCTACCCCATCACCGTGATCTATCTGGTGGCATTCACCAACATCATTAACCTCATCGACGGCCTCGACGGCTTGGCCACGGGCATCTGCGGCATCGCGTCGTTCACCATGTTTTCGATGGCCGTGCTCTCGGGCCGCATCGACGCCGCCGCGCTCTCTATTGCGCTCTTTGGCGCCTGTCTGGCCTTTTTGCACTACAACTTCAACCCCGCAAGCATCTTCTTGGGCGACTCGGGGTCGCTGCTTCTGGGCTTTGCGCTGGGCTCCATCTCGCTGCTCAACGTGAGCCGCACCGCCGCACTCACCTCGCTTATCATCCCGCTCATCGTTGCCGGCGTGCCCATCATCGACACGTTTAGCGCCATTGTGCGCCGCAAGCGCGCCCACATTAGCATCGGACAGGCCGACAAGGGCCACATCCACCACCGCCTGATCCAAGAAGGCTACAACCAAAAACAGGCCGTGCTGCTCATCTATGCCTGGTGCATCATGCTTTCGGCCGGCGCCGCCGCGATTAACCAGGTCGAGGTGCCCATGCGCGTGCTCATCTTTACCGTGCTCGCCATTGGCTCGGCGGCCTTTGCCAAGCATCTACATCTGTTTGAGCCCGTGCTGCGCCACCATTACAACAAGCGCACGCACGAGGACGAGCTCGTCACCCCCGACGACCCCGCCTTTAAGCAGGAGGAGCAGGCAGCCGAGGAGCGCAAAGAAGAGCGCCACCACAAGCTCTAGGGCAAGCTGCCGAGGATGTGCCAAGGCACCGTTGGCCAAGCGCGGCCGCGCCGCGCCCATCGCACAAGCCACCCCTCTCCCGCCCCTCGCCTACTTACGCACCACCCCTTTAATAAACGCGTTATCATCTTGACCCATGAATATACGTTAGGAGCAATCATGCCAAACGAGAACAGCTACGAAGTCGCGCTGCAAAAGAGCAACGCCATTCGCGATGGCCTGGCCAAGACACCCGAGAAGTTCACCATGCTTACCGGTGACCGCCCCACCGGCCGCCTGCACCTGGGCCACTACTTTGGCACCCTCAAGGGCCGCGTGGAGCTGCAAAACATGGGCGCCAAGACCAACGTGCTCATCGCCGACTACCAGGTCATCACCGACCGCGACACCACCGAGCACATCCAGGACAACGTGTACAACATGGTGATGGACTACCTTGCCTGCGGAATCGACCCCGACAAGACCATGATCTACGCGCACTCCGCCGTGCCCGCCGCAAACCAGCTCATGCTGCCGTTCCTGTCGCTGGTGTCCGAGGCTGAGCTGGCGCGCAACCCCACGGTCAAGGCCGAGATGGAGGCCTCGGGCCACGAGCTCACCGGCCTTCTGCTCACCTACCCGGTGCACCAGGCCTGCGACATCCTGTTCTGCAAGGGCAATGTGGTGCCCGTCGGTCGCGACCAGCTGCCGCACATCGAGCTCACCCGCACCATCGCCCGCCGCTTTAACAACCGCTACGGCAAGGTGTTCCCCGAGGTCGATGCGCTGCTGTCCGAGACCCCACTGCTGCCCGGCCTGGACGGTCGCAAGATGAGCAAGAGCTACGGCAACGCCATCAACATCTCGATGACCGCCGAGGAGACGGCCAAGCGCATCAAGAAGAGCCAGACCGACTCCGAGCGCATGATCACGTTTGATCCCGAGAACCGCCCCGGCGTTTCCGGCCTGCTTTCGACCGCCGCGATCTGCACCGGCCGCTCCGAGGTCGAGATTGCCGAGGAGATCGGCATGGGCGGCTCCGGCCAGCTCAAGAAGTACGTGACCGAGGCCGTCAACGAGTACTTCGCCCCGATCCGTGAGCGTCGTCAGCGCTACGAGAACGATCTGGACTACGTGAAGGACGTGCTGCACGAGGGCAACCGTCGCGCCAACGAGATCGCCGAGCAGACCCTGGCCGAGGTTCGGGACGCCATGGGCATGGTGTACTAGACCGACCTGCTGGTTTGAACTTTCGATTGCTATAGGGCGGGCGCTACGGCGTCCGCCTTTTTTGGTGCCCGACCGGTTCGGCTCCGCCCATCGCACTCCCCCGACAAACGGGAACGGGCCCGCCGGCAGTCAGTTGCCAGCGGGCCCGTTCCCGAAGTACACCGTTGAATCGCACAGAGGGGAGGGATGCGAATCAAACTCAACAGGGCAGGCTTTTTCATCGCCTATTGCCCGCTCCGTTGTTGAATAAAATATAGTTCACCGTGGTTTACTTTGCAGCATCAATATGAGCCGCCATAGCTTCTCCATAAGTTAGCCCCGGTAAACCTACAACGGAAAACCGCCGCAAAGGGGACAGGCACCTTTGTGGCGGTTTTGGCCACAGTAGAGCCGCTAGAACCCTGCTGGCCAGCGACAGGCGGCCAAGTCGACGTGCATGGAATCGGTAAACGCCACGCCCTCCCCCATTAAGAGCTCGCGCTGAGCATCGGGACCGCCAAAGGCAAAGCCCTCACAGATACGGCCGTCGGCAAACACCACGCGATGACAGGGAATTTGACCAGGGCGTGGGTTGCTATGCAGCGCATACCCCACATAGCGTGCACTTCGCGCGCGACCGGCGAGCAGCGCCACCTGACCGTACGTGGCGACCATCCCCTCGGGGATCTGCTCGACCACCTCATACACCTGCTCAAAAAAGCCCTCAGACGCCATCGCTCGCTCCCTTCTCCGCATTAACAGCATAAAGAAATGATCCCTTGGGGACGGAGGAAAACGGATCATTCACGGCCTCCGTGCGGTCGATGATCCGTTTTCCTCCGTCCCCAAGGGATCATTTGTTGGCAGGTTGGTTAGTTGGCGGGATGGAAGAAGGCTACGGCTACGGCACCGGGGCCTACGTGGGTACCGATGGTGGCACCGATGGTGTGAACGGGCAGCTCGCCCTCGGTGTGGCCAGCCCACAGTGCCGCGCTGTCCTCGATATACTTCTTGAGCACCGCATCCGAAAGGCCCGTATAGCCGAGCGCCAGCGGCATGGAAAAGTCGATGCCGCCCGCCTTTTCGACCTTTTGGTTCAGCAGGTTGCGGCCGTTCTTGGAACCGCGCGCCTTTCCCAGCTGCACAATCAGACCGTCCTCGGCAGCTACCACGGGCTTTACGTTGAGCAGCGTACCCACGGCGCCGGCAGCAGCAGACAGGCGACCGCCGCGCACCAGGTACTCCAGCGTCTCGAGCAGGCCAATAACCACCACGCGGTCGCGCACGGCCTCGACCGCCGCCGCGATCTGGGCCGCGCTACGGCCCTCGTCCACCAAGCGCAGCGCATACTCGACCAGAATGCGTTCACCCAGGGTGACGTTGTTGCTATCAACCACGTACACATCGCCGCCCGGCGCCTCGGCTAGTGCGGTACGGGCGCTCTGATTGGTGCCCGACAGCTTAGCGCCCACGGTAATAATCACAGCCTCATCGCCGGCTTCGCGAACCTCGGCGATAGCCTGCGAAAACGCGTACGGGTTAACCTGACCGGTCTTGGGCAGCTCATCGCGCTCCACGAGCATCTCGTAAAAGCGCTGGTGATCGATGTCGATGCCATCCATGAACACATCGGTTCCAAAGGTGACGGACAGCGGCAAAACGGCCAGTGCCGGATGCTCGGCCGGCGACATATCGCTTGCGGAATCGGTAATAATGCGGACGGACATAGCGAATCCTTTCTTGCGCGGACCTCGCGCAGGGAATTTTGACAGCAATGCCCCGGCACGGTATACGCGCTTAAACGGGACGATGCAGTTGATAATGGGAAGCAAATGCCCAGGCGGCCCTACAGCTCGCGCAAGGTGTTGAGAATCGTACGCAGCGACGCATACATCTGCTCACGCTGCTCCACGCCCATGGCCTTGCCGGTGGTGTCGAGCACTTCACGAATAATGCAATCGGCCTCGTTCATGCTCTCGCCGCCCAACGTGGTCAGGCGAACCGGGGCGCGATACTTAACGGCGGCATCGCCCGAATCGTCGACTTCGACGTAGCCGCCCTCCTCCAGATGCGCCAGCGTGCGCGAGACGGCAGCGCGGGTCACGCCAGCCATGCGGGCGAGGTCGGCACCAGTCAGGCCGTCCTTGCTGCGCTCAAGATAGTACAGGCACATGATGTCGGAGCCCTTAAGGCCCAGCCTTGCGCCCTCAGATGTCTTAATGCGCTGGATCTCCTTGTAGAGTCCGCTGATCAGTCCGACAAAGTCCTCGAAACGTGTCTCGTCGCTCTGCTGCATGGGAGACGACCGCCTTTCGCTTGCATAATGCTAACGGGTAAACATCTTAACCGTACCCAGCGGCCGCCAGCACTGCGCGCCCTATTTGTTAACTCATCAACATAAAAATCACCACAAAGGGGACAGGCACCTTTGTGGTGGTTTTGACCGGCGAGTATGATTTGCAGAAGTTGCTACAGCTCCACGCGGGGATTGTCGCGGGTCACAAGCGTCTTAACGACAACCGTCGCCCCCAGATAGCGCTCAAGCAGCTCGGCTAAGCGATCGATGGCGGCCTGACAGTCCCCCATACGCTCGGGCTCTACGCACTCAATCGCCAAAAACGCGTCGGCCGAATCGTCGGATAGAGCCGTTCGAACGCCGTCGCGCCAGTTCCAGCAGCGGCACACGGCGCCCGCATCGTCGATGTAGGCGAGCTCGCCGGGCAGCGTCGGGTCATCCGCATCCTCGCCAAGCGGCAGGAACGCATCGCCACCATCGGTCACCTTCAAGCGAAGATCCCCCTCAATCGCATGCAGATCCTCGCCACCCACGGGCAGCGCGTAAGTCAGCGACACCGTGTTGTAGATGTCCACCGCGGGCGTAATGTGGCCCACCGGTTTGCCTTTGAGCACGCGCTTGAGCAGGTTCTCGATTGAGCAACGCGCGCCCTTTTTGGTCTTGAACAGACGATAGGCCTCGCGCCATGCCTTGACCGGTGCGTTCTCGCTGATAGTATCGCTGGTCAGATGACGCTCCGCATCGATATTGGCGCGGTCGAGCAACGCCGCTATCGCGTCCACATCCTCTTGAGGTATCTGGGCCGCGGGCTTCATACCCTCCACGACCACAACACCGACCGCTGCCTGAGGAAACAGCTCCCAGAATGAGTTCTCGGCAATAAAGCCCTTCATACGCTCTCCCTTCATTGTGCGCGCCCGAGTGAGGGCGCCTAAACAAAAAGCGCCCTTACGACGGCCACCTTCAAAGTCCTACGGTGCCGCCACAAGAGCGCTTACGCTGCCCCCATCCGGAGAAGGGGGC
The DNA here is from genome assembly GCF_027679495.1 of Collinsella aerofaciens. Classification (GTDB taxonomy): domain Bacteria; phylum Actinomycetota; class Coriobacteriia; order Coriobacteriales; family Coriobacteriaceae; genus Collinsella; species Collinsella aerofaciens_AK. The sequence goes on from NZ_JAQEKC010000005.1 coordinate 114,981, forward strand.
GATATGTCAGGCGTATTGTAACCCGAGTCATCCGCGCGAGCAAAACCACCACAAAGGTGCCTGTCCCCTTTGTGGTGGATATGGACTCGCGACGACGCTAGTGGCGGAGCCCCAGTAGGCCGCGTCCGCGATGACGGGCGTCGGCGTGCACCTGAGCGTGCGGACCGGCGGCCTTGACGGACTCGGGCAGGTGCGAGTACTTCTTCTCGAAGTTCTCCTCGAACATCACGGCCAGGTTGTGCGCGGCCTCGTCGTAGCGAGCGGTGCTCTGCCAGTACTGGCGCGGCACCAGGATGCCGTCGGGCACGCCAAGGCACGTGGTGGGAATGTCGACGTTAAAGATGTCGTCGTGCACGAACTCGCTGTCCTCGATGGTACCGTCGAGGGCGCGGGCCACCAGGGCGCGCGTGTAGGCAAGCTCGATGCGATGGCCCACGCCATAACCGCCACCGATCCAGCCGGTGTTGACCAGATAGACGCGGGTGCGACCGTCGGCAATACGCTCGCCGAGCATCTTGGCATAGACCATGGGATCGAGCGGCATAAACGGCTCGCCAAACAGCGAGGAGAACGTGGGCGTGGGCTCGGTGACGCCGACCTCGGTGCCAGGAATCTTGGCGGTGAAGCCCGTCACAAAGTGATACATGGCGGCGTCGGCCGTCAGGCGCGAGATGGGCGGCAGCACGCCAAAGGCATCGCAGGTCAAAAACAGCACGACGCTCGGGGTGGTGCCCATGCCCTTGGTCCACGCGTTGGGAATGTGCTCGACGGGATAGGCCACGCGCGTGTTGTGCGTGATCGAGACGTCATCGTAGTTGGGCTTGCGATTCTCGTCGAGCACCACGTTTTCGCAGATGGCGCCAAAGCGAACGGCGTTGAAGATCTCGGGCTCGTGGAACGCGTCCAGACCCTCGCACTTGGCGTAGCAGCCGCCCTCGACGTTAAAGATGCCCATGTCGGACCAACCGTGCTCGTCGTCGCCGATCAGCAGGCGCGTAGGGTTGGCCGAAAGCGTGGTCTTACCCGTGCCGGAGAGGCCAAAGAACACCGCGGTCTCGTGCGTGACGGGATCCATGCTGGCCGAGCAGTGCATGGGCAGTACGTCGTCCTCGACGGGCAGCAGGTAATTCATGACGCTGAAGATGGACTTTTTGATTTCGCCGGAGTAGCCGGTGCCGGCAACCAGAATCACACGCTCCTGGAAGTTGATAACCACGGCGGCGCTGGAGTTGAGGCCCTTGATGGCGGGGTCGCACTGGTAGCCAGGTGCCGCGAGCACGCAAAAGTCCGGCTCGCCGGTGCGCGCAATTTCGCGGGCGAGCGGACGGGCGAGCATCTGCTTAATAAAGAGCGCCTGGCTGGCACGCTCGCATGCGACGAGCAGGCGACGCGTGTGGTTGCGGTCGGCGCCGGCCATGCCGCGAGTGACGAACACATCGCGCTCGTTGAGATAGTCGACGATGCCGGCCTTGATGGTCTCGTAGCTCTCGATCGAAAGCGGTCGGTTGACGGCGCCCCAGGCAATCTTATCGTGGACATCGGGGGTGTCAACGATAAAGCGATCGTTGGGAGAACGGCCGGTGCGCTCCCCCGTCTCGATCACCAGCGCGCCGTTGGATGCCATGCGGCCTTCTTCGCGACGGATGGCGTACTCGACGAGCTCCGCGGCGGGTAGATCGACCAGCAGACGGGGCTGATTCTCGGCGGGATCTTCAACGAGTGTAATACCAAAGTTGGACAAAACTTCTGCAGGGGTAACACCAGGCATGGGGCCTCCTTTAAAAACGCGACACGTGGACGCGGCGCGCACTTTACTCACGTAAAGCCCGTTGTACCCGATATGCAAAAACGTTTTTGCGACAAGGGCGGCAAGCCCGCCCAACGGTCAAAAATCGCAGGCAAGCGGCCTAGTCATTGGGGACGTTTTTAAACGCCTAGTCATTGGGGACACTCTTGAACAGGCAACATTCAAGGAGTGTCCTCGGATGCCGGCACTTAGGGACGTTCCCAAAGTGCCGGCACATAAGGAACGTCCCTAAGTGCCGACTACAGCGGCAGGTTTTGGCCGAGTATGGCTATGACGCTCATGAGGACCAGCATGCCGGCAGCGTAGGGTAGCACCGCGCCCAGGAGTTCGGCATCCTTACCGCGCACGTGCACGGCGGCAAGACCAATGGCGAGGGTCTGCGGCGAGATCATCTTGCCGGCGGCAACGCCAAGCGCGTTCAGCGCAACCATCCAGTAGTCACTCACGCCCAGCGCGGTGGCAGCCTGGCTCTGGATGGGGCCAAACAGCATGCCCGAGGACGTGCCCGAACCGGTCACGAAAGCACCGACCGCACCAATCCACGGAGCCAGAATCGGGTACAGACCGCCAGCGACCGCAATGCAAAATGCGCTGATCGACGAAATCATGCCGGCATAGCCCATCACCTTGGCGCAGCCCAGCACCGAAAGCATGGTGATAACCGTCGGCATCATCTGCTTCACAGTCGCGACCAGCACCTCGCCCATCATGCGCGGCGAAGCGCCCTGAATGGCACCGCCGACAAACGCCGCCAGGAAAATCCAGACGCCTGGCGTGTTGATCCACGAAAACGTAAGCATACCGGGATTCTCACCGCAATACACCTGCACATGGCTCGCAAACGGCGCGAGCGCAGCATGTACAGCGGGCACCAGGTTGGACGTACCCAGCAGCAGTACAAAAATCAGAATGAAGCACGACCAGGCCGAAAGCGCCGATTTAACGGTGAGCTGTTCGCCGGCCTCGATATTCATATGGAAGCGTGCGTCCAGATGCCCCGACTTCTCGGCACGCATGGCAAGCGCAGCTGTCAGCGCGAGCGAAACGATGGATCCTACGACCACGGCCAGCTCGGGGCCCACAAACATGGCAACGACCAGAGCCGCGCCGACAAACGACACGCCGGAGAGCAACGCCACGCCGGCAACACCGTGCAGACGCTCGCCCACACTCGCGGCATTGCCCTGGTCATCGGCAACACGGCCCGCAACCAGCACAATAAATAGCGGCATCACCACAAAGAACGGTGCGAGCTGCACCAGCTGAACGGTCGCTAGGTGAAGGGAATCCAAACCCACCAGGTCGGCAACGGACACCGTGGGGATGCCGATGGAGCCGTAGGGCGTGGGCACGCCGTTGGCCAGCAGGCAGATGAGCACGGCAGGCACGGCCTCAAAGCCCAGGCCCGCGAGCATGCCGGCGGGAATGGCGACAGCGGTACCGAAGCCGGCCATGCCCTCCATAAAGCCACCGAAGCACCAAGCCACGAGCAGCGCCAGCAGACGGCGGTCGCTGCTGATGGAGGTGATCATGCTGCCGATCACGTCCATGGCGCCCGTACGAACGCACAGGTTATACGTGAACACCGCGGCGATGATCACCAGGACGATGGGCCACAGAGCCATCAAAAAACCTTCGAGCGAGGCGGTCGCGATCTGCGCTGCCGGCAGGTGCCACCATGCGAAGGCAAGCAAGCACGAAAGGACAAACGATCCGATAGCGGCCTTCCAAGCTGGCCATTTAAAGCACAGCAGCATCACGACCAGCCAAATAATCGGCACAAGAGCCAGTAAGAATGCGGCGACGTCCATAGGTAGAAGCTCCTTGGTACCGCGTGGGCGGCATCGGGGGTGTCACAAAACTTCAACAGGATACCGCACGTTTACCGACAAATTACAGCCGCCCGCCGAAATTATTGAACAATCCGTTCAAAAACACGAACGAACACCGTCGCGTCTATACTAAAGCGCAGCAATAGAAAGGACTCCGCTTTGAGCATCACGCCCCTCGATAGCATTCGCCGCGCCATCGCCCGCCGCAACGGCGTCTCCAACCCCGCTGCATCGAGAGACGGCGCCGCGAAGGCCCAGGGCGGCCGCATCGAGAACGGCCTCTTCCCTGCCTCGCACACTGCCGAGGAACTCGCACGCATCCAAGAGCTGAGTCAGCGCAACGCCGGCGGGCCCGATAGCAGCCAAGCCACACGTCGCCGGCGCGAACGCGATCGCAAGCCCGGCCCCGTCCGCCGCATGGTCAACGCTTGGTGGAACCGTCTGCTCGGCGCCGTCTACGGCGGCGGCTTCTCCATGCAGGAAGCGGAATACGAGGAGCACGCCACCAGTCGCGACTATCTTTGGAACACCCTGGGCACCGCCGTATGGGGCATGGCGTTTCCGCTGCTCACCATTGTGTCGACGCAGCTCGTGGGCGCCGAGGAGGCCGGCAAGTTCTCCATCGCCTTTGTTACCGGCACGCTCATCATGATCGCGTGCAACTACGGCGTGCGCAATTTCCAGGTCTCGGACATCGACGAAAAGACGTCCTTCGCCTCCTACCAGCTCAATCGTTGGATCTGCGGAGCGCTCGCCCTAGGCTGCGGCCTCATGTATAGCAGCGCCCGCGGCTATGACGCGCAGATGGCGACGATCGGCCTGGGCGTCTACCTGTATAAGGTCATCGACGGCGTCGCCGACGTGTACGAAGGCCGCCTGCAGCAGGCCGACAAGCTCTACTTGGCTGGAATGAGTCAAACGCTACGCTCCGTCGGCGTCATCGCGGTCTTCAGCGTGGCGCTGTTCTTCACGCGTAGCATGCCGACGCGGCCATTGCCATGGGCATCGCCGCGATCGCCTCGCTCGTGCTGGTCACCGCGCCGCTCGCCCTGCTCGAGACCGAAAAATCGCGCCGCGTAAGCCTGCGCGAGGTCGGCCACCTGTTTGTCCAGTGCGCCCCACTCTTTGGCGCGCTATTCCTGTTCAATCTTATCGAGAGCATGCCCAAGTTTGTGATGGAAGGAACACTGGCCTACAAATACCAGTTGTACTTTAATGCCCTGTTTTTTCCAGCTCAGGCTATTCTGTTGAGCATTGGATTTGTCTATAAACCGCAGCTCCTGCGCTTGTCGAGCATTTGGGCTAATCCTCGCAAGCGTCGTCGCTTTGACCTGATTATTGTTGCCGTTATGGCGCTGATCGTGGTCATCACCGGCGTGTGCGCCGCATTTATGGCAGGTCCCGGTATTCCCCTCATGAGCTTTATATACGGTCTCAGCTTTGAACGCTACCGTACGCTGGCGCTGCTGATGGTCGTCGCCGGCGGCGTCACCGCGGCCATCGACTTTATCTACGCCATCATCACGGTGCTGCGCCACGCTGGAGACGTCACCAAGATCTACCTGATCTGCTTTGCCGTGAGCGTGGTGCTCCCGGTGATTCTGATCAATCTGCTCGGCCTGATGGGCGCCGTCGTGAGCTACCTGGCCATTATGGCCCTACTGCTGGTACTGTTGATTATCGAGTACGCCCACATCCGCCAACGCATAGAGAGGGACCGGAATCCGTACGGCGCCTAATTGCGTCGATGGGAGAAGCTAATTTGCGGTGGAATCACCCCGGCTGGAGTCTCGTTGCGGACACGTAAAACTAAGTGAGTAGATTTTTACCGAATCCCCGACCACACCGACAGAGCACAAGTCTGTGACCTGCACTGATAATTGTTCTCGGGGGAAGCGGGCACTGCGGGGCGCGGCAACGGCGCG
>NZ_JAQEKC010000050.1:0-2476 GCF_027679495.1 Collinsella aerofaciens
TGACTCGGGGGCATCCTCGTGCCCGGACCGCGCATGAGCGCTGGGTCCCGCGGGCCGCGAGGTGCGGTTCCGGAAGAGCTCGGGCGATTAGTGCGGCTCGGCTGAGGCTGTCGCCAGCCTTGCACCTGCCGTCTATCGACCAGGTAGTCTACCTGGGCCCTTACCGGAAGGAGAACTAATCCCTGGAACGGCTTCCCGCTTAGATGCCTTCAGCGGTTATCCGCGCCGCACGCGGCTACCCGGCCGTGCCGTTGGTCGACAACCGGTTCACCGGAGGTGCGTCCACCCCGGTCCTCTCGTACTGGGGGCAGCCTCCATCGATTCTCCTGCGCCCACGGAGGATAGGGACCGAACTGTCTCACGACGTTCTGAACCCAGCTCGCGTACCGCTTTAAACGGCGAACAGCCGTACCCTTGGGACCTGCTCCAGCCCCAGGATGCGATGAGCCGACATCGAGGTGCCAAACCTTGCCGTCGATGTGGACTCTTGGGCAAGATCAGCCTGTTATCCCCGGAGTACCTTTTATCCGTTGAGCGACGGCCCACCCACTCGGGGCCGCCGGATCACTAGAGCCTGCTTTCGCACCTGCTCGGCTTGTGGGCCTCGCAGTCAAGCCCGCTTGTACTCTTGCATTCAAAAGGACGGTTGCCGACCGTCCCGAGCGGACCTTCGCGCGCCTCCGTTACCCTTTAGGAGGCGACCGCCCCAGTCAAACTGCCCGCCTGGCACGGTCCCCGAGCCGGTTGACGGCCTCGGGTTAGGACGCCGGTCGCGCGAGGGCAGTATTCCAAGGGCGGCTCCCCGGGGGCTGGCGCCTCCGGATCGATGCCTCCTGCCTATCCTCTACACGCGGGACCAGCGGCCAATGCCAAGCTGCAGTGAAGGTTCACGGGGTCTTTCCGTCCTTCCGCGGGTAAGTCGCATCTTCACGACCAGTGCAATTTCACCGGGTCCATGGTCGAGACAGCGCCCAAGTCGTTGCGCCTTTCGTGCAGGTCGGAACTTACCCGACAAGGAATTTCGCTACCTTAGGACCGTTATAGTTACGGCCGCCGTTTACCGGGGCTTGGCTTCGGGGCTTCGCCGAATCGGCTAACTCCTCCGCGTGACCTTCCGGCACCGGGCAGGCGTCAGACCCTATACGTCGCCTTGCGGCTTCTGCAGAGTCCTGTGTTTTTGGTAAACAGTCGCTTGGGCCTCTCCACTGCGGCCCGCCTCCGCTCCCCGGGCAAGCCGGTTCACGTACGCGCGGGCACCCCTTCTCCCGAAGTTACGGGGCCATTGTGCCGAGTTCCTTGACCATGGTTGACCCGATCGCCTCGGTATGTTCTACCCACCCACCTGTGTCGGTTTGCGGTACGGGCGCGCACGCGCCTGCCTAGGGGTTTTTCTAGGGACCTCGGGCTCACTCGCTTCGCTCAGTCGCTTCGTCCGGAGCCTCGCCCTTCTGCGGACCGGATTTCCCTGGTCCGCGGGCCGCGCTCCATCACGGGGACGTCCAGAACCCCGCCGAGCCACCCCCATCCGTCGCCCCGTCGGTCGTAGCGCCGCGTGCGCGGTGCAGGAATGTCTGCCTGCTGCGCGTCGGCTACGCCTACCGGCCTCGCCTTAGCCCCCGACTGACCCTGGGAGGATTAGCCTTGCCCAGGAAACCTCGGGTTCACGGCGGACGAGTTACTCTCTCGTCTCTCGCTACTCATGCCAGCATTCTCACTCCCATGCGCTCCACCGTCGGTCGCCCTCCGGCTTCTCCGCCCATGGGAAGCTCCCCTACCGATTCTAATGAATTAAAATCCCGCCGCTTCGGTGTCCAGCTTAGCCCCGTGTATTGTCGGCGCATGTCCACTCGACCAGTGAGCTGTTACGCACTCTTTGAATGGATGGCTGCTTCTAAGCCAACATCCTGGTTGTCTGGGCGGACGCACATCCTTTGCCACTCGGCTGGAACTTGGGGACCTTAGCGGGCGGTCCGGGCTGTTTCCCTCTCGAGCACACAGCTTAGCCCACATGCTCTGACTGCCGCGCTCTGGGCCGCCGGCATTCGGAGTTCGGTTGGATTCGGTAGGCGGCGAAGCCCCCTCGTCCATCCGGTGCTCTACCTCCGGCGGTGAACGCGCGACGCTAGCCCTAAAGCTATTTCGGGGAGAACGAGATATCTCCGGGTTTGATTGGCCTTTCACCCCTATCCGCAGGTCATCGCCGCCGTTTTCAACCGACGTGCGTTCGGCCCTCCACGGGGTCTTACCCCCGCTTCAGCCTGCCCACGGATAGCTCACCCGGCTTCGCGTCCGCGGCGCGGGACTCAAGTCGCCCTGTTAAGGCTCGCTTTCGCTTCGGCTCCCTTTCGGTTAACCTCGCCCCGCGCCAGCGACTCGCTGGCTCATTCTACAAAAGGCACGCCGTCACAACTGAAAGTTGCTCCGACTGCTCGTGGGCGCACGGTTTCAGGTACTGTTTCACTCCCCTCCCGGGGTG
>NZ_JAQEKC010000051.1:0-621 GCF_027679495.1 Collinsella aerofaciens
ATTGCCAGACCGGAGGGGCGCCGGGGGCGGGAATCTGGGCGTACACATTTCCTACACATATAAGTACTCTCGGCTGGCTGGTTAAAAACAGGAGGGGACCTCGCATCCGAGATCCCCTCTTTAGCCCATCTATAGCTATAGAAGACTCTTAAATACCTTATGCCAGCAGCTTGCGACCGGACTCCTCGATCGCGTCAAGTGCGGCATCAGCCTCGGCGGCATCCGCGCCCTTAGCGAAGATGTACAGCTTAATCTTGGGCTCGGTGCCGGAAGGACGAACAATACCCTTGTTGCCGCCCTCAAGATCGAACTCAATGACGTTAGCCTTCGGCAGGCCGTTCACGCAGGTGTTGTAATCCACGACAGCCTCAATCTTGGAACCGGCGAGCTCCGCGGGCGGGTTCTCGCGCAGACCGGCCATGATGCCGGCCATCTTTGCCGCACCCTCAGCGCCCGGATAGCTCAGCGAAATCGTCTTGTTGTGATAGTAGCCATACTTCTCGTACAGCTCGTGCATCGCGTCGGCAAGGTTCTTTCCCTGGAGCTTGTAATACTGCGCCATCTGGCAAATCAGAAGAGAAGTGCTCACGGCGTCCTTGTCGCGCACGTGGTCACCGGCCA
>NZ_JAQEKC010000051.1:631-2119 GCF_027679495.1 Collinsella aerofaciens
CTTGTCGCGCACGTGGTCACCGGCCAGATAGCCGTAGCTCTCCTCAAAACCGAAGATAAAGCGATTGACCTCGCCAGCATCGGAAAGAGAAGTAATGATGTCGCCGATGTACTTGAAGCCCGTCAGGCAGCGGCGGAGCTCAAAACCGTACTCGTCGGCCAGAGCGTCAACCATGGCGGAAGAAACGATAGTAGTGACAGCAACCTTCTTAGTGAGGTCCTCACCGCGAGCAGCGCGGGTCTTGCAGATATAGTCGAGCAGCAGAACGCCCATCTCATTGCCGGTCAGCAGCAGATAGTCATCGCCATTCTTAACGGCAACGCCAACGCGATCGGCGTCAGGATCGGTTGCAAGCAGCAGATCGGGGTGAACCTGCTCGCACAGGTCAATGCCCTTCTGCATGGCCTGACGAATCTCGGGGTTAGGATACGGGCAGGTCGGGAAATCGCCGTTAGGCTCCTTCTGCTCGGGAACAACCGTGACATCAGTGATGCCAGCGCGCTCGAGCACCGTCGTGACGGGAATGAGGCCGGTGCCGTTGAGCGGAGTGTAGACGAGCTTAAGCGGAGCGCCAGCGATCTCCTCGGCAGAAAGGTTGGTCACGCCGCGGGCGAGAACGGCGTCGTAATAACGCTCGAGGCACGAGTCATCGATCCATTTGACCAGACCCTGCTCAAGAGCCTCATCGAAGTCCATGGACTTCACGCCGGTGAACGTATCGGTCTCGGCGATAGCCTTAGAAATTGCATCGGCGGCCTCGCTGGTGATCTGGCAGCCGTCGGGGCCATAGGCCTTATAGCCGTTATAAGGCGCCGGATTATGACTAGCGGTCATGCAAATGCCACCGGAGCACTTAAGGTCGCGGACGGCCCAGGAGAGCGTCGGCACGGGAGAAATCTTGGGATACACGAGGGCAGTCACGCCGTTTGCTGCAAGAATGGCAGCCGTCGTCTTGACGAACAGCTCACCTTTATTGCGGCTATCGCGAGCGATGGCGACCGTCGGATGCTCGAAGGTCGCATTGAGGTAGTCAGCGAATCCCTGGGTCGCACGACCGACCGTATAGATATTCATACGGTTAGTGCCCGCACCGATAGTGCCGCGAAGGCCGGCGGTACCGAAGGCGAGATCCTGGAAGAAAGCGTCGGTGATGGCGTCCTCATCACCCTGCTCCTTCATCGTGTTAAGCTTAGCGAGGAGCTCCTCGTCCTTGACATTGGCAATCCAAGTATCAAGCAGCTCATGAACATCTGCCATGTGAGTCCTTCCGTCACATTCAATAAAACGACCCGTGTAAAACAGGACAAGCGCAGCAGTGCGCTAAAGCAAATATTAGTCCATTGAGAACAAAGAACCGACCAAAGAACGGTGAACGTCTATATTCAGCGGTGGATGATTAAATTGATTTAATTGCATAAGGAATGTTGCACGTAAACGCAAAAAAGGGGGAGGCCGCGAGGCCTTCCCCTTCTTCAGTTTCGCTGACGG
>NZ_JAQEKC010000052.1:0-2013 GCF_027679495.1 Collinsella aerofaciens
ATCTCGCAGGCGCTCGTGGTGGACGGATGCACCGTCGACGCCCGGGCGGACGGGGCCGACGTCACGGACGAGGCCGTAGCCGGCGTGATCGCAGGCGACATGGCCGTGCGCGGCGGTGGGCGGGTCACTTGTGTCCGCGAGGTTTGTGACGCCTGTCGGCGGGGTCTTTGGTGCTGGTGGCGTGGTGGATGCCTCCGGCGCGGTGGCACCGCATGTGGTGGTTGAGCCCGATGTCGCCACGCCTCCGGCGGGGGAGACCGACAGGGGCGACGTGCCTGGCGATAGCGCGGACAAGTCTCCCGCCGATGCAAGCCCCGCTGCCGGAGAGCCCACCACGGAGCCCACGGCAAATCCCTCGCTGAAACCCGCGGCCGCGACAACCAAGACAACAACGACAGTAACCAAGACCACGGTAGTTAAGGCCTCAAAGCCCAAGACCGTAACTGCGACCTCCGCGTCTCTCCCCAAGACCAGTGACAGCAATTGGATCGCCGCGTCCTTTACGCTACTCCTGTTGGGACTGGGGCATCTAGGTGCCGCATATCGCTGTTGGGGCGTGCGGCATGCCTAGCTGCAATACAAAGGCCCTGTAGAAGCTTTAAAGGCAACGCTTTCCGAAAGGGAGCGTTGCCTTTTTACTGCATGCAATGTATGAGGTGCCGTACCACTAAAAGGCTTAGTTAATTGATTGTAATTACATAATCTACTATTGTATGTGCGTTATACTAAGGTTGCACTCACATGATTGGAGGGTCCAAAAATGGCAAGCTCAACATTAACCATTAGGGTTGACGATGACCTCAAACGCGAGGCAGCAGAAGTGGCTGATTACTATGGACTTGATTTGTCGTCCGTGACGCGCGCATTCTTCAAGCAAATGGTCAACACCCATCGCATCCCGTTGACTTTTGCCCCTGAGGAGCCCAATGCCGAAAGCCTTGAGGCCATTCGCGAGGGGGACGCGTTTCTTGCATCTGGCAAAAAAGGACGTTTTGACAATGGCGCCGATCTTATCGCTGCGGCGATGGCACAATGAGCACGTTAACCGCAGAGTTCTCTGCAGCCTTCTCCCGCGATTTAAAGAAAAAAGCAAAGCGCCGTAAATGGGATCTATCCGAGCTTCAAAAGCTAATTGACCTGGTGCTACAGAATACACCCGAGTCAATGGACATATTAAAACGACGTCATAATATGCACCGGCTAAGCGGCAACTGGGCAGGGCGAAACGAATGTCACGTAGCAAACTCTGGCGACTGGCTTGTCATATGGTCATCAAACGAAGAGGCAGCTTTCTTTGAACGCACCGGCAGCCATGATGAGCTGTTCCGATAGCTCCCTTAATATCGACACCACCAAAGCTATCCGGATTTCAAGCAAATGATATCCTATTTGTTCAACATTGTTGGAGATTTAGCTGCGCAATGATGATTGCCTCCCATCCTAGGCTGGAATATCGTCTCCAAACCAGGCCCTGGCAGCGGTTTGCTCTGCAAAAGGTTGCGCAATGTGCTCGCCGGTAGATCCTGCGCGTGGCCATACGCTACCAGACTCTTCCTTTTCATCGACAGGTTCCTTAAAGCGATGGCCCAACACTGTCGATGAGCGGAATGCGGCAAACTGCGCCCCGCGTTCTCTATCGAGGTGCGTCGATCCTAGGTACGAGGGGTTCGCCCAGATCGAGACGACCTATTAAGGCATCTCTGTCCCTGTCGTCTCAATGAACACCTTCGACCTGACTCATGCCTTACGCGATGTTCGGACAAACTCGGTTATAGCGATTTGCCTTCTCATTAAAAGGGACTGCAAGATGTTTACCGCCATGGCCTGCCTATTCGTTTTGCTGGGCGGGCCTTCTTATGCCGCGGGCGCGGAGAGCCTCATCATCGCGGGCGCGACGTACTGCGAGCCGGGCGCGTCGGGCCCCGGCTGGGCCTGGACCGATGCCGGCCACCTGGAGCTTGACGGCTACGCGGGCGAGGCCATCGGCGCCGAAGGCGACCTGGTGCTGACGCT
>NZ_JAQEKC010000053.1:0-1942 GCF_027679495.1 Collinsella aerofaciens
CCGATCTCGGAAGGCACGTGCAGACCTTTCGTCATGGCCTCCTACCTTTCTTTCGGGCCCTTGTCAGGGCCGATTCGTTAGCGCCCCTCCGTGTGAGGCGTTATTGCTGACGACATATTTATATCCAAAATCAGCTCATACTTCCACCTTGCCCCCGAACGGTTTTTTATAGGGGGTGAACGGCATACACATATACTTCACGCATGGCACACTTCATCTTAATAAAGCGTATTTACGTGCTTAAACGCGTTTTAATCCTAAAATCAAATGGAACTAAACTTTGTTAAACCATCCTCAAATTGCATATTTCCAATAAAGCTATGAATAGAATTAGCGGTTCACACCGCGTCTCAACCATTTTCATTTTTATTCAGAAAAAAGTTTGTCCTATTCATTTCTGATAAATAAATTACCGTTTACCAGACGCTTGATACCGTTCACCGGAAACTCAGTATAAGGCCCAGCGGATACCGCCTCGCTTTACGGCCCCATTTGTAACAACTTGACTTCTCGGTATAGAAAAACGGACCCGCTTCCCCTAGGGAAACGGGTCCGTTTTCGATTATCTTCGGCTAATTTGGATAAGGCCCCCGAAGACCATCGGAATCCTAGCGATCGAACTCCGCCAGTGCCTCGCCCAAAAGCCTCAGGCCCTCGCGCAGAACGTCCTCGCTCGCGCAGTAGCCCAGGCGTGCGCCGCAGGGAAGCTCAAAACGGCTACCGGGGACCAGCAGCACTCCCCTCTCGGACAGCAGGCGCCTGCAGAACTCCTCGTCATCCTCGGGAATATCCAGCTGGATAAACGAGGTGGACACGCCCTGCGGGGCCGTCCAGGAAACGCGATGCTGCGTATCGATCCAAGCCTGCGCGATATCGCGGTTGCCAAACACGATCTTGCGATTGCGCTCGAGAATCTTATCCTTGTGCTCAAGCACATAGGTCGCCAGGTCATCGTTGAACACTCCGCCGCAGATCATGGTGTAATCGCGATAGGTACGGATGCGGTTGGACACCTCTTCGTCGGCCACGACCCAGCCCACGCGGGCCGCAGGCGTCGAATAGGTCTTCGACAACGAGTTGGTGACAATGGCCCTCTCGTACACGTCGACCATCGACATAAAGGACTCAGTATTTTCGAGAGGCAGATACACCTCGTCACTCAGCACGTAGGCGCCCACCGAACGGGCGATCTCGGCAATCTGGCCGAGCATATCGGCATCGAGCACCGTACCGATGGGGTTCGATGCGTTGTTGATGCAGATGAGCTTGGTGTCGGGGCGCACCAAGCGCTTGAGTTCCTCGATATCGGGCTTCCAGCCGAGCTCTTCGCGTAGCTCCCAATACTCGACCTCGGCGCCCAGCGTGCGCGGAATCTCGTAGAGCGGCGCATAGGTGGGCCACTCGGCGATAACGTGGTCGCCGGGTTCGACCACAGCCATGATGGCGTTGAGGTTAGCGCCCGTGCAGCCATTGGTCTGCAGAATGTGATCGGGATTGACCTCGCGACGATACAGCTTGGCAACCTCGGCCTTAAACTCCGGCGAGCCCTCGATCCAGCCGTAGTTCATCTTCTCGCGGTCCAGGCGCTCGTAGAACGTGGCGCCGCCCTGCTCATCGAGCGCGCGCAGCTCGCCCATGGTGAGCGACGAGATCGTCGACTGGGCGATGTCCCACGTGGCGCTCTTCTCCCAAACGTTGAGCCATTCCTCAACGCCAATCGTCTTGATGTCCATGGCCAAGCTCCTTACAAAAGCAGTCATCCAATCGTGTTGACGTTCCTCATACAAGATTGGGGCGGTGCGAAAACCCGCACCGCCCCAATGGGAGACATCTAATGGCAGCTAGATGTATGTATTATGACCTGTACGGGTCCTTGAAGACCCTAGAGGTCCTCGCGCCAGAAGGGCATGCTCATGCAGCGCGGGCCGCCGCGGCCGCGGGA
>NZ_JAQEKC010000054.1:0-1925 GCF_027679495.1 Collinsella aerofaciens
GGCTCTTGACAGCGGATTGGGTCATATGAGCGAAAGCCCGCCAGGGCGAGCAAGGTGTCCTGAAACGAGGCGGCATTGACCTTCTGGTCATGCCGCCGAAGTTGAAAGGCAGATTGCCGCTCTGGCGGGCTTGCAGCGTCGAGCAGTTGCGGCGTTTGGTAAAACGCCGCAACGAACTAGCTCAGCATTGCATCCATCATCTCGGAGTTGACGGAGTCGTCGGCAGACCACACACCGTCGTCGTTGCAGGTGTACTTGAAGATAACCGTGGTCTTCCTGGGCTCGGTGGCCTTGGTCACATCGACCATAACCTGACCGGCCATCTTGTACAGCTCGTCATCGGAAGGAGCCGTGTCAAGCGCGGCGACCTTCTCCTGATACTGGGTGGAGAAGTCCTCGACGATCTTGTTCATAGATTTGCAGGTGATGGAGACCTCGGCGGTCGCGACACCCTTGTCCTCGTCGACCGTCACGTCGCCGATCTTGTAGTCAAAGCCCTCAAGATAGGTCTTGGCGTACTCCTTGGGATCGATACCCAGCTGCTTGAACTCGTCGCCCGAAGCCTCCTCCAGACCAGAGAGGAAGTCGTCGCCACCGTTCTTGACCTCGTCAAACTGCGTCGTAAGATCCTCGGTGATGAGCTCCTCAACCGAAGGACCTCCACAGCCGGAAAGCACGACCACGCATGCAACCAAGACGGCCATGAGGGGCGCAAGCAGCAGCTTCTTTTTCATGTTGTTCCTCCCAATGAGCGGCACCGCGCTTCCCGGACGCGGCACACGTTGTAATAAGTAAGCCCATACTATCCACTTATGAACACCCTCGGCAACGCGAAGGCGCGGTCGGTTCGTTTTAGCGTCCGAACGGTTTGCAAGCCCGCCCAACGCGCAATAAAACGCTTCCCCACGGTGCAATAAAAAAGGTGGCCGGAAAACCCGACCACCCTTGCACATCCTTTGAACGCCGCAGTTTACTTGCGGACGACCTTAACGATGGCGTCACCGGCGGCGACAGCGGAGTCGGCCTCGACGGCGAGTTCGACATCGGCAAACTCGGCGGTGTTGGACACGGCCACGACGACGCAGTCCTTGTAACCGGCGGCAGCAATCTTGGCGCGGTCGATCTTGAGGATGGGCTGGCCGGCCTTCACGACGTCGTCAGCCTTGACGAAGCCCTCGAAGCCGTCACCGTTCATGTTGACGGTATCGACGCCAACGTGCACCAGAACCTCGATGCCGCTATCGGACTGCAAGCCCACGGCGTGACCCATGGTGACGGTCACCTTACCGTCGCAGGGAGCGTAGACCAGATCGTCCTCGGGCCACACGGCACAGCCCTTGCCCAGAACCTCGCCACCAAAGACGGGATCGGGCACGTCGGCCATCTTGATGACCTTGCCCTTGACGGGCGAGCACAGCACGTCGGCGCCAGCAGAAGCAGAGATGGAGGCCGGAGCAGCGACAGCCGCGGGCTCAGCCTTCTTCTTGAACATGTCAAACAGACCCATACGTTTTCTCCTCTTGATTAAGCGCAACGTTGTGCGCATGCCTACAGTAATTATAGTGCCAAATGGTTCAAATGCTAAGGTGGGGACTCGAATCGCGAGCCCTTCCCGGTAGTGCTCGTGGGACGAGCATCTCCTTTGCATTGCGGGTCGATAAGCCGAGTATCGTCTGCGCACGGGACGGGCAGAAGCGGGCGCACCAAACCCGATACTTCTTTTCGCTCTCGAGTCCTGTCGCCGCCCCGTCCCTGACACTTCCTGACACCGACCGAAGCGTGCCAAAATAAACCTGTCCCTTTTTGGTAGGTTTGGCGAGCGTGGATTTTTGGACGCTTAACTAGCGAACGTGGATAATCTCCTACTTGGGGGTGCGGACGATTTCTTGGACCGCGCCTAGGCGTATCCAAGCTTCCTGCGGTAC
>NZ_JAQEKC010000055.1:0-1873 GCF_027679495.1 Collinsella aerofaciens
CACGAGCTGCTTGGTGAGCACCAGGCGGCCGAGCATGGCGAAGCCCATGGCAGGCAGGATGTTGGCGGCAACGCCGCAACCATCAATGATGAAGGACGGGACGAAGTCGAGCAGGCCCTGGATGGCATCGGAGCCCAGATAGAAGGCGCCGCCGCACAGCAGGAAATACTCAAGGCAGCCCCAAAGACCCATGCCCCAATGAACGGCGTAAATGCCTTTAAGGTTTCCCTTGAGGGCGAACCTGTCTGCCATATCGACAAACACGGTGAACAAGGCACTAGTAATGTTGCCGATCGTCAGCGAAAGGACAGCGATGGGCATGGCGAGCGCGATGGCCGTCTCGGTACCCTGACCGAGCTGAATGGCAAACGCGCAGGCGAGCACGCCGCCGATGGTTTCGTTAGGCGGCACGTAGGCGCCGATGGAAACCGAACCCATGAACAGCAACTCCAGGCTGGCGCCGACGGCAAGGCCGGTCTGCAGGTCCCCCAGCACCAGGCCCACGAGCGGGCACAGGACGATGGGGCGGAACGCGTAGAGGGTGCCGAGCTGGTAGTCGAGGCATCCAAACGCTCCGACTAAGCCGACGAGGATTGCTTGGACAAGCATAATTCCTCCCAATAAGGAATCTCGAACCGTCGTCACTCCCGTCGCGCGCGTTGTTGATATCAATTCCGGGAGTTCGATTCCACGGCTCGAAGCGTACCTGGTGTGCTGCTAACACCCATGCCAGGCACAAATGATTTGATACCAATTATAGATATGCAGGTTCTTACTATTTAATACCACTCGCTCAGCGGGGTGTTTTTTACCGTAAACGGCAGACGTATCCCATCAGGCGCGCTCTTTGTTTCGATGGCGGACAAGCGCCACCAGAAAGCCATCGCCAAAGGCATCGGATGCCAAGTTGGCCACAATCACCAAAACGATAATCGCCGCGCCCAAAAACTCGTTCCAGCGAAAGACCTCGCCAAAGAAGAGCGCCGACCAGCAGGGAGCGAGCACGACCTCGCTCATGCAAACCAAGTTGGCCGCAAACGCGTTGGTGCGCGCGATCCCCTTGGCATACAGCACGCTCGCAAGACCGCTGCAAAAAAGGCCATGCACCAGCATGAGCCCCCACTCAAATGGCCTCACGGAGTCTAGGGCGCCGGCAAAATAGACGATCGGAAGCATCGAGATACCGCAGGAGATGAGCGAGGACACCATGGGCGACGCATCGGGGCGAGAGTTCAAAAAGAAACACAGCCCAAAGGTGGCGCCCGAAATGACCGCAAGCAGATTTCCGAGCATGCCCTCGGCACTCAAATCACCTAAAAAGAAAAGTCCCATACCCGTAAAAGCAACCACCACGGAGGCAATCTTCGCAGGCGAGGGCAACGTGCGAGTTGCGAGCGATTGATACACGATAACAAAAATCATCGAGGTGTACTGCAGGACGATCGCGTTGCCGACCGTCGTGAGCTGGTTGGCAAAGTTAAACGTGGTGCCCGTCACGAAGTTGCAGACGGCCACAAGGACAATAAGACGGCTGACGCGGAGGACGGGCCTGCCAACGAGCAGGATAAAGAGCGCCATAAATATTGCCGTAACGGCACCGATCAAAAGAGCTGACTGCGAATTGGCGCGAACGAGGATGCCGATAAAACTCCACAAGAGCGCCGTGCCAAATAGATACATCGCCCCGCTCACGCCATTATCGGGTGGATTGTCAGATCGAATCACGAAGCACCTCCAGCTAGCTTTCGGTAATAAAAAACGGCGACCGCAATAGGTCGCCGTTTCCCTTGGGGGCAGAATAAAACGCAGGAACCTACGCCAGCACGCCGAAGAACGCGCCGATGATGCCCACGACCATGGTGGCCACGATCAG
>NZ_JAQEKC010000056.1:0-1637 GCF_027679495.1 Collinsella aerofaciens
CCTTGATTATCAACTTCATCCGAACACTTCCCACATTCATCCGCACATGTGCGGATGAATGTGGGAACCCGATACCCTGAGGGCCGGATCGGCCGGCCCCGGGAGATCGGAGGACGGCATGTCCGGAAAGAAGAAAAGTGGCTCCGCAAAGGCGGTCCCGAGGGCCTACGGAAGGCTCACGAGGCACGAGCGGGACACGGTCCAGAGGATGCTGGAGCGCAGGGCGTCGTGCAGGGAGATCGCGAGGGAGCTGGGCAGGTCGCCCTCGACGGTGAGCGCCGAGGTGGCGTCGCACAGGTTCGTGACGGCGCCGAAGGCCAGGCGCGGCGAGCGCGTGGACGCCTCCGCCGACCTGTCGGCGGCCTGCCCGCGCCTGGCGGCATGGCCGCGATGCTGCAACGGCTGCGGCCGGTACCGCGCAATCGGCTGCAAGCGCCGCCCGCACGTCTTCTACGAGGCCCGGGCCGCGCAGCTGTGCGCCGACTCGGTCCTCGTCTCGTCCAGGCGCGGGATAGACGCCGACGAGCCCGCCGCGGCGGCCAGGCTGGAGGCCATCAGGGACTGCCTGCGCCGGGGGCTGTCGCCCGAGCAGATGGCGGCGCGCAACGGCGGCCCGGTGGACCTGTCGCCGTCGACCATCTACCGCTGGGTCTCGGCGGGCTACGACGGCATGACCAACATGGAGCTCAGGCGCAAGGTCGGCTACAGGCCGAGGAAGCGCGCCGCGGGCCGGGCGGCGACCCGCCACTCCGCCCGCAGGTCGCATGCCGCGTTCCTCGCCCTCGGGGAGGACGCGTGCGCCGCGGCCTGGGAGATGGACACCGTCGAGGGGGCCCGGGAGGACTCCGCCTGCCTGCTCACGCTGCTGCACCGCCCCAGCAGGCTCCAGCTCGCGCTGCCGCTGGAGGAGAAGACCGCCGGGTGCGTCGCGGACGCCCTGGAGGGCGTCCGGGCCATCCTCGGCGCCGACGGGACGCGCCGCGTGTTCCGCGCCGTCCTCACCGACAACGGCGCCGAGTTCTCCGACGAGGCGGCGATCGCGGCGCTGCTCGGCGAGGGGCCGGGCGAGACGAGGCTGTTCTACTGCGACCCCAGGCGCAGCGACCAGAAGGGCGCCTGCGAGCGCAACCACGTCGAGATCAGGAAGCTGCTGCCCAAGGGCGCCGGAATCAGGTTCGACCGGCTCGCCCCGGCCGACCTGGCGCTGGCCATGTCGCACGTGAACTCCGAGCCCCGCGGCGCGCTCGGCTTCGCGACGCCCGCGCGCGCCTTCAGGGCGATGCTCGGGGAGGACGCGGCGGCGCTGCTGGACGCCTACGGCGTGGAGGACGTGCCCATCGGCGAACTCGACCTGACGCCGGGGCTCATCGAGAGGGCGCGCGCAGAGAGGGGCGATGCCCCGCTGGCCTAGCCTGGAAGAAAAACGGAATAGACGGACCGACCGTCCGGCTGAGTCTGGGAAGAGGTGCCGGGCGGCGGGCGGAGCATGGCCACCGGACCTATCGAAACACATCTCCACCGTTCCTTCAACTGGGAAAACGGCGCCCCCGGACCCCAGGAGGGGCCGCGGGGGCGTTCGGCTAACTGCGGGAATGGCCTATTCGCTCAATGTGTTCGGCTGAGATCGGAAATCAACC
>NZ_JAQEKC010000057.1:0-1622 GCF_027679495.1 Collinsella aerofaciens
CTCAGCGAAATCGTCTTGTTGTGATAGTAGCCATACTTCTCGTACAGCTCGTGCATCGCATCTGCAAGGTTCTTGCCCTGGAGCTTGTAATACTGCGCCATCTGGCAAATCAGAAGAGAAGTGCTCACGGCGTCCTTGTCGCGCACGTGGTCACCGGCCAGATAGCCGTAGCTCTCCTCAAAACCGAAGATAAAGCGATTGACCTCGCCAGCATCGGAAAGAGAAGTAATGATGTCGCCGATGTACTTGAAGCCCGTCAGGCAGCGGCGGAGCTCAAAACCGTACTCGTCGGCCAGAGCGTCAACCATGGCGGAAGAAACGATAGTAGTGACAGCAACCTTCTTAGTGAGGTCCTCACCGCGAGCAGCGCGGGTCTTGCAGATATAGTCGAGCAGCAGAACGCCCATCTCATTGCCGGTCAGCAGCAGATAGTCATCGCCATTCTTAACGGCAACGCCAACGCGATCGGCGTCAGGATCGGTTGCAAGCAGCAGATCGGGGTGAACCTGCTCGCACAGGTCAATGCCCTTCTGCATGGCCTGACGAATCTCGGGGTTAGGATACGGGCAGGTCGGGAAATCGCCGTTAGGCTCCTTCTGCTCGGGAACAACCGTGACATCAGTGATGCCAGCGCGCTCGAGCACCGTCGTGACGGGAATGAGGCCGGTGCCGTTGAGCGGAGTGTAGACGAGCTTAAGCGGAGCGCCAGCGATCTCCTCGGCAGAAAGGTTGGTCACGCCGCGGGCGAGAACGGCGTCGTAATAACGCTCGAGGCACGAGTCATCGATCCATTTGACCAGACCCTGCTCAAGAGCCTCATCGAAGTCCATGGACTTCACGCCGGTGAACGTATCGGTCTCGGCGATAGCCTTAGAAATTGCATCGGCGGCCTCGCTGGTGATCTGGCAGCCGTCGGGGCCATAGGCCTTATAGCCGTTATAAGGCGCCGGATTATGACTAGCGGTCATGCAAATGCCACCGGAGCACTTAAGGTCGCGGACGGCCCAGGAGAGCGTCGGCACGGGAGAAATCTTGGGATACACGAGGGCAGTCACGCCGTTTGCTGCAAGAATGGCAGCCGTCGTCTTGACGAACAGCTCACCTTTATTGCGGCTATCGCGAGCGATGGCGACCGTCGGATGCTCGAAGGTCGCATTGAGGTAGTCAGCGAATCCCTGGGTCGCACGACCGACCGTATAGATATTCATACGGTTAGTGCCCGCACCGATAGTGCCGCGAAGGCCGGCGGTACCGAAGGCGAGATCCTGGAAGAAAGCGTCGGTGATGGCGTCCTCATCACCCTGCTCCTTCATCGTGTTAAGCTTAGCGAGGAGCTCCTCGTCCTTGACATTGGCAATCCAAGTATCAAGCAGCTCATGAACATCTGCCATGTGAGTCCTTCCGTCACATTCAATAAAACGACCCGTGTAAAACAGGACAAGCGCAGCAGTGCGCTAAAGCAAATATTAGTCCATTGAGAACAAAGAACCGACCAAAGAACGGTGAACGTCTATATTCAGCGGTGGATGATTAAATTGATTTAATTGCATAAGGAATGTTGCACGTAAACGCAAAAAAGGGGGAGGCCGCGAGGCCTTCCCCTTCTTCAGTTTCGCTGACGG
>NZ_JAQEKC010000058.1:0-1584 GCF_027679495.1 Collinsella aerofaciens
TTGTATCAGGGAGGACTGACCAAGCCGCCCATAGAATCAGAAATGGAAGAATAGAGAGGTTGAAAGATGATAACACTGCAGTAATTTTTTTTGAGGCTCTCATCGATTCCGCATCTCCTTGCGCGCCCACATTCCACTCCGCCTTAAATCAAGTATACGTTTTGAGACCGGCAAGCTGTTGCCGGCTCGAGGACAGCGGCCCGGTGCACCGGGCCGATCGATAGAGGACTCAGGTTCACAGCGCAATTTCTTGGGGCTCGCATATATAGGAAGACTTGATCGGCAATCGATTTTAATGAAGTCGACAGCGCATGTCAGAGCTTTCAACAAATCGCAGGTAAATCCGTGTACCAATTTTTGGTACACGGATTTACCTGCGATGTTCATGCTTGGTCAAATGCCCATCAAGCGATATATTCATTATTTTAATGCGCGCGCCTGAGCTTTTGGCTGAAGTGGCAGTCCGACCGCCGGCAGGCGGCCACGCTATGTCCAAAGGCCACGCCTACTCCCAGTGCCCGGCTACGTCGACGACCCAGTGCTGCCCGTCGAGTTCCTGCCGCAGAGCTACATCAGGGACGTCTTATTGGGGGACGACCACATGGAACCCCGGGAGATCAAGCTGTACGGCTGATCCATCCGTCAACAACATGTCAAAGCCCCAAAACCCAACAGGATCGCGAACGAGGGGATGAATTGACCGCCCGGGTATTTGCGCCCGGACGGTCAATTTTATCAACCATGGGCGCGATTCTGTAAGGGCCATTTTTCTGGCATCCGCCGTTTGATCCGGTCTCAACGCACCCATCGACCGTTCAGTAATCTTTGCGAACGCGACCACGTGCGCATTTGTCGAACAATCAAATGTCCGACAATGTCTGACGGAGCTGTCAGACATTCACGCACGAACATACGAGCTTCGCGAGCGATTGTAGGCAACTAGTAGCCCCAACTGCGTCTTTGGCGCAGGTTCGACGTCTGACATCTTGAATGTCTGACGTTGAACGAAGCTGGTTGATAACAAGCAGGTGGAATAAACATGGAGCCCGACACCTCTCGCGCAATCGGCACGCGGCAAGGGTCTGGCCCATCTCATATGTTGCCAACGCTAACGGTGAACCTGAGCGCCCGGGCACATTCTTTGTTGGCTGAAACCTGCATAGCAACTAGCGGAAGGCATCATCGAAGGAGTGTGCTGTAAAGCACCCGTCTCCTTAACTGTTAGAAATGCGAGTTAATAATCTATGTGGTCGATATGCCGTTAAACCCGCATATCGATACCGTTCAGCCATTCGCCTCGCCCCCGTCGCACGTATCTTCATCCGGTCTGTTACTTTTAATCTAACAGTTCTTTGAGGAACGTAGGTGCTTCTGAATGTACTGTCGACTTCTTCTCAAACTAATCCTAAGAGACAAGGCCGCATGGATTTGTACGCTCGTTCTCGCTGCAGCCTTTTCCGTCCCCATTGCGTTCAATTCACCCATCTACGGGCCCTTCTTTATGAAGCAGGGCATGCAGGGCTTCGTCGACGCATTCAATACGCGCGCGCCCCAGGCCAGCGGCACAGACCTATCGCCAGAGCA
>NZ_JAQEKC010000059.1:0-1484 GCF_027679495.1 Collinsella aerofaciens
GATCGCGTCGAAAATGTTGGTGTAAGGGTGACGCCCTAGCGTCCGTTTAACGAAAAACGGCCTTCGTCCTAGAATCTGAAATCACCACAACTACAGGTTCTAGGAAAGGACGAAGACCGCTATGGAAATCTTATCAGACCCGACGCCGGACATGCTCGCCATGCCTCGGTTCGACGACGGCGCCATCGACATGCAGGAGCTGCTGCGCAGGCTCGCCGAGCAGGTCGTGAACGCCGTGATGGACGCCGAGGCCGACCAGCTGTGCGGCGGCGGGGCGAACAGCCGAAACGGCTACCGCGAGAGGTCGCTCGCCACCTGCGTCGGCACGCTGACGCTTCGCATCCCCAAGCTGCGCTCCGGCAGCTTCTTCCCCGAGGACGTTATCGAGCGCTACCAGCGCGCCGACCGCGCCCTCGTGGCCGCCGTGGCCGAGATGTACGCCACCGGCACCAGCACCCGCAAGGTGCAGCGCGTCGCGGAGAAGATGGGCGTCTCCAGGCTCTCCAAGGACCAGGTGAGCGCCATCGCCTCGAGCCTGGACGCCGACATCGAGGAGCTGTGCGCAAGGCCCCTCGACGGCTCCCCGGTGCCCTACGTCTGGCTCGACGCGACCTACGTCAAGTGCCGCCGCGAGGGGCGCGTGGCCTCCACCGCCGTGGTGACGGCCATCGGATGCGACGCGGGCGGCTGGAGGCGCGTCCTGGGCGTCGACGTGGTGGATACCGAGTCCTACGACTCGTGGCTCGCCTTCCTGCGGACTATCCGCTCGCGCGGGGCGGCCGGCGTGCGGCTCGTCGTCTCCGACGCACACCCGGGCCTCGTCCGCGCCCTCGGAGAGGTCTTCCAGGGAGCCGCGTGGCAGCGCTGCGCCGTGCACCTGATGCGCGACTGCATGCGCGAGGCCGGCTCCTGGCAGCTCAGGCGCCGCGTGGGCAGGATCGTGTCGCAGGTCTTCCGCGGTCGCGACGCCGCCACCGTGACGGCCATGTACCACGCGGCGTGCGACATGCTGGAGGGGTGCTGCCCGAGGGCCGCGGCGGTGCTCGAGGAGGCGGAGCCCGACGCGCTGGCCTACCTCGACTTCCCGCCGGCCCACTGGAAGCGGCTGCGCACCAACAACGTGCAGGAGAGGACGAACAGGGAGATAAAGCGCAGGTCGCGCGTCGTGCAGGTGTTCCCGTCCACGGGCTCGCTGGTGCGGCTCGCCGGCGCGGTCATGTGCGAGCAGGACGAGGTGTGGCAGGGGTCCAGGTACTTCTCGGAGGCTAGGATGAACGAGCTCTACGACGATGGGCGCGCCTGCGGGATCGACGGTCCCGTCGACTGGGCGCGACTCGAGGCTGAGGCCAGGAGGATGCTCGAGTCCGGCCTCGAGCTTGCGGACAGGGTCGAGACGGCATAGGATATCAACCGTATTCCAGGTTCATGGACGCCGGGCCTACTCGCTTCGGTTCGGGCGCTACACCAACTTTCTCGACACTACC
>NZ_JAQEKC010000006.1:0-113711 GCF_027679495.1 Collinsella aerofaciens
TGTACATGCGAACCTCCAGTCCGGACCGCCCCGCGGTCCAACTTTCTGTCCGCACCCCCAAGTGGGAGATTTTCCACTCTCGTTTCCTTTTGAATGATCCCTTGGGAATGATCCCTTGGGGACGTAGGAAAACGGATCACCGAGGGGGTCGGTCTGATCCGGTGATCCGTTTTCCTCCGTCCCCAAGGGATCATTTATTTGTGCGGGTTGTGGTTTTGTGACCTGCTGAAATTTATGATACTGTACATCTGTACGTTAACTCATCTTCGTAGTATATTGCTACCCGCAAAACTCAACACCATTGTGCTTTGAGACGTTAAAGCGCCTACTACAATGGTTGTCGATAGTACGATTCGATTTAACGACAGGATGGATGGTCCAAGCGTGAGTCTCGGCAGCAAACTATCCAATGCAAAGGTGTCCTTTGCGATATTTAAGCGCGACATTAAGCGACTGCTTGTGAACCCCGTCGCCCTGGTGGTTACCCTAGGCGTGTGCGTTATTCCCTCGCTGTATGCCTGGTATAACATCGTGGCAAACTGGGATCCGTATGGAAACACCCAAGGCATCAAGATTGCTATCGCCAACAACGATCGAGGCACCCAAAACGACTTGGTGGGTGAGCTCAACGCTGGCGACAAAGTGGTCGACCAGCTCAAGGAGAATCATCAGTTGGGCTGGACGTTCGTCGACTCGACGGCCGATGCCAAGGAGGGCGTCGAGAGCGGCGAGTACTATGCCGCTATCGTGATTCCCAAGAACTTTTCGGATAACCTGGTTTCGATGCTCGACGGCAACTACCATCAGCCCAAGCTCACGTACTACGTCAATGAGAAGAAGAGCGCCATTGCGCCCAAGGTTACCGATACCGGTGCAAACACCATCGAGGAGCAGATCAACTCGGAATTTGTCTCTACGGTAGGCAAGACTGTTGCCGGTATCGCCAAGGATGCCGGAGTCGATTTAAAGGACAAGGCAACCCAGACTCAGGATTCGTTGGCCGGTTCGGTATCAGAGGCTTCCGATACGTTGGGCGAAGTGCGTGATTCGATTGGCGACATGAATGCCGCCATCGATAAGACGAGTGGTTCCATTGCCTCGGCAGATGCGGCACTTGCCGGTCTGCAGGGTCAGGCGCCGTCGCTGACGCAGGCGATCTCCCAGGGCAATGACCTGCTGGGCGAGGCTCGCGCCACGGCGGGCAACTCTGTCGCCTCGCTCTCCAAGGCGCTCTCGGAAGGCAGCCTTGCGCTTACCAAGACGTCAGCCTCCGCAAACGCTGCGATTGGCAAGCTGACGGGCACGGTCGCATCTACGACTACCCGTATCGACAACTCGCTTGAGTCTCTCCAAGCGACGATCGACCACAATAAGGCCGTTATCGGGCACTTGGAAATTCTCGTCAATGACACGTCGACAGGTTCCAAGGAAATTGACGCGCGCATTGTATCGATCATCGATTTGCTCCGCGAGCAGAATGAAAAGCTTCAGAGCATCAAGGACGGTCTGTCTGCGCAGTCGAGCGCCATGGCGAATGACGCTGCGGCTGTCTCGGGTGCCAGCGACGCTATCAATAATGCAATTCAGACCGGTGCGACCAACCTTGGCCAGGCTCAGACGGACCTGGGTCAAAACGCGCTGCCGAAGGTCTCGAGCGCACTTGATTCGTTTGCCGCCGTCTCGGGTGATCTGACGGGAATCGTGTCTGGCCTCACGCCTACTATTGCAAGTGCGCGCGGTACACTTTCGCAACTCAACGCCACGCTCGGTCAGGCCAAGACCACGCTGTCCCAGACCGATGCCTCGCTTGCCAAGGTTCAGGACAAGCTCGCGACCGCCGCTAATGACATTGCGGCGCTGCAGACCTCTGAGTCTATGGGCGAGTTAGCCGACCTCATGGACGTCGATGTCAATGACGTCGCAGATTTTATGGCATCTCCGGTCGAGCTGACCTCAAAGTCAATTTACCCGGTCAAGAGCTTCGGCTCGGGCATTGCTCCTTTCTACACCAATCTGGCGCTGTGGGTGGGCGGCTATGTGCTCATCGCCATCTACAAGCTCGAGGTCGACCGCGAAGGCATCGGCAGCTTTACCGCGCGTCAGGGCTACTTTGGTCGCTGGCTGCTGATGGTGATCCTGGGCGCGTTCCAGGCCATTATCGTTACGGTGGGCGACCTGGTCATTGGCGTTCAGTGCGTCAACCCGCTGCTGTTCGTGCTGGGCGGCATCGCTATCTCGTTCACCTACGTCAACATCATCTATGCGCTGTCCACCACCTTTAAGCATATCGGTAAAGCCATTGGCGTCATCCTCGTCATTGTGCAGATCCCCGGCTCGTCGGGCATGTATCCCATCGAGATGATGCCCGGCTTCTTCCAATGGCTGCATCCGCTGCTGCCCTTCACCTATGGCATCAACCTGCTGCGCGAGACCGTCGGCGGCATGTACTCATTCAACTACCTGTTCAACCTGTGCATCCTGGGCGTGTTCCTGATCGTGGCGCTCTTTATCGGCCTGCAACTGCGTCCGCTGCTGCTCAACCTCAACCTGCTCTTCGATAAGCAGCTTTCCACGACGGGTCTGATGATCTGCGAGTCCAATGACCTGCCGCGCCAGCGCTACTCGCTGCGCACGGCCATGCGTGTCATGCTCGATTCCGATTCGTACCGTCGCGAACTGCTCGATCATGCGGTCGCCTTTGAACATCGCTACCCGTACTACATCAAGGGCGGTTTCGCCGCTGTAGTCGGCGTGCAGGTGCTGCTCTTCGTTCTGTCGACGGTTCTCGATATCGACAACAATGGCAAGATCATTCTGCTGGTCATCTGGATTATCTCGGTCATTGCCATCTGCGGCTGGCTCATCAACATCGAGTACATCCGCGCAAGCCTCAACACCCAGATGCGCATCTCGGCGCTTTCGGATGAGGACCTGCGCCGCGAGATGCGCGAGCACACGGCCGCCATTCCGGCCGCTCGTCACATGTTCGGCTTGAATGCGAGCGAGCGGGGGTCTGAACCCAAGACTCAGACTGTCAGCCAAGGTGGTCATCGCGACGCGTTCCATGTGCCCGAGAACGGGGATGACACGTTTGTGATGAATGAAAATAACGCCCCGCTCGGCAAGCACTCCAAAGGAGGTGAGGCATAAATGAAGAACATCCTGCATCTGTTTAAGCGCGATGTCCAAAACGTGTCTCGCTCCGTAATCGGCTTGGTTGTCGTGATGGGCCTCATTATCGTGCCGTGCCTGTACGCGTGGTTTAACATTGCCGGCAGCTGGGATCCGTACGGCAACACCGGCAATCTTAAGATCGCCGTGGTCAACACCGATGAGGGTTACGAGAGCGATCTGATCCCCGTTGAGGTCAACGTGGGCGAAAACGTGACGTCCGCGTTGCGTGGCAACGAGAACTTCGACTGGGTTGTGCTCAACGATCGAGAAAAGGCCATCGAGGGCGTCAAATCGGGCGCATACTATGCGGCTGTCGTTATCCCTAAGACGTTTAGTGCCGATATGATGACGCTTTTTTCGACCGACGTGAAGCACGCCGATATCGAGTTCTACGAGAACCAGAAGGCCAACGCCATCGCACAGATCGTGACCGAGAAGGGCTCGAGCGCCGTTCAGAGCCAGGTTAACGAAACCTTTACCGAAACCATTACGACTATCGGTCTTAAAACCGTGTCCAGTCTGCTCGACTACATGAGCACCGACCAAGTGAGCAACTTTATCGCCAACCTGTCCTCGACGCTCGGCGATTCGGTCCAGGACTTGCAGGACATTCAGGCCAGCGCAACGTCGCTTGCGGGCATTTTGAGCTCCACGTCCGATTCGCTGACGTCGGCGGGCGGTATGCTCAAGCAGACGGGCACCGTTGATGAGTCGACGAAGCAGCTGATGGAGCACGCCAAGAGCGGCATCAATGATTCCAAGGAAGCGCTCAAGGCCGCCAGTGATGCCGTTGACGCGGCGATTGACGGAAGCGCGGGCTCGTTCGACAACGTGTCCGCCGAGCTTGCGAAGGCATTCGATGCCGCGAATCAGCATGTTTACCTTACGGTGTCTCAGCTCAACGAAGCCGCAGCGGCGCTCAATACGCGTGCTGACGATATCGATGCGATGGCCGATCGGCTCCGCAACCTTGCCGACCAGATGAGCGATGACAAGCTCAAAGACGGCCTCAAGTCTGCTGCGACGTCGCTGGGCAGAATTGCCGTGGAGTACCGCAACAATGCGAAGGACCTGACGGCGACCGCAAAGTCCCTTTCGGACGGCATGGCGGAAGTCAACAACTCGCGTGCCGAGGTCGACCAGGCCATCGCTGATGCCAAGGCAGGTATCTCGGGTGCCAAGTCCGACTACGATTCTACGTTCTCGGTTAAGGCCAAGGAGCTCAAGAAGACCATTTCGGGCGTTCTGGATTCCCTGAACGGTATCTCGGGTGACTTGGATAGCGCCGTGAGCGGTCTGACCGACGCCTCTGGTTCGCTCGCGAAGGGTCTCTCCAAGGCTGCAAAGCTGGTCAACAAGGCTTCCGATCAGCTGGGCGAGGCGTCGAACAAGATCAGTGCCTTTAAGGACGAGCTTGATAGCGCTCTGATCTCGGGTGACCTGGCCATGATTAAGACAATGATTGGCAGCGACCCCGAGGGCCTTGCCGTGTCGCTTTCCGGCCCTGTTGCACTCGACCGTAAGCCGGTCTATCCAATCCGCAACTACGGTTCGGCCATGGCGCCGTTCTACACGATTCTGTCGCTGTGGGTGGGCTCGATCGTACTGGCGGCCATGATGAAAGTCTCGGTTGACGATGAGCTTATCAACGAGCTCATCCCCGTGCGTCTGCACGAGATCTACTTGGGTCGCTACCTGTTCTTTGGCGGTCTGGCTCTGCTGCAGGCAACGCTCGTGTGCGCGGGCGACATTCTGTTCTTTGGCATCCAGTGCGACGACCCCCTGCAGTTTGTGCTTGCCGGCTGGGTCGCGAGCCTCGTGTTCTCCAATATCGTCTACACGCTTACGGTATCGTTTGGAGATATCGGCAAGGCCCTCGCCGTCGTGCTGCTGGTCATGCAGGTCGGCGGTTCGGGCGGTACGTTCCCCATCGAGATGACCGGTCCCGTGTTCCAGGCGATCTACCCGTTCCTGCCGTTTACCCACGGCATCAACGCCATGCACGCCGCCATGGCCGGTGCCTACCATATGGAGTACTGGATTGAGCTGGGCATCTTGGCGAGCTACCTGATTCCGTCGTTGGCCCTGGGCGTCGTCTTCCGCCGCCCGGTCATCAAAGCCAACGACTGGATCATCGAAAAGCTTGAAAGCACGAAACTTATTTAGTGCAACAGCGTGAAATTGACGAAACATCGAGGTTCACTCTGCCGACGCTTTAGCGGGGTGAATTGCGTGGGTTGCTTGGTTGTTGTTACAGTAGCGGGGCGTGCCGGGGGTCCGGTGCGCCCTGATTTTATTTGACCATGAGGCGGCACGCAGCTATACGCGTGCGGACACCACGCCCAGATTGAGTGCGAGGATGTTCCATGGCCCAATACGCTGCCAACGAAATCGAAAACTTGCCCGATAGCCCTGTAGCCCGTGAGGATTTGGGCGCGGGCGGTATTCCCCGGGGCGCCGGCGCACGCTCTCCGCTGTTCTGGAAGGTTCTGCTCCTTTCGGTGGCGGTCATCTGGGGCTACTCCTTTACCACTATGAAGGACGCACTCGGCACCATTCCGGTGTTCGCGCTGCTCTATGTACGCTTTCTGCCCGCAGCGTTGGTCATGTTTGCCGTCTTCCACAAGCGCATCATCGCGCACCTCAACGCTCGCAACCTGATCGTTGGCCTGAGTATGGGCGTGCTCATGTGGGCGGCCTATGCGTTGCAGACGGTCGGTCTGGCACATACTACGGCGGGCAAGAATGCTTTTTTGACGGGCACGTATTGCATCCTCGTGCCGTTCGCGAGCTATTTCCTGAGCGGCGAAAAGCTCACGCGCTACAACTTGGGTGCCGCGCTGCTGTGCCTAGCGGGCATTGGCCTCGTCGCACTCGATAGCGTTGAATTCAACATTGGTGACGTCATTACGCTGGCGGGTGCGGCCTTTTTCGCCATCCAGATGGCGGTGACTGCCAAGTACGGTCGCAAAATGGACATCAACGTCATCACGTTTTGGATGTTTGTGGGCAACGGCGTGCTGAGCCTGGCAACGTCGCTGCTATTCGAGACCCAAGCGCCTCTGTCCGTGTGGACGCCGAGCTTTATCAGTGCGATGGCGTTTCTCTCGGTGGGCTGCACATGCGCGGCTCTGCTCATCCAAAACGTCGGCCTGGCGCATGTCCCGGCCTCGACGGGCTCGCTGCTCCTTTCGATGGAGTCGCCTTCGGGTGTGCTGTTCTCGGTGCTGCTGATGGGGGAGGCGCTCACCTCGCGCCTGCTCGCCGGCTTCGCGCTCATCTTCCTGTCGATTATCTTGAGCGAGACTCACTTCGATTTTTTGCGTCGAAAGCCGCGCCCGCAATTGTAAACAACTTGTTGCGCCGCCCTCCCGGGGCGGCATTTTATATGCCTCGCCCTTAAAGTAGTACCTTGCACTTTATGCTATCAAAGTGCTTGCTGCAAAAACGATACTGGAGGGCATCTATGGCACCAGCTTTGTCCGATCTTCAACCGCAATCAGCGCCCAAGGCCACCGCAGCGGCGCAGACCGCTATCGGTGACGGTCTTGTTGCAGAAGCTCAGGCTTTTGCAGACGAGCTCGCTGCGTGGCGACACGATCTACACCAGATGCCCGAGCTGGGTAATAGCCTCCCACAGACCTCTGCGTATATCCAAGCGCGCCTGACCGAGATGGACATCCCATTCGCCACGCTCGTCGATGGTTCCTGCGTTGTGGGCCTTGTCGGCGCCGGTGCCGCCGCGGCCCAGGGTAATGGCGTCTGCACGAATGAGCAGGCCGGTACGGTCATCATGCTCCGTGGCGACATGGACGCCCTGCCCGTTGCCGAGGAATCCGGCGAGTCCTTTGCATCCACCAACGGCTGCATGCATGCATGCGGACACGATATGCACGCGACGGCACTGCTTGGTGCGGCGCGCCTGCTCAAGGCCCGCGAGTCCGAGCTTGTCGACGCTAACGCCACGGTTAAGTTGCTGTTCCAGCCGGGCGAGGAAACCTTTGAGGGCGCCCGCGCCGCCATCGCCGACGGTCTGCTGCAGGACCCGCGTCCCCAGGTCGCCTTTGCCATGCATGTCAATAGCCAGTCGCCGCTTGGCCTGGTGCTCTATGGCAGCCCGGCGCTCTCGGGCGTGTACGGTTTCCGCATCACGCTGCAGGGCAAGGGCGGCCATGGCTCGAGCCCCGAAATCTGCATCGACCCCATCACGGCCGGCGTGCATGTGCACCTCGCGCTTCAGGAGCTTATCGCTCGCGAAGTGCCGGCGGCCAAGGAGGTCGCACTGACTGTTGGCAAGTTCGCCGGCGGTCAGGCCGCAAATGTCATCCCCGACACTTGTGTGCTTGAGGGAACGCTGCGTGGCTTCGACGTCGAGCTCATGGAGCACCTCAAGACCCGCATCGCCGAGGTCGTCAACGGCGTGGCCGCAACGTATCGCACGCCGGCGACTATTGAGACGCTCTCGGATGTTCCCCCGCTCGTACTCGATGACGACATGACTCAGGCGTCGCTTGGCTACGTGGGCGCGGTGCTGCCCAAGGCCGCCTTCCTGCCGCTGTTCCACGCCATGGCGAGCGAGGACTTCGCGTTGATTTCGAGCGAGATTCCGAGTGCGTACTTTACCGTGGGCGCTGCCGTGACTGATACGGACGAGCATTTTGCTCAGCATCATCCCAAGGCACGTTTTAGCGATGCCGAGCTTCCCCTTGGCGCCGCGGCTTATGCCGCCGTCGCTTTGGGCTACATCGCCGACCACCGGTAGCACCCAATCTTGCTACTCGTTTGTTTAAAAAAGGAACAGTATGTCCCAGCAACGTAAGTTCTTCCCCGGCTGGCTCGTGGTGGCCTCCGGCTTTGTGATCATGGCCACGTGCTACACCATTTTCGTTAACCGCATGAGCCTGTTTCAGCCGCTCATCGTCAGCGACCTCGGGATTACGCTTACGCAGTACAACATCTCCAATGCCATCTCCACCGTGGTGAGCGTAATCGGCTCACTTGTCATTGGCCATGTTGCCGATAAAGTAAGCGGCCGCGTTTTTGGGTTCCCCTCACTGTAATCGCCACCTCTGCCGTTCTTGCCGGCATGAGCTTTGTCGGTGAGCTATGGCAGGTCTACGTGCTTTTCTGTTCGCCCCGTTCTGCCTGTGACTGCCCTGGAAGCCGAATGGATGCTCGTACCATCATTCTGTTTCCAAGGCGGCCACGGGCCTACGAAATGATCCGTTTTCCTCCGTCCCCAAGGGGTCGCGTGATCCGAAGGGGACGGAGGAAAACGGATCACAAACAGCGGCGGCGCGTCTGGCCGAACGAGTCCCCATACCCTCGTTCGGTCAGGCGCGCCGCCGCGTTGCTGCTTTGTGCCGTATAATGTCCACTACCTATGACGCGATACAAAAGAAAGGTGTTTGCCCATGCAGGCACAGAAGGCGGAGGGAACCCGCGACCTTATCGGCGCCGAGATGCGCGCCTGGCAAAAGATGCAGCAGATTGCGGCCGGCGTGTTCGAGCCGTTTGGTTTTAAACCCATCGAGACGCCCGCGATCGAGCAGGTTGACGTGTTTGTCCACGGTATCGGCCAGTCGACCGACGTCGTGCGCAAGGAAATGTTCCGCGTGTTCAGCGGTGCCAACCTGGAGCGCGTCTTTACCGAGGGCACCGACACCAAACTCAAGCCCAAGCAGCGCCTGGCACTTCGCCCCGAGGGCACGGCCGGCGTGGTGCGCGCCGTCGTCGAGAACAATCTGGTGCCCCAGGGCTCCACGCCGTTTAAGGCTTACTACGCCGAGGCCATGTTCCGCGGCGAGCGTCCCCAGAAGGGCCGCCTGCGCCAGTTCCACCAGGTGGGCATCGAGTGGCTCGGCGCTCCCGATCCGGCGGCAGACGCCGAGTGCATCATCATGCTCATGGAGTTCTACAAGCGCCTGGGCTTCGATCTTTCCAAGCTTCGTCTGCTCATCAACTCGATGGGTGACGCCCAGTGCCGTCCGGCTTACCGCGAGCAGGTCAAGCAGTTCATCCTCGATCACGCAGACGAGATGTGTGACGAGTGCCGCGAGCGCGCCGAGCTCAACCCGCTGCGTGCCTTCGACTGCAAGAACGACCACTGCCGCGAGATCATGGCCGAGGCTCCGCTGATGGGTGACAACCTGTGCGATGAGTGCCGCGAGCACTACGAGCAGGTCAAGCGCTATCTGGATGCCGCCGGTATCGAGTATGTCGAGGATCCCACCTTGGTGCGCGGCCTGGACTACTACACCCGTACTGTCTTTGAGGTCGAGGCCCCTGGCGCCGGCGTCGGCTCCATCGGCGGCGGCGGCCGCTACGATGGCCTGGTCGAGCTCGAGGGTGGCAAGCCCACGGCGGGCGTCGGCTTTGCTGTCGGTTTTGAGCGCGCCCTGCTGGCCCTGCAGGCCTTTGGCAGCGATTTGGGTGCCGATGAGGCCCCGTGCGTCTATGTCGCCAACGCCGGCAAGGAGCTGCGTCAGAACGTCTTTGCCATTACGCAGGAGCTTCGCGCCGCAGGTATCGTGACCGAGGCCGACTATCAGGGTCGTTCGCTCAAGGCCCAGTTTAAGCAAGCCGATAAGGTAGGCGCCAAGCTCATCTTGGTCCTGGGTGGCGACGAGCTTGCCGCCGGCAAGGTCAAAGTGCGCGACATGCAGAGCCATGACGAGGTGCTCGCCGATCTGGACAACGTCGTCGAGGCGGTTCGCGAGCGCCTGTAGCGCATCTTTTTGAGCTTCGGGCCTGCTAACGTGCCCTGCTCATGGAGAGCGATTGTTACGGGGGTGTTTCGCTTTTATGCGGAATGCCCCCGTTTACGTATGCCGCCCACCGAGAAATACGACCATTTAGGGCAAAAACCTTTGCAATGCAGAAAATACTTTTGTGTGGTAAAGCGCAATCAGTGTCGAAAGTATTTCTCAAGCGCCTATAATGAATACCGCATGTTACGTGCATAGAAGGAGGAATGGGAGGAAACGTGGCTGAGAACCTAAGCAACCAGTCTGTACCCGAAGCCGCGGCGCGCGTCGCTGCCGTGGTCAACCGCCTCGTTAACCGAATCGGCTCGAATGCCGAGTCCAGGGAGCGTCTCGCCGAGATCGAGATCCCCGAGGAGCTGCGCGACAATCTGGCGCTGTTCTTGCGCCTGGAGCGCCGTGTGCTTAGCGAGTATGATCCCGAGATCGCGGACCTGTTCGACAAGATTTTGACAGCCGAGATTGTGGTCAATGCCGGCAACCCCGGTACCTGCGCTGCCGACGAAGCCGTCGACGAGCAGGGCGTGCCCACCGCCGACGAGCCCACTGCCGTGGCATTTCGTGAGGTCGTCGATTTGATCGACAGCCTGCCGCTCGATAAGCAGCAGGTCATCGTTCGCGCCTTTACGAGCTTTTTCCATCTGGCAAACCTGTCGGAGGAGAACTACCGTGTGGCGCAGCTGCGCGAGCGCGAGGCCGGTGCGTCGACCGATACCGAGGTCGATCCTGCCAACGAGCTTACCGTTGCCTATCACCAGCTGGTGAATGAGCTGGGTGTCGAGGGTGCCAACGAGCTGCTCGACAAGCTCGAGTTCCACCCTGTCTTTACCGCACATCCCACCGAGGCCCGTCGTAAGGCCGTCGAGGGCAAGATCCGCCGTATCTCCAACCTGCTGGAGGAGCGTCCGCGTCTGGGCGGCTCCGACCTGGTGGAGAACGAGCGCCATATGCTGCAGGAGATCGACGCCCTGGTGCGTACGAGTCCCATCGCGCTCAAGAAGCCCACGCCGGTCGAGGAAGCCGATACCATCATCGACATCTTCGATAACACGCTGTTCGACGTTATCCCCGTTATCTATCGTCGTTTTGACGATTGGGTGCTGGGCGACAAGGCCGGTACTGTGCCGCCGCTGTGCCCGGCGTTCTTCCATCCCGGCAGCTGGATCGGTTCCGACCGCGACGGTAACCCCAACGTCACCGCCAAGGTGAGCCGTGAGGTCGCCGCCAAGTACTTTACGCACATGGTGCTCAAGCTCGAGGACAAGTGCCGCCACATCGGCCGCAACCTCACGCTCGAGGCTACCTACAGCAAGCCGTCGGCCGAGCTC
Organism: Collinsella aerofaciens; assembly: GCF_027679495.1. Classification (GTDB taxonomy): domain Bacteria; phylum Actinomycetota; class Coriobacteriia; order Coriobacteriales; family Coriobacteriaceae; genus Collinsella; species Collinsella aerofaciens_AK. Next base: position 11,267 of record NZ_JAQEKC010000006.1, read on the forward strand.
ATTAACCTGTGGAACCATCAGGTCGAGATGAGCCCTCGTTACACGGCCCGCGCCGAGCTGATCTCCGAGCACGAGCCGCATCGCGCCGTCATGCTCGTCATGGCCGACCGCCTGAACGCCACCGTCCGTCGTATCACCGACACCATGTACCACAGCGCCGATGAGTTCCTGGAGGACCTGCGCGTCGTCCAGCGCTCGCTGGCCGCCTGCGGTGCCGTCCGTGCTGCCTACGGCCCGGTCCAGACCATCATCTGGCAGGTCGAGTCCTTCGGCTTCCATATGGTCGAGATGGAGTTCCGTCAGCACTCCGTGGTGCATGCCCGCGCCCTTAAGGATATCCACGAGAACGGTATCCATGGCGACCTGCAGCCCATGACGCGCGAGGTCATCGATACCTTCCGCGCTATCGGCTCCATCCAAAAGCGCTACGGCAAGAAGATGGCGCACCGCTACATCATCTCGTTTACCAAGAGCGCTCAGCATGTGGCCGACGTCTTTGAGCTGGCGCACCTGTCCTTTGCACACGAGGAGGATGTCCCCGAGCTCGACGTGATCCCGTTGTTCGAGCAGCTCGAGGACCTCGAGGGCTGCGTCGACGTGCTCGATCAGATGCTTACGCTGCCCGTGGTGCAAAAGCGCCTTGCCCAGACCAACCGCCGCATGGAGGTCATGCTGGGCTATTCCGACTCTTCCAAGGATGCCGGTCCTACCACGGCCATGCTCGCGCTGCACTCCGCGCAGGAGCGCATCGCCAAGTGGGCAGAGAAGAACGATATCGACCTGGTGCTCATGCACGGTCGCGGCGGTGCCGTGGGCCGTGGCGGCGGCCCGGCCAACAAGGCCGTGCTGGCGCAGCCCAAGGGTTCGGTCAACTGCTTCTTTAAGCTTACCGAGCAGGGCGAGGTCATCTTTGCCCGTTACGGTAACCGCACGCTGGCTCAGCGCCATGTTGAGTCCGTTGCTGCCGCAACGCTTTTGCAGTCGGCCCCGAGTGTCGAGAAGACCAACACCGAGACCACGCAGAAGTTCTGGGATATGGCCGAGAAGCTCAACACCGCAAGCCACGAGCGCTATCTGGACCTGCTGAACACCGAGGACTTTACGCCATGGTTCTCGACCGTGACGCCGCTGACCGAGGTCGGTCTGCTGCCGATCGGCTCGCGTCCCGCCAAGCGCGGCTTGGGTGCCAAGTCGCTCGACGACCTGCGTACCATCCCGTGGATCTTCAGCTGGAGCCAGGCGCGCATTAACCTGGCCGCTTGGTACGGTCTGGGCACCGCCTGCGAGCAGCTTGGCGATCTTGACCAGCTCAAGGCTGCCTACCAGGAGTGGCCGTTCTTCCGCACCTTTATCGACAACATCGAGATGTCAATCGCCAAGACCGACCAGCGCATCGCCAAGATGTATCTGCACCTGGGCGATCGCCAGGATCTGTCCGAGAAGGTCTTCACCGAGATGCAGCTCACGCGTAAGTGGGTCCTTGCCATCGTCGGTGATGAGTGGCCGCTGCAGCGTCGCCGCGTGCTCGGTTGCGCCGTCCGCGTGCGCAACCCCTACGTCGACGCCCTGTCCATCGCCCAGGTCCGCGCCCTTCGCGAGGTGCGTATGAACCAGGACGAGATGGCCGAGGAGAAGAAGGCCGAGTACATGAGCCTGATTCTTTCGACTGTGACCGGCGTCTCGGCAGGATTGCAGAACACGGGGTAATCGATAGCCCTGTGGCTCTCACCGGGGCCCGATGGGTTTCCCTCTGAATGCGTCCTCGCACTTGAAGCCCCCTTATCCTGCTCCTTCGGAGCTGCGGATAAGGGGGCTTCGTGCTGCGGAATGCATTCAGAGGGAAACCCATCGGGCCCCTTCGTCCTCGGTCTTCAGGGATTGGGGCTGAAGGGGATAATGGCGCGCTTCGCGCTTAATGTGGAGTGCGGCGAGGGCTTCTTGCGTCCTGCGGAGTGTGCCTAAAAGTAAACTAATGGCGGGCCCTGCGATGTCCGGTCTTCGGCGGATCAGCCGCTGGGTGAGGGTGGTGCTTGGGGCGACGTGCAAAAAACGGAGTTTTCAGCAGACAAAGATTGATGCATAAGGCCATAGCCGGCTTTCGCTGCCTTTGTTGATGCTTTTGCACGACGATTGGGCTTTGGCGACGATCATATATGGCTGGTTTCTCGCCGCATGCTATCCAGATGGGTCGAGTCATGAGGACTATCTACCTTTTGAAAGATTTTTGGCACCAAAATCTTATCCCGCGATGCTGAATACTCGCAAAAATGCACGCTCCGGAGGGTACTACCCAGTTATGGCCAGAAATCCATGCGCCATCTTATGCAATTAATTAACGAATTTATGCAAAATGGCTTACGTGCGTACGTCTCGGACTAGATGTTTGCCTCGGCGCTGCGTAAATCATCCTGTCTATAGTGTCTTTGACAGGCGGCTGCGGTCCCGTTTGGGATCGTGGCCGTTTTGTTGTGGGTCAAATATGAACGTTGTGTTAATGAGTCGGTGGACGGTGGTGTTTTTCGGTGAGCGGCGTATCCTTCCAACGGTTTATCTAGTGTGTCAGTTGAAAAGGAAGAGGGCGCTCGTCATTGTTTGAATGTGAACTGCCGTTTGACCACAAGACGTTGCATCTGGAGCTCGAGGATAAGAACTTCGCGGGTGTGATGGAAGGTCATCAAAACGAGTTTAAGACCACGAAATCGCAGGAAGAGCTGGTAGAGGAGTCGCTTGCCAACCCTTATGGCTCGCCGTCGCTCGAGGAGCTTTGTGCTGGCAAGAAGGATATTGTCATTATTAGCTCCGATCATACGCGTCCCGTTCCCTCGCGTGTGACGATGCCTATTCTGCTGCATCACATCCATTCCGCTGCGCCCGAGGCTCGCGTGCGCATTTTGGTTGCTACGGGTATGCATCGTCCGTCGACGCATGAGGAACTCGTCAACAAGTACGGCGAGGAGATCGTTGCCAACGAGGAAATCGTTATGCACGTCGCGACTGACGACAGCATGATGAAAAAGATCGGCACCCTGCCTTCTGGTGGCGAGTGCATCATCAACAAGATTGCCGCCGATTGCGATCTGCTGCTTGCCGAGGGCTTTATTGAGCCGCACTTCTTTGCCGGTTTCTCTGGTAGCCGCAAGTCCGTCTTGCCTGGCATCGCCAGCTACAAGACCATCATGTACAACCACAACGGTCAGTTTGTGAACGATTCCCATTCGCGTGCCGGCAACCTGTGCCACAACCACGTGAGCGAGGACATGTTTGCCGCTGCCGAGATGGCTCACCTTGCCTTTGTGCTCAACGTGGTGCTCAACGGCAAGCATGAGGTTATCGGCTCCTTTGCAGGCGACATCCATAAGGCACACGAGGCTGGCTGCGAGTTCGTGAAGAGCCTTGCCGGCGTTGAGCCCGTCGAGTGCGAGATCGCCATCACCACCAACGGCGGCTACCCGCTCGACCAGAACATCTATCAGGCCGTGAAGGGCATGTGCTCTGCCGAGGCCACGCTTCCCGAGGGCGGCGTGATCATCGACGTCGCCGGTTGTGCCGACGGCCACGGTGGCGAGGGCTTCTATCACAACATCGCCGACAACGATCCGGCGGAGTTTGAGCGTGCCTGCATCGACCGTCCTAAGGACGAGACCCTGCCCGACCAGTGGACGAGCCAGATCTTTGCCCGCATCCTGGCGCATCACCCTGTGATCATGGTCACCGACCTGTGCGATCACCAGATGATCAAGGATATGCACATGACGCCGGTCAACACCCTCGATGAGGCGCTCAAGCTCGCCTTTGAGATGAAGGGTGCCGATGCCAAGGTGGCCGTCATTCCCGATGGCCTGGGCGTTGTCGTCGCTCAGCACTAGTACGCGGCCTAAACGAATCGTTTATAACCGACAAGAAAGATAAGGTTTTATGCTTACCAAACTCCTCTGCGAATTCGGCGCAACGGCCCTCATGATCATCTTTGGCGTGGGCGTGCACTGCGATACCGTGCTCAAGGGCACCAAGTATCAGGGCTCCGGTCACATGTTTGCCATCACCACCTGGTCTTTTGGCATCTCGGTCTGCCTGTTTGTCTTTGGCGGCGCCGTGTGCATGAACCCCGCCATGGTGCTTGCCCAGTGCATCGTAGGCCTGGTGCCGTGGAGCAGCTGCATCCCCTTCATGATTGCCGATATGCTCGGCGGCTTTGCGGGTGCCGTGATCGCGTGGTTGATGTATGCCGATGAGTTCAAGGCTTCCGAGGGCGTCGTCGACCCTATTGCCCAGCGCAACATCTTCTCGACCAACCCTACTACCGAGGGCACGAACTATGCTCGCAACTTCTTCTGCGAGGCCATCTGCACCTTTGTGTTCATCAGCGCCATCCTTGCTGCCGCTAGCCGCGCCGGCGAGAACGTTTTGATGCTCGCCATCTGCGTCGGTCTGATCGTTTGGGCTGTTGGCATGGGCATGGGCGGCATCACCGGCTTCGCCATGAACCAGGCTCGTGACCTTGGTCCTCGCATGGCCTATCAGGTGCTGCCGATTAAGAACAAGGCTGACAACAACTGGAAGTACGGCCTGCTCGTTCCTGGCATCGCACCGTTTATCGGTGCCGCTCTGGCCGCGCTGTTTGTGCACGGTTTCTTGGGCATGTTCTAGTCTGAGGCTACATAGTTGTCCGCTGGCCGCATGGGGTAACTTCCCAGCGCGTCCTCGGACATGAAAGAACCCCCGCTGCGCACTTCTGAACTGCACCCCAAAACTTGGACGGCTTAAATAAAAGCTACGCCGCAAGGGACTGGCTCCGGAACTCCTCCGGGGTCAGTCCCTTCAGTTTAACCTGGCGCCTCCTCGTGTTCCAATGGACCACGAAGTCGTCGAGGTCCGCCTTGAAGGACTCGAAGTCCGGCCACGTCCTTCCGCGGAAGAACTCGTCCTTGATGTGGCCGAACACCTGCTCCGTCGCGCCGTTGTCGATGCAGTTGCCCTTCCGGGACATGCTCTGCACCACGCCGGCCTCCTCCAGCCGCCTGCACCAACCGGCCTGCTGGTACTGCCAGCCCATGTCCGAGTGCAGGATCGGCCTGGAGCCCTTGGGCTTCTTGGACACGAGCTGGTCGAGCAGCTCGTGCTGCTGAGCCATGTTGGGGTGCAGCGACGTGGACCAGGCGACGATCTCCTTGCTGCCGAAGTCGTAGACCGGCGCGAAGTAGGCCTTGCCCCAGGGCTGCTTGAACTCGGTGACGTCGGTGCCCATCTTTTCCCACGGCCCGTCGGCGGCGAAGTCGCGCCCGATGACGTTCTCGAAGGTCTTTCCGACCTTGCCCCTGTACGAGTTGTACCTGTGGTAGTCGGTCTCGCGGCGGATCCCGCAGCTGATGCCCATCTCGCGCATCATCTTCAGCACGGTCTTGTAGGCTATGCGCACGCCCTGCTCGGCGCGCAGGCACATGGCGATCTGCCTGTGGCCGCACCCGTTGGCGGTGCGCGAGAATATCTCGGCGGCGGCCTCCCAGAGCTCGGGCCTGGTGGGAGCCTTCGGGTGCGACAGCGCGTAGTAGTAGCTCGACCTCGCCAGGCCGGCGCACTCCAGCAGGCGCCCCAGCCCGTACCCCTCTTCGCGCAGGGCGCCCACGGCCTCGACCTTCGCCCTGGTCAGAGTCCGTCCCTCTCGACCAGGGCACGCAATTTTTTTAGGTAGGCCACCTCGGTCTCGAGCCTTCGGCGGCGCTCCTCGAGCTCCTGCTCGCGCGTGCGCGGCCTCGCCTTGGAACCGCTCGGCCGGCCCTTGGGCTTGGGCCTGAGCGCCTCGGCGCCGCCCTCGCGGTAGAGCGCGCACCATCTCTTGAGCGGCGCCAGGGACATGACGCCGAACGCCTCCATGGCGTCCCGCTTGCTCATGCCGCCGTCGACCACGGCCGAGGCGGCGGCGACCTTCTGCTCATATGTGTACCTGGCCTGCTTGCCGTCCATGGATAGCAGCACCTCGCTTCCGAACGACCGGTATACGTAGAGCCATTGTCTCACGGTGTCGCGCGGGACCGACAGCGCCTTCGCCGCCGACTCGGAGCCGTGGCCTCGCTCGAAGAGCTCGATCGCCGCCTTCTTGGCCTCGATGTCGTGCTTCACCCTCAAGTCGACACGCATAAAAAGCCTCCCATTTCTCATGCCCAAGAAATGGGAGGCAGTTCATTCGTGCGGCGGGGGTTCTTTCGTCCTGCGGAATGCGCTGGGAAGTTACCCCATGCGGCCAGCTGCGGGATCTTGGCCGCGTTGGAACAAGCAGCCCAACATATAAATCTGAATTTGGATTTGGATGGGAGGGGCTTGTTGCTGTTGGGGGCGGTGAAGCGCGAGTGACACTTTGGGATGCGTGGCGCCCTGGGTTGGGGCGATGCTTTGGGATGATGTTCTTACTTAGTTGAAGAGGGGTTTTATGGCCGATAAGTAGTCTTTGGCTACGTCGGCTTTGTCTACTTGAAAGTTGTGCCAGGCCCACCATTGGATGGTGGCTACGAAGCTTGAGGCTATGTGGTGTAGTAGGAAGCTGCGGTCCATGGTGCCGGCGGGGCCTGCGGGGTCGGCGGGGACGGTTTCGGCTGCGCGTGACATGATGGTCTTGCGGAGACAGTCGGCGAAGACGCGGGAGCCGGCGCCGGCTACGAGGGCTCGAACGCCCTGACGGCGTTCCCAGAGGTTGTTGAGGATATGCTCGACCTGCACGAGTGGGTCGTCGAGCGGTGTGCCATCGTCGTCGAGGGCGTGGGTGCAGATGTCGCTCACGAGCTCGGACAGTAGGTCGTCTTTGCTCTTAAAGAGGCCGTAGAATGTCGCGCGGCCTACGTGAGCGCGCGCGATGATGTCGCCGACGGTAATCTTGCCGTAGTCCTCTTCGCGTAGCAGCTCGGAGAACGCCGCGACGATGGCAGCGCGGCTTTTTTCTTTGCGGGCATCCATGGCTATGCATCCACGTGAACGAGCAGACAACGGAGCGTGCCGGAGCAGCCCTCGTAGGGGCGCTTGCCGGCGCCGTAGCCGACGGCTTCGATGTGGTAGCGGGCTGGCAGGTGCTCGGTCGTACGCAGTGCGGCGACGATGGCGGCGCCCGTGGGCGTCACGAGCTCGCCGGCGACCGGTGCAGGCGTGAGGGCGATATTGCCCGCCTGGCACAGGTTGACGACAGCGGGGACGGGAATGGGCATGAGGCCGTGGGCGCAGCGGATGGTTCCGTGGCCCTCGGAGAGCGACTCGACGACAATATCCTCGATACCAAGGTCATCGAGGCAGATGGCGACCGAGCAGACGTCGACGATGGAGTCGACGGCGCCTACCTCGTGAAACAGGACGGTCTCGGGCGTTTTGCCGTGAGCCTTGGCCTCGGCGGCAGCGAGTGCGGTAAAGATGGCGAGAGCGCGACGCTTGGCGCCATCGCTTAGCTGCGAGCCATCGATGATGGCGGTGACGTCCGCCAAAGAACGATGGTGATGGTGGTGGGCGTGATGATGGCCCTCGTGGCCATGGCCGTGGGCCTCATGGTCATGCTCGTGTGTGTGTTCGTGTTCGTGCTCGTCGTGGTCATGATGGTGGTGCTCATGTTCGTGCGTGTGCTCGGCAGTTGCTTCGTTGCCGTAGAGCCAGGCCATATCGTGATCGTGGTTCTCGAGCTCCTCTGCAAGCTGGATGTCGAAATCGCAGGCGTCGATGCCATGCTTGTTTGCACGCGTGACGGCGATCGTAAAGCCGTCGACCGGCAGTGTGGCGAGCTGTTCGCGCAGGTGCTCCTCGCTGGCGCCCAGGTCGAGCAGGGCCGCGACGGTCATGTCGCCGCTGATGCCCGAGGTGCCGTCGATGATAAGCGTGTGCTGATGGTTGGACATGGAATGCTCCTTAACGGGCGTGGGGCGTGCCGGCGCTCAGATGATTGATAAGACTTGCCTGGTAGGCGGCACCAAAGCCGTTGTCGATATTGACGACCGATACGCCGCTGGCACAGGAGTTGAGCATGGCGAGCAGTGCGGCTACGCCACCAAAACTTGCGCCGTAGCCCACGCTGGTGGGAACGGCGATGACCGGACAGCTCACCAGGCCGCCGACAACGCTCGCCAACGCGCCCTCCATGCCGGCGATGGCGATGACCACCTGCGCCTGTGCAAGTTCCTCGGCATGCGCGAGCAGGCGGTGCAGGCCGGCAACACCCACGTCGTAGAGGCGGTCGACCTCGTTGCCATAGAATTCGGCCGTCAACGCGGCTTCCTCGGCGACGGGCAAGTCGCTCGTGCCGGCGCAGGCGACGACGATGCGTCCGTTGCCAGTAGGGGAGGGCTTGCCGCCCACGAGGGCGAGCTGTGCGTTCGGGATATACCCCAGGTCGATGCCGTTGCCGAGGAGCTCCGAGGTGCGGGCTGCTTTTTCGCTGTCCAGGCGCGTGACCAGGATGCGCTCCTGACCGGCATCGCGCAGCGCTTCGATAATGGCGGCAATCTGCTCGGCGGTTTTACCGGCACCGTAGACAACCTCGCCGGCTCCCTGGCGCACCCCGCGCGAAAGATCGAGCTGCGCAAAACCCAGATCGGCGGTCGGCGCCGTCTGGATGCGTGTGAGGGCGACTGCCGGGGCGACTGCTCCGTCGGCAACATCGCTCAGCAACTGCTCAAGATCTCGCTTATCCATATATGTTCCCTTCGACGGCGCAAAGTCTAGCACTCAAAGGTATGTTTCCGAACACTAAAACAAAATTGTTCGGAAACTATAGGACAGACTGATTCAATTGTTAGACGGATCGACTAGTCGCGCAGGATGATGTCCATGGCGAGCATCAGGTTGCGCTCGTCGATGGCAAACGGGGCGGCTTCGCGCGTCTTGGGCTTGGCACAAAACGCGATGCCCGTGCCCGCGGCCTGAATCATAGGGATATCGTTTGCCCCGTCGCCGATCGCGACGGTGTGGGCCATATCGACACCGCACTCGACTGCCCAATCCAGCAGCCGGATGAGCTTGGATTCCTTGGTCACGATGTCTGCCGCCAGCTTACCGGTGAGCTTGCCGTCCACGACCTCTAGGCGGTTAGCCAGGCAAAAATCGATGCCCGCGGCGGCCACGATCTTGTCGGCGACCTCGTGGAAGCCGCCGCTTACCACGCCGACCTTCCAGCCCTTGCTGTGCGCCGAGCGCACAAGCTCCAGCGCGCCAGGAGTAAACGTCACGCGCTCAAAGGTACGCTCGAACACACTCTCGTCCAAGCCGGCAAGCAGCCCAACGCGCTCCTCGAGCGCCTGCTTAAAGTCCAGTTCGCCGCGCATGGCGCGCTCAGTGATCTTCGCCACTTGCTCGCCTACGCCGGCTTCCTCGCCCAACAGGTCGATGACTTCCTGGTTGATGAGCGTGGAGTCGATATCCATAACGATGAGGCGTGCAGTCATGGCGGGCCTTTCCGAGTGCAGTTGTATTGGGGCACATTGTCGCACGTGACGCGTACGGGCGGGTGCCGCAGTGCGTCAATTGTTTCGTCTCCGTCAAGTCTTTGGGCAGGAGCTACTTTTTCGCGGTACATCGGCACAGGTGCGATAAGATAGAACGCCATGTCTGGCTGCGCGGTTTACGCAGGCTGGGCAAATCTGTACGACGCCGCCCGGAACGACACGGGGCGGCACAGATCCATAAAGGAGGATCACTGGTATGAGCCAGACCCGTCCCATCGACGAGCATTCCATGCACACCCGTACCTGCGGCGAGCTTCGCCGCGAGAACGTGGGCGAAGAGGTCACCCTCACCGGTTGGGTGAGCCGTCGCCGCGATCACGGCGGCCTTATTTTCTGCGACCTTCGCGACCGCGAGGGCATCACGCAGCTCACCTTCGACCCCGAGCACTCCGACGGCGACGCCTTTAAGATTGCCGAGACCATGCGTCCCGAGTGGCCTATCAAGATCCACGGCGTCGTGCGCTCCCGTGGCGAGGAGACCACCAACGCCAAGCTCGCGACCGGCGAGATCGAGGTCCTGACCGACCACGCCGAGGTGCTCAACACTTCCGTCACCCCGCCGTTCCAGATCGAGGACGGCATCGAGACCAGCGAGGACACCCGTCTGCGCTATCGCTATCTGGACCTCCGTCGTCCCGAGATGATGGCAAACCTCAAGCTGCGCTCCGACTTTACCTTTGCCATTCGCGAGGCGCTGCACAACCGCGAGTTTATGGAGGTCGAGACGCCCTCCCTGTTCAAGTCCACGCCCGAGGGCGCCCGCGACTTCATCGTCCCCAGCCGCATCCAGCCGGGCAACTTCTACGCTCTGCCGCAGTCCCCGCAGCTTCTGAAGCAGCTGCTCATGGTCGGTGGCGTCGAGCGCTACTACCAGGTTGCCAAGTGCTTCCGCGACGAGGACCTGCGTGCCGACCGTCAGCCAGAGTTCACCCAGGTCGATATCGAGATGTCTTTCGTGGACCAGAACGATGTCATGAGCGCGCTCGAAGAGGTTCTTGCCGATGCCTTCGGCCGCATGGGTGTCGAGATGCCCACGCCGCTGCGTCGCATGAACTACTGGGATGCCATGGACACCTATGGCTCCGACAAGCCCGATACCCGCTATGGCATGCACCTGGTCGACCTGACCGACATCTTTGCCAACTCCAAGTTCAAGGTCTTTGCGACTGCCGCAAACGAGGAGGGCTCTGTCGTCAAGGCCATCAACGCCAAGGGCGCCGGTGCCTGGGCACGTGCCAAGATCGATAAGCTCGCCGGCGTGGCTTCCACGTTTGGCGCCAAGGGCCTGGCATGGATCGCCTTCCGCGAGGATGGCTCCATCAACAGCCCCATCGTCAAGTTCTTCTCGGACGAGGAGATGGCGGCTCTGCGCGAGCGCATGGACGTCGAGCCCGGCGACCTTGTGATGTTCGCCGCCGGCCCGCGCCTGCTCTCTGACGAGATCCTGGGCGGCATGCGTTCGCACATGGCCAACGCGCTCGAGATCAAGCGCGAGGGTCACGACTTCCTGTGGGTCGTCAACTTCCCGCTGTTCCATTGGGACGAGGATCGCAAGGCCTATGCTGCCGAGCACCAGCCCTTTACCCTGCCGACCGAGACCGACATCGCCAAGATCGAGGCCGATCCCCTGGCAGCCGGTTCGTGCACCTACGACTTTGTCATGGACGGCTTTGAGGCCGGCGGTGGCGGTATGCGTATCCACAACGCCGAGATGCAGATGTCCATGCTCAAGCTCCTGGGCTTTACCGAGGAGCGCGCCGAGTCTCAGTTTGGCTTCCTCATGGAGGCCCTCAAGTTTGGTGCGCCCCCGATGGGCGGTTTCGCTCTGGGCCTGGACCGCGTGTGCATGCTGCTTACCGGTTCCGACTCCATCCGCGACGTCATGGCGTTCCCCAAGACGGCCAGCGGCTCCGACCTCATGTCGGGCGCCCCGAGTGCCGTTAGCGGCGCCCAGCTCAAGGACGTCAGCCTGCGCCTGATGTAGGCGAGCGGCTACATATTGCCCGCAACGAGGGAAGGACGTGCGCCTTCCCTCGTTTTTTTATACACCGAGATTGTGAGGGCATGGGATGACCGGGCGTCGCGGAAAGTGCATCCCGAAATCTGCATCCAGAACGGGTCGCGCTTTCCCAAAGGGGGTCCTCTGGGAAAGCGCGACCCAGAATTCGGCAAAATAATGGGGCACAGTTTCCGGTTGAGCTGTCTAACGGAAACTGTGCCCCAGAATGAGCGCTCAAAACGGGATAGGCTTTCCGCAACAACTGTCTGGCGGAAAGCCTGCCCCAGTTTCTTATAGCGAGTCTCTCTGGATCAGCTGCATGTGCATCACGGAGGTGGTGGGCTCGGCACCCTTGATCATGTCGAGCGCAATGTTGGCGGCCATGTGGCCTTCTTCGCGCAGGGGCTGGCGGACAGTCGTGAGCGCGGGGACGCAGCGCGTCGCAATCTCGTGATCGTCGAAGCCGACGACAGAAACGTCCGCAGGAACGGATAGGCCTGCCTCGTTGAGTGCGGTGATGACGCCAGCCGCGATACGGTCCGATCCGCAGAGCACGCCATCGAAAGCAATCTCGCGCGCGAGAATCTGGTGCATGGCCTGATAGCCGTCTCCGTTGTTCCAGCCGGTATAGATAACGTTTGCGTCTGGGAGGTCTTCGCCCAAGACGGCACGGTAGCCGCGCAGGCGGTCGACGACAGCGGGGTTGTCTTGCGGTCCCAACACGGCGACGATATCTTTGCGCCCGCGTTCCTTCATGGCGAGTGCCGCAAAGCGTCCGCCCTCTTCGTCGTCAGAGTAGACCGTCGAGAACACATCGCGATAGGGGTGACCCTCGAGCTGGCCGCACAACACGGTAGGTACGCCCAGCTCGCGCAGCACCTCGAGCAGCTCGCTGCCCTTGTAGGGGGAGACGTCGATCACGGCGTCGAACGAGCGGCGCTCAAAGTGCTCGCGTGCGCGGTTGCGCTCATGCGTAGAAGACGCCTGCAAGATAACGGGCAGATAGGACGACTCCGACAGTTCCTCGGTAATGCCGCTCAAAAACTCGCTATAGGTGGGGTCGCTGAAGAGTTCACTCAGGGGCTCGGTCACGAGCACGGCGATGATTTCCGTGCGCCCGACAGCGAGCGCTCGGCCACGAGCGTTGGGGACAAAATTGACTTCCTTGGCCGCCGCGCGGACGCGCTTTTTGGTTTCCTCGCTAATGCGGGGCGAATCGTTGAGAGCGCGCGATGCCGTGGAGCGCGACACGCCGGCAGCTGCGGCAACCTCGGCAAGCGTAGGTGCGGTGCGAACTGGTTGGGTCATGGCGTCTCCTGGAAAATGCGGTCGATGTTGTCACTGATACGGGCTGGTGCGGATACAGCTTACTATAGTGCGTCTGAACAGCGTTCATGATATCCGGTGACCGGCGTCGTTTTGCAACCAAGCCACAATCGAATACGTCTCGTGTGGGTGAGATATCAGCGGGCGTGGTGGTTGCCTACGAGCTTAAGAACGATGTCTTGCGCTGAGTGTCGATACTCAGGGTGACATAAGTGTCCCGGTTGTACAACCGGTTGCACCGTTAACCCGGTCAAATCGACCGTTCAGCGGACAACCGGTTGCACAGCTTTTTGCATCGCCCGTAAGATAAGGACAACCGGTTGCACAAGAATCACTACGATGACGAAGGAGCATCACCATGGACGCCATTAACGATTGGGAAAACCAAGCGCTCACCCATAGGAACCGCCTGGCACCCCATGCGTACTTTATGGGTTACGAGACCGCCGATCTCGCTGCAACGTACAGCCGCGAGCTGTCGCGCGGGTTTGTCCAGCTGTCCGGCTCGTGGCAGTTCCGCCTCTTTGAGGGCCCCGCTGCCGTCTCCAACGAGGAGCTCTCCACGTACGAGCCCGAGTGGGATCACGTGGAAGTTCCGCACCTGTGGCAGGTAGATGGCTACGGCAACCTTGCCTATACCGACGAGGGCTTCCCGTTCCCGGTGGATCAGCCGTATGTTCCTTCCGATGACCCCACGGGCGTCTACCAGCGCATCGTCAATCTTCCCGCCGTGCCTGCCGGCGCTCGCGAGATCATTCGCTTTGACGGCATCGAGAGCTATGGCGAGCTGTACGTCAACGGCAAGTTTATCGGCATGACCAAGGGCTCGCGCCTGTCTGCCGAGTTCGACGTGACCGACGCGCTTGTCGAGGGCGACAACCTGTTTGCGGTCAAGGTTCTGCAGTACAGCGATGGCAGCTATATCGAGGATCAGGATATGTGGTGGGCCTCGGGCATCTTCCGCGATGTGTACCTTATGCAGCGTCCCGCCGCGCGCCTGGTCGACTTTAGGTTCCGCACGCACCGCGAGGGCGATACCGCTTTGATCACGCTCGATACGGTTGCCGAGGGCGCTTCCCGCGTTGTGTTTACGCTCAGCGATGGCGAGAACGTGGTGGCTACGGGCGAGTGCGTCGACGGCCATGCCGAGTGCAGCGTTGCCGATGCCCACTTCTGGAATCCCGAGGACCCCTTCCTCTATGACCTTACGTTTGAGGTCTACGACGGTGACCAGGTCAGCGAGTACGTCCCGCATCGCCAGGGCCTTGCCGAGGTGACGGTCGAGGGCAATCATATCTACCTCAACGGCACCTACTTTAAGATGCATGGCGTCAACCGCCACGATCACGACGATCACAAGGGCCGCGCCGTGGGCCTCGATCGCATGCGCCGCGACCTGGAGCTCATGAAGCAGCACAACATCAACGCGGTGCGCACGTCCCATTACGCCAACGACCCGCGCTTTTACGAGCTGTGCGACGAGTATGGCATCATGCTGGTCGCCGAGACCGATATGGAGAGCCACGGCTTCGAGAATATCGGCAATATCGCCCTGGTCACCGACGACCCGGCATGGGAGCCGGCCTACGTCGACCGCATCGAGCGCCTGGTGATGCAGGAGCGCAACCACGCCTGCATCATTATGTGGTCGATGGGCAACGAGAGCGGCTATGGCTGCAACATCCGCGCGATGTATGCCAAGGCTCACGAGCTCGATGGTCGTCCGGTCCATTACGAGGAGGACCGCAACGCCGATACCGTCGACGTCATTTCCACCATGTACTCCCGTGTGTCGCAGATGAACGACTTTGGCGAGCATCCGTTCCCCAAGCCGCGCATCAACTGCGAGTACGGTCACTCCATGGGCAATGGCCCCGGAGGCCTGTCCGAGTACCAGGAGGTCTTCGATCGCTGGGATTGCATCCAAGGCCAGTTTATCTGGGAATGGTGCGACCACGGTTTGGCTGCTGTGACCGAGGACGGCGTTGCCTACGATATGTATGGTGGCGACAACGGCGATTACCCCAACAACAGCAACTTCTGCATCGATGGCATGGTGTTCCCCTGGCAGCAGCCGAGTCCGGGCCTCACTGAGTATGGCCAGGTCATCTGCCCGGTTCGCATGGCTTATGACGCCGAGGCAGGCGAGCTGACCGTCACCAACAAGCGTTGGTTTACCACCCTCGAGGATGTCTGCCTGTCGGCCGAGACCCTGGTGGACGGCGACGTTGTGTGCCGCAAGACGCTCATGCCCGGTGCGGTTGCCCCCGGCGAGTCCGTCCAGCTGCCGCTGGTGATTCGCGAGGCCGCGGTAGGCGAGACCCTGCTGACCGTGCACGCCTACACCATGGCCGCTCACGTCTGGTGCGAGCCGATGTTCCAACTGGGTGCAAGCCAGTTTGCCGTCGCCAACCATCCGGCGCCAGCCATCGCGGCTCCCACTCGTCCTGAGCTTACGGTCGAGGAGACCGAGCAGGAAATCCGCATTCACTCCCTCAACGGTGAGCTGACCTTCAGCAAGGTCAACGGTACCGTGAGCGAGTGGAAGGCATCCGGCCGCGACGTCATGGCCTCTGGTCCCCAGGTTGGTTTTTGGCATCCGCTCGTCGATAACCATGCGCAGGAGTATGACTCACTGTGGAAGGACAACTTCATCGATGTGATGCAGACGTCTACCCGCAAGGTTTCTTGGAAGCAGGATGGCAATGCGGTCGTCGTGACCGTGAGCCAGCGTATCGCTCCTCCCGTCCGCGCGTTCGGCATGCGCGTCGAGCTCGTCTACACCGTGCTTCCGAGCGGTCGTGTCGACCTCAAGGTTTCCGGCGAGCCCTATGGCGATTACTCGGATATCATCCCGCGCATCGGCATTTCCTTCGAGGTCCCCGGTTGCGATCGTGCCGTCGAGTGGTATGGCCACGGCCCGGGCGAGAACTACCCGGACTCGCTGCGCGCCAACCCGGTCGGTCATTACCGCACTACGGTCGACGATATGTTCACGCCGTATGTCATGCCCCAGGATTGCGCTAACCGCGAGGGAACCCGTTGGGTCGCCCTGCGCTCTAGCCACGGTGACGGCGTGCTGGTGACTCGTCCGGCCGACGCCGCTTCCAACCCGTTCTCGTTCTCGGCATGGCCTTATAGCTGCGAGGCTATCGATAACGCCAAGCACGTCTACGACCTTGTTCCGGGCGATACGGTCACGGTCAACATCAACGACCAGTTGCTCGGCCTTGGCTCGAACTCTTGGGGTTCCGAGGTGCTCGATTCCTACCGCACCCGTTTTGAGAGCTTCAGCTTTGAGGTGTCCCTGCGACCGCTGACGTCTGCCGATCTGGCTCAGGCGCTGGCACCCATTAAGGAGGCATAAGCCATGCATGTCTTTAACTCGCGCGCCGATTTCGACGCCCAGATGAAGTCCGTCAAGAAGTGGATGCGCACCGGCCAGGCGCTCGATGGCGTTGCCGACCTGCAGCACGACGTGGCGTACTCTATCGGCGACTCGCTGGTGTATTGGTGGGTCTATGCCCGCGAGGCCGCAACCGCCGACCTGGTCGGTCACCGTCGCTACCATGCCGTGCTCGCTCCGCTCGACGGCGAACTGACCGTCGAGGTTGCCCCCAAGGCAGGTCTCACCTGCGCCCGCGCTTACAGCGATATCGATGATCGCGAGCGCTTTGAGGGTGCGGGGGAGACCGTGACGATTCCCGCCGGCGGCGTTGCCGTCGTCGAGATCGACGAGGCCTACCGTGTCGTGGCCGATGCCGCGGATTCCCGCGTCGTGGTATTGCACGTGACGGTCGAAGGTTATTCCTTCCCCAACAAGTAGTATTCGTCCGTTTGGACGTTTGCTTCGCGCCGTTAAGGGGGATGGCTTTGTTGACTCCCTTTTCCCCATTCCCCTTAGCAGGTGCGCCGTCCGTGTTTGCACTTGCAGCTCGGACGGGTTTAGATGACATTTAATAGATGATTGGGAGGGCTTATGAGCTCTGAAAAACGAGGAACGATCGGTTCGTTCGCTCTGCTGGGCATGACGGTCGCCGCCGTGTTCGGTATCAAGAACATCATCAACAACAACGCGGCCATCGGCTTGGCAGCTGCGCCGTCGTTCTTCTTCGCCACGCTTTTGTACTTTGTCCCCTATACCCTGGTTACCGCCGAGTTCGTCGGCCTTAACAAGGACTCCGAGTCGGGTGTGTACGCATGGGTTAAGACCTCGATGGGCGGCCGCTGGGCGTTTCTGACGGCATTTAGCTACTGGTTCGTTAACCTGTTCTACTTTGCGTCCGTCCTGCCCAACGTCATCATCTACGCGAGCTACGTGTTCTTTGGTGCCAATGCCGAGCTTTCGCAGCTGTGGATCACCATTATCGAGATCGTCGTCTTTGCTATCGCCACGTGGGTTTCGACCAAGGGCGCTAAGTGGATCGGCTCTATTTCCTCCTTCGGTTCGACCGCGGCTCTCGGCCTGACTGCCGTGTTCATCCTGCTGTCCCTGGCTGCTGCCTTTGGCGGCGTTGAGTTCGCTACGGCTCCCACGCCCGCCAACATGGCTCCCGACATGAGCAACTTCGCCACTATGTGGGGCTTCTTCGGTACGCTTGCCTGGATCATCCAGGGCGTTGGCGGCGCTGAGTCTGTCGGCGTGTTCCTTAACGACCTTAAGGGTGGCGTCAAGGCCTTCGTGCGCACCGTCGTTATCGCCGGCCTGACCATCGGCCTTCTGTATGCAGGCGCTTCGCTGCTGGTCAACCTGTTCATTCCCGAGGGCAGCGTTGCCATCTCCACCGGCATCTTCGACGTGTTCGGCGCTGTCTTTGCCCACTTTGGCATTCCCATGGAAGTGTCCACGCGCGTCATCGGCTTGATCCTTCTCGCCGCTACGCTGGGTTCCCTCATGATGTAGACCTCCGCTCCCATCAAGGTCTTCTTCACCGAGATCCCCAAGGGCGTCTTTGGTAGCAAGATCGTCGAGCTCAACGAGCACGGCATTCCCGCCCGCGCTGCCTGGCTGCAGTTCGCCATCGTCGTCCCCATCCTGATCATCCCTGCCCTGGGCTCTGGTAACCTCGACGACCTGCTCATGATCGTCACCAACATGACGGCTGCCACCGCTCTGCTCCCGCCGCTGCTGATCCTGCTTGCCTACTTTATGCTGCGCAAGAACTTTGACGCTGCTCCCCGTGGCTTCCGCATGGGTTCGCGTACCTTTGGCCTGGCCATTGCTGCATTCCTGCTTGTGGTCTTCTGCTTCGTGCTTATTTGCGGCACCATTCCGCTCGATCAGCCGCTGTGGCTGACGCTGGTCTACAACGTTGGCGGCGTGGTTGTCTTCCTGGGCCTTGCCGTGATGTGGTACAACCGCTACATCAACCGCCTGCGCGAGACCGATCCCGAGGCCGCCGAGAACGAGCTTCGCCCTTCCGTCCTTGATATGATGGAGTAGCGGCTAGGATTAATCTACGGCTGTGGAATAAATCGATTCCCTTTCCTAGGGAGGGGCCTTACGAGGCCCCTCCTTTTGTGTTTTGGGGCATGGATTTTGGACTCTGTGGGCAAAAAATGCCAAATATGAGTACTGTTGCAAGAGAGGTGTCATATTTTTCGGCCTGCTCTGAGCGAAAATGGGCTCTAAATCAATTTATCTAACCCCCTTTAAAGGGCGTTTGACGGCTTTCAACCTCTTCGAATCGCTCAAATTAGGCAATTTGCTCTCGATTTTGCTGCTACTAAATTTGTGACAGTACTCATATTTGCCACTTTTTGCCCACGAGGTGTTCAGAGGAGCTCTCGACAAGCATCTAACGCTACAATAACTACCACGTGGCTGGGTTTGCCGGCCGAATGTGCGATGTCGTGGGAGGGGACATGGTCGAGTTTACAAAGACGATTAAAGATCCGTTGGGATTACATGCCCGCCCGGTTGCGCTGCTCTATGACATCATTGCCAAGCATCGTAGCGACGTGTCAGTCAGCATCGGCGATCGCCACACGGATGGCCGCGATGTCATGGGACTCATGGCTCTCTACGGCGAGTGCGGCGAGGACATCATCTTCCGCGTTTCGGGCGTAGACGAGGCTTCCTGCGTTACGTCGATCAGAAACCTCTCGCTTTAAGCATGACAGGGCGTGGTAAAGGATGGTCCTTTGCCGCGCCCTTTTGTTTTGTTTCGTATAGGAAACTTTTTCGAAATCTGAATGGGGACCCTTTCCAAAAAGTTAACCACGTGCTAGTTTACTAAAGCGAACATAGACGTGGTTAACTTTTAACGCGTCGATGTTGAGGACGAACTGACGTTAGGAGCCACTCATGTCTTGCGGACCGCAGATGCCGGCAATGCCGCTTTCGATGGTAAAAGCGGGCGAAACCGTGCGCGTGTCTCGTGTAAAGGGCAATGAGGATATGAAGCACCACCTCAAGGACCTCGGCTTTGTCGAGGGCAACGAAATCCACGTGGTGAGCTCGAGTGGCGCCAATATCATCGTCACTGTGCTGGGCGCACGCTTTGGTATCGATTCCAAGGTTGCCATGCACATCATGACCGTCGGTTAGTCTGCAGCATTTGATAAAAACCGAAAGGGGGACAAGAGGATGAAGACGTTGGGTGACGTTAAGGTGGGCGAGAGCTCTACCATCGTCAAGCTTCACGGTGAGGGTGCGCTTCGCCGCCACCTTATGGACCTGGGGCTCATCAAGGGCACTTCGTTCAAGGTCGTAAAGGTTGCACCGCTCGGTGATCCGGTCGAGATCAACGTGCGCGGCTACGAGCTTTCCATCCGCAAGGAGGAGGCGGCCGTCGTCGAGGTTCAGTAAGGGCTTGCGACGTATATTTCTGCAGATAAAGTTAGGTTTTTCTAACTTAATGCAGCATCTTTGAAGCACATTATCCAGCCCGTGCGGAGAAAGCAGCGCGGGCACACAAGGAAGAAGGATTGAATGGCGGATTCTCAGATCCATGTCGCGCTGGCGGGTAACCCCAACTGCGGCAAGACCACGCTTTTCAACCTGATCACCGGCGCCAACGGCTACGTTGGCAACTGGCCCGGCGTCACGGTTGAGAAAAAGGAGGCCAAGCTCCTAAGCGACAAGAACGTTACCATCACGGACCTCCCCGGCATCTACTCGCTTTCCCCCTACAGCCCCGAGGAGCAGTGCTCGCGCGATTACCTCATGAGCGGCGAGCCCGATGTGGTCGTCCAGGTTGTCGACGCCACCAACCTCGAGCGCAACCTGTACCTGGCGCTTCAGGTCATCGAGACCGGCCTGCCCGTGGTCGTCGCCCTCAACATGGCCGACTTGGTCGAGAAGAACGGCGACAAGATCGACACGGACAAGCTCTCCAAGAAGCTCGGCTGCCCGGTCATGATGATCTCGGCCCTTAAGAACAAGGGCATCACGGAGCTGTTCGAGCAGGTCAAAAAGTCCGCTGCCTCCAAGGGCCAGGTGCCGGAGCACAAGTTCGACTCCTCCATCGAGGACGTTCTGACGCACATCGAGAACAACCTTCCGGCGAGCGTTCCCGCCAACAAGCGTCGCTACTACACCGTCAAACTGTTTGAGCGCGACGCGGACGCCTGCAAGCTCATCAACCTCACCAAGGAGAAGGCCGCTCGCGTGGAGCAGCTGGTCGCCCAGTGCGAGCAGGACTGCGACGATGACGCCGAGTCCATCATCACCGGTGAGCGCTACGGCGTGATCGCACACATCATCGACGAGTGCCTCACCAAGGCCCCGGCCAAGATGAGCACCTCCGAGAAGATCGACCGTGTGGTTACCAACCGTATCCTGGGCCTGCCGATCTTTGTGGTCATCATGTTCTGCGTGTACTACATCGCCGTTTCCACCCTGGGCGGAACGGTGACCGACTTCACCAACGATCAGCTCTTTGGCACCGACGGTTGGTATGTGCTCGGTCAGGGCCGCGATGCTTACGATGAGGCTGTCGAGGCCGCGGGTGACGACGCCGACTCGGTCGACCCGGCACAGTACGGCCCCTATGTCCCGGGTATCACCACCATGGTGCACGACGCCCTCGTGGCGGGTGGCACCGAGGACGGTGGCCTGGTCGATTCGCTGGTCTGCGACGGTATCGTTGGCGGCCTGGGCGCCATCTTCGGCTTTGTGCCGCAGATGTTCCTGCTGTTCGTGATGCTGTCCTTCCTGGAGGACTGCGGCTACATGGCCCGCGTCGCCTTTATCATGGACCGCGTGTTCCGCCGCTTTGGCCTGTCCGGTAAGTCGTTCATCCCCATGCTCGTGTCCTCAGGCTGCGGCGTCCCCGGCGTCATGGCCACCAAGACCATCGAGAACGAGAAGGACCGCCGCATGACGGTCATGACCACCACGTTCATCCCCTGCGGTGCCAAGCTGCCGATCATCGCCCTGCTCATGGGCTCCATCATTGGCGATTCTTCCACCACGGCCGCATGGATCAGCCCGCTTTTCTACTTCCTGGGCGTCTTTGCCGTCATCGCCTCGGGCCTCATGCTCAAGAAGACCAAGCTCTTCGCCGGCCGTCCGACCCCGTTTGTCATGGAGCTTCCTGCCTACCACTTCCCGGCGATCCGTTCCTGGGCGCTGCACGTGTGGGAGCGCTGCTGGGCCTTTATCAAGAAGGCCGGCACGGTCATCTTCGCGTCCACCGTCGTGGTTTGGTTCCTCTCCAACTTTGGTAGCTACAACGGCTCCTTTGGCTTCCTGCCTGCGATGGACGGCATCCCCGAGGAGTTCATGGACTACTCCGTGCTCGCCATGCTGGGCAACCTGGTCGCTTGGATCTTCGCCCCGCTCGGCTTTAGCACCTGGCAGGCAACCGCACTGACCGTCTCTGGCCTCGTCGCCAAGGAGAACGTCGTCGCCACCGCCGGCTCGCTGCTGTCCGTCGCCGACGCGGGCGAGAACGACCCGAGCCTGTGGACCGCGTTTGCCGGCATGTTCCCCACCATGGGCGCTTGCGTGGCCTTCGGCGCCTTCAACCTGCTGTGCGCTCCGTGCTTTGCCGCCATTGGCACCATCCGCAACCAGATGGACTCTGGCAAGTGGACCGCGATTGCCATCGGCTACGAGTGCGCCTTCGCTTGGGTGATCGGCCTGTTCATCAACCAGTTCTACAACCTGCTTGTCCTTGGGCAGTTTGGTATCTGGACGGTTGTGGCCATTGTGCTGCTGGTTGCGATGCTCTTCCAGATTTTCCGACCCATGCCCAAGCATGCATGGACCGATGAGGACGAGACCAACACTGCTTCCGCCGCAGTTTCCGCTTAAGTCCGAAAAAGGATTAACCCCTTTCCACGAGCCCGGGTGTCCCAGCGACACTCGGGCTTTTTGGTGGGAGAGATGTGGCGTTTCCGCAGATAAAACCGACCAAAACAAACCTGTCCCTTTTTGGTAGGTGGAGAATGGGGTAAAGTAAGTGGTAGTTAACTAGAGGAGGCTTGCTATGGCACCTATCGATATTGTTGTACTGGCTGTTATTGGTATTGCGTTTGTCGCGGTATGCGTGCGCATCTACCGCAAGGGCACCTGCGCCGACTGCGCTCAGGGTGGCGTTTGCACGGGGCATTGCTCCAACAAAAAGACGTGCGCCGCACTTAAGGGCGTGGACAAAATCGCCGAAGACTTGGGCCGCGGAATCAAGTAAGGCCCAGACATCTAAGCGCCTCGCGAGCATCCGTTCGCGGGGCGCTTTGCGCATTTGAGGGAGAGCGCGGCGAGTCGAAGAGTATTTTGGGGTCTCGTTAAATCAGTTGCGGTGAAATACGGACTGTTTTGGCTGTCAAAGGCCTTATCTACTCCGTATTCCACCGCAACTTTTTGTGGGGTGGGCTAGAGACGCTGCATGCGGTACCCGACGCCCATGTGCGTCTGAATCATCTTGGGGTGAGAGGGGTCTGCCTCGATCTTCTTGCGCAGGGTGCGCATGAACACGCGCAGGCTCGCCAGATCGCTGTCCCAGCTCGTGCCCCATATCTCGCGGGTGATGAAGGTGTGGGTGAGCACCTTGTCGACGTTTTTCGCCAGAAGGACGAGCAATTTGTACTCGGTTGGGGTGAGCGAGAGCTCGCGTCCGTCTTTCGTCGCGTATCCCGCGGCGTAGTCGATATGCAGCGGACCGTTGTCAAACGTGCTCGCTTCTGTCGACTCGCTCGACGCCATCGAGGAGCGCCTCAAATTCGCACGGACGCGCGCGAGCAACTCATCCACAGAAAAGGGCTTGGTGAGGTAGTCGTCTGCCCCTGCGTCAAGTGCTGCAATCTTGTCGGAATCTTCGGTGCGCGCCGAAATGACGATAATGGGGACTGCCGACCAGCTTCGGATCTTCGTGATGACCTCGATACCGTCAATGTCGGGAAGGCCGAGGTCGAGCATGATGAGGCTGGGGCCGTGCGACACCGCATCCATGATGGCGGCCTGGCCGTTGCATACCTTGCTGACGACATAGCCGTGGAGGTCAAGCGCGGTCGAAACGAGGTTTTGAACGGTCAGGTCATCTTCGACCAGGAGGATGCGTGGCTTAGCGGCATTATTCATGAATCTCGATCTCCTCGGCGGGCAGGGTAAAACGGAAGACGGCCCCATGGGGGTGGTTGTCGCGAACTTCGATGACGCCGCCATGCGCCTCCACGATGGAGCGGCAGAGCGACAGCCCAAGGCCGATGCTTCGACGCGAATCCACGGGCCGCGTATTGCTTGAGGTGAAGAAGCGCTCAAAGATATGAGGCTTGTCGCAGTCTGCCACACCCGGCCCATCGTCTGCGACGTCCACCACGACAAACGCACCCTCGCGACGTGCGCTGATGGTGACAGTCGAGTCCTCGGGAGTGTATTTGAAGGCGTTCATGATGAGGTTCGTAAGCACCTGCATGATGAGATGGACGTCGATGCGTACCAGCAGGATGTCGTCAGTGTGTTCGATGGTGACGGTACGTCCATGCGATGCTTGGGCGACATGGCTGAGGGCGGCCTCGATGACCTCGTCGATGAGCTCGGATGTGAGGTTGAGGCGAATGGTGCCGTCCTCGACGCGTGTGATGGCGAGGAGGTTCTCCACGGTATCGATAAGCCAGAGGGAGTCGTTGTAGATGGCATCGGCAAGATCGCAGCGTTGTTCGAGGCTGAGCTTCTCGTCGCTCTTCCGAAGGATTGCCGCAGATCCGGATATAGCCGTGAGGGGTGTCCTCAAATCGTGGCCGATGGAGCGCAAAAGGTTGGCGCGCAGCTGCTCGTTTTTCGCCAAGACCGCAGCCTCTTCGCGCTCTTGCGCCGCCCGGTCGCTTTCGAGCGCCAAGGCGCATTCACCTACGATAGATAGGACGATCGAATGCTCGAAGGCTTCGATCTCGCGCCCCTCCAGGTCGATGCCGATGACACCGAATACCTTGTCGCCGGTGCGAACCGCGAGGTAGAGACAGCGCGCCTCAGGCAGGGTCCGCGTGCTTGCGCCCGCGCGCTTGTTGTTGGTGTAGGTCCAGGTTGCAACGGCGCGCTCATAGTCGGTGAACAGCGACGCGGATCGGTTTTCGGTGCCAGCGGACTCATAGAGCGCCTTGCCGAGCGTGCCGTGTTCGGCAGGGTAGAAGACCACGTCGAGTTTTAGCAGTTTGATGAGTTGGTTCATGGCGACGCGGGCGCACTCCTCCGCGCTATGGGCTTGCTGCAAGAGCTGGTTCGTTTCGAGGAGTACACGCGTTTTGAATGCGTTCTCGGCGGAGGTGCGGGCGTTGTCGGCGATGCGCGCAGTTAACTCGCCGGCGACCATAGCGGTAGCGAACATGATGCCGAACGTGACCAGATAGCTTCGGTCGTAGCTGGCGAGCGAAAACAGAGGCGTGACGAAGCAGAAGTTGTAAAGCACTACAGAGAGCACGCTCGATACAATCGTGCAGATACGCCCCGTCGTGGTGACGGCGGTCAGCAGGGCCGTGAGGATATAGAGGGATATGATGCTGGAATCGGCAAATCCCAGATGGCGGAAAGCCGTGCCGATCGCCGTGGCGACAAGAGAGAGGGCCAGCGTGCGAAGCACGTCTCGGCTGCTGGGCGGCTGCGGGGCGAGCGCACGGCGGCGTCCTTTGGGCCGGGAGGGCGGAGTCGACTGGTCTGGAATGATGTAAATGTCGAGGTTCGGGGCGAATGTTATGAGCTGTTCTACGAGAGATTTGCGGCCGAAGAGAGCCTGACGGACGCTGCTGTGCTCGCCCGTGCGCCCCATGACGATCTTCGAAATACCCGACAGGCGCGCGAACTCGGAGATCTGAAACGCGACGTCGTCGCCATAGACGGTTTCCATATGCGCTCCGAGCTGCTCGGCTAGGGCGATATTGGCTGCAAGCTTGGCGCGCTCATCATCGCTCATGGCTTGCGTGCGCGGGCTCTCTACGAACAGGGCGACGAGCTCGCTGCGAAACGCTTTCGCCATGCGTGCGGCGGCACGGACGATGCGGGGATTGGTCGGCGCCGGGGAGACGCAGACTAAGATACGCTCCCTGGTGTAGTAGTCACGGTTTCCCAGCACGCGTGCGGCGTCTGTGAGGCGGCCGGTGCGATCGGCGCAGCGGCGCAGCGCGATTTCTCGGAGTGCGGTGAGGTTCTCGACGGTAAAAAAATGCTGTTGCGCTCGGTCGGCTTGTGCGGGACGGTAGACGAGGCCGGCGCGAAGGCGCTCAAGTAGGTCTTCGGGCTCTATGTCGACGAGCTCGACCTGGTCGGCATCATCGAAGATACGGTCGGGGATTCGTTCGCTCACGACAACGCCGGTGATGGATGCAACCATGTCGTTTAGGCTCTCGATATGCTGAACGTTCACGGTCGTATAGACGTCGATGCCCGCATGTAGAAGTTCCTCGACGTCTTGATAGCGTTTGTCGTGGCGAGACCCCGGTGCATTCGTATGGGCGAGCTCGTCGACGAGGATGAGCTGAGGGGCGCGTTCGATAGCCGCATCTAGATCGAACTCGTTGAGCGTAATGCCGTTGTACTCGATGAGTTTATAGGGCACGTTCTCAAGCCCTTGTGCAAGATGGGCAGTTGCCGGACGTTCGTGCGGCTCGATGTATCCCGCGACGACGTCGACACCTCGCCGCTTGGCGGCGTGGGCGGCTTGAAGCATCGCATAAGTTTTGCCTGTGCCAGCAGCGTAGCCAAAGAAAATCTTGAGGTGTCCCCGGCTGGTTCGAGCGTCATCGGCGACCTCGTCTTTCTCAATTGCCTTGAGGATGAGGTCTGGATTGACGCGAGTGTCCGATGCGTCGCGCTGCATAGCGTAGCCTTTCTGAAGCGTTGTCCATGCGTGCATACGCGGTGAGGACGCCGCTGTATGCTCGCGAGGTCGAGTATAGGCGCACTGCAGCAGCAATAGTGCTTTCTACCTGCATCTTTACGGCATCTTAAGGTCGTGAGCCCCGGCCCTCACGCCTCTTTAATCCCTAGAAGCGTTTACTGTCCCCAGACGCTTGCGAGAGCAGGCGTCCGAGACATCGGGCCGTGCGTGAAAGGGGCGGTAAATGAACATCCTCATTCCCATCATCGGAGTCGTCTGCATTGGACTTCTTATCTATTACATCTACATTCTGATGAGGAGTGATTCGTAAACTATGGACGCTGCGATTCAGTACATCTTGTACTTTGCCGTGCTCGTCGTCCTGGCCGTTCCGCTCGGTCGGTTCATGGCCCATATCATGGATGGTGAGCATACGTTCCTGTCGCCTGTGATTGCTCCTGTGGAGCGCGGCGTCTATCGTCTGCTTCGCATCGACGCGGCAGAGCAGATGGGGTGTAGGCGCTATCTGGCGAGCGTGCTGGTCTTTTCGGGGATCGGCCTCGTGGCTCTAGTGGCACTCCAAGCGCTTCAGTCCTTCTTGCCAGGCAATCCCCAGCACCTGCCGGGTGTGTCATGGGACCTGTCGTTCAATACGGCTGTTTCCTTCATAACCAACACCAACTGGCAGTCCTATTCCGGTGAGACCACCCTGTCCTATCTTGTGCAGTTCATGGGCCTCACCGTGCAAAACTTCTTGTCCGCTGGCACCGGTATCGCGGTCATGTTCGCGCTCATCCGCGGTTTCCGTCAGGTCAAGGAGCAGGGTCTGGGTTCCTTCTGGGTCGACCTCACCCGCACCGTCCTGTATGTGCTCATCCCGCTGAACCTCGTGTTCGGCATCTGCCTGGCTGCCGGTGGCGTCATCTCCAACTTCCAGCCGGCTCAGAAGGCCGAGCTCGTAGAGCCCGTCGCTGTCCAGCCTAATGCAGACGGCGGCTGGAGCGTCATCGACGGCGCCCAGATCGAGGGCGACACGGTCAAGGTCGACGGCAAGGTTGTCGAGGGCGCGCGCGTGGTCACCGAGCAGTTCCTGCCCCAGGGTCCCGCGGCTCCTCAGGTCGCCATCAAGCAGTCCGGCACCAACGGCGGCGGCTTCTTCGGCGTGAACTCCGCTCATCCGTATGAGAACCCCAGTGCCTTCACCAACATCATCGAGATGACCAGCCTGCTGCTGATCCCGGCCGCCTGCTGCTTCACCTTCGGTATCGGCGTCAAGAACACCAAGCAGGGCAAGGCCATCTTTGCCGCCATGTTCATCCTGCTGGTGATCTTCACCGGCATCATTGCCGTCAACGAGCATGCGGGCACCCCGCAGCTGGCCGATGGCGGAGCGGTCAATATCGAGATGACCGACGGCCAGGCCGGCGGCAACATGGAGGGCAAGGAGAGCCGTTTCGGTATCGCCTCCTCTTCTACCTGGTCCGCTTTCACGACGGCTGCTTCCAACGGCTCGGTTAACTCCATGCACGACTCCTACACTCCGCTGGGCGGTTTTATCCAGATGCTCCAGATTGCTCTGGGCGAGGTCGTCTTCGGCGGCGTGGGCTGCGGCCTGTACGGCATGATCGGCTTCGCCATCCTCACAGTGTTCATCGCCGGCCTCATGGTCGGACGCACGCCTGAGTTCCTGGGCAAGAAGATCGAGCCGGGCGAGATGCGCTGGGCAGTTGTCCTGTGCTTGGCAACTCCGTTTGCCATTCTGGTGTGCTCGGCCATCGCCTGCATGGTGCCCGGTCTTGCCGACCAGCTCAACAATGGTGGCGCGCACGGCTTCTCCGAGGCGCTGTATGCCTTCACCTCATGCGGCGGCAACAACGGATCGGCGTTTGCAGGCATGAACTGCAACATTCCCTGGATCAACGTCATGCTCGGCCTCGAGATGCTGTTCGCCCGCTTCATGCCCATCATCGGTACGCTGGCTATCGCCGGCTCGCTGGCCAAGAAGGGTAAGGTCGCCGAGAGCGCCGGTACCCTGTCTACCACCAACGGCATGTTCGTATTCCTGCTCGTGTTCATCGTTCTGCTGATCGGTGCCCTGAGTTTCTTCCCGGCTCTGGCGCTTGGCCCCGTTGCCGAGTTCTTCCAGATGATTGCGTAAAGGAGGGCGCAGATTTATGGCTATGCAAAAAGACATGATGGGCCGCGCGGTCCGCGACTCGTTTGCCAAACTGGATCCTCGCGTCCAGATTCAAAACCCGGTCATGTTCCTGGTGTGGCTTTCCGCCGTCATGACCTCCGTCCTGGCCGTCGCTTCCATCTTCGGTGTGCAGGACGCGGGTGTGCCCACCTACTATGTGGTCGCCATCGCGGTCATCCTGTGGCTCACCGACCTGTTCTCGAACTTCGCCGAGGCGCTTGCCGAGGGCCGCGGTAAGGCTCAGGCCGATTCCCTGCGTGCGGCCAAGAAGGATGTCGAGGCCCATCGCATCGAGTCCGTTAAGGACAAGGAACACTTCACCGTCGTTCCCGGCACCGAGCTTACGCGCGGCGACCTGGTGATCGTACGCGCCGGCGAGCAGATTCCCGGCGATGGCGACGTCATCGAGGGCGCTGCCTCCGTTGACGAGTCCGCCATCACCGGTGAGTCCGCCCCCGTGGTCCGCGAGGCCGGCGGCGACCGCTCTGCCGTTACCGGCGGTACCGCGGTGCTGTCCGATTGGATCATCGTCAAGATCTCCAGTGAGCCCGGCCAGAGCTTCCTGGACAAGATGATCGCGATGGTCGAGGGTGCCGCGCGCAAGAAGACCCCTAACGAGATCGCTCTGGAGATCTTCCTGGTGGCCCTCTCCATCGTCTTTATCCTGGTCACGCTGGCCCTGTATTGTTACTCCTGCTTCTCGGCCGGTCTTAACGACATGGTCAACCCCACGGCCGTGACCACGCTCGTGGCACTGCTCGTGTGCCTGGCTCCCACTACCATCGGCGCCCTTCTGTCCGCCATCGGCATCGCCGGCATGAGCCGTCTGAACGAGGCCAACGTGCTGGCCATGTCCGGCCGCGCCATCGAGGCCGCCGGCGACGTCGACATCCTCATGCTCGACAAGACCGGCACCATCACCCTGGGTAACCGCCAAGCCGCCGAGTTCATCCCGGTCGATGGCGTCGATCCCGCGGAGCTGGCCGATGCCGCCCAGCTTTCCTCGCTGGCCGACGAGACCCCCGAGGGTCGTTCCATCGTCGTGCTCGCCAAGGAGCAGTTCGGTCTGCGCGGTCGCACGCTCGAGGATAAGGGTATGGAGTTCATCCCCTTCACCGCGGCAACGCGCATGTCCGGTGTGAACTACGAGGGCAATGAGATCCGCAAGGGCGCTGCCGATTCCGTGCGCACCTATGTGGAGGCAGCTGGCGGCGTGTTCTCCCAGGAGTGCGACGAGGCCGTCGAGCGCATCGCCAAGGCCGGCGGCACCCCGCTGGTCGTGACCAAGAACTGTCGCGTGCTGGGCGTTGTGTACCTCAAGGACATCATCAAGTCCGGCGTTAAGGAGAAGTTCGCCGACCTGCGCAAGATGGGCATCAAGACCATCATGGTGACGGGCGACAACCCGCTCACCGCCGCGGCAATCGCCGCCGAGGCCGGCGTTGACGACTTCCTGGCCGAGGCCACCCCTGAAGGCAAGCTCGAGAAGATCCGCGAGTTCCAGCGTGAGGGGCACCTGGTCGCCATGACCGGTGACGGCACCAACGACGCGCCCGCTCTGGCCCAGGCCGACGTCGCCGTGGCCATGAACACGGGCACCCAGGCTGCCAAGGAGGCCGGCAACATGGTCGACCTCGACTCCAGCCCCACCAAGCTCATCGAGGTCGTGCGTATCGGCAAGCAGCTGCTCATGACCCGCGGTTCGCTCACGACCTTCTCGGTGGCCAACGACATGGCGAAGTACTTCGCTATCATCCCGGCCCTGTTCTCGCCGATCTACCCGGGCCTTGGCGCGCTCAACATCCTTGGTCTGGCAAGCCCGCTGTCCGCGGTTCTTTCGGCCATCATCTATAACGCGCTCGTTATCGTCGCGCTGATCCCGGCCGCGCTGAAGGGCGTTAAGTACCGCGAGGTCCCGTCCGGACAGCTGCTGACCCACAACCTGCTCGTGTGGGGTCTGGGCGGCATCGTTGCCCCGTTCGTATTCATCAAGCTCATCGACATGCTGCTCGCGTTCTGCGGCATTATGTAAGTGGAGGTTTGTATGTTCAAAGGTGTTGCATCGCGCGCACTGGGCGTGTTCGCGCTGTTTACCGTTGTCTGCGGCCTGGGCTATACGCTCGTCGTGACCGGCATCGCCCAGGTTGCGTTCCCGTACCAGGCGAACGGATCGCTCATTACGGTCGACGACAAGATCGTGGGCTCCGAGCTGATCGGCCAGAACTTCGAGGATGAGGACCACATGTGGGGCCGCATCCAGAACGTGACTATCGTCGAGGGGGAGGACGGTGGGCTCATGGCCTACGGCACCCCGTCCAATTTGTCCCCGGCGAGTGAGGAGTACCGGCAGCTTGTGGACGCGCGCGTCGAGAAGATTCGCGCCTCCAACCCCGATGCCGATATGGACGCTGTGCCCGTCGACCTGGTGACGTGTTCCGGCTCAGGCCTCGACCCGGAGATCTCCCCCGATGCCGCCGAGTACCAGGTCCCGCGCCTGGCGAAGGCCACGGGCAAGAGCGAAGGCGAGGTGCGCGAGATCATCGCCCAGTGCACCAAGGGCCGTTTCCTCGGCGTCTTCGGCGAGCCCACGGTCAACGTGCTCAAGGTGAACCTTATGCTGGACGGCGCACTGTAGGTGAGGGAGTGGCGGATGAGGGCATGACTGACTATCTGAGCCCTCAATTCCACTCCGCCCATCAGTTGCGGTGGAATACGGACTGTTTTGCCTGTCAAAAGTCTTATCTACTCCGTATTCCACCGCAACTTTTTTGTGAGGGTCGGGATTGAAGGTGGGGAGTGCGAGCGAGTGCGAATGCGGCGGATACTGATACGATAGGTACGTTAGCAACTGCCGCCGAGCGGCTCAAACGAAAGGAAGCCTGTATGGAGTCATCCGCCTACCCGATGCTCTTTAGCCCGATCAAGGTCGGTACGACCGAGGTCAAGAACCGCGTCTTTATGCCGCCGGTGTCCACCAACCTGGCCGATCACGGCTATGTGACCGACGACTTGGTCGATCATTACCGTGCCCGCGCCAAGGGCGGCGTGGGCCTCATCATTACCGAGGTCGTGACGGTCGAGCCCACCTATACCTATCTGCCGGGTGACATGTGCTGCTACGACGACACGTTTATCCCCGGCTGGGAAAAGCTCGCCGCAGCCGTCCACGAGTACGGCTGCAAGATCATGCCGCAGCTCTTCCACCCCGCCTACATGGCCTTTAACATTCCGGGCACGCCGCGCCTGATCGCTCCGTCCTTTGTGGGCCCGTCCTATGCCCGCGAGGCGCCGCGCCCCATCACGGTCGATGAGATTCACGAGCTCACGCATCAGTTTGGCGACGCTGCCGTGCGTATGCAGAAGGCCGGTGTCGATGGCGTCGAGGTCCATGCGGCGCACGCCCACGGTATGCTCGGCGGCTTTTTGACTCCGCTCTACAACAAACGCACCGACGAGTACGGCGGCTCGCTCGACGCCCGCATGCGCTTCTTGCTCGAGGTCATCGCCGAGATTCGCGAGCGCTGCGGCAAGGACTTCATCATCGACGTCCGTATCTCGGGCGATGAGTACACCGATGGCGGCCTGACCCTCAACGACATGATCTACGTCTCGCGTCGCCTGGAGAAAGCCGGCGTCGACATGATCCACGTGTCGGGCGGTACTACCATCAAGCGCGGCTCCGCGATTCCCGCCGCCGGTACGCAGCAGGCCTCGCATGCCGCCTGCTCGCGTGAGATCAAGAAGCATGTGAACATTCCCGTCGCCACGGTCGGCCGCATCAACGAGGCATGGATTGCCGAGGAGCTGATCGAGGACGGTGCTGCCGATATCTGCATGATGGGCCGCGCCAATCTGTGCGATGCCGAGTTCTGCAACAAGGCTGCTGCCGGCAACGCCGACGACATCCGCCCCTGCATCGGTTGCCTGCGCTGCCTGAACGGCATCATGTTCGGCAAGCGCATCTCCTGCACCGTCAACCCGGACGTGGAGCGCGACGAGGCTGGCTACGAGCCTGCCGCCGAGGCCAAGAACGTACTCGTTGTGGGTGCTGGTCCTGCGGGTATGGAGGCAGCCTACATTGCCGCCAAGCGCGGTCATAACGTGGTGCTCGTGGATAAACAGGACGAACCGGGTGGCGAGATGCGCATCGCGGCCGTGCCGCCGGCAAAGCAGGAGCTCACCCGCGTGATCAAGTACCAGTATCGCCGCCTGGCCGAGGCGGGCGTGAAGTGCATATTTGGCACCGAGCTTACTGCCGAGGACATTCAGCGCGACTACGCGGGTTACGAGGTTGTCCTGGCTTATGGCGCCGAGCCCATCGCTCCGGCCTTCATGCAGGGCTTTAAGCAGGTTATGACGGCCGACGACCTGCTGGGCGGCAAGGCTTTCCCGGGTAAGAAGATCGTCATCGTGGGCGGCGGCACCGTCGGTTGCGAGACGGCAGATTACCTGGCCCCGCTGGTCAACGACCTGTCGCCGGCCAATCGCGATGTCACCGTCATCGAGATGACCAAGACGCTCGCCGCCAACGAGGGCGGTGCCGGTCGCGCGGTGCTCATCACGCGCATGCTCTCCAAGGGCGTTCACGTGCTGACCGAGGCCAAGGTGACCGAGATCACCGAGGACACTATCAGCTACGAAAAGGATGGCGAGGTCCACACCATCGCCGATGCCGATACGCTGGTGCTTGCCATGGGCTATCGTCCCAACACCAAGTTGGCCGACGACCTTGCCGCCGCTGGCGTTGCTGTCCACGTGCTGGGCGACGCCAACAAGTGCGGCAACATCCGCGATGCCATCGGCGACGGCTACAAGGTTGCCTGCGAGCTCTAGTCAACCCCTTTGCACCAATCGATTGCAAAAAGCGGCGGCTGCCCTGTGTGTTGGGCAGCCGCCGCCTGCGTTTTGCCAAAGAAAGATTATTGTCGGGCCCTAAATGCCTTTTGCTTCTGCTCCCTCCGCAATCATGTTGCGGTTATACACCAGGTGCAGATACATCGCGTCGTGCGCGGCGGTGGGATTGCGCGCGGCGATGGCGTCGGCCACATCGCGGTGCATGCGGATAGTTTCCTCGACGAGCTTTTTGCCGGTCACGTCGATAAAGAGGGGGACGGATGCCTTGAACACGCCCATCAGGCGGGGAACGACGAGGTTTCCGGAGCTCTCGGCAATGGCATTGTGGAACGCGGTGTCGGCGGCGGCGGAGTAATCCTCACCGGCCTCGGCCAGGCGCTCGGATTCGTCGCGGAGCTCTTTGATACAGACGACCTGGTCGTTGGTTGCGTGCTCGGCCGCCATGCGTGCTATCTGCGGCGGTGCCACGGCCCTCTCGCACGTCAACGATGCCGGTTTTTGGATGTGCTCCTCGTTCCTGGAGATTGACGAGAAGACCACCCTCAAGTCCTGGACCGTTATGGAGACGCTCATCGGCCTTTCGGGTCTTGCCTGCGCCCTGGTGATTTCGTTCTTCGCCTAGTTCGCGTGGCTAAGCATCTTTTGCCGAGCGCATCGCTCGGTACCCATTTACACCTGATTCATTAACCAACGATTGGTACAACCGTTCAAATCAAAAGAGGAGAGCATCATGGACGAGAAGACCAAGGCACAGATTCAGCAGGAGGCAGCCGACCTGGTTGCCAAGCTGCAGCCGCGTTCCGGCAAGTTCCGCACCATCAGCCCCGAGATGGACCCGCTGCGTCTGGGCTCTGGCTGGTCCATCGAGGATCTGGACAAGCCGCAGGTCATTATCGAGTCGACGTTCGGCGACTCGCATCCGGGTTCTGCCGGCCTGTTTGAGTTGGTCGAGGAGGTCCGTGCCGGCGTTGCCGAGGCTGGCGGTCATGGTGCCCGTTACTTCTGCACCGATATCTGCGACGGCGAGGCCCAGGGCCACGACGGCATCAACTACTCGCTGCCCAGTCGCGACATGATCGCCAACATGATCGAGATTCATGCCAAGGCCACCCCGTTCGACGCCGGCGTCTTTGTTGCCAGCTGCGATAAGGGCCTGCCTGCGAACCTTATGGCCATGGGCCGCATCAACATCCCCTCCATCGTCGTTACCGGCGGTGTCATGGATGCCGGTCCCGATCTGTTGACCCTGGAGCAGCTCGGCGCCATCTCGGCCCGCTATGAGCGCGGCGAGATTTCCCGCGAGGAGCTCGAGTTTGCCAAGCACAACGCATGCCCCAGCTGCGGCGCCTGCTCCTTTATGGGTACCGCCTCGACCATGCAGGTTACCGCCGAGGCCCTGGGCCTTATGCTCCCCGGCACGGCTCTGCTGCCCGCAACCAGCTCCGATCTGCGTGAGTTTGCGCGCGAGGCTGGCCGTCAGTCCGTGTGGCTCTCCGAGCACAACCTGTGCCCCCGCGACATCGTGACCAAGGAGTCCTTCGAGAATCTCATCATGGTCCACGGCGCCATCTCCGGTTCCACCAACTCGCTGCTGCACATTCCCGCGATCGCCCGCGAGTTTGGCATCGAGATGTCCGCCGACGATTTCGATCGCCTGCACCGTGGCGCCCACTACCTGCTCAACGTTCGCCCCGCAGGCGAGTGGCCGGCGCAGTTCTTCTACTATGCGGGCGGCGTGCCGCGCATCATGGAGGAGATCAAGTCGATGCTCCACCTCGACGTTATGACCGCCACCGGCAAGACTCTCGGCGAGAACCTCGAGGACCTCAAGAACAACGGTTACTACGAGAAGTGCGGTCGTTACCTTGAGAAGTGGAATCTCAAGCGCGAGGACATCATCCGTCCGTTTGACCAGGCCTTCGGCACCGACGGTTCCATCGCCATCCTCCACGGCAATCTTGCTCCCGAGGGCGCGGTCGTCAAGCACACCGTCGTTCCGCGCGAGATGTTCCAGGCTACGCTCAAGGCCCGTCCGTTCGACTGCGAGGAGGACGCCATTCACGCCGTCCTGACGCACGAGGTCAAGCCCGGCGATGCCGTTATCATTCGCTATGAGGGACCCAAGGGTTCCGGTATGCCCGAGATGTTCTACACCACCGAAGCTATCGCCAGCGACCCCGAGCTGGGCGCGAGCATTGCCCTGATCACTGACGGCCGCTTCTCCGGCGCCTCCAAGGGCCCGGCTATCGGTCACGTTTCGCCCGAGGCCGCTGTGGGCGGTCCGATTGCCCTGATTGAGGAGGGCGACCTTATCCGAATCAACATCCCCGAGCGCTCGCTGTCCATCGTGGGCATCGCCGGCAAGGAGATGGAGCCGGCCGAGGTCGACGCCGTCCTGGCCGAGCGCCGAGCCGCTTGGAAGCCCAAGGCTAATCGTTACACCTCCGGCACGCTCAAGTTCTTTACCGAGCATGCAGTTTCCGCCATTCAGGGTGGCTACATGGAGTAGCGCACGTACGCATCGAATTTCTCCTCTCATAGATGTGCGGCACAAAGAGCCCCGAGTTCAGCCACGTCACCGGGGCGCGTTGTTCAGCGCCGCCGGGGCGCTCCACTCAAACGACAAGAGACGTCTTACGCAAGCGCCCGCGTCCGTGGATAAAACCACGGGCGTGGGCGCTTCACTTTATTCCCAGCCGCTTTATTCCCAGCCCTTCCACACGTCAGGCTCGTAGCCAACGGTTGCCTGGCGGCCGTTGCGAACGATGGGCTCACGAAGAATCTGCTGGTTATCGAGCACCTTTTCGAACTTCTGGTCGGCAGCAAGATACTGTACGAGCGCAACCGTGTCGGCATCTTTCGCCTTTGGATCGATCACAGCGTCGATCCCGCCGACGGCGCGCGCCACGCTTTCGAGCTCGCCTTTGCTCATCCCCTTTTCCTTCAAGTCGATGAACTGGAACTTCACACGACGTTCCTTGAAATAGCGCTGCGTCTTCTTAGTATCGAAGCTTTTCTTCGTGCCGAATATCTGGATGTTCATACGTACCGCCTTCGCTCAATTCTCGTCCGTCCATGATACGACAAGGGAGCCGAGCAAAAACAGAGCAGGCGGAGATGGAGGAGGACGGCGACCGACCGTCGGCAAGAGTCGGCCGGATCGGACTGGCGCCCAGCGCGCGCCGGCGACACGCTCGCAGCTGCACACATAGCCGATGTACAAGCTCGCCGCGGCGTTCCCTCGCCCCGCGGTGTGGCGATAGAGAAGCACGCCACCCGTCAACGATGGCGCCTCGGTGAAGAAAATCAACGTCTGGGTTACATCCCTTGAAAGGGGCGAAGACGGCTGCTAGAATACCTCCCCGCTATGAAGGATTTGACCAAAGCATACATCGCAATTCGGCGGCCCCTGGTATACGGGGCCTCTCCTGTTGTTCCCCAAGTGCGCTCTGAGCAGCCGCTTTCTTCCTGTCGTATCTGATGCACGCATAGCGCGTGCATGTTATTTCGCCCGTGGGCCGGCGCGCCTTCGGCGAAGAATCGAATAGATACGAAGGAAGCTTATGTCTGATAATTGTACGGTCGCGCCCGCCAATGGGCGCATTACCGGTACCCAGATCCGCATCGTCGCGGTCGTCGTCCTGGGTGCCTTCTTGGCGCTACTGAACCAAACGGTGATGTCGCCTGCGCTGCCGGTCATCATGTCCGATTTCGCCATCGATGCCTCGACTGCCCAGTGGATCATGTCCATATACCCGCTGGTGAGCGGCATCATGGTCCCCGTTTCGGCGTTCCTTATCGACAAGTTCAGCACCCGCGCGCTATTCTTCGGGGCGACGCTGGTGTTCGCGCTGGGCACGCTGCTGTGCGCCGCAGCCCCTGATTTCCTGTTCCTCATCATCGGTCGCGTGTTGCAAGCGGCGGGCTCAGGCGTGCTCATGCCGCTTGTCTCGGTGGTTCCCATGCTGGTGTTCCCCGTCGAGAAACGAGGAACGGCTATGGGCATGGCGGGCATCGTCATGTCGGCGGGTCCCGCGGTCGGCCCCGTCGTAGGCGGTGCGGTGATCGACACGTACGGCTGGCGCACCATGATCGGCGCCATCGTCCCCCTCGCAATTCTCGTGCTGGTGCTGGGCGTGTTCATGCTGAAAAACGTGGGCGAGCTGAAGAACCCCAAGCTCGACCTGCCCTCGGTCGTCCTCTCCACCATCGCCTTCGGCGGACTTCTCTACGGGTTCTCGAGCGCCTCGTCGATGGGTTGGGGCAACCCCGTGGTGCTCGGCTCGATCGTCGCGGGTGTCGTGTGCTTGGTGCTGTTTGTCGTACGCCAGGGCAAAATCGAGGACCCGCTGCTTCAACTGGGCACGCTCAAGACGCGCGAGTTCCGCGTGGCCGCCATCATCGTCACGCTCATCAACGCCGCATGCCTGGTCACCAACACGCTGTTGCCGTTGCTGCTGCAAACCTCGCTTGGCGCTTCGGCCTTCGAAACCGGCATGGCCATGCTTCCCGCCGCGGCGGTGGGCATCATCATCAGCCCTATCTCCGGCGTGGTGTTCGACAAGTTCGGTCCGCGTGCCATCTCGATCGTCGGCCTGGCCCTCATGACCGGCGCCCTGTTCCTGCTCTCGCTTTCGACGGTAAACACGCCCATCTTGGTGGTTGCGCTGTTCTGCATGCTGCAGTCCGCCGGCCAGTCGCTCGCGAACATGCCGGTGAACACATGGGGTGTCAATGCCTTGAAAAATGACATGATCGCCCACGGCAACGCCATCGCGAACACCGGCCGCCAGGTCGCCGGCGGTTTGTGCACGGCGCTCATCGTCACGGTCATGACAAGCGTCACCGCGTCGGCCGGCGTCGATGCGAGCATCCAAGTAGCCACCGCCGTGGGCGCGGGCGTCGCTTACAAGGTGTGCGCGGCAATCGGCCTCGTTTCCCTTATCTGCGCCATATTCAGCGTGCGCACCAAGAAAACCGCACCGAAAACGAAGGAGGCATAAGCGATGTCCGAGATTCTGTCCGAGCGCATCCCGCTCGAGCTCGAGGGGACGCCCGTTTCGAGCATCATGATTGAAGAGCCGTTCACCTGCACGCAGGATTGCACGATTTCCGACGTGGTGCGCATGCTCGCCGAAAACGAGGTGAGCAGCATGCCCGTAATCGATGAGCGCAACCAGGTGGTCGGGTTCATCTCCGACGGCGATGTCATGGGAGCCATCGCGCAGCATCGCGCTCACACCATCTTCACGGGCGGCGACGCGTCCATGCTGTACTTCGACGATCAGAGCCTTGAGCAGCGCATCGAAGACCTGAAGGATCGCTGCGTCATGGATTTCGCGACGCGCCAGGTAGTGTGTGCCCGTCCCGAGCAGAGTATCGCCCGCGTCGCCGCGCTGCTGGCGAAGAAGAAGTTCAAGAAGCTTCCTGTGGTTGATGACGAGGGCAAACTCGTGGGGGTCATCCGCCGCTCCGCCATCACCAAATACATCTTCGGCATCCTTTTCCAATAGGGGCAGGTCGCACTTGAGGCGAACATCTCGAGGCATCGAGCCAGCAACTGGACCAGACAACCTTGACACGCACGCGCTTTCCCTCGATGCTTCGGTAAGGGGAGCTGCGAAAATCGCAGCACGGGTGATCGGCGCCGCGCCCCCGAAGGCAAAAGCGAACACGGGAGCGATACGATGGGAAAAGTCCTGGACGAAGATTTGGTTTATGAGATTCTCTCCGTCGTGGCAGAGATTCCGGCGGGATGCGTCGCCTCGTACGGTCAGATAGCGCGCCTCATCGGCAGGGAGAAAAACTCTCGCCTGGTCGGAGCGGTGCTGAGCGAGGCGGATCGCTACGGCGATTATCCCTGCCACCGCGTCGTCAACCACGCGGGACGCCTCGCGCCAAACTTCCCCGACCAGCGAGCACTACTGACGGAGGAAGGAGTCGCCTTCCGAGACAACGGCTGCGTCGACATGAAAAAGCACCAGTGGAACGAGTAGCCAGGCAGCGTAGCGTCGAAAGGAGCGACGCCACGGGGAACGACCTGCGCCCCGCCGCCGGACAACCTATGGCAAAGTGACACGTCCCACAAAGAGCGGCGCACCAGTACGAGACACGACCGCGACGTAAAAAGACCCTATGATACTCGTAAGCATCTATCTGATTGCCCGCCTCGAGGTACCCAAAGAACGAGAGATGCCGAAACCCCTAGACAAAGAAAAAGGTCGGGAGCTTTTATGCTTCCGACCTGAAGTTTCATGGTCGCGGGGGGGGGCGGATTTGAACCACCGACCTTCGGGTTATGAGGTCGCTACGACGTTGTTTCATTCAGACATTTCGACCCAAATTGAAGTCAATATAACTCCAGGTCATTTGATGTTTTCATAGATTTACGAAAGAAAAGTACGCGGAATAATTCGACCCAAATTCGACCCACAACGAGCTTGAAAGCGGTCAGGCGGAGCATTACCCTTGGGGTGTGACCCCACGCAGGGCCCACCACCAAGGGTAATGCCCACCCGCCCCAGCCCTTTGCGCCATTCCGCGCAACCGAGCGCGATTCTCAGGCACTTCAGGCAAGGAACACGATGAACGACCGACCTCTCGTCATAGGCAAAGGAACGAAGCAACGCCGCGACAAATACACGTGGCGCTACCGTCACAGCCTCGGCAAGGATCCGGTCACGGGCAAATACCGCTATTCGCCGTGGCAGACCATACATACCACCAAAAGCCGAGAGGTCGACGCCGCACTCGAAGCCTACAAGGCAGAACTCAACAGCGGCACCTACGTCCAAAAATCGAGGGACACCGTCGGCTCGTACGCAAAAAAGTTCCACGACAACCGCGAAGGAACCATCACGCCGCTCGCCTACTCGACATCCTACTCAATCGAGAACCGGACGCGCACATCACATGCGTGATGCTCATGCTCGACACCGACATGAGAAGGGCAGAAGCCCTCGGGATGACGTGGTC
The DNA here is from genome assembly GCF_027679495.1 of Collinsella aerofaciens. Lineage (GTDB taxonomy): Bacteria > Actinomycetota > Coriobacteriia > Coriobacteriales > Coriobacteriaceae > Collinsella > Collinsella aerofaciens_AK. The sequence goes on from NZ_JAQEKC010000006.1 coordinate 51,341, forward strand.
CGATGTCTCCGTCGAGAACAGAAGCATCCTCATTGAGCAGCAGTTCGCGGCCGATCGAAGCGTTCGCTCGCCCAAAAGCAAGAAAAGCGTGCGGAGGATCTCGATAAGCGAGACGCTGACGTCGTATCTCGAATTCTGGAAAAAGGAGCAGGCCCGCGAAATGGAAGCCTTCGGCCTGGAACAAGTCAAAGGCACTCCGCTCGTCCACTCATTCGAACGAACGAAAGACAGGCATCCCCAAGTCAACTTCATGGACCTGAATGGGTTTTCGCGCTGGTTCAGAAACTTCAGCGTCGAGAACGGGTTCGGCAAGTTCGAAGGCGTTCGAACATACCATTATGTGAAGGAAACTGTCGACGGGGAAACGATTTCGAAGCGTTATGAGCATAAAGAGTGGCTCGAATTGAGGGATTACCTCAGGAAGCATCCCAAGGTTCGCGAGGCGAGGCATATCAGCACATATGAGAGCGAGCACCTTCCTTACGGATATTCGGGCCTATCGAGCCACACCGCTACTGCCGCTACTGCCCGCTACTGCCCGCCAGCTTCCGAACCAGCGGGCGGTAGCAGCACCCCGAACATCTCGCCGACAGCGCAGAGAGTCGTCGACCTGGCGGCCAAGGCCGACATCGAGGACGTGATGCTGTGCGACCTGCCCGGCGTCCTGTCCTTCCTAGGGCTGCCACCTGAGACGGAGATGCCGCCGGGCAACAAGGGGAAGACGAAGCTCAAGAAGCTCTACAGGAAGGTGGCGCCGAACAAGGCATACCACTCCGGCGAGCGCGCCAAGGATTTGATCTCGCACCTCGACATGGCAGAGATCAGGGCATCGGCGCCCGTCCAAGAATTGGGATGCAGTTCAATACGAGCTCGGGGCTCTTTTCGTCTAGATTGGGGACGCATGGCCGGACGAAAACAATTTGCGTCTGGTAATAAGCGTACGAAAGCGCAATTTACGTCTTAATTCCGTACGCAAATCAAGACGAAAATCGTTTACGTCTGCTTTAATCCGTACGAAAACGGTTTTCGTCTTGCAGGGCAGTTGCCGTTTCTACAGTTCAACTTCCAGTTCGGCTTTGTGCTCGTAGAGGTAGTCGCGCATGTAGGGGATGGCAAATGAGACCTTGCCGTACGAGGGAGCCTCGATAATCGATTCTCTTAACAGGCGGCTGCGGACGGAACTCACCTGTTGAGGCGTTTTGTTTAGGGCATCGGCAACCATGCTGGTCGAGCTCGTCTGCCCCAAAGATGCCATGCTCAGCAGATAAGCGATGCACGTGGGCGGAATGCGCTGTAGCGCGGGCTCAATCACCATGGCACAGAAGCGTTCGCGTGCCGTTGCAATGCCGCGCTCGGCTTCTTCTTCTCCAATAATCGGTGTATGTGCGCGTCTTGCCAACTGCCATGCGTAGTATCCAACGAGTTGGATCATGAAAGGATAACCTTGCGTTGCCTCGGCAAGTTGGCCGGCAATACCTGGCTGCAACTCCATGCCAGACGCTTCAATGGTTTCCTCGAGGGAGTACGACACTTCGGTTACTGCCACAGCCTTCAGGTCAAAGGGGAGGGCACGGCGCAAAAACGTAAGTGTCTTTCCGTTGATGATGCTTTCAATCATCGAAGGCAGCCCCGCAAAAACAAAGGCGATATCAAGGTCTTCGCCGATAACCTGTTGAATCGCAATGGAGAGCGTTCGGACCTCATCGAGCTCTGCGTCTTGAACCTCGTCGAGAGTGATGAGCAGGCCATTTTCATTCTTGGATATTGTCTGTCTCATGGCGTCGCGTAGCGATGGACCGATTCGCTCAATGTCTATGCTGCCGATGGATATGCCAGCTACGGTGGGCTCAAATCTGGCGTGTTTGGCCTGGAATTTGGGCTGCAGCTGGTCGAGAATGCGTTGGCAAAGTCCCTCGGTTGCGACCTCTTTTATGACCGTCCAGCCACGGCTTTGCGCCAAACGTGAGCACTCGTCAAGGAGGACCGTCTTGCCCGTTCCACGGACGCCGGCTATGCGCATTAGGCGCCCCGGGGCACCAGGCCCGTTGACGAGGCCCTCATTGAATTCTTCGAGCACATCTTCGCGGCCGATAATCGTGGGAGGTGTTTTACCTGCTGTGGGCTTAAAAGGGTTTGTCTGCATGTGAGCCACCTTTGCTCAAGATATAGCAAGATATAGCAAAGTATAGCAAGATATAGCAAAGTAAGCGCTACTCGCGGGTTTTGCGGTGGTGCTATTTTCCGAATGCCGCGCGGATAAAGCGCTGGGCGAACAGCTTGTTGGCGACGTTGATGACATGGCCCAGGAACAGTGCCGAGATGGCGGTCGTGACGCCAAAGCCGCCCAGGTTGTACATAAGGATCAGCGACAACGCGAGCGAGGCGGCGACATGTGAGCAGTCAAACACGACTTTTACGTCACCAAAGCGGCGTTTAAGCTTTTCGGCAATGACTTGCACCAAGCCGTCGGGCGCGTTGGGGACAACGCCCATGTTGACGACGAGACTTACGCCAAATGCGGTGACAGCGAGGGAGAGCAGCATGGTCGCAATCTGTGTGGGGAGTGCCGTGGGATGCAGTGGGTTGACCGCCATGAAGAGGTCGGTCAAGCCGCCAATCAGCGTTGAGAAGAACAACTCGAGCAGGATGCGCGGCTGGAACTCGCTTCGCAAGATGGCTAATTGCGCCACGATGTAGGCGACGTAGGTTGCGGTGATCCAAAAGCCGAGCGTCTTGCCAGTGAGCATGGATAGGGTTGTGGCAAAGCACGTGAGCGCGGCGACGCCCAGGCCGGATGCCGTCTGGAGACTCATACCGAGTGCCAGTACTGCAACGCCCACAAGATACATCAGCATTCTAATGACGGTATGGCACCAGTCGATGTTCTCGCCATGCATGATAATGAGCGGTCGCATGTTGCTACCCGTCCTTTCGGTTGTGTGAAAAAGCTGACCAGGGCCGGCAAAAGAGGGTTATCGGAGGCACTGCTGCAAAAGCAGAAAAGCCGGCCCCACGGTCAGTCGTCTAGGAAGTGTCTCGCTGTGCCGGAATGGGACTAAAGGTCCAACGAGACGGGAAGAAAGCAAATGGCATTGCGTGGGCGATAAGATGCCAAGATGGTAGGGTGTGTCTTAACACCCTATTGCCCACGCTCAACGAAATCGGTTTCGTTTGAGCCTAAGTATACGCACGGGATTTTATTTGCGAAGAGAAAAACAATAAAAAGGTGAACGTTCACCTAATCGCAACAACTCGTTGGCTGTAGTTGCGGTGGAATAGTTCCTGTTTTTGCTGCTGAAGGCCTTGAACAGGAACTATTCCACCGCAACTTATGATGGGGCGGGGGATGCGATAGTATTGCATGGTGAAATTCGACAAACCGTGAGCTTCATCCGAGGGCTTTATGGAACAGCACCAGCATTATCAGAGCCTGCAAGACCAGGCGTACAACGCATTGCGCTCCAAGATCATCTATGTCGAGCTCAGGCCCGGCACGCGTCTTTCGGCGATTGGTCTGGAAAAGGAGACGGGAATCGGGCGCACGCCCATTCGCGAATCCTTTGTGCGCTTGCGTGAGCAGGAGCTGGTGGAAACGCGTCCCAAAAGCGGCACCTACGTCTCTAAGATCAGCATGGAACGCGCCGAAAACGCCTGCTTTTTGCGCGAGAAGCTCGAGAGAAGCGTGCTAATTAAATGCTGTTCGGCCGCCTCGCCCGAGCAAAAGCAGCGGCTTGAGCAGATTCTTACCGAGTCCGAGTCGCTCGACCATGGCGAAACGCGCCGTTTCTTTGACCTGGATAACCTGTTCCATGAGACATGTTTTGAGATTGCCGGTCGTCACATGTTGTGGGGTTGGATGAAGAGCATCAACACGCATTTTGAGCGATATAACTGGTTGCGTATGGTGTCGCAGGATTTGGATTGGGAGCCGATTCGTCGGCAGCATCGCCGGATTCTCGAGGCCATTAAGAGGGGCGATACCGACGCGGCGAGCTATCTGGCAGAGACGCACCTGCACCTGATGCCCGAAGAGCAAGGTCCGGTTATCGCCTTGCATCCCGACTATTTTGAGCTGTCCAAAGACTCGTTCATCTAATCAATCCCCATATAAGTTGCGGTGAAATAGGGACTGTTTTGTGACCTAGGTGGCGCAAACAGTCCCTATTTCACCGCAACTGCGTTGGGGTGTGACCGGGGCACAAAGATGCGGTGCCGCTTGGAGGAAAAGACCGGAAGCAAAGGTCCATTCCTCCAGACGGCGCCGCAGCTGTTTTGATGGCTCGGCTTTTACCGAAGTGGCTCAGTTGAGCGCGACTGCCAGCCGATTATACAAAGCGGCTCGGGGGCGTGTCGCTTCCGTCACGTTCTATCAGCATACAAGACGGTTTTGGTTCTTGTTCGTGACGGAAACGGCGCGCTTCCGAGCCGCTTTAAAAGAAAGGGGGCGAGGTCTAGGGCACGCCCCCTTTCACGATAGAGAGCTAAACCTAGCCGCGGACCTTCTTGACGACGTCCATGGCCTCGCGGGCGATCTGCTCGACCTTGGAGAAGTCGCCGTCGGCAAACAGGGCCGGCTTGACCATCCAGGTGCCACCGCAGGCGATGATGGCGGAGGAGCTCAAGTACTCCTCGACGTTGGCGGTGCTCACGCCGCCGGTAGGCATAAAGCGGTGACCGACAAACGGAGCGGCGAGGGCCTTGATGGTGTTCAGGCCGCCATACTGGGACGCGGGGAAGAACTTGGTGACCTTGAGGCCCAGGTTCTCGGCTGCGGTGACCTCGGAGGGGGTCACGGTGCCGGGAAGGACGGGCAGCTCGATGTCGATGCAATGCTTCACGACGTCCTCGTTGTAACCCGGGGAGACGATGAACTTGGCACCGGCGGCGCGGGCCTGCTCAACCTGCTCGACGGTCAGGACAGTGCCGGCGCCAACGCACATCTCGGGCTCGGCCTCGGCCATAGCGGCGATGCACTCGGCGGCGCAGGCGGTGCGGAAGGTGACCTCGGCGGACTTCATGCCAGCTGCCATAAGAGCGTGGGCGAGCGGGGCGGCGTCCTCGACCTTGTCGAGCACAACGACCGGCACGATGCCCAGGGACTCAAGCGTGGTGTAGAACTGATTGAACATGATGTTCCTTTCGATGTGTGGCGCGCATGGGCGCGTGATTACCAAATGTGCTGGTCAGGAGCCGATTTTGGATTGGTTATCGGAGGCACTGCTTGGGGTTCAAGCAATTCCAAAACCGGCTGCTCGACCAGTCATGTAGGGAATGCCAGACAAAACCGGAATGGGACTGGTGGTTTTGCCCGACCGGAGGAATCGGGGAGCGGGCCGCAGGGGTATGGGATTGGAAAGCTGCGGCCCGCGGAATGGAGACGGACTAGCGCGCGACGCGGGTGCCACCGTCGGCGGCGGATGCCACGGCTGCGATCTCGCCTGCGGTCACCAAGTTGGAATCGCCCTTGATGGTGAGCTTGAGGATCGAGGCTGCAATCGCATAGTTGACGGCGTCCTGCGGGTCAAAGTCGTTGATGAGGGCATGGACGAGGCCGGCGTTGAAAGCGTCGCCGGCGGCAACGCCCTCGAGCACGTGTACGTCGTGAGCAGGGGAGAACCAGTGCTCGCCACTCTCGGCGTCAAAGAGCATGCCCATCCAGATGGAGCGCTCGACGCAGGAGATGTTGCGGACGACCGAGGCGACCTTCTTGCAGCCGTACTCGGCGCAGATCTGGCGGGCCATCTCGACGTAGGTGTCGCGCTCCTCGATGCCGTGGGCAAGGGAACCGGAGACGCAGGTCATGCCGAGGCCGGCAGGCGCATCCTCGTCGTTGGCGATGCAGATGTCGACGAGCGGCAGGAGTTCCTTCATGGTGGCCTGCGATTTCTCGGGCGACCACATCTTGCCGCGATAGTTCACGTCGCACACGGTGGTGATGCCCTTGGCGCGGCAGACGGTGAGGGCATCCTTGCAGGCGGCAGCCATCTCTTCGGAGACGGCGGGGGTCACGCCGGAGAAATAGAAGACATCGATGCCCTTGAGGATCTCGTCCCAGTTAAAGACGTCGCGCTTGGCCATGTTGATGGCAGAGTACTTGCGGTCGTAGACGCAACCGTTACCGCGCTGCGAGGCGCCGACCTCAAACACATAGGAGCCAAGACGGTCGCCCTGACGCACGACGCGCGTGGTGTCGACGCCGTAGGCCTTCAGCGAACGCAGGGCGCACTCGCCCAGACGGTTGGCCGGGACAACGGAGACGTAAGCGGCCTTGTCGCCCTGGTAGGCCAGGGAAAGCGCAGTGTTGGCCTCGGCGCCGCCGTAGCGGACGTCAAACTCGGTTGCCTGCTCAATACGCAGGTGGTCTTTGGGTGAGAGTCTCATCATGATCTCGCCGAAGGTAAGAACCGTTTTACCCATGGTCGCGCAGCTCCTTTTACTCGTGCGTACACCTTTGATATGGCGTTGGCACGCAGGTGCCAAGACGGTAGGGTGCGTCTTTGCACCTGCGTGCCAACGCTCGCCGAAATCGGTTTACGAAATCGGTTTCGTTTCGAGTTGTAGTATACTCACCTACAGCGTTTTGCAACCGAGATTTTTAAAAAAATGCCTAAAATGGCTCAGATCGCCGACAATTGGGAAACGGGGTGCGTTATGGCGCAGATGAGAATCAAGGACATTGCCGCCGAGGCGGGCGTGAGTCCGGCCACGGTCTCGCGCTACCTCAACAACCGCCCCGGGCAAATGACCGAGGAGACCCGTGCTCGCATCGCGGCAGTTATCGAGCGCACCGGCTATCGCCCACGTGCCGCCGCGCGCAATCTGCGCAGCTCGCGTACGAACCTCATCGGTGTGATTCTGGCTGACATCGCCAACCCGTTCTCGAGCGCCATGCTCGAGGGCCTTTCCGCCAGCGCCGCGGCGCGCGGCTGCTCGCTCATGACGGCCATTAGCGGCAACGACCCCGCTAAGGAAGCGGAGTCGCTCACCAGACTTATCGATGCCGGCGTGGACGGCCTGGTCGTCAACACCTGCGGAGGCAATGACGAGGCGATCGCCGCGGCAGCGGGACGTCTGCCTGTTGTGCTGCTCGACCGCGACGTTGCCGACGGCGGTGTCGATCTGGTGACATCTAACAACCGTGAGCTGGTCGCTGGCTTGGTAGACGAGCTCGCCGCCGCTGGCAGCGAGCGTCTGTGCCTGCTCACCGAGGCAAACGATGATAGCCCCGTGCGTCGAGAGCGCGCTGAAGCCTTTACCGATGAGCTTTCGCGACGCGGCCTTGCGGGTGAGGTTGTCACCTTGGCCGATGGCGGTGCCACGGGCGTCGGTCGCTTGGACGAGACTATCCGCGGCTATGCAGGCAAAAAGCTCGGCCTTATCGCTGTCAACGGCTTGGTCTTCCTGCGTCTGACCGAGGCCCTGGCGCAGTTGGGACCTTCGTTGCCGGCGGGTCTCAAAATCGCGACGTTTGACGATTGCCCCTGGAACCGCGTGCTCTTTGGCGGCGTGACCACGGCCGCGCAAGACACCCTCATCATCGCCGAGCGCGTGGTCGAGCGCCTCTCCGAGCGCATCGACGTCGTTACCACCACCGTGGGCGAGGCCGCAAAGCTGGCGCCCAAACGCATCGAGATCCCCGGCCACATCGAGCACCGCGCATCGACCTCGCGCTAGTCACTCGTTCGCAACTGCCTGTTCGCGCACGTTTTTTGAGCGCTTGATACGCTTTAACCCTGCGGAAACATTTTTCTGCGATAGTATCTGCGATATAGACCAGTCGAAACCCGCCCGAAAGAAAGGGGAGCGACATGAACCAGCAGAACATCGATTACGTACTCCGCTCCGTAGAGCAGCGTGACATCCGCTTTGTGCGTCTGTGGTTTGTCGACATTCTCGGCCGCCTCAAGAACTTTGCCATTAGCCCCGAGGACCTCGAGGTCGCTTTTGAGGAGGGTATTGGCTTTGACGGCTCTGCCATCGAGGGCTTTGCCACGCCCGAGGAAGCCGACATGCTGGCGTTCCCCGATGCTTCGACCTTCCAGATTTTGCCGTGGCGCCCGAGCCACAACGGCGTCGCCCGCGTGTTCTGCGACGTGTGCACTCCCGATCGCAAGCCATTTGCCGGCGACCCGCGCGATGCCCTGCGCCGCATGTTCCACAAGGCCGAGAAGGCTGGCTATCTGCTTAACGTGGGCGCCGAGCTGGAGTACTACTACTTCCCCGACGAGCACACCCCCGAGCCGCTCGACAACGTGGGCTACTTCGATCTTTCGGTGAGCGATGCCGCTCGCGACCTGCGCCGCAACACGGTCCTCACGCTCGAGAAGATGTCCGTGCCCGTGGAGTACACCTTCCACGCCGCCGGCCGCTCGCAGCACGGCATGAGCCTGCGCCACGCCGAGGCCCTGAGCATGTCCGACGCCATCACCACGGCCAAACTCATCATTAAGCAGCAGGCCTACGAGAGCGGTTGCCACGCCTCCTTTATGCCCAAGCCGTTGGCAGGCGAGGACGGCAGTGCTATGTTCCTGTGCCAGTCGCTATTCGACCACGACGGCAACAACGTCTTTTGGGGCGAGGACGACGAGAGATACCATCTCTCCGACACCGCCAAACACTACATGGCCGGTATCCTGGCGCACGCGCGCGAGATCAGCGCCATCACCAACCCCACGGTCAACTCCTACAAGCGCATTACTACCGGCGGCGACTCCGTGCCGCAGTACGCCACGTGGGGCCTGCGCAACCGCGCGAGTATGGTCCGCATCCCGGTCTACAAGCCCGGCAAGCAGCTGTCCACGCGCATCGAGCTTCGCAGCCCCGACCCCATGGCCAACCCGTACCTGGTCAACGCCGTCACGCTGGCGGCTGGCCTGGACGGCATCGAGCGCAAGCTGGAGCTCCCGCCCGAGGCAACGGCCGAGACGCTCAAGCTCACCGACCGCCAGATGGTCGAGGCCGGCTACACGCCGCTGCCGCGCTCGCTCAAAGAGGCGCTCGACGTGTTTGAGGACTCGCAGTTTATGAAGGATGCCCTCGGCGAGCACATCCACAGTTTCTTCCTTAAAAAGAAGCGCGACGAGTGGCATAAGTTTGAGTCCACGATCACCGAGTGGGAGATCAAGCACTACCTGGCGAACTCCTAATCGCGCTGGCTTGTTCCAGTACGATTGAGCTCATTTCCTTGGAGGCCGATATGTCCGAAAAGAGTGCCCTGTTCATGGCGCGCACGACGCGCTTCCACGAGTTTGCCCGCAGCTTGACGACCACCTTGGGTGTCGAGGTGAGCCTGGCCACCCCCGATTCGCCGACTGCGGCGCACGACTTTGACCTGCTGATCCTCGATTCCGATGGCATTCGCAGCGACCGCATCGATCAGATTGCCAAGTGGCTTGACGATCGCGGCGGCGTCCCCATGTTGGTGATCGTTGACGACGAGGCGCTCGGCACCCTGCGCCTGCCGAATCACGCGCATGCCGACTTTATATGCCCCACGGCGACGCCCAACGAGCTTAAGGCTCGTGCGCAGCACCTGATGGGCGAGGAGGAGACCGTCGCCGCCGACGATGTGCTCAACATCGATAACCTCGAGATTAACCTGGCCACCTACCAGGTGACACTCGATGATGAGCCCATCGACCTGACGCTGATGGAGTACTCGCTGCTGAGCTTTTTGGCGACGCACCCCAACCGCGCCTACAGCCGCGAAGTGCTGCTGCACCGCGTGTGGGGCTTTGAGTACTGCGGCGGCACGCGTACCGTCGACGTGCACATCCGACGCATCCGCTCCAAGGTGGGCCCGCAGATCGCGGCACACATCACCACCGTCCGCGGCGTGGGTTATCTGTTTAAGGACTAGATTTCCACCACAAAGGGGACAGGCACCTTTGTGGTGGTTTTGACGCGGGTGCGGGTTCCTCTCGAATCTGCAGCAGAACTTAAGCCTTCCTAAAAGATTGCGTTCTCATACACGTTCGCCCGCATATTGGGGTACAACTCAACGTGAACAATGATGGCCCGCCACATGTTTGGCGGGCCTTTGGTTATTTGACGAAAGGATCGCAGCCATGAGCGAGAACGATTCCCAGCGTCCCCAGGATGCGGGCAACGCTGGCGAGACCCAGCAGCAGCCGCGCGTGCAGGTGGAGTCGACGCCTGCCGACGGCAACATTCCCTACGTGCAGGCCTACGACACGCAGACCGGTAAGCCGCTGGGCAGCCAGCAGGTCGTGAACAAGCACACGGTGGTCAAGACCAAGACCAAAAAGCTGCCGATCTTTATTACGGCGCTTGCCGGCTGTGCGTGCGGCGCTCTGCTGGTCATCGCGCTCATTATGAGCGGCACGCTCAACATTGGCGGCGGAAAGAATGCCGTGACGGCGGGTGCTTCGGGTTCTTCGACGCAAAAGATCACGATTGACTCCGAGGACACCACGCTGGCCGAGGCCGTTTCTGCCAAGGCCCTGCCCTCCGTCGTTTCCATCACCGCCACTTCGAGCGGCAGCCAGAATGGCTCGCTTTCGCAGTCTGCTGATGAGTCGGACGGCTCGGGCAGCGTCGGTTCGGGCGTGGTGCTCGATACCGAGGGCCACATCCTCACCAACAACCACGTGGTCGATGGCTATGACCAGTACGTGGTTACCATGGACGACGGCACCACCTACGAGGCCGAGTTCGTGGGCAACGACGCCTCGAGCGACCTGGCCGTCATCAAGCTCAAGGACGCCGACGCCTCCAAGCTTACGCCGATCGAAATTGGCGACTCCTCCAAGCTCAACGTTGGCGAGTGGGTTATGGCGATCGGCTCGCCGTTCGGCAACGAGCAGTCTGTCTCCACGGGTATCGTGTCGGCGCTCTATCGTTCCACGGCCATGAGCTCTACCAGCGGTAACACCATCTATGCCAACATGATTCAGACCGATGCCGCCATCAACCCGGGCAACTCCGGCGGCGCGCTCGTCAACGACAATGGCGAGCTCGTGGGTATCAACTCGCTCATCGAGAGCTATTCGGGCTCCAGCTCGGGCGTGGGTTTTGCCATTCCGGTCAACTATGCCAAGAACATTGCCGACCAGATCATCGACGGCAAGACGCCGGTGCATCCGTACATGGGCGCCACGCTTTCGAGCGTCAACGCGCTCAACGCCCGCACCAACAAGCTGAGCACCGATAGCGGCGCGTATGTGGCGAGCGTCGTTGAGGATGGTCCTGCCGCCAAGGCTGGCATCCAAGAGGGCGATGTCATTACCAAGCTGGACGACGATGAGATTACGAGCGCCGATGGCCTGATCATTGCGCTGCGCAGCCACGAGGTGGGCGAGAAAGTCGAAATCACGCTCATGCGCGGCAAGGAAGAGAAGAAGGTCACCGTCGAGCTGGGCTCCGATGAAGAGTTGCAGAACCAGCAGCAGGACGACAGCGCGACCGACACCGGCAACGGCGGTATTACCGACGAGCAGCTGCGCCAGTACCTGGAGGAGCTGCTAGGCCAGCAGGGCCAGGGTCAAGGCTACGGTCAGGGCTACTAGCGAGCCGTATCGCGTATATCGAGGCCAGAGGGGGCTGTCCCATCAACGTGGGGCAGTCCCCTCTTTTCTTATTGATCCGTTGGGGACGGAGGAAAATGGATCACTTGGGGCTGACAAGAGGCCTGGTTCGGAATGGTCTGGACAGTTAGTTCAGATACGTATAAATCTGGGGCAGCTTGGGATGCGTTTTGAGCAATTTTTGATTGGGATGGGGCTCGAATGGGTGTTTGGAAGGGAGAGCGGGACGTTTACATGGTCTCGAGGAGCCCAAATTAGTTGAAACAGGGGTGTTCGTGCCTGATCCAGCTCTAGGATTTATACGTATCTGAACTAACTGTCCACCCCAGTCTGGCGGCTGCCGATTCGGTGCGGTTCGAAAGGGTTATTCGGCCCCATGGTGACCGGTGGTACTCTTGTATCCGTTTGAAATCGAGCGAAGGAGTGCCGCTATGGAGCAATCGAGCCTGTTTGGTGACGGCGTGGACATCGATACCGAAACGCTAGCGAGCACGGATACCGCTGCACCGGTCGATGCCCGTGCCCAGGTGGCAGCGCGCGCGGCCGAGCTGCGCCACGAGCTCGACTATCACGCCTATCGCTACTACATGCTCGACGCGCCCGAGATCACGGACGCCGCCTTTGACAAAATGCTCGTTGAGCTGCAGGAGATCGAGGCCACCTACCCCGATCTGGTAACGCCCGACAGCTATACCCAGCGCGTGGGCGGCTACGTGAGTGAGCAGTTTACGCCGGTCACGCACATGGCACGCATGTATTCTATGGACGATGCCATGGATTTGGACGAACTCGACGCGTGGCTCCAGCGCACTGAGGATGCGCTTGGTGCCGGTAGCGTCACTTATACCTGCGAGCTTAAGATCGACGGTCTGGGCGTGGCGCTTACCTACCAAAACGGCACCTTTGTGCGCGCCGCCACGCGCGGCGACGGCACCACGGGCGAGGACGTATCGCTCAACGTGCGCACTATCAAGGATGTGCCCATGCATCTGTCCGAGCCGGCGCTCGCCCACATGGCCGCCGATCGCGAGCGCACCATCGAAGTACGCGGCGAGGTCTATATGCCCAAGGGCAGCTTTGTTCGTCTGAACGACGAGGCCGATGCCGAGGGTCGCGACCCCTTCGCCAACCCGCGCAACGCCGCCGCCGGCAGCCTGCGCCAAAAGGATCCCAAGGTCACGGCACGCCGTGACCTGGCCACCTTTATCTATGCCATTGCCGATACCGATCCGTTGCACGTCCACAGCCAGCGCGAGTTTCTGGACTGGCTGCGTAGCGCCGGCTTTAGCGTCAACCCCAACGTGGCTCGTTGCGCCACGCCGGCCGATGTCCACGAGTTCTGTGCCCAGGCGCTCGAGCATCGCGGTGACCTGGACTACGACATCGACGGCGTGGTTGTAAAGGTCGATAGCTTCCAACAGCAGCTCGACTTGGGCTTTACCGCCCGCGCGCCGCGCTGGGCCATCGCCTTTAAGTTCCCGCCCGAGGAAAAGCAGACCGTCCTGCGCGAGATACGCATCCAGGTGGGTCGCACCGGTGTGCTCACGCCGGTCGCCGAGTTCGACCCGGTGACGGTCGCCGGCTCCACCATCGCGCGCGCCACGCTGCATAACATCGACGAGATTCGCCGCAAAAACGTGCGCGAGGGTGACACTATCATCGTGCACAAGGCAGGCGACGTGATCCCCGAGGTCGTGGGCCCGGTGCTCGATAAGCGCCCGGCCGACAGCGTTGACTGGCAGATGCCCGAGGTCTGCCCCGTGTGCGGCAGCCCTGTGGTCCACGAGGATGGCGAGGTCGCTTACCGCTGCGTCTCCATCGACTGCCCCGCGCAGCTCAAGGAGCGTCTGCTCCACTGGGTGAGCCGCGGCTGCATGGACGTCGACGGCCTAGGCGACGAGATCGTCGACAAGATGATCGCCGCCGGCCTGATCCACGATGTCGCAGACTTCTACCAGCTCACGGTCGACGACATCGCAGGCCTGGACACGGGGCGCACCTATGCCAGCTCCAACAGCAAAAAGGGCGTCAAGAAGGGCGACCCCATTCCGGTGGGCCTCAAGACGGCCGAGAAAATCATCGCCGAGCTCAACAAGTCCAAGAGCCAGCCGCTCGGTCGCGTGCTGTTTGCCCTGGGTATCCGCCATGTGGGCAAGAGCGTGGGCGAGGTCATCGCCGAGCGATTCCTGTCGATTGACAAGCTTATCTTGGCGAGCGAAGAGGACATCGCCGAATGCGAGGGCATCGGTCCCAAGATTGCGGCGAGCGTTAAGCAGTTCCTGGCCGTGCCCGAGAACCTTGCCGTGCTGGAGCGCCTGCGTCAGGCGGGCCTGTCGCTCGAGGTCGACCTGGGCGCCGCGCACGCGCAAGCCGCAGCCGACGCTGGCGTGGCGGGCGAGCTCGCCGACGCGCAGCCGCTTGCGGGTCTGACCTTCGTGCTCACCGGCACGCTCGTCAACCGCACCCGCGACGAGGCTGGCGCGGCGCTCAAGGTACTCGGCGCTAAGGTTTCGGGCAGCGTGTCAAAGAAGACGAGCTATCTGGTCGCCGGCCCCAAAGCGGGCTCCAAGCTCACCAAGGCTGAGCAGCTGGGTGTGCCCGTGCTGGATGAGGACGCACTCGAGCAGATCTTGGCGACTGGTGAGGTGCCCCAGGCTTAGTACATCGATAACCAAATTAGAAAACCTCCCGGAAAGGTTGATACTTTCCGGGAGGTTTTTATTTGGGCGTGGTGGCGGGCAGCATGATCTGCGTCATGTAGGTTGCTGAGGGTGACCCTGCGGAGCGGTGTCGTTCCGGAGCGATAGAAGATTCATTCAAAGCAAAGGGGCCCCGCAGTGAGGTCTCACAACGGGGCTGCCCCATTGTGATGAGTTTTATACACTTTAACATTAATATTAACGTGTATACTTAGCAGTGAAGATATATGTTGAGAGGAGCAGTTATGGTTACCGTCGCGTTTTCGGAACTGCGCCAAAACCTTACGCAGGTGGCCGAAAAGGTTGCCAATGAGGGCGAGGAGGTTGTGGTCTTCAAGCGGAGCAAGCCGTTGTTCAAGATCGTGCCGCTCGACTATGAAGGTCCAGTTACGGTGGAATATGACGCTGCCCAGGAGCGTGGGGGCGCAAAACCGACGTGCGGCACGGGCAAGCCCAAGCGCGACGTGGGTACGATGTGGCATCCCAAGATCACCTGGAAGGAGATCCGTGAGATGCTCGCGGAGAATGAGGACTACCAGGAGTATCTCGATATCGTGGCTAACATGCCAAAGGGAACGCCGCTCGATACGATGACGGTTGAAGATGAAAAGCGCGTCGCGAGGGAGCGCTACCTATGAGGGCATTTCTCGATACCAATTTTCTGCTCGATTGCGTGCTGCCGGGCCGGCCGGAGCATGGGGCGGCGCAAACGACCAAGGGGCTCGTTGACGTGGGACTTATCGAGGGTGTTGTTTCGGCCTGCTCTCTCAAGGACGCGTACTACATTCTCACTAAACAGGCAGGCGAGGCGCGCGCCCGCGAGGTAGTGCGCGACTGTCTTAAGAGCTACTCGGTAGAGCCTCTCGACCAAGAAGCTTGTTTTACCTCCGCCTATTCCGATGAGCCGGACTTTGAGGACGGCTGTATCCGTGCGATGGCCGAGCGTGCCGGCGTGGACTTTATCATCACGCGTGACCGCGCCGCTTTTGTGCGCTCGACCATCAAGACCTTCTCGCCTGCAGAGTTCATCCGTGCGTTTCCGATTCCGGAGGAGTAAAACCGCCATATCGGGGATTGTCCTCGACATGGCGGTTCTCCTGTAGCTGACGCTCGTTAGTTGAGCTGCACTGCATGCCTGTCCGGGAGGTTCTTAATCGAGCACAGTAACGGGCACCGTGATCTGTGTCACGTAGGTTGTGGGGTCGTCGCTGATGATGTCGTCGATGAGGGCGATCTCGCGCGAGGGCCCGGCGGGTGCCAGGTTGTGTTCGTGCATATAGCCGAGTAGCTGCTCATAGCGCGAGCCCGCCTGCCCGTGCGTGCCGCGGAAGCTAATGGTCAAACAGCGTGCGGCGGGGCGTACCTCGACGTCGCCCAAGTACTCATCGGTGTCATCGAGCAGCAGGAAGACCTCGTCGTAGCCGTCAAAGTCACCGGCGTCAAGGCGCTCGGCGCTAATCCCAATGCCCAAGTTGCCCAGGAAGACAAAGGTCTCATGCTGGCCCTTCTGCAGTTGACGAATTTGCCACTCCAACGCATAGGCGTCGGTAGGGTTGACGCGTTCGCGCAACACGGCGCAGCGAAGCTCGGGCGCATCGATTGTGCAAATGGTATCGAGCTCGGTGTTCAAGGCATCATGCAGTAGAGCAAGCCGGTTATCGATCTTGCGCGACACGCGCTCCAACTCGCGGCGCTTGCGCTCGATGAGCTCCTGCTGCTGAGCCAGCTGCCGCTGCATGAGGTCTACATCGCGCGTGGTCACAAACTCACGGATCTGCGCTAGCGGCAGGTCGAGAACACGCAGGTGACTGATGGTGTTGAGGGTGGAGAGCTGCCGCGATCCGTAGTAGCGGTATCCACTCGCCGGATCGATGTGCGCCGGGTCCAGCAAGCCCATCTGCTCGTAATGGCGCAGCGTGCCCACGCTCAGGTTAAACAGGCGCGCCACCTCGCCAATACGGAGCAGGCCTTCGGTATGTTCGGTTGGCGAGTCGGTCATGGGACTGCTCCTTTCAATGGGCGGGGAAGGGGCGCCGAGGTCGTGCGGCGCGGCCGTCGTATGACACAAACGATCCGCTACGCTACCAACTTGTCAAAAGCTCCGCGCCGGTTAAGCACGGTAAACGCGACAACACAGATGACTGCCGACAAAATCGATCCGCACGGCGAAGCGATGCCCATGGGAAACAGCGTGTCGGAATAGGCGTTCGACAGCAGCCACGCGCCGGGTACGCGAATGAGCGCCACGGCCAGCACGTTGTGCGCAAAGCCGATGTAGCTCTTGCCGTATGCAGCGAAAAAGCCGCTAAAGCAAATGTGGATGCCGGCAAAGATTGCGTCGAAAATATAACTGTGCATATAGCCGGTACCGGCCGCGACCACCGCGGGGTCCTTGGCAAAAAAGCCGATAAACGCCGGCGCCACCAGCCACATCAGCATCGTGATCAGACAGCCGTACACCACCGAGATCGTCATGGCATCCTTGAGTACCTGACGCGCACGACCGCCCTTTCCTGCACCGGCGTTTTGCGCCGTGAGCGCGCTGACGGTGGCACCCATGGAACTCGGCACAATGAACAAAAAGCTGATCATCTTTTCGACCAGGCCCACGGCGGCAGCGTCGACGAGCCCTCGGTGGTTGGCAATGACGGTGATGAACATAAACGCCACCTGGATGCAGCCGTCCTGCACGGCCACGGGCACGCCGATCTTAAGAATGCTGCCGAGCACCTCGGGCTGGGGGCGCAGGTCGCTACGCTTAACGTGGATGTTCGTGCGACGGCTCTTGAGCCACACGAGCGCGAGGGCAACGCTTGCCGTCTGGGCGGTTACCGTGCCGAGCGCCGCACCCACGGGGCCGAGTCCCATGTGGCCGATAAATAGAAAGTCGAGCGCGATGTTGATGATGCATGCCACGCCGATCACGTACATGGGCGAGCGCGAATCTCCCAGCCCGCGAAAGATGGCCGAAAGAATGTTGTACGCGGCGATAAAGGGAATGCCGACAAAGCAGATACGCAGGTAGGCGGCGGTTCCTTCGACCGCCTCGGCCGGCGTGCCAATGAGCGCCACAACCTGCGGGCACAGCGCAAGCAGGACAACGGCCAGCACCACCGAGACACCCATAAAGAGCGTGATGGTGTTGCCGATGGCGGTCTCGGCACGGTCGAAGCGACGCGAGCCCACGGCGTGGCCGACGATAACCGTCGTTCCCATGGCCAGGCCCACAAGCGTCACGGTAATGATATAGAGCGTCTGCGCGCCATTGCCCACGGCGGTGATGCCGGCGGCGCCGCTGAACTGCCCCATCATGTACAGATCGGCCATGCCGTAGAGCATCTGCAAAAAGTACGAGAGCATATAGGGCAGGGCAAAGACCGCGATGGTCTTGAGGACATTGCCGTGTGTGAGGTCGTGTTCCATGGGCGGGGCACTTTCTGGCTTGGGTCGTTTACATACCAGTGTAGTGAAAACCCTACAACGATTGTAGAGTCAAGGTTTGTGTTGGCGGTGGGGCGAAAAAGTCACGCTCGCGTTCATTTCTAATTGAATACGGACGTGCGCCCTGTGAGCATGGCGCCTGCACTAGCCTTGCAGAAATCGATTTCGGAACACTTGACACCGCCGCACGGCGCGCCATAATACGTGGGTTTGCGAACAACGTTTGATGGGGGATGAACCTGCGTGCGCAATCTCAAGATTCTGTTTTCCTATCTGGGGGCATACCGCCGCGATGCCATACTCGGCGTGTTCTTTGTGACTGCTGAGACGGCGCTCGAGCTGTTTATCCCGGTCATCATGGCAAATATCATCGATGTGGGCGTGCCCGCGGGCGACATCAACTACATGCTGTTGCAGGGTACGTATATGTTGGTATGCGCCGCATTTTCGCTGGTACTTGGCTTGGGCTATGCACGCACGTCTGCTCGCGTCGCCTCGGGGCTGGGCGCTAACCTGCGCGAGGCCGAGTATCGCAAGATCCAGACGCTCGCTTTTGGCAATCTGGACAACTACGACGCCAGCTCGCTCGTCACTCGCATGACCACGGACATCACCGTTATCCAAAATGCTGTGAGCAACGGCTTTCGCCCTATGGTGCGCGGCCCGGTGACGCTTATCGTCGGCCTTATCTACGCGCTGATGCTGTCGCGCCCGCTCGCCACCGTCTTTGCGATCATCTTGCCCGTGCTGGCAATCGTGCTGGGTGTCATCACCTATCGCGTCAGTCCGCTCTACCGCCAACTCCAGACCTCGATGGACCACCTTAACGGCGTGGTGCAAGAGGACCTTACCGCCGTGCGCGCCGTGAAGGCTTACGTGCGCGCCGAGCACGAGTGCGACAAGTTTGACACCGTCAATACCGAGCTCGCCGGCACGGCGACCAAGACCTTCGGCACCGCCGTGCTCAACCTGCCGGTGTTTCAGCTGTCGATGTACGTGGCTGCGCTCTCCATCCTGTGGATTGGCGGCCGCATGATTCTCGCCGGCAAGCTGGGCGTGGGCTCTCTCACGGGCTTTATGAGCTACGTGCTGCTGATCATGAACTCGCTCATGATGATTTCCAACGTGTTTTTGCTGCTCACGCGCGCTCTCACGAGTGTGGGCCGTATCGCAGGGGTGCTCGATGAGGAGCCCTTTATCGCCAACCCTGCGGGAGACCTCGCGACTGCGGCGCCAGCGGACGGCAGTGTCGAGTTTCGCGACGTTTCCTTTAAATACCGCGCGGATGCAGCCGAGGATGTGCTCGAGCATATCGACCTTCGCGTCGAGAGCGGCTCGACGGTGGGCATCCTCGGCGGCACGGGCTCGGGTAAGAGCTCGATTGTGCAGCTGATTGCGCGTCTGTACGACGCCACCGAGGGCGTCGTACTTGTGGGCGGACACGACGTGCGCGACTACGACCTGGTCGCCTTGCGCGACGCCGTGGGCATTGTGCTGCAAAAGAACGTGTTGTTCACGGGCACCGTGCGCGAGAACCTGCAGTGGGGCAATCCGCAGGCGTCGGACGATGAGCTCCTCGCGGCTTGCCGCGCAGCGTGCGTGGACGAGTTCCTTGATCGCATCGGCGGGCTGGACGGCGAGTTGGGCCAAGGCGGCGCCGGTGTCTCGGGTGGTCAGAAGCAACGTCTGTGCATCGCGCGCACGCTGCTCAAGCATCCGCGCGTGCTCATTTTTGATGACTCCACCAGCGCGGTCGATATGGCGACCGACGCTAAGATTCGCGAGCACATCGCTCGGATCCCCGATACGACCGTGCTCATCATCGCCCAGCGCATCGCGAGCGTTATGGATGCCGATCGCATTGTGGTGCTGGACGACGGTCGTGTCCACGGCGTGGGCACGCACGAGGAACTGCTAGCGGGCGACAACATCTACCAGGAGATTTACGCCTCGCAGATGGAGTTTGCGGGGAACGTAGACGCCGGCGACGGCAGCGACGATGGCTGCGCGAATAATCCGTTTTCCTCCGTCCCCAGCAGATTACCCTTGGAAGGGGGCGAGCGCCATGCCTAAGACCGCAGCCCAAGCGCGCCCGGCCGACCTCAAGCGCACTGTGCGCCGTTTGCTCTCTTACATGGGCCATGCCAAGTTCTCGCTGCTGGCGGTGGGTATGCTTGCCTCCGTCGCGGCCATCGCGAGCCTCGCCGGCACCTACATGGTGCGCCCCATCGTCAACGGCCTGGCCACGGGCGGTGAGGAGCTGCTCACCAAGCAGGTCATCGTAACGGCGATCATCTACGCCGCGGGCGTGCTCTCGGCCCTAGGCTACTCGCAGATCATGGTGCGCGCGGCCCAACGCGTGGTGTCCGACATCCGTCGCGACCTGTTCGCGCACATTCAGACGCTGCCGCTCAGCTATTTCGACAGTACGCGCTTGGGCGACATCATGAGCTTTTTCACCAACGACGTCGACACCGTCTCCGAGGCGCTCAACAACAGCTTTGCCAACGTGATTCAGGCGAGCATTCAGGTGATCGGCACCACGGCCATGCTCATCATCCTCAACTGGCAGCTCACGATTATCACGCTCGTGTGCGACGCGGCCATCGTGCTGTACGCGCGCTACTCGGGTATCCGCTCCAAGCGCTTTTTTGCCGCCCAGCAGGCATCGCTCGGCGACTTGGATGGATATGTCGAGGAGATGGTCTCGGGCCAAAAGGTCATCAAGGTCTTCAACCACGAGCAGGCCAACGTGGCAGGTTTTGACGCGCGCAACCAGGAGCTGCGCCGCACCGGTGGCGCCGCGCAGGCCTACGCCAACTCGATGGTGCCCATGACCGTGGTGATCGGCTACGTCAACTACGCCATCGTCGCCGTGGCGGGCGGCATGCTCTGCATCAAGGGACTTGCCGACGTGGGTGCACTCGCGAGCTACCTGGTCTTTGTGCGCCAGGCGGCCATGCCCATCAACCAGTTTACGCAGCTGGGCAACTTCTTACTCAACGCGCTGGCCGGTGCCGAGCGCCTGTTTGCCGCCATGGACCTTAAGCCCGAGGTGGACGAGGGCTGCGTGGAGCTGGTGCAGACGGGCGACGCCGCGTGGGCGTGGAAGATTCCCGAGGGCCAGGGTGTGGGCACGTATGGACATCTGCACGATGTGGCCGCCGTTGGTGAATCGGGTCGTGCGGTGGCAGCCGACGGTACCGAGCTTGTTACCGGTCTGGTCCCGCTCGCCGGCGACGTGCGCTTCCATGCCGTGGACTTTTCTTACGTGCCGGGCACCCGCGTGCTCACGGATCTCAACCTGTTCGCCAAGCCGGGGCAAAAGATCGCCTTTGTTGGCTCGACGGGCGCCGGAAAGACGACCATCACTAACCTCATCAACCGCTTCTATGAGGTCGATGACGGCGAGATTACGTACGACGGCATCGACGTCAAGCATATCGCCAAGGCCAGCTTGCGCGGGTCGCTCGGCATTGTGCTGCAGGATACGCACCTGTTTAGCGGCACCATTGCGCAGAACATCCGCTTTGGCAAGCTCGACGCGACCGACGAGGAGGTGCGTGCCGCCGCCGAGGCCGCCTGCGCCGACTCGTTTATCCGTCGCCTGCCGCAAGGCTACGACACACCGGTCACGGCCGATGGCGCCAACTTGTCTCAGGGCCAGCGCCAGCTGCTCGCCATCGCGCGCGTGGCCGTGGCCGACCCGCCGGTGCTTATCCTGGACGAGGCAACAAGCTCCATCGACACGCGCACCGAAAAGCTCATCGAGCGCGGCATGGACCGCATCATGCGCGGCCGCACCACATTTATGATTGCGCACCGCCTGTCCACCGTCCGCGACGCCGACGCCATCATGGTCCTCGAACATGGCCGCATCATCGAGCGCGGCACCCACGAGGAATTGCTCGCCCAGCGCGGCGAGTACTGGCAGCTAGCGCATGGCTTAAAAGAGCTGGATTAACCCGTCGGAGTGCGGCTTGCTCTGGCCCTCCGACCTCTCACCTCGCCCTAAACCGTCCCAATTATCGATGTTTTTCTCGATATTGAAGAAAAGCATCGATTTTTGGGACGGTTTTTCTGTCGCTCGTACGGGTGGAATGCTTTCTTGTACGTGGAAGTGTGCGAATCCGTGAGCAGGGGAATAAGGTTGGTTATCCGACCCATTGGAGAGCTCATGGACTTGCCGATCGTCCTGTCCCATAAGACTGCCTGGCTGTACCACAACGCGGCGCGCCCGTTAGAGCCGCTCTCACGGGCAAGCAGCCTATACGACGAAGGCTCATTTGCTGGCGAGGTGGAGCCGACTGCGAGCCTCCCCAAATTGGGGCTCGATGCCAAGGGATTGAGGATATCTGCAGCGGTCGAGATTGTCGCCGACTATCTGGTCTCACTTGGTATTCCTCAAGAGGAACTCGGCCGTATTGATACGCTGGTTAGCTTCGATTTTGAACGCTCTCGGCCGGCGGGTCTCCGACGCCATGTGTTTGGGGCGCCCATACCTTCGGATCATCTTATCGAGGTGGCAGAGGGTCTTCTGGTGGTTGATGAGGCCATATGCCTTGTCCAGGCGGGCTCGTGGATGAGCGAGCTCGAGCAGCTTGAGTACGGATTTGAAGTGTGTGCTCGGTATCACCTTAACCATCTGTCGAGCGATGATTATGTCGAGGCCTCGCAGCGATATGCCGTCGCCGACCTGCGTGCTTTTTGCGAGCAGAATCCTTCGCGTCGAGGCGTGAAACGCGCGGCCTCGTTGCTCAAGCGTGTAAAGGACGCTGCTCGTTCGCCTATGGAGACGGCCACCGCAATCATGGTCGTCGCGAAGCGTTCTCAGGGCGGGCTAGGGTACACCAGGGTCGAGTTCAACCATCGGGTCGATGTTCCCAACGAGTTCAAATATCTCGCTAAGGCCGGGTATTTCGAGATCGACGTATATGCGCCTGCAAGCGGTACGGGGATTGAATACAACGGTTCGGACCATCTTGATAAACAGCGCAGCGCGTCGGATGCGGAGCGTATGACCGTGCTGAGCGCGCTGGGCTTTAGGATGATCGTTCTCACCGGGACTCAGTTTGCCCATCAGCTGCAATTGCATCGGGCGATGAATGCCATCGCGCTCGCTATGGGTCTCAAGTGCGACCGAAGCGAGGTGTTCCAGAAACGGCAGAATGACCTGCGGGAATTCGTGATTCGCAACTGGAATGGTGGCCTCTAGGGGCGTTCTGACCCTTCTGCGGGGCATTGTGAGCAGGCAAACCGTCTCAATAATCGATGCTTTTCTCGATATTGAAGAAAATCATCGATTTTTGGGACGGTTTGGATGTTGAGGATGGGCTTGGAAAGTCCGTTTTGCTCAAAGCGACCTGTCCTATCGTACGGGTGTCGGCATGATTCTCTCGTGGGGTATTATGTTTTCCGAAGAATAAAACGCCGCGTGAGGGGAGGGCTGCGTGAACGGGCGCATGCAACATGACGGTTTTGGCCGCGATATCAACTACCTGCGTATTGCCGTTACCGACAAGTGCAATTTCCGCTGCATCTATTGCATGCCGGCCGATGGCGTGGCGCCCCGTGCGCACGACGAGCTGCTCAGCGCCGAGGAAATCGCCCGCTTTGTGCGTCTGGTGGCGGGAGAGGGCATTC
This sequence comes from Collinsella aerofaciens, assembly GCF_027679495.1. Lineage (GTDB taxonomy): Bacteria > Actinomycetota > Coriobacteriia > Coriobacteriales > Coriobacteriaceae > Collinsella > Collinsella aerofaciens_AK. The sequence continues at coordinate 74,670 of NZ_JAQEKC010000006.1, forward strand.
GCCGCGTGCGCCTGACGGGCGGCGAGCCGCTGGTCAGCCGCCGTATCATTCCGCTCATTCGCGACATCCGCGCGATTCCGCAGATCGAGGACATCTCGCTCACCACAAACGGCGCCCTGCTGCCCAAGCTGGCGCCGCAGCTCAAAGATGCCGGGCTTAACCGCGTCAACATCTCGCTCGACACGCTCGACCCTACGCTCTTTGGAAAGATCACGCGCCTGGGTCGACTCGAGCAGACCATGGCTGGCATCGATGCGGCGCTGGCCTGGGGCTTTGAGCCCGTTAAGGTCAACTGCGTTGTGGTGCGCCGGCTCAACCAGGATGTGGCGGCCCTTGCGCGGCTCACGCTCGATCGCCCCATCCACCTGCGCTTTATCGAATATATGCCCATCGGCGACGAGCACACGAGCTCGCATTGCGCTGTGGACCCGCATGCGCCCGCACTCAATCCCGAGCTGTGGGACGCGAGCGATACCGTGCCGAGCGACGAGTTGCGGGCGCGCATCAATGCCGGGGCCACCGCGGCGGGACTGGGCGAGCTCGAGCTGCTCGACATCAACGACGCTCCTGCCGGCGCGGGCCCCGCGCGCTATTGGCACTTTCCGGGCGCGGTGGGAACGGTTGGCTTCATTAGCGCCATGTCCAACCATTTTTGTGCGAATTGCAACCGCCTGCGCCTGACGGCAGACGGCAACGTGCGTCCGTGCCTGTTCAGCGATGCCGAGTATTCGGTGCGTGAGGCGCTGCGCCGTGGTGATGATATGCAGGTACTTTCGATTTGGCGCGATGCCGTGGCCCACAAACCGCAGGAACACGCGATAATTGAGGGCACGCAACGATTTATGTCCCAAATCGGAGGATGATCATATGGCCAAGAGCAGGTACGCCGATGCCACCAAGGCCGCTCGCAGGGCCGCGATGTCTGCCCACAAAGTCACGGCTGCGGCGAATGCTGGTAACGCCGACGCGTCCGCGCAGCCGTCTGCCAGCGCTGCCACCGAGCCCGCCCGCGACGCCCGTCGTGACGAGTTGACGCACGTGGACGCCAAGGGCGAGGTACGCATGGTTGACGTGTCCGACAAGGCCGAGACCCATCGCATTGCCATCGCCGAGGGTACCATCCTCATGCATCCCGAGACGCAGGCCATGGTGCTGCAGGACCGCGCCAAAAAGGGCGACGTGCTTGCCTGCGCGCGCGTGGCGGGCATCATGGCCATCAAACGCACGAGTGACATCATCCCCATGTGTCATCCGTTGCTCATTACCAAGAGTAAGTGCGACATTGTGCCCATCGCTGCGGCGGGGACGCCTGTCGAGGACGTTCCCGAGGGCTGGGCGCCGGCGCGTACGGACGGGCAGGTTGGCTTTCACGTACTGGTTACGGCCGGCGTGACGGGCAAGACGGGTATCGAGATGGAGGCCCTGACCGGCGCGAGTGCCGCGTGTCTGACTATCTACGACATGTGCAAGGCCGTCGATCGCGGCATGGAGATCGTCGACGTTCGCTTGCTGCACAAGGAGGGCGGCCGCTCGGGCGTGTGGGATCGTGCCGGGCGTCAGGCCGCTGCCGTTGAGGCCGTGGCCGCTGACGGCGCCGCGTCCGCGAGCGCACCCGTCGCCGTCGCGCCCGCAGCTCCGGCACCGGCCGTCCCCGCGATCGCGTTTATCGGCTACCAGAACTCGGGCAAGACCACACTCGTCGAGAAGGTCATTGCCGAGCTCACCCGCCGCGGCCTGCGCGTGGGTTCGCTCAAGCATCATGGGCATCACGGCTTTGATATCGATGTGCCCGCTAAGGACACCTGGCGCCATCACCAAGCCGGATCCAAGCACGTGGGCCTCATCTGCGCCACGCGCTGGGCGGAGTACGCCGACACGCGCGAGGAGGACGAGATGCCCGCGCGCGAGCTGCTGTCGCGCTACAACGATGTCGACGTGGTGATCATCGAGGGCTACAAGACCGAGGGCTTCGACAACATCGTGGTCGCGCGCTCCGGTGTCGACCGTCTGCGCGGCAAGAGCTCGCTCGACCTGGTCGACGGTCACACGCTGGCCCTTGCCTGCAACGAAGCCCTGGCACGCCAGGCTTTCGACGCCGGCTTTGCGACCCGAGCCATCAACATCAACGACGCCCGAGCTATCTGCGACCTCATCCAAGACCACCTTCAGGCTTGACGCTGCGCCGGCCCCAAGCACCCCATCTCGCCCCTCAAGCCGTCGCTCGCGTACCAAAGTACGCGTCGCTCCTCTTTCGGGGCGACCTGGGGCACTTGGAACCGGCTCGCTGCGCTGCCATGGCAGGTTTTATCTGGGCAAACGTCACTTCCACCACAAGGGGGGCGGGCACCTTTGTGGTGGATTTTGCTTTGCAGTAAAAACCATCACAACATTCAGCGAAAATCGCGATTTTGCCGAAAAACGTCGAATGTTGTGATGGTTTGCGCCCCGGGCCAGGCCATCCTGCGAGTCCGGCCACCACAAAGGGGACAGGCGCCTTTGTGGTGGTTTTTGCTTTGGTAGATGGTTGGGACATGCCTTACAATCTACCAAGTAGTTCATGACGGGCGAAAAACGGAGAGAAGGGGCTTGATGCGTCTAATGTTTCATGCGGATAGATTGATTTGACAGACGGTGGCGAATGCCTGCCGTCCGCATTCGTATGAAACAAGGAGTCTCCATGCTCGCCTCTCTTTTCTCAAAGCCTCAACCATCGCTATCCGTTCAGGCCAAGCGCCTGGTGGCGATGCGCTTTCTCATCTACACCGGTTTTCAGACCAGCTATTTTATCGGTGTCATCGGAACGCTCACCTATGCAGACGATGCCTCGGTCGTGGCGACATCGCTGGCCGTCCTGTTTATGAATGTATTTGTGATCCTGGGATCCTTTGCGGGTGGCGCGGCGCTTGACGCTTGGGGTCCGTGCCGGCATTTCCGGGCGAGTATCGTCGGCACGTTGGCAACCGGCGCGGCAATCCTCGCCTTTGGCAGCGCGACCGGCATCGTCCTGCTCGGCGCGGCGCTCCTAGGTTTTGTGATGGGGTTCGCCCAGCCCATCGCCACATCCTATCCAGCCTACCTCACCGACGATCCTGTCGAGCTCAAAGACATCAACTCCGCCATCGCCATGTTTTCAAACGTGAGTATCATCGTTGGCCCCACGCTGGGCGGCTTTGTCGCGGCGGCTGCGTCGTCGCGCGCGGTGTTCGTGCTCATGATGCTCTTTACCGCGTTGGCGCTCATTGCCGGTTGGGGCTTTAGGCCGCAAGCAGGTCGCGTCGCCGCGCGCGGAGGCAAACCCGCAATCGGCGACATCACGTCGGATAAGGCCAGCCAAAGCCCCGACCCCAACACATCTTCCCGCGTCACCTTCGTGACCAGCATCAAGACAGTCTTTACCAACAGCGTCCTCACCCTGCTGTTCTGCATCATCTTCCTCTCGAACTTTGGCTACGGTGCCTTCGATCCGCTGGAGTCGTTCTTCTACCGCGATGTCCTGCACGTCGGTGTTGAGTGGATGGGCTGGCTCTCGTCGGCCAGCGGTGTGGGCGCGGTGCTGGGCGCCGTCCTCGCGCTCCGTTTGCCGCCGCACCTGATCAACCTTAAAACGCTGCTCTTGGCGCTTATGTCCGTGGGCCTGGGAAGCCTGCTCTATGTGGGGACGCCGTACGTAGGCGTGGCCCTCGTCGGCCAGATTGCCCTGGGCGTGGCCTGGGGCGTCGTCAACCCGCTCCACAACACGATCGTGCAAACGACGGCTCCTCTCGAGCAGCTCGGCCGCGTCAACTCGGTCATGGGTTTTGGCAACATGTTCGCCGGCGTGGCCCCGCTGGCGATTGCCCCGTGGCTGGCGGCGACGTTTGGCGTGCAGCAGACACTCGTTGGTGCGGGCATGGTCGTGACGGCGGTTCCCGCGGCGCTACTGCTGTTTGGACGCCGGCATTTGGATCGTGCCGCAAGGCAGTAAAAACCATCACAACATTCGATGAAAATCGCGATTTTGCCGAAAAGCGTCGAATGTTGTGATGGATTGCGCTGAGACCCGAGCACCACAAGCCACCACAAAGGGGACAGGCACCTTTGTGGTGGTTTTTGCTCCTGCGTGCCGTGCTCGCGCCTTGGTATACCATGTACTCCATTTCCAATCGCTTCCCACACCGCCACACTACCCAGAAAGGGCCCCATGGACGCCACCTTCGGCCACATCAAAGCCGTGTTCTGCGATATCGACGGCACGCTGCTCACAAGCGAGCACACGGTGTCCCCGCGCACCGTGGTCGCGATCCGCGCCCTGCGCGAGCGCGGCGTGCTCTTTGGCCTGTGCACCGGGCGCGACGCCCACGCGACCGAGGCCATGTACGAGCTCTGGGGCATCGAAGGCCTGGTAGACGTGCTCGTGGGCTGCGGCGGTGCCGAGGTCATCGACCGCGCGCACGGCATCAACGAGCTGAGCTATCCGCTGCCGGGCGAGACCATCGCGCGCATCTGCAAGCACATGGCGGACCTTCCGGCAACGCCCGTCTGCCCCCGAAACGGCGTGTTCTACGTGCCCGAGAGCAACGCGTGCGTCGAGCACCTGTCGCGCGTCGACGGCGTGCCTTACAAGGTGGTCGATTTTGCCGAGTTTTTGCGCGAGCCGCAGCCCAAGGTGATGTTTACCATGGCGCCCGAGGTAATGCCGCAGGTCATCGAGCGGGCGTCGACGTTTGTCGATAACACTGTTAAGGCGGCGGCTCTGCAAACCACGCAGCGGCTCTACGAGTTCATGGATCCGCGCGTGTCCAAGACGCGCGGCCTTGTGCGCGTGGCGGAGCTCAACGACATGGGGCTCCAGGACATCTGCGTGTTTGGCGATGCCGATAACGACACCTGCATGGTGGCCGACGCCGGCGTGGGCGTGGCCATGGCAAACGGCAGCGATGCCACCCGCTTCGTCGCCGATTTTGTAACCGCCAGCAACGACAAAGACGGCATCGCGATTTTTATCGAGGAGCATCTGCTGTAGCGCCGGGGGAGAGCCACCACAAGGGGAACAGGCACCTTTGCGGTGGCCTCAGGCGATTTGGGCGAGTTGATGCCTAAAATCTGCGCGAGAATCAAAATAACGTTGTCTGAACATTACGCTTCTAACCACCGATGAGTTAAAGATATTCTCATCAGTTTGGTAGGGTATTTCTCCCGGTAAATGACCTACAGCTCATGGTCAATTTTCGACTGTTTACAGGATGTTTACTCTTGAGCAAAATGTTGTGCAAATAAATCTAATGCCATTAAAAAATGATGGGCAACTAAATTACCAGTAGAAACAAAAAATAGATAGCGAATAAACGAAGATAAATCTGAGCAATTGTCAAGGGAATTGAGAATTCGCTACAAAACTATCGGTTTATTTGCCCAGATGTTCAAACAATCGTTACAATATTCATTACTAAGCGTGCGCAATTTCAGGTTGCGCAGATACGTTTGATAGTGAAAGAGCAAGATCGCGGTCTCTTGGGGAGGAGACATCGATGAAAGCGAATTCAGAAAAAACTAAGCAGAGTAAAAAAGCGACGCGCCGCGTACTGGCAGGCGTTTTGTGCGGAGCCTCCGTTTTGAGCCTGGTGCTGTCGCTCGTCATGCCTCCGATCTCGCAGGCCATTGCCAACGATGCCCAGACGGTTCCTGCCGAGGAAACTGTGATGGGGGGGGGTTCCTCAAGTGAGTCTACTGATGTAGATAACACCAACAACGGGGATACCGAAAACCAGAATAGTGACGACGCAGAGGGTGGCGAGTCTGGCTCTTCAAATAGTGTTGAGCAGGCTCAGAGTGCGAATGCGGCTTCAGCGGGAGCGACGGCCACCGTGAAGCCGGGAATTTACGTTCCCACGTCTATCGGTATCGGTACGAATATCAATGTCTCAACCCCTGATCCCGGCGTGGCCACCTACGTCGGCCGCGACATGTACATCGGTGGTAAGCCGAGCGATAAGCCGAGCGACGGCACTATCGATCTTGATGCGGACAACGCCCCCACCGGCTCATATGCCGCTGAGGCGGAGGGCCTTACCGTGGTCCGTGGCAAGCTTGCCATGAATCCACTCAAAGAGAGCTGGCCCTATAATAATAGTGGCGGCGCTGGTTTCCGCTTTGGCACCGTTGGTTTTGGTTCCCAGTTCCGTCCTGTCTACGGCAGCACCGTGCTTGCGGTCGCCGGAATCGACAGTGCGATCACCAAAATGAGCGTTGGTTACAACGGCAACTTGCCGGGGGCGACTACCGTTGGCGCTTGGAACAAAGGCGCTTGGGTCGGACAGCAGAGACCTTTTGAGGGCGCGACTCCTTCCGGCTTTGCCTACACCGCGCAAATCGCAGGCCCCATCACATACTGGCGCGATAGCGACTATAAACGCCAGTCTGTGGTGACAATGCAGGGTAATTGGTACGAGGGCTTGTCTGCTCTGGAAAGCACCCTGTTCAATAAAGCTGTTGATTTGACTAATGTCAACGGTAGCGATTATTCGAGCTATAACGGTACAAATGGATACCTCTCGAAGCTATCGAAACAGCTCGACTCGTTTAAAGATACCGGCGAGGTGGATGTCAACGGCTTTGCAGAGCCTAATAGCAACTACGTCATCAACAAGTACAATAACGACGGAACAAGCTATACACTCAAATTCGATGGTAGCGACGATGGTAGCGGCAAGTCTGTTTCCGGTGCGCTCGATACCGGAATCCCGAACAATAAGATTCGCAACACCGAGCGACTCATCACCTTTACCGGCGATGGAACTTCTATGCAACAGGTCTTCACCATCGCCGGTTCCGAGCTCTCCAACTGGAAGGATGGCGTCTACTACCGCGGCGTCGACTTTAAGTTCACCAATATCCCCGAAGGCGCATCCATTGTCGTGAACGTTACAGGTACTAATCCTGTCGAGTTCCACAACGGCTGGCGCTTCTGGTGGGGAGATACAGAAATATCTCGCGGTTACGAGAGTCAGTACGCCAAGAAAGACCTTGACGCGAAATACTCGCTGGCCTCCCAGTCCATCATGTGGAACTTCGTCGATACCACCAGCCTTACCATTCGGGGCGGCATCGCGGGAGAGGACCGCGCGGACTGGGGATACAGTGGCACAGTCAGCGGTGCTAAGTGGACTGACGACGATCCTGCGGCGGCTATGATCGGATCGATTCTCGTTCCCAACGGAAGTTTCGACGACCATGTGACTACCAACGGTCGCGTTTATGTGGGCGTCGATTTCTCAATGAACAGCCCGAAGGTTGCCGCAGCATTTGGTGAGGGTAACTCGGCTTCCGTCATCGATATGGATCAGGAGCGTCACAACTTCCCGTGGTCCGGGTCGTATACACCGGACGGCTCTGCCATTGCGTGGAGCAAGGTCGACGCTGCGGACGGCACTACGCTGCTCCCCGGTTCCTCGTGGGCTATCTATGGTTCTGTCGAGGATGCTGTCGCGGGCAATAGCAATAACGCTATCGTGACGGTGACTGACGGCGATGCCAACGATTACGATTCGGATGATGGCGAGCTTCAGTTCAACTATTTGAATCAGAAGGCCAAAATTGGCGATCCCAACGATAAAGACTACTTCACGTACTACATTCGCGAGGTCAAGGCGCCGGCTGGTTATCAGAAGTCGGACACCATCTACTACGCAACCATGAACAATACCGGCGAGCAGGTGAACTATGTTCAGGGTTATGTGGATACGGTGAACGGAAATAAGCCCGTTTCATTCGATGATTCCAACACCACGGGCGCCATCTCCAACACCAAGATCACCGGTACGGTGTCTTGGACCAAGGTTGAGGAAGGAGACAAGGGATACACTCCTTTGGCTGGTTCCGAGTGGAAGCTTGCGAAACTGGGTGCCGATGGTACGACCGAGGCGCAGTCTTGGACCGTGAGCGACCAGTCGGCTTCGGGCGAGACCACGTGGGCCGATGCCGACGTCACGAATGGCAAGTTCAAGCTCGAGGGTCTGCTGCCGGGCACGTACACGCTCACGGAGACCCAGGCGCCGTTTGGCTACGAGCTGAACCAGACAACCTACGAGTTCACGGTGTCCAAGGCGGACGGTTCCATTGCGTGGACCGAGGGAAAGAAACCGAGCATTGTTGAGGGCACTACGTACATCTCCGATTCTCTCACCACCACGTCCGTGGAAATCCCGGTGACTAAGTCCGTCCGTAATACGGACTGGCCGAAGGATTCCAGCGGGAAATACGTTGCGTTCGACTTCAACATCGAGGCTACGGGGGATTACGCAACCAACGTGCCCATTCCTAACCCGGCAGACCTCTCCATTGCACCCGCAGCAGGGGAGACCGACGCCGCCAAGCCCAACAACATCACGGCGACCTTTGGCGCCATGACGTTCAACAAGTCGCACCTGTCCGATACCCCCGGTACGGCGGATGACTACGCCAGGACCTACACCTACACGGTGAAGGAGGTCGCGCCTGCCACCGGTGCCATCGATAAGCTCCGCTACTCCAAGGCCGAGTACCAGGTTGCCGTCACGGTGAAGGCCGTCATGAATGAGACCACTGGCAAGTACACCGGTCTTACCACCTCTACCACCGTTACGCAGATGAAGGACGACATGGGCAACACCCTTGGCGAGAACGGGCAGGGCGTCGTGGTTGAACCCTCCGCCGCCGCGCCCGACGCCATTCCCGCCTCCACCTTCACCAACACCTATTCCACCTCTTTGCCCCTTTCTGGTATGTCGGGCGTCACTCTGACGTACCTTGCCGGCGCGGCGGTGCTTTGCGCTGCTGCGGCCTGGATGCACATTCGTCGCAAGGCGAATGCGAAGGGGGGTGAGCGTCGTGAATAAGAATGTTAGCTCCTTCCCGATCTTGTTTGCGCTGCTTGCCCTCTTGATCGGCACCTGCGCGGTTGTGTTCCCCGCTTCCGCGCAGGCCGCGCCGACCTCGACCGGTTCCATCACGGTGAGCGGCACCGTGGCGCGCAGCTACGATGCCTACCAGATCTTTAGCGCCAACGTCGTCGACGGCGACAGCGACGCCAAGATCGCCACCGACCTCGCCTGGGCAAGCGATGCCGCGCGCGACGCCGTCCTGCCCGTGCTGCACAGCGCCGGCATGTCCAATTCCCAGACCACCGCGCAGGAAGCTGCCGAGTGGCTCAACACCGATTCCCACCTTACGAGCGCGCTGAGCGCACAGCTCGCTCGTTCCCTCCAGAGCTCTGACGCCGAGTCCGTGGCCCTCAACGCGGGCACGGCGGCCGAGCTGCCCTGTGGCTACTGGCTCATCGTCGCCGACGACGACGCCATCGCCCAGGGCGAGGCCGGCACCGCGCCGATCATGGCCCTGGTGGGCGGCAGCGCCGTCACCGTCAAGCCCAAGGCGGCGACCCCCAAGGTGTCCAAGCACGTGCTGGAGGACAGCACCGCCGCTTGGCAGAAGGCCGCCGACGCCACGGTTGCCGACGACCTGTACTGGCGCCTCTCGGCCACGGTCCCGGCGGGTCTCACCGCCTACGACACCTATACGGTGCAGTTCGTCGACACCATGAGCGCGGGGCTCGACCCCTCAAGGGTGGTCGCGAGCATGCGCGTGTACGTGGCGGCGGGCGCGGACGGCGGCTTCGACGCCGTCTCGACCGGCAAGGACGGACGCGCCGGCACCGAGTCCGCCAAGGGCTGGACCGACATCACGGCCCAGTGCTCCATCAAGGTGGCCGCGGACGGAACCTTCACCGTGCGCACCGGCGACCTGATCGCCGCGCTCGGCGGGGCCGACGCCTTCACCGCGGGCGCCCGCGTGGTCGCCGTGTACAACGCGCCGCTCAACAGCGCATGCAACCACGGCATCGCGAAGGGCAACCCCAACGAGGTCTACCTGCGCTACCCGCGCTCTCCCTTTGCCGACCAGTCCGGCGACGCCGGCTTCACCCACACGCCGAGCGATGACGCGACAGCCTACACCTGGGATCTCGCGCTCACCAAGCGCGGCAGCGACGGCGACAAGCCGCTGCCCGGGGCGGTCCTGAGCATCACCGACGACCGCGGTCGCACGCTGGCGGCCGATGGCACGTGGGATGCGGAGGGCAAGGCCACCGTCACCACGGGCGAGGACGGCCGCGTGACCGTCTCGGGCGTGGACTCGGGCAAGCTGGAGGTCCGCGAGCTCAAGGCGCCCAAGGGCTACACCGCCTTTGAGGGCACGCGCTCCGTGACGGTCAAGGCCGAGGGCCTGGACGTCAAGCAGGTGGCCGCCGCCAAGCCCAAGCTCGCCATTACGGCCGAGTCGCCCATGCGCGCCGACAGCGCGGACGGGTCGACGGGCAGCCTGGAGGCGTCGCTCATCAACACGCCCACCGGCACGCCCCCTAGCATCTTCACCGGAGGCTTTATGCCCTCGACTGGCGATATGGCAATGTACGCCGTGGCCGCCGCAGCGGTCGCCGGAGCTGCACTGATCGTAGTCGCGCTCTCGATCAAGCGGGGAGGTGGCAGCCATAAAGAGTAGCTGGCAGCCCCACCGAGAGCGGGGCGAGACGTAGCGAAGCAGATGCTAAGACACGGACAGATGATGACCGATCGAATGAGAACCAACCGGAAAACGGAGGAAAAGAAGATGAGCATGAGCAAGAACATCGCACGCCTGGCAGTAACCGCCGGCCTCACAGCAGCGTTGAGCTTCGGCGGCGTCATGGCCCCGGTGACCATGGCGTTTGCTGAGGGTACGCCTGTGGCTACGGAGAAAGGCGACGTTACTATTAGGGAGGATACCTACACGGATACGACTTTCAAGGGTATCCAGATTTTCAAGGCAACGGTCACGCAGGATAATAAGGACAACGCTTGGAATGGTCCCAAGACGCTTTCTGATATCACGTGGGCGTCATCTGATGCCGAAAGGGCTGTAAAGGGCGTATTTGCTGATGCGATCGATAAGCCTGTCGATACTGCTACTGCGCAGGATTGGGCAGATTACATTACGAAAAAAGCTGGCGATAACGTTGGCGAGGGAGTAAAGGTCGATGCCGGTAGCACACTCGACAAAATCGCCAAAGCCTTGGAGGAAGTTGCCACAACTAACGAGAGCACTGGCTGGAAGACTTCGACCGATGGTAAATTCAACAATCTGCCCGCTGGTTACTGGCTCTTTGTGACCGCTCAGGTCGGTTCGACTAAGGACGCTAATAAGACCAACGGTAATGAAGACGCGTTCACCTCGCCGATCTTTACCATCGTCGGCGGCGCCAATGTAAATGCGGAGCCCAAGAAGGACGTCCCCAATGTCACCAAGGCCATCAAGGACGACAAGGACGACAAGTGGGTTACGGACGACAACAAAACTGTTTTCCAAGCTGCAAACAAGGCAGCTGACTCCGCTGCTGGTCAGCTGGTTGAGTATCAGCTTGCCGGTACTGTCGCGAGCAACATCAACACGTACAATAAGTACTTCTACGCCTTCACGGACGAGCTTCCTCTCACGATGGTTCCAGAGCTTGGCAATGACAACAAGCCCGTTGTCGAGGTTAAAATTGGCGAGAGCATCGTTAGTCCCGATTCCTATACAGTGTCCTACAATACGGATGACGGCAAGAATACCCTGTCCGTCTCTTTCGATAATCTGAAAGAAGCCAAGGATTCCAGCAACAATGCCATTACCGTTAACGGCGATTCGAAGGTCTATGTGAATTACAAGGCCAAGCTTGATCCTACGAAGATTTCGGCGGGCATGCTCGGTAATGCACAAGAGAACAAGGTCAAACTGACCTATTCCAACAACCCGCATTCCGAGGGTACCGAGGGTACGGGAACCACGGTTGAACACCCTGCCTACGACTACACCTACGGCATCGATGTCACCAAGGTGGGCTCCGATGACGATACTAAGGGGCTCAAGGACGTTCAGTTCACGCTGCAGGAGAAAGACTCCGACAAATTTATCAAGGCCGACGGTACCACGACGACAGATAAAGATGCCGCAATACTGACCACCAACAACGAAGGTAAGATCAACGTTGTCGGTCTCGATGAGGGCACCTACATCCTTAAAGAGGTAACTCCGGCGCCTGGTTACAATAACTCTGCCTCCAATGGTGTCACGTTTACTATTGCCCGCGGCACGCTTAAGCAGGATGGCTCCGAAGTGAAACCGGACAAGGGTTCTGCCAACGTTACTGCTGCTGACGGTGTTATAAAGGCCGATTCTGCCGCCGTATCTACCGGTAAGCTCAGCTTCACCATCGTCGACCAGAAGGGCACCGGCCTCCCGCTGACCGGTCTCAACGGCGTGACGTTCACCTGGATTGCTGGTGGCGCGGTGCTGTGCATCGGCGTGGCGCACCTCATCCGCAGCCGTAAGCAGGCTGAGGAGTCCGAGCAGGAGTAACGCTTACTCACCCATGCCTTTGGCAGGTGGGATGTGATGGCCATGAGACTTGCGGACACTTTTCTCGTCCATCCACGTTCTTGCTTTGCCATTCTCTTTTCGGGGCAGACTTCGCACTGGAGTCTGCCCCGTTCTTTTTGAACAGCGCAGCCGGGGCGCCGTCGCTCGTATGATCGAGCGTATGATTAGCGAACAAATGTTTGCAAATATTGCGTTTACCAGCTGTAAGTGCGAGTGCTCGCAGTAAAATACCCTTGCGACGCATTCCGTGCGCGGGCGGCCGACGACTCGATCGGAGGTCCCCAAATGCTGAAATTCCTTAACGCGCTTGCCGCCCTCGCGGCGGTAGGCTCGTTCGTCATCGCGTTTCTTGACTCGTATGAGGTTCGGTTTAAGGTCCGTAGGCGCACGCGCGGTGCGGACGGTAGAAGGCATTTGCGCTGCAACAAGCGCAAATAAGAATGCCCGGGGTTAGAGGCCCGGGCATTTAACAAAACCAGAAAACTAGGCCGCCCGCGCTTTCGAACACTTACGCGGGATGCGTCGTTTTCTATTGCCATTGTATCCCGAATCGCCCAGCCGATTCGGGATATTTTGAAAACTCAAATGCGAGCTCATGCGCTGCGCAATGCTGCCAGGCTGCGTTGCGCAGCGCATGAGCTCGCTAATCGGCTATTATTTGTTCAGACAACTTGAGTTGTAGAGGAGTGACCGGCGATGGTGCAGGGCGCCAAACATATGAAGAGCAGCAACGCCGCGGACAACGGCGGCTCAAGCCCTCAGCCCAAACCTCAACCAAAGCCTAAGCGCCGTCGCAAGCGGCTGCCGCGCTGGGCCGATCGGCTCATCACCATCGTCATCATCCTTATTGGCGTGGGCCTTATGACCCGGCCGTGGATCCTGGACCGGCTCGAGGCCTCGGGCGTGTTCAACCAGATCAGCACGGTGTCCAGCACCGTGGACGCGCTATCTGCCGAGGAGCGCGAGCGCATCCTGCTCCAGGCGCGCTCCTTTAACGAGCAGCTGGCGGGCGAGGCCACCGAGCTTCCCGCCGACCAGATCGAGCCCTACGCCCAGCAGCTCATCTTTGACCGCGATCCCATGATGAGCTGGGTCGAGATCCCCTCCATCGACGTGAGCATGCCCATCTACCACGGTACGAGCGAGGAAGTCCTTATGGCGGGCGTCGGCCACCTGGAGGGCACGAGCCTACCGGTGGGCGGCACCTCGACGCACTGCGTGCTCACCGCGCATTCGGGCATGCGCAACCTGAGCATGTTCGACGACATCCACTCGCTGGAGCCCGGCGACCTGGTGCTGCTGCACACCATGAACAAGACGCTCGCCTACAAGATGGTGGACTCCGAGGTGGTGCTGCCCGAGGAGATGGAGTCGCTGACCATCGAGCCCGGCGCCGACAAGGTGACGCTCGTCACCTGCACGCCCTACGGCGTGAACGACCATCGCCTGCTGGTGCATTGCGTGCGTACCAAGTACAACAAGAAGGACGTCGACAAGCAAAAGTCGCTGGCCGGGCGCCACTGGGGCAAGCGCGAGTTTGCCGTGCTCATCGTGGTCGTGGCCATTGTGCTGTTGCTGGTGGACATCGTGATCCACGCGGTCCGCAAGCGCCGCAAGGCCAAGGCCTCGGCATAAGACATTCTCCAGAACCACCACAATGGGGACAGGCACCTTGGTGGTGGTCGGGGCTTCCAAACCATCACAACATTCGATGAAAATCGCGATTTTGGCGAAAAGCGTCGAATGTTGTGATGCTTTTCGTTGTGGGCGAGACGGTTTTCGCTATGGACGGTGCGGTTTCGCTGCAGAACCGCCAACCCGCCGCCTACCAACCGACGCCCTCGTTACGTTTTCGCTGCATTTGGGTAAAGCGCCTGCTCCAAGCCGGCGTTGCCTTGTATACTAGAGCGGTTTAACTGTTATGCGGAAGGGAGCGCCTATGGCACTCAGCGAGAAAGACGTGCGCGGCATCGCCGAGTACGCAAAGATCGCACTGACCGATGACGAGCTCACCCAGATGACGTCCTACCTGAACGACGCCGTCCAGATGCTCGAGCCCGTCTTGCAATATGACTTGCCCGACGTGGAGCCCACGTTCCATCCCATCGGAAGCCTGTCCAACGTGATGGGCGACGACCTGCGCGAGCCCGAGCGCGACCTGCCGCTCGACGTTGCGCTCGAGAACGCCGGCAGCGCGCGCGACCGTTACTTCCGCGTGCCGTCCATTTTGGGAGAGGGGGAGAGCGAGTAATGGCTCAGAGCTTCGATTCCCTTACCGCCGCCCAGATCGCCGCGGGCGTTGCCGCCGGCGACTTTACCGCTACCGAGGTGGCCCAGGCCTCCCTTGACGCCATCGAGGCGCGCGAGGGCGGGGTCCAGGCATTCCTGCAGGTGGCGCCCGAGCTTGCGCTCGAGGCCGCCGCGCGCGTGGATGCCGACCGTGCCGCAGGCAAGCCGCTGCCTCCGCTCGCGGGCGTGCCGCTGGCCATCAAGGACAACATGAACCTCGTGGGCACGCGCACCACCTGTGCTTCCCGCATGCTCGAGGACTACCAGAGCGTCTACACCGCCACCTGCGTCCAGCGCATGCTCGATGCCGGCTGCCTGCCCATGGGCAAGGCCAACATGGACGAGTTCGCCTTTGGCAGCTCCACCGAGAGCTCGGCGTTCCACCGCACCAACAACCCTTGGGATATCGAGCGCGTGCCCGGCGGATCTTCGGGCGGCTCCGCTGCAGCCGTCGCCGCGGGCGAGGTCGCGCTCTCGCTGGGCTCGGACACCGGCGGCTCCATCCGCCAGCCGGCGTCGCTCTGCGGCGTGGTGGGCTTTAAGCCCACGTATGGCGCCGTGAGCCGTTACGGCGTGGTTGCCTTTGGCTCGTCGCTCGACCAGGTGGGCCCCTTTGGCCGCACGGTCGAGGATGTCGCGCTGGCCATGAACGCGCTTACCGGTGCGGGCCACGATCCGTACGATTGCACCAGCCAGGATTGCGCCGTCGACTTTACCGAGCATCTCAACGACAGCATCGAGGGCAAGCGCGTGGGCATCATCCCCGCGTTTATGGAGGCCGAGGGCCTGACGCCCGAGGTCAAGGCCGCTGTTCAGCGCGCCGCCCAGGAGCTGCAGAACCAGGGTGCCGAGCTGGTCGAGGTCGACCTGCCGCACCTGGACGCCGCCATCGCCGCCTACTACGTCATCGGCCCTGCCGAGGCGTTCTCCAACCTGGCACGTTTCGACGGCATTCGCTACGGCTATCAGGAGGAGGGCTGCGCCAACTTGTCCGACCAGAGCTCGCTTTCGCGTGCCCACGGCTTTGGTGCCGAGGCCAAGCGCCGTCAGATGCTCGGCGCCTACCTGCTGAGCTCGGGCGTGTACGACAAGTACTACTACGCTGCGCAAAAGGCCCGCACGCTCATCACGCAGGACTACGACGCCGCGTATGCCAAGGTGGACACCATCCTCATGCCCGCTTCGCCGCGCACGGCCTTTAAGTTTGGCGAGATCAGCGACCCCACGCAGATGTACCTCTCCGATCTGTACACCATCTCGCTCAACATTTGCGGCAATGGTGGTATCTCGGTGCCGCTGGGCCTGGGCGAGGATACTCAGCTGCCCGTTTCTGCCCAGCTGGTGGGTCCGGCGTTTAAGGACCGTCAGCTGCTCACGTTTGCCCGCGCCCTGGAGCGCGGCTTTGCCGATGCCGCCACGGGTGCGCCCGCGCTTTCCGTCGCGCCCGATTTTGCCGGGAAGGGAGGCGAGCTGTAATGAAGGAGCTTTCCGAGGTCCTGCAGGATTGGGAGGCCGTGATCGGCCTGGAGATCCATACCGAGCTCACCGCACTCGATACCAAGATGTTCTGCAACTGCAAGCTCAGCCACGATGACGAGCCCAACGCCAACGTGTGCCCGGTGTGCCTGGGCCTGCCCGGCGCCCTGCCGGTGCCCAACAAACGCGCTATCGAGAGCATCGTCAAGGCCGGTCTCGCCACCAACTGCGAGATCCAGCGCCACTCGATGTTCTACCGCAAGCACTACTTCTATCCCGACATGGCCAAGAACTTTCAGACCACGCAGGGTCCGGTCGCCTTTGCCATGTACGGTCACCTGGACCTGGACGTGACCGGTCGCGGTGCCGCCGAGCGCCCCGACTGCGCATTTGGCGAGGCCGAGGCCCAGAGCCTGGCGAGCGCTTCGGCCAACGCCGAGGGCCTGTCCACGTCCATGACGTCGACCATGCGCGAAGGCAATCAGCGCGCCGGCCACCTGGCCAGCTATGACGCGTCCAACCTGCAGATGCCCGAGCGTCGCGAGGATGGTTCCTACACGGTGCCCATCCGCATCCTGCGCATCCACATGGAGGAGGACGCTGCCAAGATGGTTCACGTGGGCGGCGCCGAGGGTCGCATTACCGCCGCGGCCGAGTCGCTCGTCGACTACAACCGCTGCGGCACGCCTTTGATTGAGCTAGTGACTGAGCCCGACCTGCGTACGCCCGAGGAGGCGCGCCTGTTTATGGAGAAGCTCCGTCGCATCTTTGTGACGCTGGGCATTTCGGACTGCTCCATGGAGAAGGGTTCCATGCGCTGCGACGGCAACGTGTCGCTGCGCCGCCGCGGCGAGACCAAGCTGGGAACCAAGACCGAGCTCAAGAACCTCAACTCGTTCAAGAGCTTGCACGACGGCCTTGCCTACGAGATCTGCCGCCAGGCCGAGGTGCTCGAGGAGGGCGGAATCATCTATCAGGAGACCCGCCACTGGGAGCCCAGTCGCAAGCGCACCGTAGTCATGCGTGTCAAGGAGACGGCCGACGACTATCGCCTGTTCCCCGATCCCGACCTGGCGCCGTTCGATCTGGACGACGAGTTCATCGACCGCTGCCGTGGCGAGATTCCCGAGCTGCCCGATGCCAAGCGCGCCCGTTTTGAGGCCGACTTTGGCATTAAGGCGGCCGATGCCGAGCAGATTGCCGGCGACCCCGAGTTTGCCGACTTCTTTGAGGCCGCTGCTGCCGGAATGGCCGGTAAGGAGGCCCAGACGGTCGCAAACCTGCTGGTCAACGAGATGATCGCCTACCTTAAGGGCGTGGGCGTCTCGCTGGCCGAGTCCGGTATTGCACCGGCTCAGGTGGCAGCCCTTGCCAAGCTGCTGGCGACCGATGCCATCAGCTCCAACCAGGCTCACGAGGTCTTTGAGGCCATGGCCCAGACCGGTGACGACCCCAACAAGATTGTTGACGAGCGCGGTATGCGTCAGGTGAGCGACGCTAGCGCGCTGCAGCCGATCGTGGACGAGGTGCTGGCAAACTGTGCCGATCAGGCGCAGCAGTATCGTGACGGCAACCAGAAGGTCATCGGCTTTTTGGTGGGCCAGTGCATGAAGGCGAGCCGCGGCAAGGGCAACCCGAAGCTCTTCAACGAGTTGCTGAGAACGTCGCTCTCGTAAGCGGGAACCGAGGGGCCGGGCGCAGGGCCTTGCCTCTCAATTTCGGACAGTCCTGACTCACGACGGAGGCGCCACTGGCGCCTCCTGTTCGTGCGGAACTCATTGAGAGGCAAGGCCCTGCGCTCGGCCCCTCGGTTCCGTGACGACTCGGCCGTTCGGGTCAGGCGGGCTGATAGGAAAGATGGTGACGGAGGCGCAAAATGCGCCTCCGCCTTTTGAATGTGATGAAAGTGTGGCGAAATGAGCTTAAAACTTCCGTAAATGTGATAAATGTCACGTTTTACCTAGGGTAAAATGTGGGAAATATCACGTTTACGGAAGATTCTTTGCGGGAGGTTCGGCCATGCAGCGAGATATCATTGCCAAGCTTAACGCTTGGAAAGCGTCAGAATATCGTAAGCCGCTTATCCTTAAGGGGGCGCGCCAGGTTGGAAAGACGTGGGCGCTTAAGGAGTTCGGTCGAACCTCGTACCGCAATTTTGTGTATCTGACGCTCGAGGAGCCGTCACCTGGGGTACAGAGCGAGTACGCTCAGTTTTTCGAAGGTACGCGCGATCCTCGACGGATCATCTCAAATCTTTCCCTGGCACTTGGACAGCCTATCGAGCCCGGCGAAACGCTGCTTATTATTGATGAGATCCAGGATTGTCCTTCTGCAGTCGGCGCCCTTAAATACTTCTGTGACGAGGCCCCCGAGTATCACGTCGCATGCGCAGGGTCTTTGTTGGGCGTTCGCTTGTCCCGTGAGACCAGCGCTTTTCCGGTGGGAAAGGTCGAGTTCATGGAGATGCGCCCCATGAGCTTTTCCGAGTTTCTGAAAGCCGAGGGCGCTGCAAACTACGACGAATACCTTGGCGGCCTGGATCAGATCGAGACAGTGCCCGATTTCTTCCATGTCCGTCTCGTCGAGCATCTTCGTCGTTATTTTGCATGCGGCGGCATGCCAGAGGCTCTTGGCCGGTGGGTGGAGACGGGCGATATCGTTCAGGTCGATAAGGTGTTGTCTGATCTCTTGGATTCCTACGAGCGCGATTTTGCCAAGCATGGTGGCCGTGCGCAGTTCGCCAAGCTTTCGCAAATATGGAACTCGATTCCAGCTCAGTTGGCGCGCGAGAACAAAAAGTTCGTTTGGGGTGCGGTGCGCGAGGGGGCTCGTGCTCGAGAATACGAGGATGCTCTGGAATGGCTTGCCGATGCTGGGCTCATCACGGCGGTTCGCCTTAATGCTGCCGGTGGTGTGCCGCTCTCTGCGTACGATGACCTCAAGGCATTTAAAGTCTACTGTCTTGATGTCGGCTTGCTGCGCCGCATGGCAAGGCTGGATGCGTCCGCTTTTGCCATCTCGGATGCGCTATTTTCGGAGTTCAAAGGTTCGTTCGCCGAGAACTATGTGCTTCAGGCATTACTTTCACAGTTAGATGCTGCTCCGCGTTATTGGACAAACGAGAAGCCGAAGCACGAAGTCGATTTTTTGATTCAGGTCGGAAACGAAATCGTTCCCGTCGAGGTCAAATCGGGAGAGGTCGTTCATTCCAAGAGCCTTAAGTACTATGCCGACAAGCATGCGGAGACGACTCCATTGAGGGTCCGCTACTCACTTAAGAACCTAAAGCTCGACGACGGGGTGCTCAACATTCCGTTGTATTTGGCTGATCGATCTGTCCCTCTTATCAAAAAGGCGCTTGATTGTGCGCATCTTGACGTTTAGATCCCGGGTGAGCTGACGGGCGGCGGCTAATTAATCGCTCCGTTACGGCCAGGGAGCTTGGGCCTTAGCGATGCTTGCTTCGCCAAGCCGTGGGTGTCATGCCGGTGTATTGCTTGAAGGCTTGGGCGAAGGCGGCCTGCTGAGGGTAGCCTAGACGCTCTGCCACCTGCGCTATCGTGAGCGCGCTATCTGCCAAAAGGTCCTGCGCTCGCTCCATACGGCGTCTGCGAATGTAGGCGCCCAGGGACTCGCCGGTTTGGGCCTTAAAGGTGGCGCATAGTTTGGAGCGGCTTGTGTAGAGCCTCTCGGCCACCTCGTTGATACCCACATGTCTGCCTTTGTCGAGCGTGCGCTCAATCATTGCCGTTGCTTCTTCGGCCATGGTTATGCTGACGCGTGTGTCTGCCGCCTGCCGCGCCTGCTTGTGGGCCGCGCGCGAACAGGCGAGCTCCGCGACCATGGTCTCCACGATGCCCTGCATATAGACGTGTCCGCCTACGGTTTGGGCACGGTCCTCGTTAATCCGGCGCAGCGTGTGATAGATGGCAGACGTCGCTTCCTCGTGCCATGGCTCGGCAAACGCCTCAAAGATTCCCGCGAACTCGGTGGGATAGCGGTGCTCCAGTTCGTCAAAATATCCAGGCAAAAAGAGCACCGAGCGCGAGTGATAAAGTTCCCCCGCAAACAGCGGGCTTAATTCCTCGCCACAGCTATCTTGGATAAAGCTGCAAACGGCATTGTTTGGCCACGGTCCATGCGATGGTTTGAGGTTCGCGGGCGTTATGCCAGTCTCGGGCATGCATGTAAGTGTGGGCGCGCTGACTTCGCTCACGCAGGCGTACGGCTCGGGTGTGTATTCGGCCAGGTACATATCGTGCGTCGGGGTGATGAAATGCTCCATGACAATGCAGGCAGGGGAGAGAGGCATGATCCATGCGCGTCCGTGCGCCCGATCGTTTGCCACCTCGCCGGTAAAGACAGCGCCCTTGCCGGAAAGCTCCAGGCCAAACTGCTCAAACTGTGGTGCGTAGAGCTCAGTTATGTCGGTCGCAGCCCGATGCATTTTCAAAAGCGTCCCCTTCCTTTGCGAAAACGTCCACGCCTGGCTCGATTGTGTGCCTTGGCTAACATATCAATGATAAGTTGAGAACGGTTAACTCTCAAGCCGTTAGAAAGGAATCTCATGGCAAAGGGATCAAAAAGGGAAGGTGGAGGCATCGGCGAGTTGCTCGCGTATGCCGGTGACCGCAAATTCCTAACGTATTTGGGCATGGCGCTCTCGGCGCTCTCGCAGCTGCTGAGCTTTGGCCCGTACGTGTGCATTTGGCTTGTCGCGCGCGATCTGATCGCCGTGGCGCCTAACTGGAGCGAAGCCTGCGACATCGCGATGTATGGCTGGTGGGCCGTGGGTTTTGCCCTGGCAAGCATCGTAGCTTATTTCGTGGGGCTCATGTGCACGCATCTGTCCGCGTTTCGCTGTGCGTCCAATATCCGCAAGACTACGAGCGAGCACCTGCTTAAGCTGCCGCTTGGCTACTTTGACACGCACGCCACCGGTGAGCTGCGTCGTGTTGTAGACGGATGTGCCGCCTCCACCGAGACTTTGCTCGCACACATGCTGCCCGATATCGCAGGCGCCGCCGCCATGGTCGTGGGCCTGCTCGTATTGCTTTTCGCCCTCGATTGGCGCTTGGGCGCGGCATGCCTCATCTCGGTGGCCATTTCGTTTGGCGCCATGGCCACCATGATGAGCGGCAAAGGCGCCGAGTTCATGAAGGCCTACATGGGAGCGCTGGTCAAGATGAACAAGACCGGCACCGAATACGTACGCGGTATTCCCGTGGTCAAGGTGTTTCAGCAGACGGTCTACTCCTTTAAGGCTTTCCACGATGCGATCGCCGAATACGCCGACATGGCACAAAACTATGCGGGCACGTTCTGCCGAGGTCCGCAGGTACTCAACCTTACCGCGCTCAATGGTCTTGTGGCATTCCTGTTGCCCGTGGCGTTGCTGTTGGCGCCGGGCGAGACGGACTTCGCACATTTTATGGCCAACTTCACGTTTTACGCGATATTTTCGGCCGTGGTACCGACGGCCCTGACCAAGCTCATGTTTGTGGGCGAGGCCTCTCAGATGAGTGCCGATTCGCTGGCTCGTATTCGAAGTATCATGGATTCCAAGCAGCTCTCCGTGCCCGCCCAACTCAAGCACCCTGCCGGCGGCGAAGTGCGATTTGAGGACGTAAGCTTTACGTACGAGGGTGCCGAAGCACCTGCCGTTAGCCATGTAAGTTTCAGTGTTCCCGCTGGTAGCACCCTCGCCCTAGTGGGTCCTTCGGGCGGCGGCAAGTCAACCTGCGCAAGCCTGATTCCTCGTTTTTGGGATGTCTCTTCGGGCCGAGTGCTTGTAGGCGGTGTGGACGTTTGCGATATGGATCCGCACGAGCTTATGGACCAGGTCGCTTTCGTGTTCCAGACTAACCAGCTGTTCCGGCAAACACTTGCCGATAATGTGCGCGCCTCCAAGCCTACGGCCACTGACGACGAAGTGCGTGCGGCCCTCTCCGCAGCTCAGTGCGACGACATTGTGGCCAAGCTCCCGCAGGGCATCAATACCATGCTCGGTGCCGGCGGAGCATATCTTTCGGGCGGCGAGGTCCAGCGCGTGGCGCTCGCCCGCGCGATCCTTAAAGACGCGCCTATCGTGGTGCTCGATGAGGCCACGGCGTTTGCCGACCCCGAGAACGAGGCGCTCATCCAGCGCGCCTTTAGCAAGCTGGCGGCGGGTCGCACGGTCATTATGATTGCTCATCGACTCTCGACTGTAGTGGGCGCAGATCAAATCGTGGTGCTCAACCAGGGCAGGGTGCAGGAGTCGGGTACTCATGCCGAGTTGCTGTCCCAAGAGGGTTTGTATGCCAAGATGTGGGCCGAATACGAACAGGCCGCGAGCTGGAAAATCACTGCAGCGACCGCGGATGCCGCCGTCACGAAGGGAGGCGAGGCCTAAATGTTCGCCTCATTCCAAAAGAAGTATTTCCTATCCGATAAAGGCGTCGCCGGCGTAAAGCGCGGCATTTTCTGGACCACGCTCACCAATCTTATTACCATGGCCGGCATGGGCTTTTTATTCCTGGTCATGGCCGGTTTTGTCGAACATCTCGCCACTGGCGCTGACCTGCCGGATGCCCTGCCGATCGTGGGCGGCCTCCTGGTCTTTTTCGTGTTGCTCTTTGCCTCTAACTGGCAACAGTATTACTACACCTACTGCATCTTTTACGAGGAGTGCGGCAAGCAGCGTATGGAGATCGCCGAACGCTTGCGCAAACTGCCGCTGTCGTTTTTCGGTCGTCGTGATCTGGCCGATTTAACCGTGACCATCATGGGCGATGTCCAGACCATGGAACATGCCTACAGCCACGTGTTGGGAGAGCTTTGGGGCGCCATTATCGCAAGCGCTATTGTGTTCGCAGCATCGCTGTTCTTTTGCTGGCAGTTGGCGATCACGGCGTTCTGGAGCGTTCCCGTGGCCTTTGCCGTGCTGTATTTGACGCGCGGCCCCATGGTCCCGGTGTTCGACCGTGTTCGCGCCGAGAAGGTCAAAGTCACCGAGGCGATCCAGGAGACGCTCGATTGTGTGCGCGAGATCCGCGCTACCAACCAGGAGGCCCATTATCTTGAGGGGCTCAACGCCGTGATCGATGCCGAGGAGCGCGAGACCACCAAGGGCGAGCTCGCTAACGGGCTTTTGGTCAACTCCGCCTTTGCCATCCTGCGCCTGGGGATTGCCACCACGTTGGTCACGGGCGCTGCGATGGTCGCCTCCGGCCAGGTCGACTTTTTGATGATGTTTGCCTTCCTGCTTATGGTGAGCCGCATCTATGCGCCCTTTGATCAGGCGCTGATGCTGATGTCCGAGCTGTTTGCCGCCGAGTCGTCGGCCAAGCGCATGCGTTCCATCATGGAAGAGCCCGTGGCTCGGGGCAGCGAGCAGTTTGAGCCCGTAGGCCACGATGTGGTGTTCGATCACGTGGCATTTGGCTATGGTGCGGGCGAGGACGGCCGCGCCGGCGAGAAAGTTCTTACCGATGTGAGCTTTACCGCCAAGGAAGGCGAGGTCACGGCACTGGTCGGTCCTTCGGGCTCCGGTAAGTCCACGGTGAGCCGCCTGGCCGCGCGCTTTTGGGACGCCACCGAAGGCACGGTCACCGTGGGCGGCGTGGATGTTGCGAGCGTGGATCCCGAGGTGCTGCTGCGCGACTACGCCATTGTGTTCCAAGACGTGCTGCTCTTTGACGACACGGTGATGGGAAACATCCGTCTTGGTCGCCGCGATGCCACCGATGAGGAAGTGCTTGCTGCCGCGCGTGCCGCCAACTGCGACGAGTTTGTGAGCCGCATGCCGCAGGGCTATGACACCATGATCGGCGAGAACGGCTCCAAGCTGTCCGGCGGTGAGCGCCAGCGCATCTCTATCGCCCGTGCGCTGCTCAAAGACGCACCGATTGTGTTGCTGGACGAGGCGACGGCGAGTTTGGATGTGGAGAACGAGACCGTGGTGCAGCAGGCGCTCTCCCGCCTGCTCGCAGGAAAGACAGTTATCGTGATCGCCCACCGTATGCGCACGGTAGAAAATGCCGATAAGATCGTTGTACTCAAGGATGGTGTGGTTGCCGAGCAGGGCACTCCGGCGCAGCTCAAGGCGGCAGGTGGAGAATTCGCCCGCATGGTGGCGCTGCAAAAGGAAGCAGCTACCTGGCAGTTGTAAGAAGGGGCAAAGGGACAGTCCCTTTCTCACATTGACAATCGGTTACTCCGCATCGTTAATTTTCAAAAGGTTAGCCATGGCTGACCTAGATAGTTAGATAAAATTGAGATATTTCAAAAGCGTGCTCGAGCAAACTTGTTTACTCGGGTACTGAGGCACCATGCCGCGTCCAATGCGGCAAAAGGGAGAAGCAACATGAAGAAGTCGACGTTCAATACCCTGCTTGTCGGTGGCGGTTTTCTGCTTGGCACGGCCGGCATCAAGCTGCTTACCAGCGCTCCGGTAAAGAATGCCTGCGTGCAGGGTATCGCGTGCGGCATGCGCATCAAGAACGGCTACCAGGACATGGTCGAGCAGGCCAAGGCTAATGTTGACGACATGGTTGCCGAGGCTGCTTACATCACCCAGAGCGAGGCCGCTGCTGACGAGGCAGCCGAGTAACGCTCCCAGGCACAAACTATGAGATTCTCGATTATTAGCGAGATCCCCGGCAGGACCCGTCTTCAATTGGCGGGTCCTGTGCCAGAGAGCGATCTCGATGCACTTCTTAAGCTCAGCGGCGATATCGACGGCGTGCACAAGGTGCGCGTATATGGCCGTATTGGCCAGATGGCGCTCGAATACGACGAGCCACGTCGCGCGAGCGTGCTCGACGCCTTGGGCGCACTCGATGCTCAAGCTATCGCCGATGCCAAGTCGGGCTATGTGATGCAGCTTGAGCCGCGCAAGCACAAACTCGTTATGGACCTGGCGACACTCGTCGGCGCCCACTACGCGCGCCGCTGGTTCTTGCCGACGCCTCTGCGTGCGGTGTTTGTCGTGGCCGGTTACATGGCATTTTTGCGCGCTGCCCTTCATGAGCTGGCGCAGCCGCGCCTGACCGTTCCCGTGCTCGACGCTTCGGCCATCGGCATTTCGTTCGTCAAGCGTGATGTCGACACCGCGGGCCAGACAATGTTCCTGCTCAACGTGGGCGAGCTGCTCGAGGACTACACCCGCGCCATGAGCGAAAACGAGCTCATCAACTCGCTGCTCGATGTACCCGACAAGGCGCAAAAGGTTGTCGGCGACACCGAGGTAAGCGTTGCTGCGACCGAGCTCGAGCCCGGCGATCTGGTCGCCGTGCGCACTGGCATGTCCATTTGCATCGACGGTGTCGTCGAGCGGGGGAGCGCTATGGTCAACCAGGCGACCCTGACCGGCGAGCCGCTGGCCGTTGAGCGCAGCGTGGGCGACGACGTGTTCGCCGGTACCGTCGTGGAAGACGGCAGCATCTTGGTGCGCGTGCGCGCCAACACGGCGCAGACCAAACTGCGCTCGATCGTCTCGCTCGTGCAGACGGCCGACTCGCTCAAATCCGAGGGTCAGTCGCATATGGAGGACCTCGCCAACAAGATCGTCCCGTGGAACTTCCTGCTCGCGGGCCTGGTTGCGCTCACCACGCGCAGCCTTATCAAGACCTCGGCGGCGCTGATGGTCGACTACTCGTGCGCACTCAAGCTCACGGGTTCCGTCGCCGTCATGACCGCTATGAGCGATGCTGCCAAGATGGGCGTCATGGTCAAGGGCGCAAAGTACTTTGAGTCGTTTGCCAAGGCCGACACCATTGTGTTTGATAAGACTGGCACGCTCACCGAGGCGCAGCCGCGCCTGGCTTGCGTGCTGACGACCGACGGCTGGAGCGAGGACGAGGTCCTGCGCCTTTCTGCCTGCCTGGAGGAGCATTTCCCGCATCCGGTGGCGCGTGCCGTGGTCAACGCCGCCCGCGAGCGCGGGCTCGAGCACCGCGAGCGCCATGCTGCGGTCGAGTACATCGTGGCGCATGGTATTGCTTCGTCCATCGAAGGGCGTCGCGCGATTATCGGCTCGGCACACTTTGTGTTTGAGGACGAGAGCGCGCAGCTCGATTCCGACATTAAGGAGCGCATTGAGTCCCAGATGCAGGGCCTGTCGCCGCTGTATCTGGCGGTCGATGGGAAGGTCGTCGGCGTGCTCGGCATCGAGGATCCGCTCAAGGCCGGGGTCCGTGAGGCCATCGCCGACCTGCACGCGTTGGGCGTCAAACACGTCGTCATGCTTACGGGAGACTCCGAGCGCACGGCCGAGCGCATCGCGCGCGAGGCGGGCGTCGACGAGTTTAAGGCCGAGCTGCTGCCCGAGGACAAGTACGCGTATGTGGAGCGCATTAAGGGCGAGGGGCGCCACGTTGCCATGGTGGGCGACGGTGTCAACGATTCGCCGGCGCTCGGTTTGGCCGACGTGGGGCTGGCAATGGGTGGCGGAAGCGACATTGCCAAGGAGGTCGCCGATATCATCCTGACCGACACGGATCTTGCCGCGATCGTGCGCCTGCGCCGCATGAGTCAGGGTCTCATCGACCGTCTGACGAGTTCGTATTCCAAGGTGATGCTCACCAACTCGGCGCTCCTGGCGCTGGGCATTACCGGCATGATCACTCCGCAGACGTCGTCACTGCTGCACAACGGCTCGACGATTGCCTACAGTCTGAGCAACGCGAAGGCTTACCTGCGTTAGCATTTTTGCTTGAGTTTATGGCCTGCGCCCGGGCGGCATTGCCGTCGTTCGGGTGCGGGCTTTTTTGCGTTTGACCGTGTGCTATCAGCCCTATATAGTGATGCTAGCAATGATAGCAGGCGAGAGGAGCGTGATCGATATGAGTGTTGCTGGCAGCATGGTGCAGGTAAATGTTCGCGTGGATCGCTCGGTTAAAGAACGCGCCGAGGAGGCGCTGCGGCTTTCGGGCGGAACGCTGCCCGAACTCATCAAAAAGGTCGTGGCCAAGGTTGCGCAGGGCGGCGGTTCGTGCGAGGAAATCCTCGAGGCCGTTAACGACCGACAGCGGGGTGCCGTGTTAGATTCGCCGTTTGCTGCTTCCTGGGCAGCGGCGGATCAGCTTTACGCGGACTTGGGTATCGATGCGTCGCTTGCATCCGATGCCCGCGATTGGGACACAATCTATTCCGAGACCATGGACGATCGCTATCGCCAAAAGGGGATGATCCTGTGAGCGGAGCCCCTCTTAAGATCATGGTGGATGCCAACGTTTGGGTCGATTCGTTTTGCGTCGACCATGCCGAGTCGCTTGCCGCGCGTGCGTTTATTGGGCGGGCGACGGAGACGCGTGCGCTGCTGTTCTTCCCGGTGCATACCGCTAAGGACGTGCTGTACGTTGTACAGCACGAACTGAAGCGTAGCGTTCTTGCCAGCGGGGGAGCGCTCGACGAGGCATCTGCCCGTGCAATTGGTGATGCGGCGTTGGCGTTTGTTCGGAACATGACCGAAAACGCCACGGCCGTGGGCGCTGATGCGTCGGACCTTTGGCTGGCTGACAAATACTTAGCGCTCCATCGCGATTACGAGGACAACTTGGTGCTCGCCGCGTGCAAGCGCGCGCAGGTTGATTACTTGGTAACTAACGATCGCAAACTGCTCGAACATGCCGATCTTGCAGCAAAGACACCTCGTCAAATGATGCCGATTCTTGCTTTGGCCGAACGCGGCAGCGCGGCTATCGGTTGACGCGAACTGCTTGCGGGCCTCTTGGACGACGATGCGCCAAGGGACCCGCGTCTGCTATTTACAAAAGCTCGGCCTTAATGGCGGGACTTTCTGCGAGCTGCTCGGCTGCCTTTTCGTCGGAGCTGTCGAGTGCTGCCAGACTGCGGTAGACCCACTCGTTGACCTGGGTGTTCTTGACGCCTGCGGTCTGCATAAGGGCGCCTACCTCGCGGATTGCTGCGAGCAGATCGGCTTTGGAACCCGTGAGCTCGACCTCGATGCCGTGGTAGGCGGCCACGCCGCGGTTCTCACTCACGTGGTCGATAAAGCCCTCGACGGTCTCAAGCTGCTGGGCGAGAACTGCATCATCGTCAGCGTCCAGCGCGACGAGTGCGTTCGATACCGTGAGGGCGGGGTGTCCGCAGGGGATAAAGCCTTCGATGACATCCATAGCTTCGGTAATGGTTGAGCCCAGGCCTGCGAGGGCATTGACGAGTTGCTGCTTGGTATCCATAACGGTCCTTTCGACGGGTCAATTTTGCTTGGCGAAAATATACGTGACGCGATCGGTAACAAAAGTGCGAAGTGCGGCGCACATTGGGGTCTTCACAGCTCGTGCATAGAACAGCTGTCCGCTTTCAGAACGTGGTAAGATAACACTCCACAAGCGGGGCTCGCCCCGTATGTTCCTTGAAAAGTCGACGGTTATCGGGTGTTTGCAGGCCCGATACCATCCAGACTTTCCCAACATTCGGGGGCGACTGGTTTCGACACGATAGCTCTGAGAGAGGAAGCAAGCCGAGGTCTCCTCGCCTCGTTAAACAGGGGTACCGTCAAATTGAATTGACAACAACTCTTCTTTTGAGCCTATGGCTCTCGCTGCTTAATTTATAGCGGCGCGTCAACCCGGTGATTTCCCCGACACCGGTGCGACGTCATGTTAGGGGAATGCTCCTGCGCACGTAATCGGTATGGCGCAGGCTAAGATCGAACCGTTTGGGATGCTGCGAGCGTGTCGCTGCGCGCAAAGCGTCCGAGACTAAACCAGCGACTGAGCTTGGAGATGCCAATCAGGGGGCTTTCGTGGACCGGAGTTCGATTCTCCGCGCCTCCACCATATGTAACAGGCAGGTAGAGAAGTGTCTCTACCTGCCTTTTTATTACTTGTAGATACCGCGGAGAATCGAACTCTATGCAGGGCGCGAGCGTTAAGCAAACGCGAAGCGTTTGTAGCGAGCGGGCGAGGACGCCGGCAGGCGGCCGAAGCCGGTACGTATTTGCGAAGCAAATACGCGGATTCTCCGCGCAAAGCTTCAACCCTATGCAGATGCGATGCCGATCGGACTGCAGCCTGCCATGCCCCGCATCAACGTCGCCCAAGGCGGAAAATCCATCCCAGAATTCCGGCTCAGACTGGGATGCGGTTTCCGGATGACGTTTCAAGCGGAAACTGCATCCCGGAATCGACGTTCGGAATGGGATTCATTTTCCGGAAGACGCCTCAAGCGGATAGTTCATCCCGGAATCCGCGCTCAGAACGGGTCGCGCTTTCCCAACGGCGGTCCAAGCGGAAACCGCATCCCGGTATCCCGCCTCAAATTGGGACGCACTTTCCGCTTCACCTGCCGCCTCGAAAAACCTGCGCGCCCTCCATTCCAAAACTGGGTAGAAGAAAGCCAAAACGCAATCGCAGGAGGTCAATATGACTGCAGAAGATAAGGCAAAGAATGCCGGCAAGGTCGCGCTCGTCTTGGAGGGTGGCAGTTTTCGTGGGCAGTTTACCGCCGGCGTGCTCGACGTTCTCATGGAGGCCGGTGTCGAAATTCCGGCGGTATATGGCGTATCGGCCGGTGCGCTCAACGGCGTCAACTACAAGTCACACCAGATCGGTCGCGTCAATCGCATCAACCTGACCTTCTGCAATGACAACCGCTACATGGGTGCCGCATCCTTCGCATCCACGGGCTCCATCGTGGGTTACGACTTTATCTTCAACGATATCCAGGACCGCCTGGATCCCTTTGACAACGAGGCGTTCGACGCGAGCCCCATCGAGATGTACGCCGTCGCGACGGACATGCTCTTTGGAACTGCCGCATACCTGCCGGTCAAAAGCGCCGTGCTCGACCTCGACGCCGTGCGTGCCTCGACCTCGTTGCCGCTGGTGACGCCGTCGGTCGAGATTGACGGGCACAAATACGTCGACGGCGGCGTAGCCGATTCGGTTCCTATCGAGCATGTGCTGGAGGAGGCCGGCTTCGAGCGCGCGGTTGTCATTGTCACGCAGGACCGCTTGTACGAGAAAAAGCCCTACGAGTTTATGCCTGCTGCGCGCGCCCGCTATGCCGACTACCCCTACCTGCTCGAGGCTATCGAGACGCGCCACGACCGCTATAACCTCCAGCGCATGCACCTGTGGAAGTATGAGCGCGAGGGCCGCGCGCTGGTCATCGCTCCGCAAAAGCCGGTCGAGGTCGGCCATGTCGAGCATGATCCGGCAAAGCTTTTGGACCTGTATATTCAGGGTCGCCAGGAGGCAAAGCGCCTGCTCGCGGAAATCCAAGAGTTCGTTGAGCGCTAGCGACGGCGAACCCTCAAAAAATGACAACAGCTAAAGAGCTGGAAAATCACGGCTCGTGGATGACATGTGCAGAAACTCTGGTCGGAACCAAAATACCTGTTGACTCGTACGGCGAGCGGGGTAATATGGACGGGTTACTTGCAGAGCCCCGTGAATCTCTGTAACAACACGTACTGTACATGGAGGAGTCTAAGTGATTTCGAAATCGACTCACTACGCCAAGCAGGGCGAGGTCCAGCGCAACTGGGTTCTCGTCGACGCCGATGGTGCTGTCCTGGGCCGTCTTGCCACCCAGATCGCAATGATCCTGCGCGGTAAGAACAAGCCCCAGTTCACGCCCAACAGCGACTGCGGCGACTTCGTTGTCGTCATCAACGCCGATAAGGTCCAGCTTACCGGTAACAAGGCCGACACGAAGACCTATTATCGCCACAGCGGCTACAACGGCGGCCTCAAGGCTGAGAGCTTCCGCCAGGCTATGGAGAAGCACCCGGAGAAGGTTATCGAGCGCGCCGTTCGCGGTATGCTGCCCAAGACCACCCTCGGCCGTGCCCAGATGACCAAGCTTAAGGTCTACGCTGGTGCCGAGCATCCGCACGCTGCCCAGAACCCCACGAAGATTGAGCTGGAGGCTTAAAGATGGCTGAGAACACCGTTGTCTACCAGGGTACCGGCCGTCGTAAGAACGCCGTCGCCCGCGTCCGTCTCGTCCCCGGCACCGGCAAGGTGACCATCAACAAGCGTGACGCCGAGCAGTATTTCGGCCGTCATCAGCTCGTTGAGAACGCCCTTGCTCCCTTCAAGGTGACCGACACCGCCGGTCAGTTCGACGTTATCGCTCTGTGCGATGGCGGCGGCATCTCCGGTCAGTCCGGCGCTCTGCGCCTGGGCATCGCTCGCGCTCTTCTGAACGCTGGCGACTACCGTGCTGACCTCAAGAAGGCCGGTTTCCTTACGCGCGATGCTCGCGTGGTCGAGCGCAAGAAGTACGGCCTCAAGAAGGCCCGCCGCGCTCCCCAGTTCTCCAAGCGCTAAGGTTTTATCTCCTTTCGAGATACAATGTACAAGCGGGGCCTGCCGATTCCTCGGCGGGTCCCGCTTTTCTTTTTCGACTAGGGTGGGCGGTTGCATATCGCCTGCTAGGGAAGGAGCGATCCTATGCCCCAGAACATCTTCGGTACCGACGGCGTCCGTGGCGTCGCCAATGCCGACCTCTCGTGTGACCTCGCGTTTCGCCTGGGCCGCGCGGCGACCAAGTTCCTTGGTCCGGATATCTGTGTCGGCCGCGACACGCGTCTTTCGGGCACCATGCTCGAGAGCGCTCTGACCGCCGGCATCATGGCCGAGGGCGGCCGTCCGCACTGCTGCGGCGTCATCCCCACGCCTGCCGTGGCGCTGCTCACCGTCCAGAATGAGCTCGACGGCGGCATCGTCATCTCTGCTTCGCATAATCCGCCGGAGTTCAACGGCATCAAGTTCTTTAGCCGCAAGGGCATGAAGCTTCCCGATGCGGTCGAGGAAGAGATCAGCGCCTGGGTCATGTCCGAGGAAGCCATGGCTGCCGACACGCTGCCGACCGGTGCCGGCGTGGGCCACATCATCAAGATGAAGGACGCTCGCAAGGCATACGTCGACCACGCCATCGATACGCTTGATGGCCTGAGGCTCGATGGCCTGGTCGTTGCCGTCGACTGCGGTCACGGTGCTTCCTGCCAGACTACGCCCGCCGCGCTGCAGCGCCTGGGTGCCACGGTCCATGCCATCAACACCGATTACTGCGGCACCGACATCAATGTCGAGTGCGGCTCCACTCACCTTGAGCCCCTGCGCGAGCTCGTGCTGCGCACCCATGCTGACATCGGCCTGGCCCACGACGGCGACGCCGATCGCGTGCTCTTTGTGGACAGCGAGGGCAATGAGATCGACGGTGACTACATCCTGGCTATCTGCGGTTCTGACCTCGCCGCCCGCGGCAAGCTCGCCAACTCCGAGATCGTCTCGACCGTCATGTGCAACCTGGGCTTCTCCATCGCTATGAAGGAGCAGGGCTTCGAGATGGTTCAGACCGCTGTGGGCGACCGTTATGTTCTTGAGCGTATGCTCGCGGACGGTGCCGTCATCGGCGGCGAACAGTCTGGCCACATCATCTTCCTGGAGCACAACACCACCGGTGACGGCCTGGTGACGGCTCTGCAGCTGCTGGCCGTGCTCAAGCGCACCGGTCGTACCCTCACCGATCTTGCCGGCATCATGAAGAAGTACCCGCAGGTACTCGTCAACGTGCATTCCGACAACAAGGCTGGTCTGGACGATTGCCAGCCCATCTGGGATGCCGTCGCTGCTGCCGAGAAGGAACTTGACGGCCGCGGTCGCATTCTGGTGCGTCCGAGCGGTACCGAGCCGCTGGTCCGCGTTATGGCCGAGGCCGAGACGCACGAGCTGACCCAGCGCGTTGTCGACGACATCGTCGAGGTTGTCAAGCGCGAACTTCCCTAATGGTCAAAAACGAGTGCCAAGTGGTAAACTGTTAAGGCTATTTTGGTCGATTGGTATGTCCGAGGGGGAGCATGTTCACTAAAGTCCTAAGGTCTTTTGGTATGCGTGGTCGAGTCCTTACGCTGGATGCTCCCATCTCGGGCGACGTCATTCCGCTTTCCGAGGTAAACGACCAGACATTTGCCACCGGCCTTTTGGGCCAGGGCGTGGCGATTCAGCCTACCGGCACGCGTGTGATTGCACCGGCTGATGCCAAGGTCGAGGCCATTTTTCCCACGGGACACGCTGTTGCGCTTAACACGGTCGATGGCTTGGACGTGCTCATCCACGTTGGTTTGGACACTGTTCAGCTTGAGGGCAAGCACTTTACCGTACATGCGCAAGTGGGTGACATCGTCCATAAGGGCGATGTGCTCATTGAGTTCGATCGCGAGGCAATTGCTGCCGAGGGCTACGATGTGACGGTTCCCATCTTGGTGTGCAACTCTGTTGAGTTCTCGAGCATCAAGGGCTCCGTTGGCGTGCATGTCGAAGAGATGGACCAGCTCATCGTTGCTCGCGAGCGCTAGCAAGTGCACGTGGCCATTAGCCTACAATTCAAACACGTTTACGGAGGGCGCCCTTGAAAGAGGACGCCCTCCGTGGCAAGATGGGATTTGTCCGAAGCTAAAAGGCTTCGGGTCACCGTGGACGGGCAGGGGCCTCGACGCGGCTAGACACGAGACACATACATTACGCGACCTCGCCCTGGTGGCCGCACACGTTGGTTGCGGCCGACGCGGGCCGCGGGCAAGTGCTTGTAAGGGGAGCCTTGCCTCTCTTGTACGAGAAAGGACGCGTAATGAAGATCATTAAAGCTAAAGACTACGAGGATATGAGCCGCAAGGCCGCCAATATTATCTCGGCGCAGGTTATCCTCAAGCCCGACTGTGTGCTGGGACTTGCCACCGGCTCCACCCCGATCGGTGCCTACAAGCAGCTCGCTGCTTGGTACGAGAAGGGCGACGTCGACTTTGCCGAGGTCAGCACCTACAACCTGGACGAGTATCGCGGCCTTTCGCACGACGATCCCCAGAGCTATCACTACTTCATGCGTGAGAACTTCTTCGATCACATCAACATCGACCTGAACAACACGCATGTGCCCGACGGTTCCAACCCCGACGCCGCCGCTGCCTGCTCTGAGTACGACAAGATCGTCGCCGCCGCCGGTTACCCGGATCTGCAGCTGCTCGGCATTGGCAACAACGGCCACATCGGCTTCAACGAGCCCGATGACCACTTCTCCAAGGGCACGCACTGCGTCGACCTCACCGAGAGCACCATTCAGGCCAACAGCCGCCTGTTCGACAGCATCGACGACGTTCCCCGTCAGGCCTACACCATGGGCACCCAGACCATCATGTATGCCCGCATGATCCTGGTCGTCGCCAACGGCGAGGCCAAGGCTCAGGCCGTGCATGACATGTGCTATGGTCCGGTTACGCCCGCGTGCCCGGCTTCGATCCTGCAGCTGCACACCAACTGCGTTGTCGTTGCCGACGAGGCCGCCCTTTCGCTCTGCGAGTAGCGCGAATCCTGCACCTCGACATAGCCTTGCCTAAGGCCTCCGCTTTGCGGGGGCCTTTTTGCTATCCCTTTCCACCCGCTTGACCAAAATCTTGCCGCAAGCTTGGCGAATGCCGGATGTCAAACAGCTTGATTCATTCCATACCAGATTCTATGCAAAAATGCCACTAAAAGGTCGTAGACGGTAGCGGGTGCTAGGCGAGTTGAATGACATGGCTGAACCTTGTTCATTTGCGTTACACTGCCGCTTAGATGGGACAAGCTGACAAGCCATTTACCTGCTTAAAGACCGATTAGTCGGGGGATTAATAACAATCGGCCCTCGCTGTACAAAAACTTGCCGCTTGCGTACCAAAAGACAACCTAAAACACAAGGTCGCTCTATTCATAGCGCGGCTTGTATGGTCTTGCGGTTACAGTGTCCATACGGTCGAGTTGAGGAGCGGGCATGGTAAACGATTTGGGCAGTATAGACGACCTCGAGCTGATGCCGCTGGGCGGAGGCTATATGGTGCGACGCGAACGCTTGATGAATGAGCTTATCGCCAAGGGCCGAAAGGCCGGCATTGTGGTTCTTTATGCGCCCGACGGGTTTGGGAAGACCTCGGTACTGCTGCAGTACACCCATGAGGTTAAATGCGACCCGACGCGAGGCCCCGTGCGGATTATCGAGGCCGATCGCGCCACTGGGCGCGAGGTGTTTATGCAGCTCGAGGTGGTTACCGAAGAACTCAAAGACAAACCGCACTCCCTTATCGCGATTGATAATGTGCCAAACCTCGATCAGCACGATACCGAAGACCTCATCGACAGGATTCGCGGCCTGCGCGCTATGGGGGTAGGGGTCTTTATCTCCTGCCGTCCTTCAAATCGTCAACTGATTCATGGGCTGGGCGATTCGGTTAAGATCAATGCGCAGATGCTCAAGGTGCATGCCTATGAGTATTCGGCGTGGGCATCGGCGTTTTCGATCAGCACATCGCTCGACTTTTATCAGCTCACGCAGGGTGTGCCCGAGCTCGTCTCGGCATTGCAGACGGGTCTGTATGGCCAAGGCGACGTAGCCGGTCTGCTCGAAAACGAGATTGTCAACGTATATGGCGCGGCACTTGTCGATCTGGCTTCGCTCGACAATAATGCGCTGTTTTGCGTGGCATGTCTCATGATTTTGATGGGCGAGGGCAATATCGCAGAACTCGAGGCTTGTGGGGTGAGGCTGTCGATGGTCGACCAGTCCTACTTTGTACGCGACTACCCGATCTTTGGCTTGGACCCCGCCGAGCGGAGTTTTACGTGTCTGGGCACGGAGGATAACGGACGCTTGCGCTTGCGCAAGTTGGTGGCCGAGGTTCGCCCCGAACTTGTTCCGAGGGCGGCCCGGATTTTGCTTAAGGCGGGTAGATGCGATGTGGCGATGGGCCTGGCGGACGCCTTTTTGGACCGTGATGCGGTCCTTGAACTTGCTGGGCAGTATGGGGTCGATCTGGCTCTGACGGGGCACGGGGCCGATATCTGCCGAGCAGCGCTGGGCACGATCGATGCCGAGGATCCGGCTCCAGAGCCAACGCCTGCCGAGGCGCTTGGCGTATATCTGGCAGCGGTCAGCGTGTCCAATACAAAGCTCGCTCGCTATATGGCATCGGTTATCGAGCGCGGGGGCGAACGGGCGGCCTGCGAAATAGACCCTGTTTCATGGAGGGTGGCCCAGACACTGACGGCTGTTTGCTATGGGGACAACGGGCTTGGGCTTCCTACGAACCTGGCCGTGCCAGAAATCGAGACATCCCATACCGCACTCGATATGTTGTCCGCACATATCGAGGTCAAGCGCTGCCTGACCGAGCGGGGAGATGACGGCGGCGTTCTACAGCAACTCAAAACGAGCAAGGCCTACGACTGCGAGCTCGACATCGCGGGGATTGTTATGCGGGCCGATAGCATGCTGGTGGAGCTCTTTGACGGGTCGTTTGCGGGAACCGACGAGCGCGACGACGAGATGACGGTGGTGCGGGAGGCGCTCGACGTACGTGGGCTTAAGGCGATGGCTATCTGGGTGCGCATGGTGTTGGCGGCACGGCGGCTCCTTTCCGGCCTGCCGGTAACCGACGACGCGGCGTTCAACGAGCTCGATCGTTTTGCCGTGCGCATGCGCGACAACCAGATTCAGCTGTTTGGCCTGTTGCTAGAAGGCTGGCAGTCGCTGGCAGAGGGACGGCCGGTTAATGCAAAGTTCCGTGCGGTCCAAGTGCTCAAACTTGCCGAGGAGTCGATTGCGTACATGCGCGATAATGCGTTACTGCTGGAGCGCGCGGCATATCTGCGTAACACCTCGATGGTTTCGGTACGCGAGGAAGCGGAGTTGCTCGATATAAGCCAGACGCAGGTTGGTGGCGCAGAAGCCTGGATGGTGGCGCTGCATTTGGCCTGTGCGGGCCGAGACAGCGACCTTGCAGCCTGGATGTCCATGAATCGCGCGGGGATTCTAGAGCCATCGTATCGGCTCTTTGCGCGCCTTGCCATGCATTGTCTGGGCGAGCCGGCGACCAGGATTCGCAAGAAGCTTCCCGTGCGCGAGCTGTCGCGGTACTCGCTGCGCGACGATTTGGAAGGGGAAGGCGAGCGCCTGTTCCAGGCCGGTGAGGTTGAAGCCGTTGATACCATTGACCATATCGAGATTCGCATGTTTGGGGCGTTTCGCGCCGAGCGCGACGGGTTTCCCATCACGGACAAAATGTGGCGCCGCAAGAAGGCGGCGACACTTGCCGAGCGGCTTGCGCTGGGCATGGATGCGCTCGTCGATCGTGAGACGCTGGCCATGGAGCTGTGGCCCCATGCCGAGTTCAATAGCGCCCGCAACAACCTGTACTCGACGATATCGCGCTTGCGGTCGGCTTTGGGACCGACGCCGGATGGCAAATCGTGTGTGCTCATCCAAAATGAATGCATCGGACTCAACGGCGACTACGTCAAGACCGATGTACGGCTGTTTGACCAGATAAGCCGCGAGGTTTTGGGAAATCGCACGGGTGCGCGCGGGCCCCATTTAGTTGAGCTGTGCCTTAAGATTGAGCAGCTTTATGCCGGCCCGTTGTATGTTCCCAATGGCTGTAACCCCACCTACTTTTTGCGTATGCGACGCATTATGCAGTCAAAGTACATCGATTGCATGATTAAGGGAGCAAATGCCGCTCTAGAAGAAAACGACCTGCAGTCGGCGATTTGGCTGGCGGAGTCGGGGCTTCGGCAGGAAACGGCGCGTGAGGATATGGTGCGCTGCGCCATGCGCGTCTACAGTGCGGCGGGGCGGCGGCGCGATATCGTCGAGCTATACAGCGGTCATATGCACCACCTGAGGGAGCAGGTCAATGGCGTTCCCGAGCCCGAGACGCGGCGTCTATACGAGCGCTTGGTGGAGGGGCGGCTCAATCGCGTGCTGGTCGAGCGATAAAAAACGGGTGCCCGAAGTACTCGGGCACCCGTAAGCTTGCTATATGTTGGCTCGCCGGATCATTGGCTCTTAGACGAGCTTGATCTTCTCGATATCCTTGCGCGAGGACTCGCGATACAGCGAGAACTTGCGGCCGATGACCTGGACGACCTCGGCGTGGCAACGCTCAGCGAGCTCTTCGGCGGCCTCGCGGGCGGAAAGACTGGAGCCATCGAGCACGGAGCACTTAACGAGTTCGTGCTTCTCCAGGTAGGCGACCGTCTGCTCGACGGTGCCCTCGTTGACATCGGACTTACCGATGATGATGGCGGGGTTGAGATGATGGGCCATGCTGCGAAGCTGCTTGACCTGGGCTCCTGTCAGTGCCATGGGTTCTCGCTTTCTATGTATGGGGCGCCCCGCGACGGGGCCTTAATCTACGTGAGCTGTTCCACGATAGCGCAGGAACGGCGCAGTGTGGAGCGCGTTTGCCCAGTTCAAAAAGAATGCGGATGCCGAGTGAGTGGGCGGTGCGGGCTGCGAACAGGCTATGAGCTGGGCGCAGAGACCGGTTCCCATGAAATAAACGCCCAGCGAACCTTACGGATATGGTCGAGCATATAGCGCCCCTGCGGCACGCCCTTGGAGCCCGGCTCGCCGGCATGGGGGTTTTCGATCATGTGCTGAGCGATATAGTCGCGCAGGCGGTCGATCTTATCCTCGTTGCCATGCTCGAGCATACGGGAAAAATCCGCCACGCCTGCCTCAAGGCTATCGAAGGTATCGCGACGAGGCGATTCAAAGTACGTGACCTGCGGCAGGGCACCCATCTGAATGAGGATGTTGAAGGCGTACACAAAGCCATTGCTGCAGGTAACCGAGGCGCCGATAGCGTTCATCAAGTGCAGATCATAGCGCGGGCTGGAGTTGGCGACCATCGTGACAGCACAACGCCGACGAG
The DNA here is from genome assembly GCF_027679495.1 of Collinsella aerofaciens. Classification (GTDB taxonomy): domain Bacteria; phylum Actinomycetota; class Coriobacteriia; order Coriobacteriales; family Coriobacteriaceae; genus Collinsella; species Collinsella aerofaciens_AK. Next base: position 113,548 of record NZ_JAQEKC010000006.1, read on the forward strand.
CCGTGCGGTCGAGCTTGGCAAGCGCATCTTTTAGATTGGTCGTCGTAACCGACCGACTGGCAAAGGCAACATCCACCGCTTTCGCGACCGGTCCAACCAAATCCCAAGGCTCTGTTAGACCAGGATTGACATACATGTGTCCCCACGGTGCCATATCGTTAGCC
>NZ_JAQEKC010000060.1:0-1299 GCF_027679495.1 Collinsella aerofaciens
GGGGGTGCGGACAGAAAGTTGGACCGCGGGGCGGTCCGGACTGGAGGTTCGCATGTACAGCAGGGAGAAGGTCGAGCTCTTCCTCCTGGCGACGGAGGACGGCATGGGGCCGACCGCCGCCGCGAAGTTCGCGGGGGTCTCGGTGGGCGCGGCCAAGAAGTGGGCGACGGGGCACCTCCCGCACAGCTACACCGGGGCGCGCTGTAGAATCGGGGCGAGGAAACCGCCACGGAAGGAGGCCAGCTTGGGCCCCGACAAGTCGATCTACGCCCCGCCGGCGACCGGCCCGCTCGCCGGGCTCAACGAGGACCAGATAGAGAACCTGCTGCTCAGGGCGGTGTTGGCCGACCTAAAAGCGGAAGGGTGGGACCCGGCTTCGATCTCGAACAGGAGCAAGTGCGAGCTCGGCGAGAGATTGAGGCGGGCGACCGCCCTGCCCCTCCGCTCGATCACAGGTTTCTTGAGGATATCGAAGAGCTCCTATGAGTACTGGAGGCCCCGCGTCGCCGCGCCGCGCGACCGCGACGCCGACATACGCGACCGCGTGGTGCGCATCTTCCGCGAGGGCTCGGGGTGCTGGGGGTACCGCACCGTCTGGGCGCGCCTGCGCCGCGAGGGCGTCCGGGCCAGCGAGAAGCGCGTGGCCCGCGTGATGCGCGAGGAGGGCCTCGAGGTCGTCTACAACAAGAGGCGCGCCCGGGGCTACAGCTCCTACGCCGGCGAGGTCTCCAAGGCGCCGGAGAACCTCGTGAACAGGAGGTTCCGCGCCGACGAGCCCAACCGGCTGTGGCTCACCGACATCACCGAGTTCAGGCTCCCGGGCGGCGAGAAGGTCTACCTGAGCCCGATCGTCGACTGCTTCGACGGGATGCCCGTCGCCTGGTCGATCGGGCTGCACCCCGACAAGCGCCTCGCGAACTCGAGCCTGCTCAAGGCCTGCGCGGCGAGGCCGGCGGGGGTGCGCACGACGATCCACTCGGACCGGGGCGGCCACTACCGCTGGCCGGAGTGGATCGGGATCTGCGAGGAGAACGGCCTGGTCAGGAGCATGTCCGCGAAGGGCTGCAGCCCGGACAACTCGGCCTGCGAGGGCTTCTTCGGGCGCCTCAAGAACGAGTTCTTCCACTACAGGGACTGGGAGGGCGTGACGGCCGAGGAGTTCATGGGAAGGCTCGAGGCCTACCTCGTGTACTATCGTGAGGAGCGGATCAAGAAGTCCCTCGGGTGGCTGAGCCCGATGGAGTACCGCAGGAAGCTTGGATACGCCTAGGCGCGGTCCAAGAAATCGTCCGCACCCCC
>NZ_JAQEKC010000061.1:0-1265 GCF_027679495.1 Collinsella aerofaciens
GGCCCGAAAGAAAGGTAGGAGGCCATGACGAAAGGTCTGCACGTGCCTTCCGAGATCGGCAAGCTCAGGAAGGTCTGCCTGCACCGTCCCGGCGACGAGCTCCTCAACCTGCCGCCCGACGAGCTCGAGCGACTCCTGTTCGACGACGTCCCGTTCCTGGAGGTCGCGCAGCAGGAGCACGACACCTTCGCCCAGATCCTGAGGGACCAGGGCGTGGAGGTCCTCTATCTCGAGAACCTCGTCGCTGAGGTGTTCGACCAGGTCCCCGGCGCCCGCGCCGAGTTCACCGACCAGTACATCGCCGAGGCCGGCATCCGCGGCCAGCACATGCCGCAGATCGTCCGCGAGAAGCTGGACTCCATCGAGGACAACCTCGAGTTCGTCAAGAAGACCATGGCCGGCATGACCAAGGCCGAGATCGACATGCCCCTCACGGCGTCCACGACCCTCGACTCCCTGGTCAACTCCGAGTCCGAGTCCGACCTGATCATCGACCCGATGCCCAACCTCTACTTCACCCGCGACCCGTTCGCGGTCGTCGGCGAGGGCGTCAACCTCAACCGCATGTACTCGGTCACCCGCAACCGCGAGACCCTGTACGGCAAGTACGTCTTCAAGTACCACCCCGACTACAAGGACGTCTCCCTGTACTTCCGCCGCGACTGCCAGTTCCACACCGAGGGCGGCGACGTGCTGAACATCAACGAGAAGACCCTCGCCGTCGGCATCTCCCAGCGCACCCAGGCCGCCGCGATCGACGTCATGGCCCAGAACATCTTCTGGAACTCCGACTCCAAGGTCGAGCGCATCCTGGCCTTCGACATCCCGGTCTCGCGCGCCTTCATGCACCTCGACACGGTCTTCACCCAGATCGACGTCGATAAGTTCACGATCCACCCCGCCATCATGGGCACCCTGCGCGTCTACGAGCTGACCGCCGGCAAGAACCCGGGCGACGTGAACATCCGCCTGATCGAGGACACCCTCGAGCACGTCCTGGAGGACGCCACCGGCGTCGACCAGGTCAAGCTGATCCCCTGCGGCGGCGGCGACCCGATCGCGGCCTCCCGCGAGCAGTGGAACGACGGCTCCAACACCCTGTGCGTCGAGCCCGGCAAGATCTGCGTCTACGCCCGCAACACCGTCACCAACGACGTGCTGTACAAGGAGGGCCTGGACCTTCTCGTCGTGCCCTCCGCCGAGCTCTCCCGCGGCCGCGGCGGCCCGCGCTGCATGAGCATGCCCTTCTGGCGCGAGGACCTCTA
>NZ_JAQEKC010000063.1:0-1139 GCF_027679495.1 Collinsella aerofaciens
GGGAGCTCGCCGGGCTCGGCGTCGAGTGCGTCGTCGCCGCGGTCTCGAAGATCCCCAGGTCGGCCGCCGACTCGGCCTCCAAGAACGACAGGAACGACGCCGCCAGGATGGCCAAGGCGATACTCGCCCACGACATCTCCCCCGTATGGGTCCCCTCCCCCGAGGTCGAGGGCATCAGGGACCTCGCCGGCGCCTACGACGGGGCGACCGCGCGCCTGGCGACCGCCAAGCAGCGGCTGCTCGCCTTCCTCGCAAAGCGGGGGTTCGTCTACGGCGGCACCACGCCCGCCGGCAACCCGAGGAAGTACTGGACCTACGACTTCCTGAGGTGGCTCGACAAGGTCAGGCCGGAGGACGATGGCGGGGTTCGGACGCTCGCCGCCCTGAGGAACGAGGTCGAGGCCGCGGCGGAGGCCCGGGCGGACCTGCTCTCCGAGTACAGGGCCGCCGTGGATGCCAGCCCGATCGCCGCGGAGGTGGCCGCCCTCCAGTCGATCAAGGGCTGCGCCTTCGCGCTGGCCGCGGCCTTCTCGGCCGAGGTCGGCGACTTCACGAGGTTCCGTTCCGGAAGGCAGGTCACGGCCTATTTCGGCCTCGCGCCGAGTCAGAGGTCGAGTGGCGACTCCGTGCGGCTCGGAGGCATCAGCGGTGCGGGCAACGCGCTCGTGAGGAAGCTGGCCGTTGAGGGTTCATGGTGCTACGCCGCGGCACGGCACCAGCCGAAGCTCATGCCAAGGGACACGGGCGTGCCCCTCGAGATAAGGATGCACGGGAGGAAGGGGTCCGAGCGGCTCCTGCGGCGGCGCGAGGAGATGCTCGCCCGCGGCATGCCCGCGGCGAAGGCCAACGCGGCCACCGCGGCCGAGCTCGTGAGGTGGCTCTGGGCCCTCGGCATGATGTGCCGGGAGGGCGCGGAATAGACATAGCCCCCGTCCCGGCGAGCCGGGCGGCCTTCGGGGATACCCCCTATTTCGCTGTGCGCGCGGAGCCCTCCGCATGCGCCTCGACAGACTTGGGGAACCCCGCCGAAGGAATGGAGTGCGGGCCGACAGAACGGTATCCGCGGATATGAGACTGAGCCGAAGGCGTCGATGACATGCCGGGGGCGGACCGGGACGGGTTAACGGCAGGCCCCGCCG
>NZ_JAQEKC010000064.1:0-1088 GCF_027679495.1 Collinsella aerofaciens
GAATTGCTGGTTGTTCCGCTGTTTTCTCTGATTGGTTCTATTGCAATTTCTGTGTACCTAATTGTTTCCACGCGGCGAAGAGAGTTCGCGGATTTCTCTGTTCGAATGCGACGGGACTTTGTTGCGTGCTATATTTCTAGTCTTCTTTTATCGACAACCTATTTATCGACAACCTGCTCAGTGATAATTGCCGTTTGGGTTCAGTTGATTCTTACGCAAAACACTGCGGTTGATGGGGGGCTTGGACTATCGATCCTGTATTCCCTTCCCGGGCTATATGTGATCTTGTGCGCTTTGCCGCCTTTTTATGCGAGCGGCGAGAGCAAAAAGGCAGAGCGCCTGATAACATTTCTTATTGGCGGCGCGGAGATTGTTCTTTGTGGAATAGTGCTTGAAGGTCCGGCTGCCTCTTATGCGATGATTGGACTGATGATTCTGTTCTGTGCGTTTGAGATTGTGTCACAGGTAAGGGATAGCCGGTCCTTATGAGTTGAATTACGCGCGTGCAGATATAAAGGGTGGCATGTTAAATTTGTTGAAAACTCTGACATGCGCTGCCGACTTCATTAAAATCGATTGCCAATCAAGTCTTCCTATATATGCGAGCCCTGAGAAGCTGCGCTGTGAACCTGAGACCGCTATCGATCGGCCCGGTGCACCGGGCCGCTGTCCTCGAGCCGGCATCAGCTTGCCGGTCTCAAAACGTATGCCGTCCGGTACGACCAACAGCCGAGTCTTGCGCCCAGTTCGAGCAGCGCCAGAACCCCGTGCCGGAACCCACGCAGCCGATGGCAGGGGAATTCAGCCGCGGCCATCGAGGAGCCGACCTAGGGACGGCGCCCTCATTCCTCAATGGATTTCCACCGCCCCTTATAGGTCTGGATTGATTTAATGCTTGATTTAATCCGGCTGAATAAGCCGACCATGGGCCGGTTGACATAATGTAAGGTAAAAGAGCAGATGCGGCCGTACGCCGGTGCGGGTGATGTGACAGAATGCAATACACGTATTGCATCTAACCGGGAGGTGCGGTAGTGTCGAGAAAGTTGGTGTAGCGCCCGAACCGAAGCGAGTAGGCCCGGCGTCCA
>NZ_JAQEKC010000065.1:0-1023 GCF_027679495.1 Collinsella aerofaciens
GGCTTCGCCATGCTCGGCCGCCTGGTGCTCACCAAGCAGCTCGTGCCCTTCTACTTCCTTGGCTTCCTGCTGTGCTCCTACGCCAACGTGCCCGTCCTGGGCGTCGCCCTGATCGCCATCATCATCGGCATCGACAAGTTCGACCTGCTCGGCCTGGGCGGAGCCCAGCCCCAGCTCTCCGCGGAAGGGGATGAGGACGATGACTTCTAGTCCCGAGAACAAGATCACGCGCTCCGACCTCGTCAAGAGCGCCGTCAACGTCGGCGCCCTGGGCATGGAGTTCTCCTGGACCTACTACAAGCAGATGAACATCGCCTTCTGCCTGATGGTCGCCAACATGCTCAAGAAGATCTACGCCGGCCGCCCCGACGACTACGCCGAGGCCCTGCACCGCCACTGCGCGTTCTTCAACATCACCGTCCAGTTCGCCCCGTTCGTCGGCGGCATCGCGATGGCCATGGAGGAGAAGGTCGCCCGCGGCGAGATCGAGCCCGAGAGCGTCAACGACGTCAAGGCCGCCCTCATGGGCCCGCTGTCCGGCATCGGCGACTCCATCTTCCTGTCGACGCTGCGCGTGGTCGCCGCCGCGGTGGGCATCAGCCTGTGCCAGGCCGGCAACCCCTTCGGCCCCATCGCCTTCCTGCTCATCTACAACATCCCCGGCTTCGCGCTGCGCATCTGGGGCGCCGTCAAGGGCTACGAGCTGGGCGTGGGCTTCCTGGACGAGGCCCAGAGGACCGGCCTCATGCAGAAGATCATGACCTGCGTGGGCATCGTGGGCGTCATGGTCGTGGGCGCCATGTGCAAGGACATGTTCTGGGCCAGCATCCCGGTGGCCATCGGCTCGGGCGAGGACGCCCAGACCCTCCAGGACATCCTGGACGGCATCATGCCCGGCATGCTCGGCATGATAGCCTTCTGGCTGTACTACTGGCTGCTGTCCAAGAAGATCAGCCCCATGGTGCTGATCGTGGCCACCATGGTCGTGGGCATCATCGGCGCGTTCTTCGGCGTGCTGGCGTA
>NZ_JAQEKC010000066.1:0-912 GCF_027679495.1 Collinsella aerofaciens
CGGCGGGGCCATTGTGGCTCTTGACAGCGGATTGGGTCATATGAGCGAAAGACGCCATGCACCCGGAGCGCGCATCATGCGCAACACGATCATCGTTGCATTGGAGCAAATGGTCAGCGCCACTGCGATGCCGCAGCCCAGCGCCTCCATATGCAACACAGCGACAAAGATGATATCCAGCACCACGTTAACAAGGCAGCCAGAGGCAATGATCACGGCGGGCCCGCGCGTGTCGCCCACGGCACGCAGCAGTGCGGTTCCCATATTTAGCAGCAGTGCCGCAACCATCGCGGCAAAATAACAGCGAGCATAGGCCACGCCCTCGGCCAATAGTTCATGCGGCGTGTTCATAAGCACCAGCATGGGCTCAACGAACACTATACCGAGAATGGAGAAGACGATACCGCCCACCAGCGCGAGCGTCATGGCCGTGTGAACCGAACGACTCAGTCGTTCATCATCGTGCTGGCCAAAATACTGACCGGTAATGACCGCGCAGCCGGCGCCGACGCCAACGCAAAAGCCAATGCAGAGCTCGGTGAGCACCATCGTGGCTTGAATGCCACCCAGCGCGAGCTTGCCGCCAAACTGGCCGACGATATACGTACCGATAAGCGTGTAGGCCTGCTGAAAAAACGAACTAAAAAAGATGGGAACGCACAGCGACAGCAATTGCTGCCAAATGACACCTTGCGTTACATCGATCGCCGTAGATTTCTTAGCCACACGCCCTCCCCACACGCATACGTCAAACAGCAAAACGGCAATTTAAGACCAAAGCCAATATCAGCTTAGCACCGACTGGCGTCGACCGAAACACCCCGAATCAGAGCCAGGTGCGAAATATCTGCCTCCTTGATTATCAACTTCATCCGAACACTTCCCACATTCATCCGCACATGTGCGGATGAA
>NZ_JAQEKC010000067.1:0-910 GCF_027679495.1 Collinsella aerofaciens
ACCTGCACTGATAATTGTTCTCGGGGGAAGCGGGCACTGCGGGGCGCGGCAACGGCGCGCGATTTCCGCGTCGCAGCGCTACCCTGATGCTGAATGCCGGGACGATGACCCACTGACCTGCTGACGCCTCTTCGGCCGTCCTCAAATCCGACCTGTCTCGCCCCGGCATCCGCGTCCCGGAGTCCTGCCATGACCTAATAGGAGCATGAGCGCGGACAATCGGACAAGCCAATTGGATTGTAGCGCTCCCGTCAGTGCAATGTCTGGGAGACCCGGGCGCGGAGCAGGCGGCAGACCGAGGGGAGCGAAAATGGAAGGCGAAACGGTCATCGCGGGCGTCGACACGCACAAGGACGTGCATGTCCTGTGCCTGCTCGACGGCCTCGGGAGGAAGATCTGGAGCGGGAGCTTCGGGGCCGACCCCGAGGGCTACGACAGGCTGGCGGAGGCGATAGGCGACCCGGGGAGCTGCATGGTCGTCGGCGTCGAGGGCACGGCATCGTACGGGGCCGGGCTGACGAGGAGGCTCGTGGAGCTCGGGTACAACGTCGTCGAGGTGCTCAGGCCCAAGAGGGACAAGGTGAGGCCCGGCGAGGGGAAGAGCGACCCGCTGGACGCCGAGCGCGCGGCGCGCAAGGCGGCGTCCGGGAAGGGCTGCTCCGTGCCGAAGTCGCAGGACGGCTGGGTCGAGGCGGTGCGCCAGCTCTACGTCGCGCGCAGGCTGGCCGTCGCGACGTCCACGTCCTGCGTGGCCTGCGCGAAGTCGATGCTCACGACGGCCCCGGGCGCCCTGAGGGAGCGGTTCAGGGGCCGCGAGCGGCCGAAGGACCTCATGCCGCTGCTCGCGCGCGGGAGGAAGGCGGGCGACGCGCTCGAGGAGAGCGTGCTGGCCTCGCTGCGGTCCGTCGCG
>NZ_JAQEKC010000068.1:0-903 GCF_027679495.1 Collinsella aerofaciens
CGGTCCGCCTTCGGCGGCACGTCGCCAGAACGGCTTACACCAACATTCTCGACACTACCGGCTCGGTCGTCGCGACCGACAGGGCGGCCGTCTACGTCAATGTCCTCGCGGAACTCGAGGTCGCCGCGCACGCGGCCTACGACCCCAAGGACCGCTCCGGGGGAACCATCAACCGGATCAGCACCGTCCACTCGCTCCTCGGCGCCTTCATGGAGCCGTTCAAGGGCGTGTCGACGAAGCACCTCGATGCCTACCTCGCCTGGTTCAGGTGGTGCCGAACCTTCATGGCGACCGATTCCGGCGCCGCCGGGCGCACGGTCGCGCGGCAGCTCGCGCACGGCGTCTGCAGGAGCCGCGTCCGCGACATGTTCAACGTGGAGCCGCCCTACATGGACTACTGGGCCGCGCCCGCCGCATAGAGGCGGTAGAATGGTCGCACCGCGATACACGAGGAGGGGTGAGGCCATGCCGTCGAACATACCGGCCACGACGATCCGCATCGACCCGGAGGTCAAGAAGGAGGCCACGGCCATCCTGGACGAGCTCGGCCTGTCCATGTCCACCGCCGTCAACGCGTTCCTCAGGGCGCTCGTCCGGGAGGGCGGGATGCCGTTCGAGATGAGGGTCAAGATGCCGGCGCCCGACGGGGAGACGGCGAGTTAGCCGGCAGGTCGGCATGTCAATCCTGGTCTAACAGAGCCTACTTTAATCTAAAAGAAAGACAATATGCTGAAAACATTTTTAGAAATGCACTCTATATCATAAATCACGTCTCATATGGAGTTAAATACACGTTCAACTCCATAGATCTGCCCTATGATTATTATTCGACACCAGAAATAATGGTAGTGTCGAGAATGTTGGTGTAAGCCGTTCTGGCGACGTGCCGCCGAAGGCGGACCG
>NZ_JAQEKC010000069.1:0-890 GCF_027679495.1 Collinsella aerofaciens
ACGCTGATGGAGATGGCTGCGCGCGGGCACGGGCGCGCCACCGCACTTCACAGCTTGTTTCTCAAGTATTTGGGACGCACACGCGGCGTTCAAAAATGCGGAGCGACTCCGCATGGCTCGAGACTGAGCCGAGGTGCCCTACTTCTCGCTCTCCAGCAGCCCCACGATGCGGTCGATGTCGACGGCAAAGCGAGGCCTTCCCTCGCGCTCGTAGCGGTCGAGGTATGCCTGGCACTCGGAGACGATGCGCTTGGTGTTGCCGTCGATGATGCGCTGGAGCGTCTCGTAGTAGGCCGAGCCCTCGGTCCTGAAGCGGCGCTGGTAGACCTTGGTTATGGGGAACATCTTGATGTAGTGGATGCCGTGGCGGCAGCCGGGGCGCGTCGTGGGGCGGGGTGGCAACGCAAAGTACTGGTCTTTGGGCGCGTTAGGGGCGATGTTGGAACGCAGCGGCACAGCGAAGTCCCTGCGCTTCCCGCGGAAACGCAGCCTCACCACCACGATGCAGGGGCGATTGTGCTTAAGCATGAGCTCGCGGTCGCCCTCGACGAGGTCGAAGAAGTCCTGGGAGATGGATACGATCTTCATCGGTTACGCCCCCTTCATACGAAGCGGGGCCCGCATCGCTGCAGGCCCCTACAGGTGGGCGATATTCTACGCCTTGCGGCACCCCGTCGCCCACGGAGGTTAAACGTACACGTAAGCCGTACTCTGAAAGCCGCGGCTTCCGGCGAGTAGTTTATACCACGAAAGGTCGATTTCAATGCGCATAGCTCGCAAAATAACACTCGCTGGGCCGTCACCCCTGGCAGTTACCCTCCAATCTTCATTGGAGTCAGCAGGTCAATTCATATAGTTATGGGGGTGTATCCTAAAGGGAATCAAATTTA
>NZ_JAQEKC010000007.1:0-110181 GCF_027679495.1 Collinsella aerofaciens
TTTTCGTTAAACGGACGCTAGGGCGTCACCCTTACACCAACATTTTCGACGCGATCACATGCAGCAATCGATCCTAATCCGTAATCTCCGAAAATGTGGTCGTCGTATTTCATAAGCACATTGGGCGTTTCTAATAGAGCTAGGTCGGATTTATCATTCTCAATGATGAGGTTGATCTGCTCATTCATTTTGATGACGGCGGATTGGCCACCATCAAAACTAAGGGTGTTGCAGCCCCAGATTTCATTTAAAGGATTGAAGCTCAAAGCGCATAGATTGGGATGGTGCTTTCTCATCTCGCTGACGATGCTACTAAACGTAATTGTTGAATCGGCGGGTGTATATAGATTCCCGACAACAATTTTTGGTATCAGGGCTAATTCCTGCATGTCGCTTTTGCTAGACTCAATTTGTTCAGTGGCGAGTTGACTGACAACCTTCTTATTTACAGAATGTGCATAGGTTTCAGCGTGTTTACTAAATTCTATGAGTCCTGTGGCGCTTTCTTTCGTCGATAAAACGACAACCAGGTCTGATTCATCGATTGTCGTTACATAGTTAATTCGATTTCTTATGCCAATTTCTTTGCAATTAACAAGGCTGGCAACATCTACGCCGTCCGGTAGAATGCCGCATGGTGTTGATACCCGAATATTGTAGCCAATTCCTAGCAATCCAATTAGAAGAGGATAGTCATCTCTCGTGAAAGATATAAGTCCAATTGTCTTCATGATTTTTATCGCTTGTTCCTTTTAAGAGCCGTTGTAATGGACACTTCGTGTCTATGAAGCTCAAAGCGAAGTATTTTCTGATTAAGTCGATCAAAGGCAATTCGTTTTGAGTTGTCGCATGCTGTTCGCTTGTAATCAGGGCTAATTACTCCTTTGCAATCTGCGCTTTTAATGCATTGAGTGCACAGCTGAAATGCCCAACATTTTTTACATGAATCGCTGGTCAGCTTTGAAACATTGATCATCTTTTCAATTTGACCTAAATCAAATCCTGAATCCAATGTACCGATATACATGTCCTTGGTTGTTTCGCTGACCCTTTCGCAAGGAAGAAGCGCTCCTGCTGTTGTCACAAATAGACGCGTAACTCCTGGCTCGCATGGACCACCGGGTATAGCTTTTGTTGGGATGTTCGAAGGTGCAAATCGCTTAATGTTTTGGTTGATGCTTGCAAGCGTATATGAAGCGAGCCTATCGCTGCGGTTTCCTTTTTCGATCTTTCGCTCGTCCATAATTCTTGCTTTAAATAAGGCGTAATTCAGTTGACTTGAGAACTTGTCATTGTAGGGGGCGATACGTCCGTTGCGTTCCAAGTAGTTGAACTGAACATCGCAAGCCTCGATATCCTTATCATTTATAAAGGAAGAGACTGTTTTATAGATGTTGTTCGTGTCGACTACGGCATTAAAATGAATTTATTTGTTGCGTTCAGGATGGTTGTCTAAGATCATATGAACATTGTCTATAACTGCTTGGTATGAGGACTCACCATTAGCGTAATGCCTAGACTTATCATGGATTTGCTGCGGCCCGTCAAGACTGATTAGCAAATAGAATTCATGTCCAGAATCGAAGAAGAATTTAACCATATCTTCAGATAAAAGAGAGCAATTGGTTGTAATTCGAAATGAGATGTGTTTTCCTTCAAATACCTGTTCTGCATATTGAGTAATTTGCTTAATTTCACTAAATCGAAGGAGAGGTTCTCCTCCATAAAATGCTACGACCGGGTTTGGGTTGTCAATCGAGTGCATCTTAAAGAATTCGATTGCATGTTTGGCCGTCGAAACAGACATAGAGTTATGACTGTGGGTTCTGTTGTATAAGGAGTTTTCGGAATAGATACAGTAATCACACCGGAAGTTGCAAGATTGAGTCAGCTGAAGGGTTATCATCCGTAAATTTCTTTCCAGCTTAACTTTCAAAAGGTCAATTGATGGATAAGCGACATCCTGCAATGGCGAATCGCAGCAGTAGCCACATGATTGTAGTAACTGGAATTCTTGGTCTGATTTATAGGAGTCGGGGCAAACTTCGCCTGCTTGGACTTCTGAGATGTAATTGAAGAGATCTTTGCTTACTGCAAGTATCTCATTTCGATTGGCATCATAAATGTAGTGGCCCAAGAGGGTCTTTATGGGTAGAGCTAACATCTCTACCGCCTCTTTCATTTCACTAATGTTATTTTAGTGAACTAAGATGTTCACTATAAGGTAACCATTTATAAACGTATTGTCAAACATATATTGCTAAAACAGAAACAATTTATAGACTGAGTCGGTCGTATTCTTTGGGCGATTGCTCCTATAATCTAGCCTTCGCTGCTGTCGAGAGGGAAGGACTAGGGCTCCGTTATTCTGTTGAAACGCTTTAACAATTTTGACGTTCTCACGTGTTTTTCGTTTCAAAAGCGTTAGGATGGGACTCATAGCGTGGGGCGTATGGGTGCCCCGCACACGATGGGAGCCTATCAATGGCTAATCGTTTCGTTCTCAACACCATTTCTTATCATGGTTCCGGCGCCATCAAGGAGATTCCCGGCGAGCTCCAGCGTCGCGGCTACAAGAAGATCTTCGTCTGCTCCGACCCCGATCTGGTCAAGTTCGGCGTTACCGCTAAGGTGACCGACGAGCTCGACGCCGCCGGCATCGCTTGGAGCCTCTACTCCGAGATCAAGCCCAACCCCACTATCCAGAACGTCAAGGACGGCGTCGAGGCCTTCAAGGCCGCCGAGGCTGACGCTATCGTGACCATCGGTGGCGGCTCCTCCATGGACACCGCTAAGGCCATCGGCATCATCATCAACAACCCCGAGTTCGCTGATGTCCGCAGCCTCGAGGGCGTTGCTCCCACCAAGAACCACGCCGTGTTCACCATCGCCGTGCCGACGACCGCCGGTACCGCTGCCGAGGTGACCATCAACTACGTCATCACCGACCCCGAGAAGGTCCGCAAGTTCGTGTGCGTCGACACCAACGACGCCCCCGAGGTCGCCGTCGTCGACCCCGACATGATGGCTTCCATGCCCGCCGGCCTGACCGCTTCCACAGGTATGGACGCTCTGACCCACGCCATCGAGGGTTACACCACCAAGGGCGCCTGGGAGCTTTCCGACATGTTCCACTTTGAGGCTATCAAGCTGATCAGCGAGAACCTGCGCGACTCCGTTGCCGAGGCCAAGTCCGGCCAGCCCGGCTCCGGCCGCGAGGGCATGGCTCTTGGTCAGTATGTCGCTGGCATGGGCTTCTCCAATGTTGGCCTGGGCATCGATCACGCCATGGCTCACACCCTGTCCGCTCACTACGACACCCCGCACGGCGTCGCCTGCGCCATGCTGCTGCCGATTGCTATGGAGTTCAACAAGCCGGTTTGCACCGAGCGCCTGGCCAAGGTCGCCGTTGCCATGGGCGTTGACACCACGGGCATGAGCACCGACGAGGCCGCCGATGCCGCCATCGCCGCCGTCAAGCAGCTCTCTGCCGACGTGAACATCCCGCACGTCTGCGAGGCCATGAAGGCTGACGAGATCGAGGTCCTGGCCAAGGACGCCATGGCCGACGCCTGCTTCCCGGGTAACCCGCGCGAGGCGACGCTCGACGACGTCATCGAGCTCTTCAAGAAGATCTGCCCGGCTGCCTAACTTGGTTCGGCGGGCCCCTGCCCGTTAGCCCCACAATCGTCCTCGGACATGTCGGAAGCCCCCGCTGCGCACTTCGTGCGGCGGGGGCTTCCTCCGTCCTGCGGAAAGATTGTGGGGCAAACGGGCAGGGGCCCGACGGCTCGTTATCGTGGCGGGCGCAGTTCTGAAGAGCTCGATGGGTCATCTCGCTAGGTAAAAAGATGGTTCGCGGTGGTATTGTTGCTGTGGGTTTAATTCGATACGAAAGGGTGACTTTGGTGTCCAAGATGGATTCTACGCTCTCCTATATTACTGACCAGTTGAAGGCGCTTACCTCGATTGCTTCGCCTACGGGCTATACCCGTGCGGCGACTGATTATCTGATGGAAACGTTGCGCGATATGGGCTTTGGGCCCGAGCGTTCTAACAAGGGCAATGTGCTCGTTGAGCTTGGTGGTGAGGGTGAGCCGCTCGTACTGGCGAGCCATGTCGATACCCTGGGCGCCATGGTGCGCTCCATTAAGGACAATGGCCGCCTGCGTCCCACGACGCTTGGTGGGCACCAGTGGTCTACGGCCGATGGCGAGAACTGCACCGTCTACACGCGTGACGGCAATGTGTACACGGGCGTGGTTCTCAATACCGAGCCTTCGGCGCATGTGGCCGATGAGCCGGTCAAGACCATCGAGAAGAACATGGAAATCCTGCTCGACGAGAACGTTGACAGCAAGGACGATGTGCTCGAGCTGGGTATTCAAACCGGCGACATCATCGCTATGGATCCGCGCACCACGGTAACGGAGAGCGGCTTCATCAAGAGTCGCTTCCTTGACGACAAGCTGTCCGCGTCGATTCTGCTGGGTTTGGCCTGCGCTGTCGCCGACGGCGAGGTGACCCTTTCGCGCAAGGTGTCGCTGCTCTTTACCGTGTACGAGGAGGTCGGCCACGGCGGTGCTTTCGTGCCGGCCGACACGCGCGAGATGATCAGCGTTGACATGGGCTGCGTGGGCGACGACCTGGGCTGCACCGAGCGCATGGTGTCGATTTGCGCCAAGGATTCGGGTGGTCCCTACAACTACGATCTGGTGACCACGCTGTCCAATATCGCGCGCGAGCTTGAGCTCGATTATGCCATCGACGTGTACCCACATTACGGCTCGGACGTCGAGGCCACGCTTTCGGCCGGCTACGACATTCGCCATGGTCTGATCGGCCCCGGCGTGTACGCGAGCCACAACTACGAGCGCAGCCACATGGACGGCGTGCGCAACACCTTTGAGCTCGTCCGCGCCTACGTCCAGCGCTAACGATGCAGCGGCCTCGGCTGATATGGCAGTACCGACCGAGGCCGTCCTCTCTAAGTTGCGGTGAAATAGGGACTGTTTGGCGGTTTTAAACGCATAAGCAGTCCCTATTTCACCGCAACTTATGAAGGGGGTGGGACTACTTGATGGCGGCAGTCACGGTGCCGCCGCCGAGGACGATGTCGCCGCGGTAGACTACAACGGCTTGGCCGGGGGCGATGGCTCGCTGCGGCTCGTCAAAAGTCAGCAGCATTTGCCCGTCTTCGCCGCGCGTAAGGGTCGCTGCCTGGTCTTTCTGACGGTAGCGGTGCTTGGCGCCCACGCGAATGCCGCCGGCATCGAGCCCTGCTTCCATGCGGTCGGCGGGGGCGCTCCAGATCCAGTCGTTGGCCGTGAGCGCTGTGGCCGTCAGGTCCTCGGCCTCGCCCAGATGCACGGTGTTGTTGACGGTGTCGACGCCCGTCACATACACGGGATGCGCCATCGCGACGCCCAAGCCCTTGCGCTGGCCGATGGTATAGCGCAACGCGCCGTTATGGCGTCCGACCACGCTGCCGTCGCGCCACACAATGTCGCCCGGTGCAGCGGCATGTCCGCAGCGGTGCTCGATATAGCCCGCGTAGTCGCCGTCTGGAATAAAGCAGATATCCTCGCTTTCGGCCTTCTTGGCGTTGATGAAGCCCTGCTCGGCGGCAATGCGGCGCACGTCGTGCTCCTTGTCCAGGCCTGCCAGCGGAAAGATTGTGCGTGCCAGGCGCTCCTGCGTAAGCGAATACAAAAAGTAGCTTTGGTCCTTCTTGGGGTCCTCGCCACGGTACAGCTGCCAGGTGCCGTCGGACGCCTGGCTCGTTTTGGCGTAGTGACCTGTGGCGATGTAGTCGCAGCCCATATCGAGCGCTGCATCGAGCAACGCGCCAAACTTAATATGGCGGTTGCAGATAATGCACGGATTGGGCGTCAGCCCCTCCTGGTAGGCGTTCACAAAGCGCTCGATAACGCTGTGGTCGAAGGTCTGCTGCAGGTCGAGCACATGGTGGGGTATCCCCAGACGCTCGGCGACGGCCTTTGCATCGGCGATGTCGCGGTCGACTTTGCTCATGCCCGTGGCGGGGTCGGGTGCGGGGCAGGTGAGGCGCATGGTGGCACCGACGCATTCGTAGCCCTGGCTTTTGAGCAGGTACGCGGTCACGCTGGAATCGACGCCGCCGCTCATGGCGACGAGCACGCGCTTGTTGTGCATGGGGAGGTTCTCCTTGGTGGCATGTGGCCAAAAAAGAAAAGCGGCGCGGGAGGCTGGTTCCGCGCCGCAGACATTGTAGCAAGTTCGGACGTCTCGTGGGACACCCTAACGAGATGGACTCAGGCTGCCAGAAGAGAGGGGAGACTGGCGTGCCCTGGACTCGTTCTAAGAACGAGAAGCTCTAGTCCTGGAAGAGCGCCGTGGACAGGTAACGCTCACCGGTGTCGGCGAGCAGCGCCACGATGGTCTTGCCCTCGTTCTCGGGGCGCTTGGCCAGCTGCAGTGCGGCCCACACGGCGGCGCCGGACGAAATGCCCACGAGCACGCCCTCCTTGTGGCCCACGGCGCGGCCGGTCGCAAAGGCGTCGTCGTTCTCGACGGGGATGATCTCGTCATAGACCTGGGTGTCGAGGACGTCGGGCACAAAACCGGCGCCGATACCCTGGATCTTGTGCGGGCCGGCTTGGCCCTTGGAGAGCACCGGGGAAGTGGCGGGCTCGACGGCGACGACCCTGATTTCGGGGTTCTGCTCCTTAAGGAACTCACCCACGCCGGTCACGGTGCCGCCGGTTCCAACGCCGGCGACGAAGATGTCGACCTTGCCGTCGGTGTCATCCCAGATCTCGGGGCCGGTCGTGGCCTTGTGGATGGCGGGGTTGGCGGGGTTCACAAACTGGCCGGCGATGATGCTGTTTGGCGTCTCCTTCTGCAGTTCCTCGGCCTTGGCGATGGCGCCCTTCATGCCCTTGGAGCCGTCGGTGAGCACGAGCTGTGCGCCGTATGCCTGCATAAGCTTGCGGCGCTCGACGGACATGGTCTCGGGCATGGTGATGATTACCTTGTAGCCGCGGGCAGCCGCCACCGAGGCGATGCCGACGCCGGTGTTGCCGCTCGTGGGCTCGATGATGGTATAGTCGCCACCGCGCACGAGCTTGCCGGCCTTCTCGGCTTCGTCGATCATGTTCTTGGCGACGCGGTCTTTGACGGATCCGGCGGGGTTGAAGTATTCCAGCTTGACGAGCACGCGGGCCTTGAGGTCCTCATCGGCCTCAAAGTGAGTGAGCTCCAGAAGCGGAGTGTGGCCGATAAGCTGATCGATGGACGTGTAAACATTGCTCATGGTGAACCTCCAAAGTGTTCAAATGACTGGATACCGTGTGGTTTTACGGTGTGTAGCAGCGAAACCCATAAACCTTATGGGTTGTTCGTTTTGCTGTTGGCAAGCATAGTAGACAGTAAAGCCTAGTAATGCAATAGGAAATAGGAGATTATTGCAAGTTGATTAACCATCTTGACCGGAACGGGTATTTTCAAAACCAATTTTTCGGCTAGAATTTCTACGGACTAAATGACCGAAAGGCAGCACTATACATGTTGGTTTCTACTAAGGGCAGATATGCCCTGCGCGTTATGGTCGACCTGGCCGAGCACCAGGCGGCCGGTCGCATCCCGCTCAAAGAGATCGCGGCGCGACAGGGGATTTCCGAGAAATATCTGGAGAACATCTTGGCTACGCTCGTGCGCGCCAACATGCTCTCGGGCATGCGCGGCAAGGGCGGCGGCTATGTGCTCACGCGCCCGCCCGAGCAGTACACGGTGGGCGAGATTTTGCGCCTGACCGAGGGCAGTCTGGCGCCGGTCGCCTGCCTGGATGGCGACTGCAAAGGCTGCTCGCGTTCGGATGAGTGCCCCACGCTCGACGTGTGGAAGAACCTTGACAAGCTCATCAACGACTACCTCGACGGTGTGACGCTCGATCAACTTGTCGCTCCCAACCATGGCTACGACTACGTCATCTAGCCCCACCTGCCATTTGGGGACGGGGCAGAAATGGTAGATTTTCTTGCCCTCTGAGGCTTGACAAATGACATGGCCGCCCATCGTTGCGATGGACGGCCTTCGTTTTGGCGTGTTGTGGCGGTCCGTATCTGGTCGCTTTAGTTCCTGGCGATGCTGTCGAGAATGCTGCGCATGATGGATACCAGGATGCTGCCCATAAAGGCCGATCCAAAGCTGGCAATGGAGATACCCGCGCCCAGCAGATTGACCGACAGGTAGCTGGCCAGCTCGAGCATAAAGCTGTTGACCACAAGCTGAAAAATACCAAGTGTGATAATAGTGAGCGGCAGCGAGATGACCGTCAGGAACGGCTTGACGAGCGAGTCGACGATGTTGAGGAACAGTCCCACGAAGGCAAAACACACCCAGGCGTCGGCCATGCCGAAGGGCTGAATGCCGGGGACGAGAAACGTTGCGATCGCGATGGCGATTGAGGTAAAGAGCCAGTTAAGCATAAAGCGCATGGTGTGAATCCTTTCTTGCGCAAGACGTGGCAAAGAGGCGTGAGAGGCACATGCCTTTGCAACTCGGATAGATGCGCGGGCACGGCCCTGTTTGGGCGCCCATTGTCTCAGATATTCATGGAGCTTGCGTGCGTATTCGGTTTCAAAACGGCGTTCGTCCTAGAAAACGCGCCGCTGGCAGAGAGTCTTGTCGCTTTAGTTTGGTGGTGTGCTACACTGCTACGGGCAAAAGCCACAGGCGTTGCCCTATTGCATAGAACGGGCGAACGATGTCCGATGTCAGTATCAACTTCGATGCCTTTTGGCGGGTTTGGCGGTGATCGATGAATATCGAGAACATGTTTGACAAGCCTGATGTCAAGCAGCTGGTCCACGCATTTAGCCTTTTGGACGACGAGAAAGATATCCAAGCGTTCTTGACCGATATCTGCACGCCGCGCGAGATTTGTGATCTATCGCAGCGTCTGCAGGTCGCGCGTTACCTGGACGAGGGCGAGCCCTATGTTGAGGTTCAGGCGCGTACCGGCGCTTCGTCCACCACGGTGAGCCGTGTGTCCAAGGCGCTCAACGGCGAGTACGGTGGCTACCGCAAGATCCTCATTAAACTGGAGGATGGCGAGTAGGCCGCGCCAAAAACGAATTGTGCAAAACCGCTCCTCCGGGGGCGGTTTTTTTGATCCCTTGGGGACGGAGGAAAACGGATCACCGGGTTAGACAGACCCCCTCGGTGATCCGTTTTCCTCCGTCCCCAAGGGATCAAATCTGTTGGCGTGGGGCAAATCTGTCCGCTTGGGCGGGTAGGATGGATGCATTGATTATTGCGAACAGTTTGAGCGGAGGACCATGCCTGTTCGAATCTATACCACCAATGCCGGCACGGATTTGAGCGATGCCGAGTCGGCGTTGCTTGCCGACCTTATTGCCCGCCACGGGCGTGCCGTGTTGCTGGCACCTACGTTTGCCGAGCTCGACCTGTGCCGTCATGATGCGGCGGAAGCCGGCGTTTCGCTGGGTATCGACTACAAGACGCCTACATCGTGGCTTCGCTCGCTTTGGGAGCTTTTGGGCGACGGGCGAGGTTTTGTCGACAACCTGCAGCGCCAGATGCTGTTCTCGGACATGGTCACGCGTCTCGACGATGCCGACCTGCAGCCGCTTTCGCGCAGCCAGGGCACGGTGCGTATGCTTGCGCGCATGGCCCGCGATGTGCTGCCGGGTGTGGCGGGGACGACGGCCGAGCGATGCCGTGGCAACAATTGCCAGCCTGAGCCAAAAAGCGATGCCGAGGCTCGTGTGTTCGAGCTTTTGCGTGCCTACGCGGGCGGTTTGGACCGTCGAGATATGGTCGAGCCCTGCGAGGCGGCTGACATTATGGCCGGTGCCCTGGCCGATAGCCTGCCGGCGTGCGCCCGCGCCGTATGCGTGCGCGGTATCACGTCGTTTACGCACGGTCTGCTCGAGCTGCTGTCTGCCGTGGCGAACAATGGGGGAGAGGTCGTCGTGCTGCTTGCCCGCGAGCAGGCGGCGATGCGCGAGGAGCTTGCCACGGCATTTGATGCCCGCGGTGTGCTGTTTGAGGTCGGGCCGCTGGGGGAGGGTGTCGGCGCGTCTGATGCCGCTTGCGGGACCGCCGCTCAGCCTGCCTTTATTGAGGTCGCCGGGCCCCATGCCTGTGCTCATGTCTATGCGGACGCAATTGATGATCTGGTAAAAACGTGCCAGGGTTCCGAGGTCGACGGCGCCGCAACGCCCGCCGACCCCGTGCGCGTGCTCGTTGTTTCTGCCCGGGCACCCCAGCTGTTCGGTGAGCTCGCCTCTCGTCTGGCGGCTCGTCATATCGCCGCCGAGACAGCTGAGTTCACGGCGTTTTCCCAATCCATTGCGGGCAGGCAGTTTGCGGCGCTTGCCGGTCTGATCGAGCGTATGAAGGCCGCCGATGAGGGCATGGCGTCAAAGACCGAGTGGTGGCCCGCGCCGGAGCTTACCGACTGGATCTACAGTCCGCTTTCGGGCGCTGATGCCGTCAATGCCCGTACCTTCGATAAGAATATGCGTCTCTCGCGCAGCAAGACTACCGCGGGCGTTAAGAGCCTGCTGCAGAGTGTCCAAGGCCAGGTGAGGGGCGCGCGCAAGGCGGCGAGCGACGATAACTGGTTTAAGAACGTACCGTGTGTGGTCTCGGACGTGTTCCAGGCTCTGTGGCGTGACAAGCCCGTGACGGCGCTCAAGGCCATGCTTGCCGTTGCCGAGGCGTTGCCCGATCGCTCGCTGGGCAGCTTGGATGGCCAGGCCCGTCGCCAGGCGGAGGTAGCCCTGCTGCGCCACGCCATCGACATCCTTATGAATGGCGCCCGCGCGCTCGACGTGTCGCAGGCCGCGACCGTGCCCGTGCTCGATGGCATTCGCACCAAGGTGGACAAGCGTAGCACCGCCTACGATTACGAGACCTACGAGGTTGACCGTGCGCCACGTGCTCAGGTTCGTTTTGCTTCGCTTGCCGATGCGGCAGCTCTGCGCCCCGGCAGCTACGATGCCGTGCTGTTTGCCGATGTCGATCTGGACAGCTATCCGCTCTCGCACGAGGAGGGGCCGCTGGCCACGCTGACGGCGAGCCTTGGTCGCGAGGGCGTGACGCTTGAGCCCGCGGCCTTGCTGCGCGCGCGCTTTGGCCACGCGATGCAGGCGTCACGCGGCCCGGTTACGCTCGCCCGTGTGACCCACGATCGCCAGGCGCGCGAGTGCTATCCGGCTGCCGTGTGGACCGAGTTGCGGGCGCATGCCGAGGCTGACGGCGCTAAGATCGCTGACGACGCTAAGACCGCTGGTGACGCTAAAGCCGCTGGCGCCGACAAGGCGAAGTGCGTGGGTGAGGGTGATATCGTAAAGGACTTCGATCCCGCGGCAGGCGAAGGTCTCAAGCGCGAGCGCGTGACCTGTGAAGCCCCTCAGCATCTGAGTGCCGAGGCCGTGCCGTATTTGGTCCTGCGTCGTCGCGATGGCGAGGGCGAGGACGCGCCGCTCGTGCCGCGCCTGACGTCCGCCTCGCAGATCGAGGCCTATTCCACCTGCCCGCTGTGCTGGTTCGTCTCGTATCGCGTCAAACCTCAGTCCATCGATGCAGGCTTTGGCAACATGGAGAAGGGCAACTTTGTCCATGACGTGCTGGAGCACTTGCATGCACGTCTTCCGCAGGAGGGCATGGAGCGCGTGACGCCCGAGAACCTGCCGCGTGCACAGAAGCTGCTGCACGAGGTCTTTGACGAGACGTTGGCCGAGCACGCCGGCAAGCGAGGCACGGAGGGCCCGCTGGTGCCGCTCTCCCCGGTGGAGGAGCGTCAGGTGGCCGAGATTTTGCCCCAACTGGAGGGCGTGCTTGCCTACGAGTCCGAGGCGCTCACCCTCTTTGCTCCGCGCTACCTGGAGTTTGCGTTCAACGAGCTCCAGGTCGAGTATGCCGGTTGGCCGCTCGGCGGGCGCATCGACCGTGTGGACGTGGACGCCGAGAATCGTGCCGTGGTAATCGACTACAAGCATCGCACGGGCGTTGAGGAGTTTAAGCTCGCCGACCCTACGGTGCGCGACGAGGAATCGGGCACGGCGCCCATCGACGATCCGCGCTGGCTGCCGCCCCATACCCAGACACTCATCTACGCGCAGGCCATGCGTCGGGCACTGGGCCTAGATACCCGCGCGGCGCTCTATTTTTCGACCAAGGGCGGCAAGCCCGCACTGCGTGGTGCCGCAAGTGCCGAGTTGCTCGAGGAAGAGCGCGGCGACGGCCGCATTCCGGGCCTCAAGAAGGGCTTTCCGGGCGAGGGCGGCAACATGGACTTCGATGCGCTGCTCGACCGCGTGGAGACCGGCATTGCCGAGCGCCTGCGCGAGCTCGAGGCGGGCAACGTTGCCGCTGTCGACCCAACGTCGGCTCAGGCCGCGCATGCGCGCTGCTCGTATAACCACGAAGGAACGTTTGTAAGGAGGGACGTGTAGACCATGGATCTTTCGACCTTGATGCCGCAACAGCTGCAAGTCGTCAAAACGCTCGACCGCCCGCTGTTTGTCTCGGCGGGTGCCGGCTCGGGCAAGACCTTTACCCTCACGCGCCGCATCGTCTATGCGCTCTCGCCCGAATCCGGTCCGTTTGTCGAGCATCTGGACCAGGTGCTCGCCATTACCTTTACCAAAGACGCCGCGGCCGAGATTCGCGACCGCGTGCGCTGTGCGCTTATCGAAGAGGGCATGGACGAGGAGGCCCTGACGGTCGACGACGCTTGGATCTCGACCATCCACGGCATGTGCTCGCGTATCCTGCGCGCGCACGCGCTGGAGCTGGGCATCGATCCTGAGTTCACGGTGCTCACCGATACCGATGAGCTTATGGATCAGGCTGTCGAGCATGTGCTGGGGCGCGCGACGGCGCCCGATGCCGCGCCCGAGCTTGCCGCCTCGCTTAAGGCCCTCTACGCTTGGTATCCCATGGCGGGCGAGGGCGGGCCGTTTGGCGCCGGTACCACCATCAAAGGCCTGGTGCGCGACCTGTTGGAGCTATCGAGCCAGCTGCCGGGCGGCATGGACGATGTGTGCGTGGCGCGCGGCCAGGCCGACACCTCGGCGCTTGCCGATGCCTATCGTGCGGCGCTGGGCGCAAGCAAGGCCACGACCGAGAAAGCGCAGGCGGCACTCGACGCCATCGACGCGTTTGAGGCGAGCGGCAAAACCATGGAGGATGCGGCGCGACTCATGATGTCGTGCAGCATGCCGCGCGCGAGCAAGGCGTTTCCTAAGGAGCAGGTGGAGCTACTCAAGGCCGAGGCGGCTGATGCGTTTATCAATATCGTGCTTGCCTGCGGCGGCCCGGCGCTCGATGCGCTGGTGGGGCTTGCCCGTGCCGTAGAGGCGGAGTACCGTGCGCTCAAGGCCGACCAGTCCGCGCTCGATAACAATGACCTGCTGCGCATGGCGTACGAGGCGCTGCGCGACTACCCGGCTATTCGAGCTGCCTATGAGGGCCGCTTTAAGATGGTCATGATCGACGAGTTCCAAGATACCGACCAGATGCAGGTCGATCTGATTCGCTATTTGACGGGTGCGGGCGAGCGCGCGCTGTGCACGGTGGGCGATGCGCAGCAGTCGATCTATCGCTTCCGTGGTGCCGAGGTCGAGGTGTTTCGCCGCCAGGAGCGCAAGGTGGGTTCGACGACGGCGTCCGAGACGGTCACCACGTCCGATGCTCCCGCCGGCGAGCTCGTCAAACTCGTGCGCAACTTCCGCAGCCACGACGAGGTGCTGCGCTATGTGGCGCGCGTCTTTGACGGCGACACCGGTGGTTTGATGCAGGGGTTCTTGGATCTTGAACCGAGCGACAAACGCAAGGACAAGCTCAAGGCAAAGGCTTCGCGCCGCCAGGCGCTGTTCGTTGCCGGCGGCAGTATGCAGGAGCGCACGCAGGCCAAGGCCCGTGCGATCGCCGAGCGATTCCATGCGCTTGCCGATGCCGGCCAGCCCCAGGGCGGCATGGTGCTGCTGCTGGGTCGCATGACCAATGCCGACGTCTACGCGCAGGCCTTCCGCGACCAAGGACTCGACTGCGTCATCGCAGGCGGCTCGGTCTTTGCCCAGGCGGCCGAGGTGCAGACGGTGCGTGCCCTGGTCTGCGCGCTCGCCAATCCGGCTGATACGGCCCAAGGCCTTATGCCGTTGCTGGCCTCGCCGATGTTTGCACTCGGCGCCCAGGAGTTCCTGGCGCTGGCGACCAAGCTCGACGAGCAGACGGGCGAGACGTCGCGCCGCAATATCGATGTGGGCATCATGAGCGATTCCGATGTGCCGGGTTTGCAGAGCCTGCCGCTCGTGACGCGTGCCCGCGAGGTGCTGCGCTACGCGCTTCGTCGCGTGGGACGCGATTCGTTCGCCGCCATCGCGCGCGATGTGGTCAATGCCTCCGGCTGGTTCGTGCGTCTGGCGCAGCGCGGCCCCGAGGGCAAGGCCATTGCCGCCAACGTGCTCAAGGCGCTCGACGCCGTGGCCGAAGCAGAGGCCGAGCTCGGCAATTCTCCGCGCTCCATCGCGCTCGCCTTCGACCGCTTCTTGGCGGGCAAGGAGGCCCCGGGCGCCCTCAACGAGGAGGGCGACGGCGCGGTGCGCATCATGACCGTGCATGCGTCCAAGGGCCTGGAGTATCCGGTCGTGGCGGTTGCCGAGTGTTTTGGCGTGCGCAAATCGTCCGGTGCGGCACAGATGGGTCGCGTCGAGGGCGGAGCGCAGGTCGTGGCACTGCCGGCACGCTTCGACGGCGTTAAGCTCGCCGACGGAACCTTTGTGAAGGGCGACGACGTTAAAAAGCAGTTTGAGCATGCGTTTAAGGGCAAGGGCACGTCGCTGTGGTTGCCGCCGGAGCTCATGGAGGACGTCTGTGCGACGGGTTCTCCCGCCGAGGCATTTGCTCGCTTGCGCAACGACGACCTTCAGCTTTCGCTCGAAGAGCGGGCTCGTTTGCTCTATGTCGCCATGACGCGTGCGCGCGAGCTGGTGATCTTGGCGATGGATGCCGGCGTGAGCCGTGGCAAGGTGACGGCGCCGACCTTCGACGTCGAGACCGATCTGACCTACGACGTGCTGCGCCGTATTTTGCCGACCGACGCTCTGGACATGCCGCAGCTCGATGCCGACCGCCTGGTGTTCGACAACTCCCAGCCGGGCGACTACGAGCTCATCACGCTGGCGAACTTTACCTTTGGCGAGCAGGCGTTTGAGGCCAACGCTTCACTGGATGCCGAGGGCAGGCTTGTCCGCGGCGATGCGGAGCCGGAGGGCGCCGGTGCAGATGCCCGCGCCGCTGTTCCCGGCCCTGCCGACCCCGAGCCCGATGCGTTTGAGCTCGTGTATCCCCAGGCAGTGGGCGTGCGCATGGGCATCTGTCCGTTCCCGGTGCGTGACTCGTATAGCTACTCGTCAATTGCCGTGGCGCTGCATGCCGAGTCCGAGGACCGTGCCGCCGAGGCGCTTGTTCCCATGGACGAGTCCGGCGATGATGCGGAGTCGGATGGCTCGGAGATGGCCGATGCGGACGTGGCTGCTGTCGAGCCCGCCGGCAACCCCATGGCGCTGGGCTCGGCCTTCCACGCCGCTTGCCAGTGGCTCATCGAGATGGGTGCCGATGCGCTGCCCGTTGAGCGTGCCGACGCCCTGGCTCGCTTGTGGCGCCTGACGCCGGAACAGCGCGAGCGCTTCGATGTCGCTCTGGATCGCTGGCTCAAGTCGTCGGTTCGTGCCGAGCTGCTCGCGTGGCCGTGCATCCGTGCCGAGGTGCCGTTCTTCTCGCTGGGCTGCGAGGACGAGGATATCGCCCGCTACGGCGCCTATGCCGAGGGCGCCATCGATGCCTTGGCAACCGACCCGGCGGATCCGTCGCGCGCACTGGTCATCGACTACAAGACGGGCGGCACGCCGGATGAGACGCCGGAGCAGCTGCTCGAGAAACACGCCTTGCAGGCGCGCGTTTACGCCGACGTTCTGCACAAGGCGGGCTTTGAGGTCGTGACCGTCAAGTTCGTTCGCGTGGAGCGGGCGAATCCAACCATCTTCGTCAATCCCGCCGAACCTCAAGTGGTCACCTACAACCTCTAGTCCTCAGATAACTTGCGGTGGAATACGGACTGTTTTGGTCAAAAAAGCCGCCAAACAGTCCGCATTTCACCGCAACTCAATAGGAGCCGTGTGGGTTTGGGCTAGGTTCGGGTGCCGTCCGCGCTGTGCGGTAGAATCGTAACCCTAAGATCACGAACCCGCATCGGAGCTCATTACATGGCATTCGTCCATCTGCACAATCACACTGTTTTCTCCATGCTCGACGGCGCAACCCGTATCCAGGATATGGTCAACCGTGCCGTTGAGCTGGGCATGCCCGCCGTCGCCATTACCGACCACGGCTACATGTATGGCGTGCCCGACCTGGCGCTGGCCTGCGACGCCGTTAACCACAACACGCCCGAGTACAAAACCTGGAGTCACGACAAGGCCTTCTTGGAAAAGGACCGCCGCGACGAGCTGGTGGAGCCCGATCCCGAGGAAAGCCCGCGCGAGCATGCCCAGTATGTGAAGGACATGGCCATGTGGGACGAGAAGGGCAACATCGACGAGCTCAAGCCGCCCCTGGTCATCAAACCCATCTTTGGCTGCGAGGTCTACTTTACGCCGGACGAGACGCTCGCCCGCGACCATAAGCCCGAGCTCTACCACATGATTCTTCTGGCCAAGGACCAGGAGGGCTACGTCAACCTGATGCAGACGGTCTCCGAGGCCGCTGTGCAGGGCTTTTACTACAAGCCGCGCGTGACGCTCGACAACCTGCGTCGCCATGCCAAGGGCATGATCTGCACGAGCGCCTGCATCGCGGGCATCATTCCCAAATACATCGACCGCGGTGACATGGAGGGCGCCATCAAGTGGGCCGAGACCTTCCGCGACACCTTCGACCCTGGCGACTTTTACATCGAGATCCAGGAACACGGTATTACCACCGACAACGGCCTGACCGACGAGCAGATGGACCGCACTCTCATCGACATTGCCAAACAGGTGGGTGTCAAGGTCATCGCCACCAACGACTTCCACTACCTGCGCCGCGAGGACGCGCCCGTACAGGACGTCATCATGTGCATCGGCATGAACGCCAAGGTCGACGACCCCAACCGCATGCGCATGACCGGCTCGGAGTTTTACATGAAGACCGAGGAGGAGATGCGGGCGATGTTCCCGTATTGCCCCGAGGCCTGCGACAACACGCTCGAGATCGCCGACAAGTGCTACGTGGAGCTGGACTGGGATTCCATCATCCTGCCGCGCTTCCCGCTGCTCGACCCCGGCGAGACGCACGAGAGCCAGTTCCGCCGCGAGTGCGAGAAGGGCCTGCGCCAACACTATGGCGATGACTGGGCCACACGCGAAATCGGTGGCGTCAACATCAAAGAGCGCTTTGAGTACGAATACAAGGTCATCTGCGACAAGGGCTTTGCCGCCTACTTCCTCATCGTTGCCGAGTACGTGCAATGGGCCAAGGACAACGGCATCGGCGTCGGCCCCGGCCGTGGCTCGGCCGCCGGCGCTATCGTCGCCTACGCCATGAACATCACCGCGTTCGACCCGCTCGAGAACGGTCTGATGTTCGAGAGGTTCCTGTCCCCGCAGCGTACCGAGATGCCCGATATCGATATGGACTTCGACGATGAGCGGCGCCTCGAGGTCGTGGAGCACGTTCGCCAGCTCTACGGCCCCGAGAAGGTCACCCACGTCATCACCTACTCGACCATCAAGGCCAAGCAGGCCATCAACGATGCCGCGCGCGTTCTGGACTACCCGGTCTACATGGGCCAGCGCCTGTCCAAGATGGTCTCGAGCGACCCCAAGGTCAAGCTCAAGCAGGTACTCGAAAAACAACCCGGCAAAGAGGATCTGTTTAACCCCGACTTTGCCGAGGCCTATAAAAAGGACGACGACGCCCGCCGCATCATCGACACGGCGCTCTCGATCGAGGGCCTTACCCGTGGCGAGGGCGTGCACGCGTGCGCCGTTCTGATTTGCCGCGACCCCGTCAACGAGCACGTGCCCACCAAGCTCGATACCAAGGGCGGCGTCGAGATTACCCAGTACGAGGGCCATACCGTTGCCGACATGGGCCTGCTCAAGATGGACTTCCTGGGCCTGCGTACGCTGACGGTTATCTCCAAGGCCAAGGCCAACATCAAAAAGAACTTCGGCATCGACATCAAAGAGGAAGAGATCCCCTTTGACGATCCCGAGATCTTTAAGCTCATGGGCTCCGGCCACACCGCCGGCGTCTTCCAGGTCGAGTCCGCCGGCATGACGGCCACGATCAAGAACATGAAGCCCACCGAGTACAAACACGTCGTAGCATTGATCGCCCTGTACCGCCCGGGCCCGTTGGGCGCCGGCATGGTCTCGTCCTACATCAACCGTATGAATGGTAAGGAGCCGGCGGTCTCCTACGACGACCGCCTGGACGACATCCTGGGCGAAACCTACGGCACCATGGTCTACCAGGAGCAGGTTATGCTCATCTCCGTCGAGATGTGCGGCTTCTCCAAGGGCGAATCGGACTCGCGTATCCGTAAGCCCGTGGCTAAAAAGAAGATCAAACTGCTCACGTCAACGGTGCTCCACTGGGAGGATGGCTCGGACGAGACCACCTACGACCACTGGATGAACGGCGCTATCAAGAACAACTACACGCGCGAGGTCGCCCAGAAGATTTGGGACGATGTTCTCGAGTTCGCGTCCTACGCCTTTAACAAGTCGCACTCCGCCGGCTACGCCATCCTGGTTATGCAGACAGCGTGGCTCAAGGCGCACTATCCGCACGAGTACATGGCGGCCGTTCTGACGTCCTATACGGGCAAGACCGACAAGATCGTTCACTACGTCTCGGCGTGCCGTCACGACGGCATCCCCGTGCTGTCGCCAGATGTCAACGAGTCCGGTACCGAGTTCACGGCTACCAAGGAGGGCGTGCGCTTTGGTCTGGCCGGCATCCGCGGCGTGGGCACCGGCGTGGCGCAGGCGATTATCGCCGAGCGCGAGGCGGGTGGTCCGTTTAAGACGCTGCACGACTTTGTCGAGCGCGTGGACTCGAGCCAGGCCAACCGCCGTGTGATCGAATCGCTCATCAAGGCAGGCGCCTTCGACTCCACGGGGTATCCGCGTCGCCAGATGATGCACTTTGTGGATAAGAACAACCCCGAGAACATCATCGATGCCGCTGTGAAGCGCCAGAAGGATCGTGCGAGCGGTCAGACGTCGTTCTTCGATATGTTTGGCGACGTTGAGGGCTCGGGCTTTGAGGTGAGCGTGCCCGATCCGGATGGCCAGGAGTGGGACCGCCACCTTAAACTGAGCCAGGAGAAGGAGGTTCTGGGCATCTATGTCTCGGACCACCCGCTGCGCCCGTTTGAGTATGCGCTAGCCAAGGCACGCGACTTCTCGTTCTCGCAGATCGATACCGGCTACGAGGTGCAAAACCCCACGGGCGGTACCATCAACCAGGAGATTCCCGAGGGCAAGGCGCTGTGGTGGGCCGGCATGGTCTCGAGCGTGTCCAAGCGCGTGACCAAAAACGGCGACCCCATGGGCATCGTGCAGCTCGAGGACATGGAAGGCGAGGCCACGGTCGTGGTGTTCCCCAAGACCTACAAGGAGGCCGAGGGGTACCTGTACGGCGAGGTCGATCCCGAGACCGGCGCGCAGCTGTCCGATGCGTTTGTGCGCATTAAGGGCAAGCTCGAGCGCTCGGACCGCGGCGACCAGATCATCGCGCAGGAGATCGTGCCGCTGGAGCTCAACGAGGAGAACAACAAGCCCAAGGTGTTTGAGGTCATGGTGCCCAACAGCCGCTTTAGCCAGGGCAATATGGCGCGTCTTGCCACGGTGCTTACCGCCAACCCGGGCGGCGACCGCGTGGAGATCTTTATCGAGCAGGTGGACGGGCGTGTGCTGCGTGCCGAGGTGCCGGCCAAGGTCAACGCACGCTCGATTCCGCTGTTGGCAGAGGCAAAGGCCATCGTCGGCAACCAAGGCCGCGTGACGGTGATCTAGGGACGGCGTTGCTGGTCCGCGCGAGATTGGAGGAAGTGATGGAGCAGGGGACGTTTGCGCAGGCGCTTCGTAAGGAGGCGGCGCTCAGCAGTACCTTTATGAAGGGGCGCTCGCTCATGCTCAACGGCGCCGTGCTGTCGTTTGAGGACTCCGGCTCGCGCTTCTCCAAAAATGTGACTATTGAGGGCACGGTGCGCGGCTCGCGCGGCGACCTGTACAAGACGCACGTGGCGCTCGACATGGACGAGCACGAGGTTGTCGACTACGACTGCGATTGCCCCGCCGCCTTCCGCTATTCCGGCATGTGCAAGCACGCTATCGCCACGGCGCTGGCGTATCTGGATGCCAGTGGCGCCGAGCCCGTCGAGGGCTTGCGTACGCCGGTCCGCACGTTTACGGCACCGCCCGCACAGTCAAAGCAGCCCACACACCCCGCGCCCACCGCATCTGCGGTCAACCCCAATTTTCCCTTCCCGGCACCCGTCCCCACGAGCCCGAGCCTTGTGGCGGCGCTTTCCGATCTTTCGGACGCGCGCATGGACGAGCTCGTGGCTATGCGTCGCAAGTTCGCCAGCACCATTGACCCCGATGCGCCCAAGGCAGTGCTGGAGCCCTCGCTGGTGCCGTACTACAATCCGCTGTTTGCCGATCGTTTTAACTGGGCACTCGAGTTTCGCATTCGCTGCGGTTCGGTGTCCTACGTGGTTAAGGATATCGACGGCATGGCCGATGCCTATGTGCGCGGCGGTACGTTCTCCTATGGCAAGAAGCTTACGTTTGTCCATGTGCCCGAGGCATTCGATGACGTGTCGACAAAGCTGCTTGACTTTGT
This sequence comes from Collinsella aerofaciens, assembly GCF_027679495.1. GTDB lineage: Bacteria > Actinomycetota > Coriobacteriia > Coriobacteriales > Coriobacteriaceae > Collinsella > Collinsella aerofaciens_AK. The sequence continues at coordinate 20,917 of NZ_JAQEKC010000007.1, forward strand.
TGCAATGACGGTCGCCTACCTAGGTGATATTACGAGCTCGCGCTCGGCATCGTACGACTTTGCCCGCAGCGGCTTTGTCGCCGAGCGTCAGTTGCCGGTATCCGAGTATTCCGTCGTGTCCGTGCTGGACCTGCTGCGTGGCAGGACCCTGTCCTTTGAGCCTGCTTGGTCGCGGGGGACGACGACGCATCGCGCCTACGAGGTGGCGGTCGAGCCGTCGCCGCAGGGGGAGGGCGAAGTCCCGGCCAAGCGCCCGCCGCTCCTTGCCGCCAAGATTGCACCGGCGGCGGGAGGCAGCTACGACTTGCGTCTGCCGGCCGATACGTATTGCTTTGTCGCTGGTGACGCAGCCTATCTGGTCGATACGCGCCGCGCACGCCGTAGCGACACGGCGTTTGCCCAGCATGCGGCACCGTTCCTATCGCACTTGTTGCCCTGCCGCACGCCGGTCCATATCGCCGCCGACCAGGTGGGCGAGTTCTGCCGCATGGCGCTGCCTATCTTGCGCGACTACACCGACCTGACCGCTCCCGCCGCGCTCGACGCCGTGGCGCCCGAGCCGAGCTTTGCCATGGCGATCGGCGTCGACGATGGTCTTGTGACCTGCAAGATTACGGTGACCTACGGCGATTGGTCGGCAGATCTCTTTAGTCTTGGTGCTCCGGGCAGTCCCTTCGAAGAACAACGCCCCGGCGTTCCGCCCCGCGATACGGTGGCGGAGTTTCGCGTTATGGACACGGCTGCCCTGTACTTCGATTTCTACGAGGGCGGCCTGGCATTTGAGGAGCGCGATGACGCCCGCCTGTTCCACTTGCTGACCGAGGGCCTGTCTGCCCTGTCCGAACTGGGCGAGATCATGCTCAGCGATCGCCTGCGCCAGATCTCGGTCCGTCCTGCGCCCAAGCTTTCGGTGCGTGCGACCGTCAAGAGCAACTTGCTCGACGTCGAGCTGGGTGCGAGCGGGCTTTCAGCGGCTGACCTTGCCATCTATCTCGATTCGTATAAGCGCCACCAGACGTTTGCGCGCCTTACGTCCGGCGGCATCGTTCGCCTGGACGAGGGCGCTCGTGCCGCGTTTGGTCTTGCCGAGGACCTGGGCGTCGATGCCGTCGACCTGCTCGACGGCGTGTCGCTTCCCGCCTCGAGCACCCTTTTTGTCGACAGCATGCTCGCGCGCACGCCGGCGCTCGAGGCCGATCGCGACGCCGCGTTCCGCCGCACCGTCGAGCGTCTGGACACGCTCGGCAAGATGGACTTTACGGTGCCCGCCTCGCTCAAGGCTACGCTGCGTGGCTACCAGGTCGACGGCTATCAGTGGCTCGGCTCGCTTGAGCACTTGGGCCTCGGCGGCATCTTGGCCGACGATATGGGCTTGGGCAAAACGCTGCAGATGATCGCACATATCCTGGCGCGCGTGGAGGCGGGGGATACCAAGCCCACGCTCGTGGTATGCCCCGCGTCGCTCGTGTACAACTGGGCTGCCGAGTTGGAGCGCTTTGCCCCCTCGCTTGATGTGTGCGCCATCGTGGGCGCCAAAGCCCAGCGTCGCGTGCAAATTGCCGGCGCAGCCGAGCACAACGTGGTCGTGACGTCGTATGACCTCATGCGCCGCGACATCGACGAATACATCGAGCAGGACTTTACCCGCGTGGTGCTCGACGAGGCCCAGTACATTAAAAACCCGCTCACCCAGGTGGCGCGCGCCGCCAAGCGCCTGCCGGCCGGCGTGCGCTTTGCCCTGACGGGCACGCCCATCGAAAACCGCCTGTCCGAGCTCTGGAGCATCTTCGACTTTTTGATGCCGGGCCTTCTGGGCACGCGCGACTCATTTGCCAAGCGCTTTGAAAGTCCCGTCGAGCATGCTGAGGGCGATAGTGCCGCTCGTCTGCAGGCGCTCGTATCGCCGTTTGTGCTGCGTCGCGTCAAGGAAGAGGTGGTGGCCGATCTGCCCGAGAAGATCGAGGATACGGTGATGGCGCAGCTTACCGGCGAGCAGCGCAAGCTCTACCTGGCCAACCAGGACCGCATTGCCCAGCAAGTGCAGCACCGCGAGGCCGGGGAGTTTAAGAAAGACAAGCTCAAGGTACTTGCCGAGCTCACCAAGCTGCGTCAGATCTGCTGCGACCCGCATCTGCACTATGCGGACTACAAGGCGGGAAGCGCCAAGCTCGATACGTGCATGGAGCTCGTTCACGGCGCGCTTGACGGCGGTCGCCGCATCTTGCTGTTCAGCCAGTTTACGGGCATGCTCGATATCATTGGCAAGCGCCTGGTCAAGGAGGATATCGCCTTTCTTAAGCTTACGGGTGCATCGTCTAAGGAGAGTCGCGCCAAGATGGTTGCGCAGTTCCAGGCGGGCGAGGTGCCGGTGTTCTTGATTTCGCTCAAGGCGGGCGGCGTGGGCCTTAATTTGACGGCTGCCGACGTGGTCATCCACTACGACCCGTGGTGGAACGTGGCGGCGCAGGACCAGGCGACCGACCGCGCCCACCGCATTGGCCAGCAGCACACCGTGACCGTGTACAAGCTCATTGCCAAGGACACGATCGAGGAGCGCATCATGCAGATGCAGGAGTCCAAACGCGATCTGGTCAACAGCGTGCTCGGCGGCGACGGCATCTCATCGGCGCTGTTCACGCGCGAGGATGTTCTGGCGCTGCTCGGCGGCGACGGTCGCTAGCTGCGCGCGGGATGGGGCTGCCGGGTCGGGCCGGGTCACCGGTTCGTCCTGGCCCGACCGCTTGCCTCCCCGTTATGTGTTCATTTGCAATGCCATGGATGGTTCGGCGCTCTTTGGGCATAAGAAGCGTCAAGTACATTGGCACATCAGCAAAGGAGAACATCATGGCGAAATTCTTTAAGGACTCCGATGGCAAGCTCGTTGCCGCCCTTGGCGACGGCGTTGCGACCCCTGCCGGCTGCACGGAGCTGACGGCGAACACCGAGGACGCGGCGCACGAGAAGCACGTGCCTGTTGTCGAGATCGAGCGCGACGGCCACGTCATTCGCGCACGCGTGGGCTCGACGGAGCACCCCATGCTGCCCGAGCACTACATCGAGTGGATCGCGCTTGAGGCCGAGGGGCGCCTGGAGGTCCATTACCTCGAGCCCGGCATGAAGCCCACGACGTTTTTCGCTGGCGGCTCCAAGACCGGTACCGTCTATGCCTACTGCAACCTGCATGGGCTGTGGTCCGCGACGTTCTAGGAGCGCGCCCCCGCTCGGGGTATCATAGCTAGCATATGCACATGCGAGCGCCGGCTGCATTATGCGGCCGGCGCTTTTACTACGACAACGACGATTTACGACGGAAAGGGCTGGGCCATGAAGCTCGCACTTGCACAGATCGATATGCGCCTGGGTGACATCGAGGGCATTTGCGGCCGCATCGAGGACCAGGCTCGCCTGGCTCATGAGCGCGGCGCGCGCGTGCTGTGCGTTCCGGCTCCGCTCTTTATGGGTGCCATGCCGGGCAGCCTGGTGGGCGCTGCCGATTTTGAGCACGATATGCTGACGGGCCTGACGGGCGTTGCCGAGCGCATCCAAGAGCTCGATATGATCTGCATCGTGCCCGCTGCGGTTTCGTTTGAGGGCCAGCCCCTGCTTGACTATATGATGCTTAAGGATGGTCGCGTGGTGCCTGCGCGCGCAAGTATTGCCCTGCAGCGCGGTGAGAACAACGACACACGTTGGGCACCGCCGGTGTTTGACGTGGACGGCGTGCGCATCGCCGTGGTGTTTGACCTGGATCGCGAGCTCGAGATGCTGCCGACCGGTGTCGACCTCATTGCCTATTTCCAGTTTAATGCGTTTGACATGACCGATCGCGAGACCGCCGCCGTCGCCGCCGTGCGCAGCGGTGCTTACCGCAAGATCGCCTCCAAGCGCAGCGTATGGTTTGCCTGCGTGGCTCCGGTCGGCGCCTATGACGAGTCGGTGTATACCGGCGGGTCGTTTGTGCTCGACGATTGCGGTCGCGTGGTGGCCCAGGCGCCGTGCTTTGAGGAGAGCCTGCTGGTTCAGGAGATTCAGCGCGGCGTGATGCTCGATGCCCTGGAGGACCATGAGCTGCCCCAGTTTCGCTCCGAGGAGTGGCTGTGGCAGGCGCTGGTGCTTGCCGTGCGCGACAATGCCCGCGCCCGCGGTGCGTCGCGTGCCGTGGTGGCGCTCGAGGGCGATTTGCCGTCGTCCCTGTTGGCGGCGCTTGCCGTCGACGCTCTGGGCCCGCGTAATGTGATTGGCCTGGTGCTGGGGCGCAACCGCATCTTTACGCCGGCGCAGGAGGAGTCCGAGGCTGCCCGCTGTTCCGCTGTTCGCTCAATCGCCGAGCGCCTGCACATTCGCACCGTCGAGCGCGATGCGCCGGATGCGGCGCGCGTGCTCGACCGCGACGTGTCGGCGGGCGATGCCGAACGCCTGCGTTCGCGTGCGCTGGGCCTGATGCTCGAGGATACGGCGCTCGAGCTGGGCGCCATGGCGTTGAGCCCGCTTTCCAAGACTGAGTACGCACTGGCGGCGCCCGCGCTGTCCGGCGGCTATCAGGGCGACTTTGCGCCCTTTGGTGACGTGTATCTGTCGACGCTCGAGTTTGTTGCACGCGTGCGCAACCGTGCCTCGGCCGTGGTGCCCCAAGAGCTCGTGACACTCAACGCGGTGGAGGATTGCATGGATCGCGTGCTGGCGCAGGCGCTCTCGACGCTCGCCGGCCCGGTTGATATGCTCGATCGCGCGGCGCAGCTGCTGGGCGGGCTTGAGCCGGGCGAGGTCGATGGTGCGCTCGAGTCGCACGTGGACCGCAATCGACCTTTCGACGACATCCCGATGGCCGCCGGCAAGCCCGAGGCCTGCTCGCTGCTGTTGATACTCGTGCGCCAAGGTGAGGCTGCTCGTCACATGCTGCCGACGGTGCCGATCGTCTCGGCCCGTTCGTTTGCCGAGCGCGCTTGGCCGTACATGCTTGCGTGGTCCGATCTGGGGCTCAACGGCAAGGAGCGCATGACGGTTGATTCGCTGGCACGCGCTGAGGTGCGACGCTTTGCCGACGACGATACGAGTGACCGTATGCGCGGCGAGATGATGGGCTTATTAGGCGAGCTGTTGGGTATTTCGCCCGAGCAGATGGAAGAGCTGCGCTCCGAGGACGGTCAGCGTCGTCTGCATGAGGGCATGAAGCGGTTTGAGGGCGAGGTCCAGGACGCCATCGAAAAAATGATGGGCGGCCAGGGCGGACCGCAGGGTGGTCCGATGCCGCATCCGCCGGTAGACCCCCGACAGTTCCCATTCTTCTCGCAGAACTAAAAAGGTTACGCGGTTTTACCAAACCGCGTAACGAGTCGACGCTGCGCGCCCGCCAGAGCGGCAATCTGCCTTTCAATCGTCGGGCATGACCACCAGGTCAATGCCCTCCTCTTTCAAGGCACCTTGCTCGCTCTGGCGGGCGCTCGCTTGCGTATGCTCAACCTACAATTCGATCTCGGCTGACTTATAGGGCTAGCGTTGTGTTATTCTAGAACAGACGTTCGTGAATGATGCGCGGGGCCTTGCCTTGCGCTTGGAAAAAAGGCGAGGGGAGGTTGGCTTGGTCATTTTGGGTATCGACCCCGGTTTGGCCCATACGGGCTGGGGGATTATCGAGGAGCGACGTGGCGAGGTTCGCTGCCGTGCCTACGGTTGTATCGAGACCAGCGCGGGCAGCCCGCTCGCGGTGCGCCTGTCGCATATCGCCCACGACCTCAAGGGCGTCGTCGAACGCTACCGTCCCGATACCGCGGCTATCGAGAGCATCTACTTTGGCGCTAACGTCCGCTCGGCCATCCCCACGGCGCATGCCCGCGGTGCCGCGCTCGTGGCGCTTTCGGAATGCGCGCTCGAGATTGGCGAATACACGCCCATGCAGATTAAGCAGGCCGTGGTGGGCACGGGTGCCGCAGACAAGCGGCAGGTTGCCTACATGGTGCGCACGCTCACGCAGCTCGATCACGACCCTCACCCAGACCATGCCGCCGATGCCCTAGCTTGCGCCATCTGTCACGTTAACCTAAGCCGCACCCGGGCGCTTACCGGCGGCGAGTTCTATCAACAGAGAGGAACCGGATACTGATGATCTCCCAGCTCCATGGAACGCTTATCGAGGCCACGATGAGCTCGGCCGTCGTCGATGTGTCGGGCGTGGGCTTTGAGCTCGGTATTTCGGGCAGCACTGCCGCCACGCTGCCTACGCCCGGCGGTGAGGTTCGCCTCTATACCCGCATGCAGGTGCGCGAGGACGCCATGACGCTTTTTGGCTTTGCTTCCAAGGACGAGCGCACGATGTTCGATCGGCTCGTTTCTGTCTCGGGCGTCGGTCCACGCCTGGCGCTTGCCGTGCTTTCCACCTATACCGTGGGACAGCTGTATTCCCTGGTAATGGCCGAGGATGACAAGGGCATGGCCAAGGTGCCCGGTGTGGGCAAAAAGACCGCCCAACGCCTCATCTTGGAGCTCAAGAGTACCTTTGCCAAGGACAAGGGCTTTGTTCCGGTCGACGTAATTCCCGGTCAGGTTGCGATGCCGGTTCCCGCCGCCGCTCCCTCGGCGATCGATGACGCCCGCGCGGCGCTCCTTTCCATGGGCTTTAGCCCTCAGGAGACCGAGGTTGCCCTGAGCGGGTATGATGGGCAGGATATGCGTGTCGAGGATCTGCTCGGCGCGGCGCTTAAGCGACTCGGAATGGATGCGTGATGTGGGAAGCCGATGACTCTCAGGACCTGTGGGCGACGCCCGGCAACTCGCCGGCGGCATCCATGGCGCACGGCGAGCGCATGGTGGGCTCGGAGCTGACGGCCGAGGACCTCGATGTCGACCGCACTTTGCGCCCCCAGCGCCTGGACGATTACTGTGGTCAGGAGCACATCAAGCAGAGCCTGCGCGTGTTGATCGAAGCGGCGCAGAGCCGTGGCGAGACGCTCGACCACGTGATTTTCTCGGGTCCTCCGGGTCTGGGCAAGACCACGCTGGCCACCGTTATCGCCAACGAGCTGGGCGCTCAGATCAAGACCACGAGTGGCCCTGCCATCGCGCGCACGGGCGACCTGGCGGCCATCCTTACTAACTTGCAGCCGGGTGATGTGCTGTTTATAGACGAGATCCACCGCCTCAACCGTTCGGTCGAGGAGGTCCTGTACCCCGCGATGGAGGACTTTGCCCTCGATATCGTGATTGGCAAGGGTCCGGCGGCGCGCTCGATTCGCCTGGATATTCCCAAGTTTACGTTGGTAGCGGCAACGACCCGCTCAGGCATGTTGACAGGCCCGTTGCGCGACCGCTTTGGCATTTCATATCGCCTGGATTACTACACGGTCGAGGAGCTCGCGCAGATTGTGACGCGCTCGGCGACTATCCTGGGCGTGACGATCGACCGTCCCAGTGCACTCGAGATCGGCTCGCGTTCGCGCGGCACGCCACGTCTTGCCAACCGCCTTCTCAAGCGCGTGCGCGATTACGCACAGGTGCGCGGCAACGGCCCCATCGAGCTCGATATCTGCCGCCAGGCGCTCGAGTTCTTCGAGATCGACGAGCTCGGTCTGGACTGGATGGATATTCGCATTTTGGAGACGCTCGCCAAGACGTTCTCCGGCCGCGCCGTGGGACTTACGACCCTTGCCAGCGCGGTGGGCGAGGACCCAGGCACGCTCGAGGATGTCTATGAGCCCTATTTGCTGCAGTGCGGGTTGATGATTCGTACGCCGCAGGGCCGTCAGGCAACCCTTCGCACCTTTGAGCACCTGGGGATTGAACCTACCGTTTAGGGCGCTTTGTTTTGGCGGGCTGTTGGGCTATCGCTGGGCATCGGGTAAACATATCGCCGTTCATCGGTTATGGGCGTTTTACTATTGCGCGCCCGTGCTATGCTGAATTGGTCTTTTTCTCATTCGGTAACGAAAGGACCGCCCATGCCTACTGACATCGAAATCGCACGTTCTGTCACGCCGCTGCCTATTACCGAGGTGGCCAAGAACGCCGGCGTCGACGTTAAGCACCTTATTCCGTATGGCTTCGACAAGGCTAAGGTCGACTATTCACTGCTCAACGAGCCGACTGATCACCAGGCCAAGCTCGTCCTCGTGACCGCTATCAACCCAACGCCTGCGGGCGAGGGCAAGACCACCACGACCATTGGTCTGGCCGATGGCTTGCGTCGTCGCGGCGTCAAGAGCGCCGTAGCCCTGCGCGAGCCTTCGCTCGGCCCCGTCTTTGGCGTTAAGGGCGGTGCTGCCGGCGGCGGCTGGGCTCAGGTCATCCCCATGGAGGATATCAACCTGCACTTTACCGGTGACTTCCATGCCATCGGTGCTGCTAACAACCTGCTGGCCGCCATGCTCGACAACCACATCCAGCAGGGCAATCAGCTCGGTATTGACGTTAAGCGCATCACTTGGAAGCGCGTCGTCGATATGAATGACCGTCAGCTACGCCACGTTATCGACGGCATTGGCGGTAAGGCCCAGGGCGTGCCGCGCGAGGACGGCTTCGATATCACTGTCGCCTCCGAGGTCATGGCAATCCTATGCCTGTCTACGAGCATCAGCGACCTCAAGGAACGCTTGGGTGAGATCGTCGTCGGCTACAGCTTTGCCGGCGAGCCCGTCCGCGCCCGCGACCTTAAGGCTCAGGGCGCTATGGCCGCTCTGCTTAAGGACGCGCTCAAGCCCAACCTGGTCCAGACGCTCGAGGGCACGCCCGCGTTTGTCCACGGCGGTCCCTTCGCCAACATTGCCCACGGCTGCAACTCCATCATGGCCACGCGTATGGCGATGCGCTTTGGCGATGTTGCCATTACCGAGGCCGGCTTCGGTGCCGATCTGGGTGCCGAGAAGTTCCTCGACATCAAGTGCCGCATGACGGGCGTTCGCCCCAGCGCTGTCGTAGTCGTCGCGACCGCTCGTGCGCTGAAGTACAACGGCGGTGTTGCCAAGGCCGACCTCAACGAGGAGAACCTCGAGGCCCTCAAGGCCGGCATGCCCAACCTGCTGCGTCATGTTGACAACATCCAGAACGTTTATGGTCTGCCCTGCGTGGTCGCCATCAACCGCTTCCCGACGGACACCGAGGCCGAGCTTGCGCTCATCGAGTCCGAGTGCCAGAAGCTCGGCGTCAACGTTAAGCTTTCCGAGGTCTGGGCCAAGGGCGGCGAGGGCGCGCTCGACCTGGCCGATGAGGTCATGCGTCTGATTGAGCAGCCGAGCGAGCTCAAGTTTGCCTATGAGGACGGCGCTGATGTCGCTGATGCCCTCGAGGCCGTTGCCACCAAGGTCTACCGCGCCGACGGTGTCGACTTTACGCCGGCCGCCAAGCGCCAGCTCGCCGAGCTGCGCGAGAATGGCTTTGGCAACCTGCCGGTGTGCGTCGCCAAGACGCAGTACAGCTTTAGCGACAACGCCAAGGCGCTGGGCGCTCCCGAGGGCTTCCGCATCACCGTGCGCGAGCTCAAGGTTTCCGCCGGTGCCCACTTTGTGGTCGCGCTGACCGGCAGCGTTCTGACCATGCCGGGTCTGCCCAAGGTTCCCGCGGCCGAGAACATCGACGTCGACAACGACGGCAACATCACCGGCCTGTTCTAAGTCTGCTGTCCATAGCTGATAGCCCGCCCCGCCGTGCCCACAAGGCCCGGCGGGGCTTTTTGATCCTTAGGCCCGCGCATGTCTTGTAGATACCGACGGGCTCTGCCCATCATGGGCTTTTGCGCGGGTAGAATGCATGGATAACTTGATGCTTACAGGCGACGGAAAGGAATCGTTGCATGGATCAGGACAAGACAACCGTGATGGGCGGCTACGGTTCCGCGCAGGCTGGCGATAGCGCCGATGCGACCCGCGTTGTTCCCAACCCCGGTTATACCGACCCCGCCGCGACGCAGCCTTCTGCCGAGCCCACCCGGGTTATGGGCTATGGCGACACGGCGCAGGACCCTTACGCTGCATCTTTGCAAAGCCCCTATGGCAACGCGGCGGCAGACCCGTTTGATTACGCGCCGCAGGATTCTTATGCCGCCTCGACGCCGAATCCCTATGATGACCTGCCGCAGAATCCCATTCCGCAGCCTCAGCAGACGACGTATATGCCTCGCACGGCGCAGCCTCGCTACGAGTCGCGCGAGCCGTATCGCGAGTACCCCAAGTCGATTCCGCAATATGGCGAGGACGAGGAAGAGACGCCGTCGCGTTCGTCGAGCGTGATTAAGAAGATCCTCATCGTGCTGGCGATCTTCTTTGCGCTGTCGGTTGTGTTTGCCATCGTGTCGGGCATGCTCAACAAGCGAGGGAGTTCAACGGCCGATACCGCTGCCGAGCAAACCGAGTCCGCCTCGTCTAGCACCGTCGATCTGAGTGATATCCCGGGGCAGTACTGGTCCAACGCCAAGAAGATCCTCAAGTCGCGCGGCGCCGATCTTTCGAATGCCGTGGTCCTGACTGATGATGGCTCAACGCCCGTCGTCGATGCCAACTGGGTCGTTACTTCTGCCTACTATAACGACAACGGCAACCTCGAAATTCAACTCACGCACAAGAACAGTTCGGGCAACTCGTCCGACGGCCAAAGCGGTACCGACAGCTCGAGCTCCAATACGCTGGAGGACTTGAGCAACAAGGCGCAGGAGTTGGGAGACAAGGCGCAAGGGCTGGGCGATACGGCACAAAATCTGGGCGATACCGCGCAGAACTTGGGCGACATGGCGACGGATGCCTGGAACGCCCTACAAAACGGCATCTCGGGCGCGCAGGGAAACTAGCTGTTAAGTGGGCTACAGCTGCTCGGCCGGACGGTCGGGCGAGCTAAAGCCCGAGTCAAACGTAACGACGCATGAGGCATCGGGTCGGCGCTCGTGCACGATGCGCGTGACGAGCCCCAGCAGCTCCTCGTCGGATATGTCAAAGCCGTCGGGACGCACAAGGTCAAATGACACAAAGCCATCGTGCTCGTGCAGGTCGTGGATGGAGAGCGCAGGATCGATCTGCATGATGCCGCGCTTGACCCAGCCGCGCAGGTCGTCGCCGGTGGTGGCGATGGGGTCGCAGTGTAGCGTGATACCGATGCCCATCTGATGCTTGATATCGTGTTCGATGGTGTCCAGAATCTCGTGGTGCTCAAAGGCATCGCCCTCGCCGGGCATTTCCACGTGTGCGCTGGCAAACTGACGGCCGGGGCCGTAGTCGTGCACCATGAGGTCGTGTGTGCCCAGGACCTGCGGATAGGACATGATCTTGTCGCGGATTGCCTGGACGAGCTTGGGGTCGGGCGCTTGCCCCAGCAACGGGCTGATGGCGTCGCGCACCAGGCCCATGCCGCTGATGCAAATGAAGATGCCCACGCCCAGGCCCGCCCAGCCGTCGAGGTCAAAGCCTGTCGCTTGCGAAATAAGCGCCGCCGCTAAGACCGAGCCCGAGGTGATGACGTCGTTTTTGGAGTCCTGCGCCGTGGCGATGAGTGTCTCGGAATCGATGCGGTTGCCCAGCGTGCGGTTGAACGCTGCCATCCAGAGCTTAACGAGCATGGACGTAGCCAGTGCCGCAAGGGAAATAAACGTGTAAGCGGTGGGCGAGGGCTTGATGATCTTGGTGACCGACTCGAGAATCAGGTTGATGCCGACGGCGCAAACCAGGACGGCGACGAACAGGCCGGCTAGGTACTCGTAGCGGCCGTGACCATAGGGGTGGCCTTCGTCTGCCGGGCGGCTGGCAAGGCGGAAACCGAGCAGGCTCACAATGTTGCTCGAGGCATCGGAGAGGTTGTTGAAAGCGTCGGCGATGAGGGAGACGGAGCCGGCGAGCAGACCCGCGATGCCCTTGGCCAGGCACAGGGTAATGTTGAGGCCAATGCAAATGAGGCTTGCGGCAAAGCCCGCGTTGGTACGGCGAGTCGTATCGACCGGCTCGCCCTCGCTGCCGGGAACAAGCGTATGTACCAGCCGATTTACAAATAGCATGGCGATCGTCCTCACAATCATGGTTAAGGGGATAGTGTAGCTCGCATGGGCGCACCGTGCGCCGGTGCTCAGAAAATGCAGTAATGGTCTGCTGGAGCTAACGAGCGGCCCTTCTTGTCCGACCGGGTGCTCCATTTTGGGCCACATGGGTATGGGCATGTGCCTGCCTGCCCGACATACTTAATGTCGACAGCCCCTGCGCAAAGGAGGACGTATTCATGGACGAGATGTTTGCCATTAAATGCCAAAACTGCGGCGGCCCTATGTACTCACACCAGGCTAAACGCAGCTTTGAGTGCGCCTATTGCGGCACGGTCGTTCCGTGGCAGGCCGATGCGGGGGAGCCCAAGAGCGCCCTGGGCATTCGCCATACGCCACTGACGGTTGTCGATGGACTGCTTAAGCTCACCCACGTGTCGCAGCTCGAGCGCCCGGAGGACCCGGACTGGTATTTCTTTAATTCACACTGGCGCAATCAGTCGGTTCTGGAGCATCTGCTGTGGGAGGACCGCGGCACGGCGCAGGAGTTCCAAGAAGCCACGCACGTGAGCATTCCCTGCCCCTTCTGTGGAGCGTCCTTTGAAGGCGAGTCCACTCAGCGCGTGCTTGAGTGCCCGTCCTGCGGAAATAAGATCGGCGTTGCCGACCTACTCAAGCCCGGTACCTTTAGCAAGCGTCTGACCATGGGCGTTGGTGCCGAGTACGTGCCTGAGCAGGGTATTCCTTGCGAGATAACGCCGCAGCAGGCACGTGCCAACGCGCTGCAGCTGGTGCGCCAGTATCCCGATGCCTTTGCCGGGCACGACGTGGAAGACGCGATTCAAAATGACATGTCGCTCTTCTACTTCCCCATGGCGCTCGCGGATTTGCGCATGATGGCGTCCTTCCCGGGCAAGGGGCTGAGCAAGGAGACCCTGGTGTACTACGAGGTGCTCGACTGGGCGTATCCGCGGGCAAACTACCTGGACGTTCGCCTTATGGGCATTTTGGAGCCTTGGGACTTTGCCAAGGTTGGGCCGTTCGATCCCGCTATGCAGGAAGGCGACTTCCGCGTTGTCTCCGTCGATGCGTCTACCAAGGACCAGGTGGTCATTGATAAGCTGGCGCTCGACATTGCCGGCAACGATGCCGAGGCGGTGCTGGGGCTCAATAAAAAGAGCATCCGCACCTGGGCGCGCAAGGCTCGCAAGCATAAGGACGGCCTGGTGATGGTGCCGGTCTACTTTGTCGATCGCCCGGCGACGGACAGCCGCGATGGCGAGCAGGTGCGCATTGCCGTAAACGGCCAGACGGGCCGCGCGGCCGCGGCGGTGTTTAGCGACAAGCGTGAGACGCATGTGGTGGCGCCGCTCAACCCGAGTCTGCATCTGTCCAGAGAAAGCACCGTGCACGCCACGCCCATCGAGGTCAAATACGTTAAATCGCCCTTCCTATACCAGATCGTGCGCCGTGGAGACGGCGAACAGCCGCGTCAGGTGGCAGCGGTTGCCGAGGGTTCCTACCGAGAAGAAAAGCCCAAACGTCGCGGCCTGCTGGGTGCGCTATTTGGTAAGTAGGGGAGTGGTGTCAGTTGGCGCTGCGATCCGATAGCTAGAGGAACGGGGCAGCTCGCAGGAGTGCGGACTGTCGTCTGATTGTTTGAGGGTGCCAGATGTAAATAATCGGTGGAGCGGCTGCAAAAGAGCCGTCTCGCTGGGTAAAATCAGGATGTGCCGCGGAACCCGCTCCTCAGCTAGTCACACTTCGGAAGCGCGGGCAACGCAGGTATTATCGTCTAAAGGGCCGGCTGCAACCGGCCCTTTTTATGACTCCCTTCGCTATCCGTTACTGCTTATATTCCCGCCAGATCGAGTAGAGGTTCCGGGCAATGCCGGTCACATACATCGAGAGGCGCAGGATTTCAAGAAACAAGTTCATAGGCTTCACCCCAATCGGAGATCGGAGCGTTGCCCGCAGGCGGATTCCGCGGCAGTCAAGATTTTACCTCACAGGCCGCGGTGGGAGACATCCTGCCCATTCCATGGTTTGGAACAGTGTCGATCTAACGGGCAATCAAACCCCTAGCACTCTTTGAATTGAGCAAGCATCTGCCCGAAGAAGCTGAGCCCGGATGGCTCATAAATGAGTGAGCCGCCATCTTCGGTTCGGTAGACCCCGCAGGGGAGGTAACGCCCGTCGGGGAGAACATAGAGGTTGGCTTCTTCCTTCAGTCCTGCTGGAAATAGCGGAATCCCGTTTTCGTCCACTTGGAACTCGTCTATATTTGCGATCTTTCTTTCCGTGGTGCCTCCTGGTCAGTTTCTATCGTAAGTGCGCCCTAAAACAAACACTGCTCTATCAGCTCTTTACCGCGCAAGGCGTCGGTCCACTCCTGCGGAATTGCGTCGATGCCGTATACCGTGCCGGCGAGGGCGCCGGCAACGGCTGCGGTGGTATCGGTGTCGTCGCCTAGGTTGACGGCGGCAAGCACGCAATCTTCGTAGCTGTTAGTGTTGACGAAGCACCAGGTGGCTGCCTTAAGCGTGTCGCGCACGAAGCCACCTGACTTGATCTCCTGCTCAGGCATGCCTTTCAGATGGAGTGCCCACGAGGGGAGCGCGTCGTTCATCACATTCCTCATCAGCTCAACAAATATGATGCATGCATCGGTTGATGTTCTGTGGGCGTGCGTGATTGCCGAGACCTCGCGGATCTCGTTGTCCGTCGCATCGGTGAACGCTAGGGGAGCGATGCGCATGAGCGATCCGTTGCCGTTGTCGCGCTCGCCGGAGCCTCCTTTGCCGGTGTGCAAAGCGCGGGCGGTCGTGCCGCCGTAATCGAAAACGCCGTCGATCGTATACTCGCCACGGGCAATCCAACTTACGAACTTGTCGCGCATGTCCGCGGTGTCGATGTGCCCAAGCTCCCTAATCGAGTCGCAGGTAGCAAGCGTCATGGACGTGTCATCGCTCCAGGTGCCGGCGGGCTGCCCATGCGTGCCGTAGCCGATCATGTCGGTGCATTCGAACGTGCCGCGGGGCCTGAACTCGTAGGGAACGCCCAGTGCGTCGCCGACGGCGAGCCCATAGATGCAGTCGCGCAGTGTTGTTTTCGGTCTGTCTGTCATGGAAAGCTCCTCTTATCCCAGGTGATGTGGAGCGCCATCGGTGGTGTCGGTCGCAACGTATTGCTATCCTTGTGCTTCGCCATTAGTCGCTTCGTTGATGGCGCGGTACTCGGCACTCAGCTCGCGCGCCAGCTCTTCCTTACTTGGAAGATACGGCAGGTATTTGGCGGCAAACACTTGGTCGTTGTCTTCGGGCAGCGTGTACTCGACAATCGAATCGCTTTTGTCCGCGCAGAGCACGATGCCTATGGGCGGATTGTCGCCTTCGTTCATGAGCTCGCGCGTGTAGTAGTTCACATACATTTGCATCTGGCCCAAGTCCTGGTGCGTAAGATCGTCCGTCTTAAGGTCGATAAGCACGAAGCAGCGCATCAGATAGTTGTAAAACACAAGGTCAATATAGAAATGGCGCCCATCAAAGGTGATGCGCTTTTGGCGCGCCTCGAAAGCGAAGCCACGGCCAAGCTCCAGTAGGAACTTCTGAAGATGTGTGATGAGCGCCTGCTCTAGATCGCTCTCGCGAAACGCAGTATCGTCCGAGAAACCTAAAAACTCCAGTACATATGGGTCGCGGATGATATCCTCGGGGCGACGAGCCGGGGCGCTCTTCTGGATTTCTTGGGCGGCGGCCTCCTTGTCCTTGCTGGCAAGCAGGCGCTCGCGGAACATGGTGTTGATCTGGCGCTCGAGCTGACGCGTGCTCCAGCGAGAGTCAGCGCATTCGTTCATGTACCAGGCGCGAGCTTCGGGGTCGGGAATGCGCATCAGCCTGCGGTAATGAGTCCAGCTCAATTCGCTACGCAGTGCGTCGCGAATTGGAAACGCAAGAAAGAACTGACGCATATTGCGAAGGTTTGCGATGCCAAAGCCTCTTCCGAAATCCGCTGTAAGCCTTCTGGAGAGGCCCGCAATCAATGCCTCTCCATATGCTGCGCGCTCCTCTCCACCCTGTTCATCAACAATACTCTTGCCGATTTCCCAATATGCCTCAACCATCGCAAAGTTAACGGCGGTATAGGCCTTGTCGCGAGCGGCGTTGAGAATCGAGGAAACCTGCTTGTAAAAACCTTCGGGCACGATTGCCGATTCTCCACGGTTTACCAGTTCGCCCATCACTGTCGCCCCACTTTCCTCTTGTGGAATGCATCTTTATCGCATTTAGTTTAAAGCCTCGCGCGGACACGAATTGCTGTGCTGTCTGACATCTTCGCATGGGGCCTTGAGGTGGTTAAAATGTGGCCATAGAGACAGTTTTAATGAACCCCATGGGGGTGACGCGCATGGACAACAACACCTTGCTGTTCCAGGACAAAGGTTCGGGCGGGTTTAAAGACGTCAGGATCTACCCCAACCGCATCGAGGTGTTCAAGAAGGGCACTTTCGGCGGCAAGCATATCGAGATTGTCTACCTTAAGGACATCACGGGCGTTAACAGGATCAAGGGCCGCAATGTTTTTCTGCGCAACAGGTTGTTGACTGCCTGTGTCTTTTGCCTGAGCAGCCGCTCCCGGGCTCAGGAATTCGTCAACGTGCTCAATATGGTGATGTGACCGGGCGCTTTCGAACACAAAAAGCCGGGATGCAAGGAGTCACACCTTGCATCCCGGCTGAGCTAAAACGGCGCTGCTGCATGCCGTTGGAGCTTTAGCGCTTGATCTCGATATCGTCGAGCTTAACGTCCATGGCCTCGGTTTTTGCCTCGGCGATGTCATCGGCAAATTCCAGAGACTTCATCATGGTTTCGACGGCATCCTTGTGCTCCTCGACATTGTCGATGCGCACGTAGACGCTGCCGCCGCCTGCTTCGGTGAAGTACTCAGTCGTCACGCCGCCCGAGTGTGTATAGGAAGCGTTGCGCCAAGTCTTGCCGTTGTACTTGACGGGGTCATTCTCGGTCCACTCAAAGCTGGCATTCCACTTTGCCTCGTAGTCGAACAGCTCGTCGGCGTTCTTGTCAGGATCGAAGACGGGGATGAAGCGGTCGCTGGCGTGCTCGCTCTCGGTGAACTTAAACTGGGCCCTGTCGGCCGTGTCGCCGGCAACATCGGTGATCTCAACGCCCTCGGGGACCTCGACCTTAAACCAAATGAAGTCGGTCCTCATATCCACGGCTGGCTTTTCTGCTCCGCCGCCACCGCCACTGCCGGTAGCGCCGCCGCTTCCGCCACAGCCCACCAGGGCAACCGCGGCAAAGAGACTGATGCAGAGGGTGAGAATCGCAAAGGCCTTCTTTTTCATGGTCGTGTCCTCCTCGATCTGTAACCGCCCATGGATTACCTGCTTTTACTGTACGCGTTGACGGCTCGCTAGGGTGGGCCATGTGTCCCATTCTGAGGGCCGGATTTGCGCCGTTAAGTGGCAATATGTTCGGGCGCAAAAGAGGGGAGGGCCGATGTTGTCGGCCCTCCCCGGGGTTGGGTGCCCGTTGTTTTAATGGGGCGCGCGTACGTGGGCGTTGCCCCAACAGATTCCTTGTTTATAGATATGCCCCAGTTTGTGACGTCCGGAAGTCCCGAAAGGTGGGCCATGTGTCCCATGTTTGCGTTGGCATGGCCTATCGTGTGCCATAGAAATCCGCGATGGCCAGGTGTACTGACGCTAATGTGCTTATGGGCTAGACTTAGCATCATTACGTGTTTGATGCGGTTGGCCGGCGGTTGCCGCCCGACCGATCTATATGACTTGAAGGTGCATGCGTATGAGCCAAGAGATGATGGACAAGACCTGTCGCGGGTTTGCCGAGGCGCTGGCCGCGCGCGAGCCGGTTCCTGGCGGTGGCAGCGCGAGCGCCTTTGTGGGCGCGCTGGGCGCCTCGCTGTGTGGAATGGTTGCCCGCTACGGTGCGACCAATCCCGCGCTTGCTGATCGTGCGGATGACCTGACGCGCGCGTTTGCCCAGGCTGATGAGCTGGCGCAGGAACTAGTGGGTCTGGTTGCCGAGGATGTGCGCGCGTACGGCCAGGTGTCTGCGGCATACGGTATTCCTTGTGATGACCCGGCTCGACCCGTGGCGATTCAGGACGCGTTGCGCGTGGCGGCCATGCCACCGTATCGGATCATGGATGCCTGCGCCCGCGCGCTGGCGCTGCTCGAGGACATGGCCGACAAGGGTTCGCGCCAGTTGCTGTCCGACGTGGCATGCGGCGCCGTGTTCTGCCGCGCCGCCATGCAAGGCGCGAGCCTGACGCTCTTTGCCAACACCACATCTATGAAAGACCGGGCGCGCGCCGAGGAACTCGAGGCGGCGTGCGATGAACTACTAGATACGTGGCTGCCGCGCGCCGATGCACTGGCGCGCCGTGCTGCTGACGCCGCAAGGAAGAGGGGATAGCCATGGCCGAACTGCTCAAGGGTGCTCCCGTTGCCCGCGCTTTGACCGAGGAACTTGCCGCTCGTTGCGCCGCCCTGCGCGAACAGGGCATCGTGCCGACACTGGCCATCGTTCGTGTGGGCGAGCGCGAGGACGACCTGTCCTACGAGCGCGGCGCCCTCAAGCGCTGCGAGAAGATTGGCATTGAGGCTCGCCGCGTTTTGCTTCCCGCCGATGTTTCACAGGACGAGCTGTTGGCGGCTATTAAGGACATCGATGCCGACCCCGCTGTTCACGGCTGCCTGATGTTTCGTCCGTTGCCCGCTGGGCTTGACGAGGATGCAGTTGCCGCGGCACTCGAGCCCGCCAAGGATGTTGACTCCATGACGCCGGCCTCGCTGCTCACCACGCTTTCGGGGCGAGGCGAGGGCTTTGCTCCTTGCACGGCAGAAGCCGTGTTGGCGCTGCTGGACCATTACAGCGTTGAGCTGGATGGGGCCAAGGTCGCGGTCGTCGGTCGGTCGCTCGTGATTGGCCGTCCCGTTGCCGCCATGCTTACGGCTCGCAATGCCACGGTGACGATGTGCCATACGCATACGCGCGACTTGGCTGCCGAGTGCCGTGCGGCTGATATTGTGGTTGCGGCCGTTGGACGCGCACGCACGATTGGCGCGGATGCGGTTCGCGAGGGCCAGACGATCATCGATGTGGGCATTAACTGGGACGAGGCCGCTGGCAAGCTGGTCGGTGATGTCGATTTTGATGCTGCGCAACCGATCGTTGGCGCAATTACTCCGGTGCCGGGCGGCGTGGGGGCTGTGACCACCGCGATTCTCGCCAAGCACGTGATCGAGGCGGCGGAGCGCGCATCGAAATAGTCGTTTTTGACCACAGGGGTTGCCGGGGCGGCTGTTTCGCCCTTTTTGCGCCGAAGCGATACACTGTTGCCGTTTGATTTCTTCGCTCAAGGAGGATGCGCATGCCGTGCACAACGATTTTGGTTGGTAAGAACGCGAGCTACGACGGGTCGACGCTTGTCGCCCGCAACGAGGACTCGTCCAACGGGGTGTTTGAGCCCAAGCGCATGCGCGTGGTGCACCCCGACGAGCAGCCGCGTGTCTACACGATCGTTCTGAGCCACCTGACCGTTGAGCTGCCCGATAATCCCATGCGCTACACAAGCGTCCCTGACGTTGTCCCAGGCCATGGCATTTGGGCCGAGGCCGGCTTCAACGAGCTCAATGTTGGCATGTCCGCAACCGAGACGCTCACCACCAACGAGCGCGTCCGCGGCGCCGATCCGCTCGTGGACTACGTGCCCGCCAAGGGCAACGAGGGCGAGGACGGCTATGTTCCGGCGCAGCCCGGTGGTTTGGGCGAGGAGGATATGGTGACCCTGGTGCTGCCGTACGCCAAGTCCGCCCGCGACGGTGTGCGCATCCTGGGCGACCTGCTCGAGCGCTACGGCACCTACGAGAACAACGGCATCGCCTTTAGTGATGTTGACGAGATCTGGTGGCTCGAGACCATCGGCGGCCACCACTGGATCGCCAAGCGCGTGCCCGATGATGCCTACGTGACCATGCCCAACCAGCTGGGTATCGATAGCTTTGACCTGGACGACGCCGAGGGCGCCCAGGTCGACCACATGTGCTCCGCCGACCTGCGCTCCTGGATGGCCGAGTGGCATCTGGATCTGACGCTGGGCGTTAAGGGCGATGGTCCCGCTGCGGTCTTTAACCCGCGCGAGGCCTTTGGCTCGCACAGCGACAGCGACCACGTCTACAACACGCCGCGCGCCTGGTACATGCAGCGCTGCCTCAACCCCAGCGATGTGTGGGACGGTCCCGACGCCGACTACACGCCCGAGAGCGACGACATCCCCTGGAGCCGCGTGCCCGAGCGCAAGGTGACCATCGAGGACATCAAGTACGTGCTTTCGAGCCACTACCAGGGCACAGAGTACGACTGCTACGGCAGCAAGGGCACGCCCGCCACGCGCGGCGCCTATCGTCCCATCGGCATCAACCGCAACAGCCAGCTTGCCGTGCTGCAGCTGCGCCCCTATGCGCAGCCGGCGTATCGCGCCGTGCAGTGGATGGCGTTTGGCTCCAACTCGTTTAACGCGCTCGTGCCGCTGTACGCCAATGTCGAGACCATGCCCGAGTACTATGCCGACACGCAGGCTCGCGTGACGTCCGAGAATTTCTATTGGGCAAATCGCCTGATCGGTGCCTTGGCCGATGTTCGCTTCCATGAGTGCGGTCGCGCGGTCGAGGATTATCAGGAGAAAGTTGGCGGCATGGGCCACAAGCAGATCCACGACGTCGATGCCGCCGTGGCCGCGCTGCCCGAGGCCGAGGCGCCCGCCGAGCTCGCCCGCGCCAACGAGGCCTTTGCCGAGCTCGTGCGCGTGGAGACCGATGCCCTGTTGGGCAAGGTGCTCTACACCACGAGCTGTGCCATGAAGAACTCCTTCGCGATGAATGACAACGTAAGGTAAAGACGGCCTTGCGGCGAACGAGCGGGACAAACGCCGTCAAAGGCTTCGCCCCGCTCGATTTCTATCTTGGCGATAAAACGATTTTGTGTCGTTCACCCAATCTTGGGTACAAGAACGCCAATGCAGTTGTTCATGATTGGAGCCAACCATGGTTATGAAATTCGATCAGCTTGTTAACGGTGCCATCAACGTGGGCTTCGGCGCCGCTGCCGTTGCCGTTGAGGGCGGCAAGAAGGTCCTTGACGACCTCAATACTAAGGGCGAGCAGGTCCGCAAGGACGCCGGCACCCCCGATATCGCCCGCAGCGTGTCCGATATGTTCGAGCAGGCCGGCGGCACCATTTCCGACCTGACCGAGCGCCTGGGCATGCAGGGCGAGACTGCGGCGCAGCGCGTGCTCGACGAGCTCATCCTGGCTCGCGTCCGGGTTATGACCGCCCTCGAGCGCACGGCCTTCCTGGCCCATGTGCGCG
This sequence comes from Collinsella aerofaciens, assembly GCF_027679495.1. Lineage (GTDB taxonomy): Bacteria > Actinomycetota > Coriobacteriia > Coriobacteriales > Coriobacteriaceae > Collinsella > Collinsella aerofaciens_AK. The sequence continues at coordinate 42,271 of NZ_JAQEKC010000007.1, forward strand.
ACATCGTCGACTCGGTCGAGGACAACGTGACTTCGGTGCCCGTCGAGTCCGTTGAGCCCGACGATGCAGAGGACACCGAAGAGGCCGAGTAGCAGCGCAGATGGCAGATTCCACCACCGATTACAACAATCTAGATCCCTTGGGTGACGAGACGGCGGTTGTCGATGAGGTTGAGGCCGCCGTCTCGGGTGCTCGTAAGAAGCCACGCGCTGTCGATATGGTCCCCGAGGAGCCCGACGCGATGGCGCCGGACGAGGAGTATCAGCTCACACCGGCAGGTCGTCGTGAGCGCATTGGGCAGATCGTTCGCCTGATCAAAAAGTACCGCGTATGGGATAACCTCACGCCGGTGCGTCTGCGTCGTCTGCTCGAAGAGCTCGGTCCCATGTTCGTCAAGATGGGGCAGATTCTGGCTAACCGCTCCGAGATTTTGCCGCAGCGGTTTTGCGACGAGCTCCGTCGCCTGCGCTCCGACGTAGAGCCGGTGCCATATGAGGTAGTGCTCCGCTGTCTGGAAGAGGAATACGGCCAGCGCCTGGGGCAGATGTTCGACGCGATCGACCCCAACCCGCTCGGAAGCGCGTCGCTCGCGCAGGTGCACCGCGCCCGTCTGGTGACCGGCGAGGACGTAGCCGTTAAGGTGCAGCGCCCCGGCGCGCAACAGGTCATGGCGCAGGACATCGACATCATCCGTTCGGTGGTGCGCATCGTTTCCAAGTTCGTCAACACCGATCAGTTTGTTGACCTGCACGGTGTGGTCGAAGAGCTGTGGACCTCATTTCGCGAGGAGACCAACTTTTTGGCCGAGGCCAAAAACCTCAACGATTTCTATGACTTCCACAAAAGCGTGCACGGCGTTTCGTGTCCCAAATCCTACCTGGACCTTTGCACCGAACATGTCGTGGTCATGGACTACATCGACGGCATCTCCATTGCCGATCCCGAGCGCCTGGTGGCCGAGGGCTATGACCTGGAAAAGATCGGCTCGGCGATCGTCGAGGACTATTCGACGCAGGTGCTCGACGACGGCTTTTTCCATGCCGACCCGCATGCGGGAAACATCATCCTCAAAGACGGCATTGTCTACTTTATTGACCTGGGCATGGTCGGGCGCATGTCGAGCCACGACCGCGGTATCGTCAAGGATATGATTTTCGCCGTGGCCGAGGGCGATGTGCCCAAGCTCAAGGATTCGCTCATGCGTTTTGCCGTGACGCGCGGTGATTCGGCCGAGCTCGATCATTCGGCCTTTTTGTCCGATTTGGACTTTATCGTTGCCGACTTTGCGGGCCTCGACCTTAAGGATCTTGATATCGGCGAGTTTTTGACCTCGTTGCTAAACCTGGCGCGCAAAAACGACGTTGAGCTGCCGAGCGTGGTGACGATGTTCGCCCGCGGCATGGTGACGCTCGAGGGTCTGCTGACCGAGTACATGCCCAACGTCAACATGATCCAGATCATCCAAGCGCACATCAAAAACGAGAAGAGCGCCTATGCGCGCGTCCGCGAAATGGGGCGCGATCTTGCCGCGAGCAGCTATCGCGCGGCAAAAGGCTCGCTCGAGGCGGCCGAGTATCTGGGCTTGGCGTCGCGTATGCTCACGCGCGGTCAACTTAAGGTAAACACGCAGATCATGAGCAGCGATAAGGCGCTGCGACAGCTGGGTGGAATTATCGACCGCATGTCGATGGCAATTGTGATTGCCGGCCTGTTTATCGGTTCGTCGGTGGTGTACTACGCGCGCATCGAGCCGGTTGTGTTTGGTATCCCGGTGATTGGCTTTATGGGCTACGTGAGCGCGCTGGTGCTGGCGCTGATGCTGGGCCGCGAGATCTGGCGCAACAGCCACGGCGGCAAGCGGTAATGACCCCTGGGGGACGGAGTAAAACGGATCATTTTGCTCAGCGATCCATCCATGCCCTAGTCTATCGCAAACCATAGCTTTTACCTTGGGCTTCGCCTGCGTGCGGGACCCTTTTGCGTGATACCATAATGACAGTAATAATCGATGGCCTAGATGGTGGTGCGGAGACGCACGAATGCGCGGTTTTCCTGCGCGTTTGGGAGAATCGGGGTGCAAGTCCCCGGCTGTACCAGTAACCGTAATTCCTCTTGGCCCGGGATGGTCGCGTTGCAGATCGGACGGCGCGCCCGGGTCGGTAAGGTTAAGTCGGATCGCCTCCCATCTTGCATGCGGCTGCGGCGTATGCCGCCGGTGTGCATAGGGCTCTGGAGGGAAGGGGGACCCCGATGGGGGAACTCGAGCGTAACATGCGCGATGACGTGGGGCAGCCGCTGGGCAATGCTCCAAGTACAGACAATGGGGGACAAATGGATATGTTTGAGGACGAGCGCGAGCGCGCCTCGCTGCATCGCCGTGGCGCAATTGCGCGCGGCGTAGCCAAGCGCGGCCTGGTGGCATTCCTGGCCTTCGCGATGGCCCTTGGCACCACACCGGCTCAGCTGTGGGCCGAGGGCGCCGAGGGCATTGCCGAGGCTGTGGCTCAGGCTGCGACGCCGGGCGAGGACGCAGCGCTTGCGGGCGGTGCCGCTGAGCAGAGCGGCGCCGAGTTTTCGGATTCTGGGAGCGCGTCTACAACTAGTGCCGCCACAACTGAGGCGGCAACTGGCGACGAAGGCTCGGCGACAGGGGAGAGCCCTGCCACGAGCGAGCAGTCTTCGACGGCATCCGCTGGCCAAGCAGGATCTGCCGCCGCGGCTGCCGTCCAGACAGAGAACCCGACAGAAACCGGCGATGTCGCCAAGAAGCAAGTCGAGGTCTCGTTCTCGATTATCGGCACCGATGCCGACGGCAAGGCTCAGACCTGGGTGGCACCTACGCAACTCAAGCTCGACGAGGGCGCGACGGCTGCGGATGCCTTCGTTAAGCTGCAGCAGAAGACGGGCTTCAAGGCGGATTACGATCCGAACACGGCATACGGTTTCTACCTCAAAAGCATCACATCCCCGAGCGATGGCCGTACGCTTGCCTTCGATCCGGCGACTTATGCCTACTGGCAGCTGTTCGTCGACGGCGCGTCTTCCTCGGTTGGCGCGAGCAGCGTCAAGCTCACCCAAGGGCAGAAGATTGAGTTTGCCTATACGGCTGGTAGCGCGTCCCCTGTCGTTAAGGACCAGGTTGCCGCAAATGTGACCGTCATTGGTCGCGATGCCCAGGGCAAGACTCAGACTTGGGTCGATAACGCGCAGTATGTGGTGACGTCCGGTTCGAGCGCGCTTGACCTTACGAAGGCCGCGCTCGAGGCGAATGATATTGACGCCGTTGCTGCGGGCTCCTTCATTCTGAGCCTTAAGTACAACGGTGTTGAGCTGGGTACGCCCCAAGATTATTCGACCTATTGGCAACTGTTCATCAACGGCAAGTCGAGTGACTATACGGCGGACAATGTCACCATCCATGCCGGCGATACCGTTACGTGGTTCTACGGTGGCTGGGGCGACCAGCTGCCCTCCGATTCTGTCCATGCTTCTGTTCAGGTTCTCGGTAAGGACAAGGACGGCAAGCAGCAGGTTTGGGCTTCGACGGGCCAGACGAGTCTCAAGGCAGGCTCCACTGCTAAGGATCTCCTTGAGCAGACCGGCCTTAAGCTCGATGCTAGCGAATCGTCTTGGGGCTGGTTCCTCAACGGCATTTATTCGCCGTTCGATGGTAAGTCCTATGGCTGGGATGCTGCGACCAGTAGCTATTGGCGCTTCTACGTAAATGGCAAGTTCGCCGACGTTGGCGCCGGTGCCTACGAGCTCCATGAGGGCGATGCCATCACCTTTATGTATGGTGCTGACGCCGATGCCCTTCCTGGCCAGGTGCTTGGGTCTGTCGATGTTATCGGTCCCGATGTCAACGGCAACAATACTCGCTGGGGCTCGGCAAGCAGTGTTTCTTTGCCTGAAGGCTCTACTGCCCAGAACCTTATTGAGACGGTCCTGAAGGCCAAGGGCGTTACGTACAACGGCTCCCAGAGTGGTGAGTACTGGTTCCTGAATTCCATTACTTCGCCGTTTGATCACAAGTCGTATGGTTGGGATGCTGCGACCAATAAATATTGGCATCTGTATATCAACGGAGAGTCCTCCTTACTCTGCGCCAATCAGATTACGCTCAAGAGCGGCGATAAGGTTACGCTTGCCTATACCACCGACGATTCGGCCATGCCCGATCCCGACAAGATTGTCGTGGACCCGGGTGCGACGACTCCTGATTGGGATGCCGAGTGGGCCGGCTACGGCAACAGTGGCAACGGTTCGACCGTAACGGATGCCAAGACGCCTGCGCAGGCCGCCGGTCTTAAGTGGGCCTTCGATTGGAAGGCCGAGTCTGGTCAGCAGTATGCCAACTGCAGCGAACCTGTCATCGCTAACGGCTTTGTCTACATCGCGACCGAGAACGAGCTCATTAAGATCGATTCGTCCACGGGCAAAAAGGTTGCCTCTGCGCCGCTTGCCTCTAAGGTGAGCTATACCTCTCGTCCAATCTATACCAATGGCCTTCTCATCGTTCCGCTCAACGGCGGTGCGGTCCAGGCGATTACTGCGGACAAACTGATCTGCAAGTGGCTGACGCCTGGTTTGACGGACTTGACGCAGAGCTCCTGCACCGTCGTTTCGGACGGCGAGTACGTCTATGTAGGCTCGGTCGATATTTCGTATGACGAGAATTACAACGCGACCTACGGCAACGGCTCCTTTGCGCGCATTAAGATTGCCACGGGCGAAGTTTCTTGGCAGAACATCGACCCTGCCGAGGGCTATTACTGGACTGGTGCGGCTTTGACGGATAAGTATGCCATCGTTCCTACGAGCGCGGGTACGCTTAAGTGCATTGATAAGACGACGGGCGATGTCGTTTCGACCATGAAGCTCGGCGCTGTCGCAAATGCCGATTGCATTGCCGATCCGACCAATGGTTCGACCTTCTATCAGATGACGCACGACGGAAAGCTCCATGCGATTTCGCTTTCGGCGAAGGGCGTGCTGAGCGAGCAGAAGACGGTTGATCTGGGCCTCACAAATAACATGAGCGCCCCGGCGGTGTCTGGTGACAATCTGATTGTCGGCGGACAGACGGCTACTGGCTCTGCTCTGGTTCTCTATAACCTGAAGACTGGCAAAACCACGATGGTCACTGCTGCCGACGGCAAGGCGCTGCCGGCTGGTTTCAACGGTATTGCTGCTACTCCGCTGGTGAGTGTTCAGGGCGGCAAGACCTATGTGTATTTCACCGTTAACAGCGCGGATAGCAAGGATTACGTCAACTACTCTGCTGGTGGTGGCGTGTATCGCTATACGCTCGGCGATGCAGAGGCGACGCAGATTTATGATGCGGCTGGCCATTACCAGTACTGCGACTCTCCGGTCATTGCCGATGCATCTGGCAACCTGTACTACATCAATGACTCGGGCACGCTGTTCAAGCTTGGTGCCGTTGAGTCGTGGACGGTTGCCTTTAATTCCAACGGTGGGTCTGCTTGTGACACTAAGTTTGTTGCTACGGCAGATGGCAAGCTGGTCAAGCCGGCCGATCCGACGCGCGATGGCTACACTTTCGGCGGTTGGTATACCGATGAGGCTTGCACGCAGGCGTATGACTTCGGTACGCCGGTGACGGCCGATCTGACGTTGTATGCCAAGTGGACCAAGAACGCCGTTAACCCTGGCGGCATTGGCGGTTCTGGTTCCAATGGCGGCAATGGTGGCGCTGGTAACGGTTCCGGTGCTGGCACGGGCGCTGGCACGGGTTCCGGCTCCGGCACGAAGGGCCAGCAGGCTGGCGGCGCTGTCGCCCCGGGTCATAAGCCGACGACCAAGACGACGGTGTCGACCAAGACCGAGACCAAGGACAACAAGTCCGACAAGAAGGACTCCGATAAGTCCGATAGGAAGGACGAGAAGAAGTCTGACAAGAAGGACAGCAAGTCCGACAAGAAGTCCGACAAGAAGTCCGATTCCAAGTCCGATACGGGTGCTGCTTCTACGACCACTGCTAAGAAGTCCTCTAGTGCTTCCGAGCAGGAGACTAGCACCAATCCGCTCGCCATTGTTGGCGTTGCCGCCGGCGTCATCGGACTCGCCATCGTCGGCATGTTCGTGTTCACCAAACGTCGGTAGGTGAGGGCTGTGTCCAATAAGTCCAAGGACGCTGACCCCAAGCAACCAGATTCCTCGTTCATTCAGTTCGACGATGCAAAGCAACAGGGCGCCGTTTCGGCGGCGTCCGCCCCTCGACGGAAGGCGCTCCTTGGCGTTCTGACTGCCGCGTGCACCATTCTGATCGTCGTCTCGCTGGGCTTTGTCCATCCCTCCGAGAGTGGCGCCTGGTCCATTGACTGGATCATTCAGACCGTGACGGGGGAGAGCGTCGTCACCAAGGACACCAAGGCGTCTGGCTCGTCTGCCGCTTCGGGCGAGGCCAGTTCCAAGGATTCCAAGTCATCGAATGACGCAAAAGATGAGTCCAAGTCCAAGGACGATTCCGAGTCTTCGCACAAGGAATCGGATAAAAGCTCGGATAGCAAGAAGTCTGAGGACCAGGACGGCAAGAAGTCTGGCGATAAATCTGCTGCCCAAAATACGGGAGCCGGTGATACTTCCAATGTGTCTGGCGGTGCTTCTTCGGGCGGTGGCCAGTCGTCTAATGGAGCCTCATCCTCTAATGGTGGAAACGCCTCCTCGGGCGGCCAGAGCGGCTCACAGGAGTCCAACTACGTTACGGTGACGGTTTCGGTCACATCGAGCGCTGTGGGCAATCCTGTGTCCTCTGGTGGCACCTTTACCTTTAACGAAGGTGCTACCGTCTACGATGCCCTGTGCGCGCTGGGCCTTTCTGTCAACGCACACGGCTCATCGTACGGCACGTATGTTTCTGCGATTGGTGGTTTGGCCGAGAAACAGTACGGCGGCACGAGCGGCTGGATGTATTCCGTCAACGGCAGAACGCCCATGACGGCCTGCAGTAACTACGTTCTCTCCAATGGCGACAACGTGGTCTGGTATTACGTTACAGGCTAGGGACCTCGGCATATCGTACCAAACGGGCGGTTCGGACAAACATCCGGGCCGCCCGTTTTCGTGCGAATGGGACTGGGTCGCCGGGTCTCTCGACAAATAAAAAACCGGTTGGAACGAGAATTCCAACCGGTTATACCTTCAAGCAAATGTCGAACAAACTACGACTGCGCGCCCTCGAGGAAAAAGCGGCGGCTGAAGTAGTTGTACCAGGTGACGAGGAACGTGGCGATGGCCTTCATGGCCTGGTAACCGATGCTCAAAAACGTGACGCCCACAAACATGTACAGGTCGTTGAGGCCCAGGCCGATCACCGACAGGATGGTGAAGATCGTGAACTCGCGCTTGCGGCTCATGCCCTCGCGGTGGTCGAACACGTACTTCATGCTGAGCCAGTAGTTGACCACGACGGACGTGATAAACGAAACCGTGGTGCTCATCAAAAAGTCGAGGTGGAACAGCTCGACGAGCGCAATGAGCATGCCCCAGTCGATGCCAAAGGAGATAAGACCCACGACGGCAAACTTGAGGAACTGCTTGGTATGAGGTTGTGCCAGCGCCTTGCGCACGTAATCACATCCAATGCGTTGATGAATCGAGCAGGGGATACTTTAGATCTTTTGCAAAGGAAACGTAAGGTCTTTGCCAAGAACTATACGAACTCGTCAAATTTTCAAGAGTCAATCCGCAAACGTTGAGAATTTGCCCGTAAACGAACGATGCCCACGGGCGATACTGCGCTGAGCACGCATTGTCCGTGGGCATCGTAAGGCTGTAAGGTTGCGAGTTACTTGGTCTCGTCGCCCTCCAGAAAGATCTTTCGGGTCACAAAGTTGTAGACCATGACAAGTGCGGTGGCACAAATCTTGGCGATATTGGCCTCGAGTCCCAGGCCGGCGTTGAGTGTCAGCACAATACCGTCGTTGAGCACCAAACCGATCACGGACAGCACGACAAAGATGATGAACTCGCGGCGGCGGCTCATGCCTTCCTTGTGCGCAAACACGTATTTCATGCTTGCGAGGTAGTTAAAGATGAGTGAGATGATAAAGCCGCTGGTGTTGGCGATTAGGATGTTGAGGCCCAGACCGTAGTGGAGCAGATTCATAATGCCAAAGTCGATAACCGTGGCAATGACACCGACGACGCCAAATTTCATAATCTGCGCAAGGAGCTTTTGCATAGTACCTGCCTTAAGCTGGCGCCGAAGCGCCGCGGGGATGACAAACTTAGCAAGTTTAGCCAATCCCCGCGGGTGGTGCTAGGCGCGCTCCTCGATAGCACCGTTTCTATATGCATCGAGCAGCTGGCGCAGGTCTTGGATCTGGCTGCGAATCTTGGCGCCAGTATCGGTGTCGCTCACCATGCGGCGACGGTCTGCTTGGTCAAAACGGTTGGTCTCGCTCTCGATGTCCACGTTGCGCGTGAGTGCCTCGGCAACCGTCGTAAAGGCCCGGTGCGACTTGAGGCGGCAGCCGCGCGAGCTCGAGATGAGCGTATAGCCGGCGATGCCCGTCTTGGGATGGTAAGCGCGGCAGAAGCCGCCATCGATGACCAGTAGCTTGCCCTCGGCGCGGATGGGCTGCTCACCCTTGGTGGTTTTAACGGGCGTGTGGCCGTTGATGATGTGGCCGGTCGGCGAACATGCCATGGGCGCGACGCCAAACTCGCGCATGATGTCGTCGCAGACCGAGGGCGACTTGGTAAGCGTAAAGTATGGGTCCATCGGCTCGACCCAGGTGCTCTTATCGGCGATATAGGCGCGCTCAAAGGTACGCACCAGGCGTCCGCTGGCGGGCGAGTTAAAGCCAATCCACAGGTACCACATCCAGTCGAGAGCGTCGCGGTCGCCCACGCGCCAGGCGCGGCGGGCGATGTGGTCGCAAAAATCGAGATAATCGCGGCCAGCGTGCCAGGTGCCCAGACAGTTCATGCTGCTAAAGGTGCCGTCTTCGTTGAGCGGAACGCAGCCGTGGAAGAGCAGGTTGCCGTTGGCGACCTTGTACATCGAGCCGTGGGAATAGAGGAAATCGATATGGCGATGCAGGTGATCGGCGGTGACAAACTCGGACACGAGCTTGTCGATGATGTGCTGCTCCTGGGGCGTGAGCGTATAGGGGTCCGCCGGGTCGACGGTGGGGAAGTCGTTGGTCGTGAGCGGCCACACGCTGCCGTCGGCGAGCGTGACCGTGCCGTTGTCGTGGTCGATCTTGTCGAGCAGCAGGCGGTCGGTCATATCGAACTCGGGGTGACGCTGGATAATCTGGCCCTCGAGCTTAAAGAGCAGCACGTTGATGGCCTTGATCAGCGGGGTGATGGACTCACCGGCGGTATAGGTGGCATCGGCAAAGGCGACAAGCTCACGCAGCGAGATGCCGTAGTCGTTCTCCAAGATCTCGTAGTTGTCGTAGCGTAGGTTGTTGCGCAATACCGTGGCGATGCAGGCGGGCTCACCGGCCGCAGCGCCCATCCACAGCAGGTCGTGGTTGCCCCACTGGATGTCGAGCGAATGGTAGGTGAGCAGGCGGTCCATAATCTTGGCTGCGCCGCCGCCGCGGTCGAAGATATCGCCCACCAGGTGCAGGTGGTCGACGGCCAGGCGCTTGATGAGCGAAGCGAGCGACTCGATAAAGTCGTCGGCGCTGGCGGTCTCCAGGATGGACTCCACGATGCGCTCGTGATAGCGCACGCGATAGTTGTTCTCGTCCGGGTGCGTGTGCAACAACTCGTCGATGATATAGGCGTAGTCGCGCGGGATGGCCTTACGCACCTTGGAGCGCGTGTAGCGGCTTGAAAGCGAGCGAGCGACCATGATGAGCTGGTCAAGCATCGTCTTGTACCAGGTGGGCGAGTCCTCGCGCTGGCTGCGGACCAGCTCAATCTTCTCGCGCGGGTAGTAAATGAGCGTGCACAGCTCGCCCTTTTCGTCAAAGGAGAGCGTGTCGCCAAAAATCTCGTCGACATGCTCGCGTACGACGCCCGAGCAGTTGTTGAGGATGTGCATAAAGGCTTCGTACTCGCCGTGCACGTCGCTCATAAAATGCTCGGTGCCCTTGGGTAGGTTGAGGATGGCCGAGAGGTTGATAATCTCGGTAAATGCGGATTGTTCGGTGGGGAACTGTCTCGACAGCAGGCGCAGATACTTGAAGTCTTGCGGGTTGCGATCGAATGCGACCATGAAACACCTTCCGATGGGGCTGGTAAAACTGATAAACAGCGTCAAACGTTTACCAGTATGCGCCGCTTTTGTTTCGATTTTGCGCCAGCGGCTGAATTGTTGACTGAACGGTTTGGTAAATCGATTTAGTGAAGGTAGATGTGTCGGTTGGGTGGAGACGACAGAGAGTGTTTTCTCAGATATTTATGCGTGGGGTCGGTGGAGACGATGGTGGTAAAGATGTTCACTATTTTTGGTTCGATTTGGTAAATAGTGGACATATGTACCGCATATAGGCTCACTGTGCGATAATTTGCGCAGCAATGAGTAAGGAGCCTCATATGAGTGATTTTGTCCTGACCTGTGAATCCGCCGCCGACCGAACCCGTGAGTTCTTTGCGTCGCGCAATATTCCTGTCGTGTGTTTTCATTACGAGATCGACGATGTTGTCTATACGGACAATCTGTATCAGTCGATTACGCCGGACAAGTTTTTTGCCCAGATTGCCGCGGGCGCCATGCCCAAGACGTCTCAGGTGAGCGTGGGTGAGTACGAGGAGTTTTGGGAGCCGTTTGTTGCCGAGGGTAAAGACGTGCTGCACCTGACGTTGTCGTCGGGTATTTCGGGCACGTATGGATCGGCTTGCGTTGCGGCGCAGATGCTCGCGGATCGCTATCCCCAGGGCGGCAAAGTGCGCATCATCGATTCGCTGGCGGCGTCTTCGGGCTTTGGTCTGTTGCTGGAATATGCCGCCGACGTGCGCGATAGCGGGGCTTCACTCGACGAGACGGCTGCCTGGATCGAGGAGCACAAACTCAACCTGCACCACTGGTTCTTCTCGACCGATCTGTCGAGCTACCTACGAGGCGGTCGCATTTCGGCTGCGAGCGCGATCATCGGCACGGCGCTTAAGATTTGCCCGCTTATGACGGTCGATTGCGAAGGTAAGCTGTCGCCACGTGAGAAGATTCGCACTAAGAAGCGCGCGATTTCCGAGATGGCTAAGACCATGATGGCACACGTACAGGACGGTGCGGATTATTCGGGTAAGTGCATCATGTCGCAGTCGGCGTGCCGCGAGGATGCCGAGGCGGTCGCGGCGCTGATTGAGGAACAGGTTCCGCAGCTTAAAGGCAAGATTGAGATCAATGACATCGGTACTCTGATTGGCTCGCATACCGGACCTGGTACGGTGGCGCTCTTCTTTATGGGCGACAAGCGTGTGGATTAATTTGCCCCATCACATCGCTGCATGATTGTTCAAACGAAAACGGCCCGCCTCACGTTTGTGGGGCGGGCCTTGCTGTTGCGGCTAGCGTTTCTTTCCGCGGAAGAAGAAGCCGTGCAGTGACGGCTTGAGGCCGCGATTGGCGCGATGCTCCTCGACGCGCTCGTGGATCGAAGCGACGCGCTCGATGACTTCGTCGGGAATCGGCACGTCGGGATTCATGTTCTCGACTTGGCTGACCTCGGCGGCGGCGACCTGGTCGATAATGGGCACGTCGTCGCGCGAGATGACAGGTGTGGCGTCTTCCTTCATCTTGCGATAACGCTGCATCATGTCGGTCTGTAGCTGCTGGGCCGAAGGCGGCGTCCAGATGATGGCGTTGGCGCCGGCGGCGACGGTTTCACGGATGCTCTCTGGCGTCTTGCCGCCCGGCGCGATGAGCGGCAGGTTGGGATAGTGCTCGCGCAGCTCGCGTAGGACCTGAGGCGTGTTCTTGCCGGCGGCGATGTTGAGAATCTTGGCGCCGGCGCGCACCTTGGCGTGGGCATCGTCGTCGCAGCGAACGACCGTGGCGATGACGGGGATGTCGGCGATGTTGGTGATGTGCTCTACCATCTCGGCAGTAGCGGGGGAGTTGACCACGCAGCCCGCCGCGCCCTGCATCTCGGAGACGGCTGCCATCTGCACGGAGCGCTTACCGGTCGTAGTTCCGCCGCCCACGCCTACAAAGACCGGGCACTCGGCGACGGTCAACAGTGCTTGCGTAATGGCGGGCTGCGGCGTGAAAGGGTAAACGGCAAAGACGGCATCGGCGTTGGAGTTGCGGATAACCGCGACGTCGGTGGTGTAGATGAGCGACTTGATGCGTCGGCCGAAGAGCGTAAAGCCGCTGGCCTCCTCGATCTCGTCGGGCATGCGAAGGGCCGCCTTGCGCAGGCGCCCGTCGATGGGCAGGGGCTCCATAGGGAGTAGGCCGTTGGGCGTGACGGCTACTTGGGGCTCGGTGAACTCGTCTGCGAGCTCGACCTCGGAGAAATCGACCGAGGCGACGATGTCCTCGTGAACCTCGGCGGGCACATCGATGGGAGCTTGGTCGTTTGCCGCGGCAGGCGTGTCGAAGGAGCTGGTGCCGACGAAGGCGTCGACGCGCTCATTTAGATCGTTGAGGGTATCCATGGAGGCTCGATTCTATGTGATAACGGCCGGCGCTATGCAGCCGGAATTGTGAATGCTAAATCGTTTGACGAGTTGATTTTTCCCCGCCGCGCCATCCGTTAGACCGAAGGGCCGGCGAACGTGAAGGAGCTGTGGTGGCGGGTATCGAGGTGCTATCTTGAAAGTCCCGTTTAAAAGAGAGGTGACGCGGTATGGAATTGACAGCAATGTTTGGCTCGATTGGCCTGTGTGTGGCCGCAATCGTTGCCGCCGCGGTCATCTACTTTGTGGTCACGGCCATTAAGGGCAAAAGGGCCGAACGCAAAGAGCGCGCGATGCTTAAACAACATCGCGACCAGCAGGGCAAACGCGCACAGAGATAGCTTGTTGAGTTTTGGATCCGTGCGCTAGCTGCGTTTTCGAATCAGGGCAATGTAGAAGCCCTCAAAGTCGCGGCTAGGCGGAATGGTCAGCGTGCCGGGCAGGCCGTTGGCGATGGCCGATACCTGACCCGCGGCAATGGCCTCGGTCAGGGCGTTGGACTCGATGCGCGGCTCCTCACCAGCTTCCTGGGCGCGGCGTGCTTCACTTTCGCTTGGCGTGCCGTCGAGGGGGATGAGCTCGCAGTCCATATGCTTGTCGAGGGCCTCTTGCAGGGCGTCCTCGTTTTCCTGCGGCAAGATCGAACAAGTCGAATAGACGAGCGTGCCGCCCGGTTTGAGGGCCCCCATGGCGCGGTCCAGAAGTGCTCGCTGCGAGCGGGCGCACTTGCTCAGCAACTGCTCGGTGAGGCCGCGCAGGCTTTTCTTGTTGCCACTGATGACGGTGCCCGTGCCGGTGCAGGGAGCGTCGAGCAGGATGCGGTCAAAGCGGAAGAACTCGTCGAGCTCGCGTGCGTCGATGCGCATGACGGGCACGTTTTTGGCACCCTGGCGATGGAGGTTCGACTCGAGCTTTTCGGCGCGGGGAATGCTCATCTCACAGGCGGTGAGGTGCGCCTGTCCCTGGGTGAGGGCGGCGATCTGCGTCGTCTTGCCGCCGGGGGCTGCGCACATGTCCAGGATGTCCTCGCCTGCCTGGGCGCCCAGGACCAACGGCGGCATCATGGATGACAGGCTCTGCAGGTAGATCTTGCCGTCGCGGTAGATGTCGAGATCCCACAGATCGGAAACCTGGGCCTCGGGCAGGATAAAGGCGTCCGGGTACCAGGCGACGGGGTTGTGGGCGATGCCAGCGGCATCGAGCGCCGCAGCGATGTCCTCGGCGGTTGCCTTGAGCGTGTTGGCGCGCAGCGTGACCGGGCGTGTGACCGCGGCGCCGAAGCCCTCGATCATGAGCTCGGCATCGGCGGACGCATAGGCGCCGGCGACTGTGTCGACCATAAAGCGCGGCAGGTCGGCGGCGGAGTGTTGGGCGGCAAGCTGGTCGGAAAGCTCGGTGGAGGCAAACTGCCTAAGCTTGAGCTCGGGCTTAACCTGCTTTTTCTGCTTACGACGACGCGGCTTGGACATCCGTCTTTCCTTCCCGTTCCAAATTGACTACTTTCCGGGCACGCCGCTGCTGGCGTGCTTTAGTACTGGCTCTCGTGCTTGCTAAAGAAGTCGAAGCGCGGGGGCAGCGGCTTCACGCGGTGCTCGCCGGGCTTCTCGCCCAGGCTCTCCACAAACTCATCCGTGGAGGCAAAGATGTTATCCCAGCTAAAGAAGGCGACCGGGTCAACGTCGAAGTACTCGCAGATGAGCTCGCAGCCGGCCGGCACGATGCCGTGCATGAGCACGGTCGCTACGCGCAGCTCGGTAAAGGCGTCGACGAGGGCCTGCGTCATGGCGGCGTTGGCCGGCTCGACCTCGAGCTTGTTGGCGGTCTTGGAGGCATCGCTCCAGCGCTTGTTGGCGGCGCGCAGGTAGTCGTCGCACACAGCGAGCGCTCGGTGCGTCTCGAACTTGTACATGGCCTGCTCAAAGGCGAGGGCTGCCTGCTGGGCGGCTTCGACCACGGTGTCAGAAGCGGCACCGGCGGGGATGCAACCGTTGCGATAGGGACTCTCGTCGCCCTCCTTGACGGCGACGCCGTAGAAGCAGCTGCGGGCCAGGCGGTTGAACACGCCGGTCAGCAGCGCGCTCTCCTTAAGGGCGGGGTCGATAACGCGCTTGTCGTCGCAGGCGCGCACCTCGTTGCCGTCCTTGTCCTTGCCGGTCACGCGCGTGTCGTATGCCTTGGGGCTAAAGCTCACCGGCTTCTCGGACAGGCCGAGCGACAGCCAATGCGCGCGCATCTGCTCGCAGGTGTAGTGGTTGAGCAGGTCGTCTGCCGGCGGGGGAGGAGTCTGCGAGGACGAGCTGGCCTTTTTGCCCATGTAGAGCAGGTGGTAGCAGGCGCTGACGGTGCTCTGCGTGAGGTTCCAGCCTAGGGCCTCCCACATGGCGGTCTGCGCGATGCAGTAGAAGTAGATGTTGTCCTGACCGATAAACTGGTAGATCTGAGCGTCGTCAGAGCACCACCAGTCGCGCCAGTCGAGCGAGCTGTGCTGGTAGGTGGGCGCGGGCACCTGCGTGGAGTCGGCAGCGGGCTCGCCCATGAGGGCGGCATCCTGGGCGGCGACGCCCTCGGTCACGCCGGCGGCCTTGGCATCGCGCGCGAGCACGGTACGCGTATAGCTGATGGGCGCCCACAGGCTCTCGGGCCAGCACCAGCAGGTGACGTCGGAGACGCCATCGACCTCGGGCACCGGAACGCCCCAGTCGATGTTGCCGGTGATGCGGAAGGGCACGAGCGCCTTGCCGCTGCGGAAGCGCACGCCGCCGTTGGCGAGCACGGCGTGGGCATCGTCGCGCTCCTTCCAGCTGGGGAAGGTGACGGTAAAGCTGCTCTTGTTGCCCTCGGGCTCCAGCACGGTGTGCTCAGGAAGCTGATCCTCGACGGCATCGAAGGCCTCGCGGAACTTGTTCTGGATGTAGAGCTGGGCCGGCAGCAGCCACTCCTCCATGGTCTTGGAGACCACGGAGCGAACCTGCGGGTTCTGGGCGAGCTTGGCGGTATAGGTCTTCATAAAGTCGAGGTAGGCCGGCAGGTCAAAGTAGAGGTTGTCGACCGGGCGCAGCTCGGGCACCTCGCCGGTGAGCTGGCTCTTGGGCGCGATGAGCTCCTCGGGCTCAAACTGGTGACCCAGGTCGCACTCGTCGGCGTAGGCTTTCTCGGACTTGCAGCCCTGGATGGGGCAGCGGCCGATCACCTGACGGCCGTTGAGGAACGTGCCGGCCTTGGCATCGTAGAACTGCAGCGTGGAGCGCTTGGAGATGGTGCCCTGCTCGTGCAGACGCTCGATAATCTCGGCGGTCACCTCGTTGTGAATCTGCGCAGCCGGCTCAAGGCCCGAGCCGCCGTAGATGTCACAGCTGATGTTGTAGTTGTTGAGGGTCGCGGCCTGGCGGGAGTGATTGGACTCGACGTACTCGTTAATGGACTTGTCGTAGCCCTCGTTCTCCTTGAGCTTGCGGTAGCTCTCCATGATGGGCGAGCCATAGCAGTCGGTGCCCGAGGTGAAGATGACGTTCTCGCGGCCCAGGCGGTCGCGCAGGAAGCGGGCGAAGAAGTCGGCAGGGACAAAGACGCCGCCAACGTGGCCAAAGTGAAGGCCCTTGTTGCCGTAGGGCTCGCCGGCGGTAACGATGGCGCGGCGAGGCCAGCTGGGACGGTCGTTCATGGAGTATTTGGATGCCATGGGACTCCTTCGCATATGGTGAGGGCGCGGCCGGGCGCGGGGCTCGGCGGCGCGGTGGTCAATTCGTGCATATCGTTCGACATTATCGCACATGCGGGCGGGTGCGTGGCAGGGGCGCTATCCTAAGATGCTATGAATGAGATTTCCAACATACATGCGTTTGAGGACGAGGATTTTCTGCACGCTTGCTTCGTGTGGGGGATGGTCGTAGTCGGCGTGTTTGCCGTGTGCCTGGTGCCGGTGTTTATGCTGCTGGGCGGGCCCGCGGACCTGGATGCGGCTGACGCGGGCGGTTGGACGGCGGTTGTGGGCTGGATAGTCGGCTTGGCTGCGGTTTCGGCGGCTTCATTTGCCGTGCACGAGCTGGTGCACGGTGTGTTTTTTAAGCTGCTGGCGCCTGCGGGCGCGCAGGTGACCTTTGGGGCGAATCGCGAGACGGCGATGATCTATGCCTGCGCCGAGGGCGTGGTGTATTCGCGCCGGCGGTACGTGGCGGTTTGCCTGGCGCCGACGGTTGTTGTGACGACAACGCTTGCCCTGGGGTTTGCGTTTTCGGGCTATCCGCTGCTGTGCTATCTGGCGGCTGGTTTGCACCTTTCGGGCTGCGTGGGCGACTGGTACTACGTGCGGACGATCCTGCGCGACCGCCGCATTGTCGCCTGCGAGGATACGTCCTTTGGCGTGCGCTTTTTTGGGTGAGGAGATATCGATGAAGTCGTTGTTGCTGCATGCGTGCTGTGCGCCGTGCTCGCTTGAGCCGGTTCGCCTGCTGCGCGAGGAGGGGTTTGAGCCCACAATCTGCTGGACAAACCCCAATATTCAGCCGCACGATGAATGGCAGCGGCGTTTGGACGAGCTGCGCCGGTGGTGTGCCGATGGCGACATCGAGCTTATCGAGGCGGGGGAGGACCGGGAGCGCTGGGAGGCCGGCGTGGCCCCGCTGGGCGCCGATCGAGCCCGTCGCTGTCGCGCATGCTATGCCCTGCGTCTGGCCGAGGCGTGCCGTGTGGCCCAGGAGCGCGGGTTTGAGTTTGTGGGCACGACGCTCGCCGTCTCGCCGTATCAGTTGTTTGAAACCTGCAATGATGTGTTGGAGCGCTTGGCGGCGGCACATGGGCTCACCCCGGTGATTCGCGATTTTCGCCCGTATTACCCCGAGGCGACACGCCGTTCGCACGAGCTTGGCATGTATCGGCAGAACTACTGCGGTTGCCGCTTCTCGGCTGTCGAGGCGGCTATGGACCGCGCCCGCATCCGCGACGAGCGCAAAGCCGCCAAAAAGTAGTTCATTTGGGCTGGGGCTTTGAGCTGTCTGTGCGGTACGGTCGTTTTTGGGAAAGTCGATTTAATTAAGCGTGTGATCATGGCTTGCTTGATACCAAACGACGACTCCTATGATCCTAATTCTCCGTTTGTTAAACATCAGATCCGGACTTGCTGTTGCATAAGAATGGGACGACAGCACAATCATGTCGTTTCCTTCTGCAAATCGCCTAATTACCGGTGTTTTACCGTCTGCGAGCGCCAATACAGCACAGCCGTTCCAAGGCTTTGCGGTGGTATCGACAAGTAGTAAGCTGCCGGGAGGGTAAATGCGGGACATTTCGTCACCTTTGATTTTAACGAAAACGCTATGTGGGTGACGCTTGGCTACGTCTACGGGCGCGCAAACATTTTGTTGGCTGTGCGTGATGCGGCGCTTTTGCGATTCGATATCGATGACGGGAAATGCGCCCTCCATTTCGTGGATAGCAGGGTCTTCGTCGGTGACGATTCTTTTATTTGCGAGTTTTACGGCCAAATCGTTTTCCTCGCCAACAAGTTCATCGCGGGTGCAACCGATGTTAGCGCCGGAATAATTTAGCCAAATATAGTCGGCCGAGATTGACCAATCCCGGCCGACCCATTTTAGCCAACACGCCCGCATCTATGACTTTCCTATCGCATTCCTACATCCCCTCGGGCTGGATCCCCCTCACCTTCACCGCCTGGGGGACGGCCTCCACCGAGTAGGTGTCAAGCTCCCTGCCGCGGTAGCTCGGGCCCCGCATCACGAACACCGACGCCTTGTCGAACAGCCTGTCGAGGGCGCAGAGGAGCGTGTCGTCGCCCGTGAAGAACTCATCCCACCCGCTCGGGGCGATGTTGCTCGTGAGGACCATCGCGTTCGGCCCCTCCTTCTCGTAGCGCCTGTCGACGACATCGAAGAACAGGTCGGTGCACGGCCTGTCGTAGACGCATCTCCCCACCTCGTCAACGATGAGGCACGACGGCTTGACGAGCGAGGAGACGACCCGCGAGGTGTTTCCCCGCTGGACGGCCTTCTGGAACCTGTCCCTGAGCTCGGTCGCCTTTATGTAGTAGGTCTTGAGCCCCCGCATGCAGCACTCGCGCCCGTAGGCCTGCGCGAGGTGCGTCTTCCCTATGCCGCCGGGCCCGACGAAGGCGACGTTGCGGTGCGCGTAGAGGTCGGCCAGCGACGGGAGCTTGCCCAGCGCGGCCGCGTCCCGGCCCTGGATCCTGGAGAAGTCGAAGCCCTCGAAGGTCTTGGGCTCGCGCCTGGGCAGCCTGCTCAGCCTCAGCAGCGTCTCGATGGAGGCGAGCCTCCTCTTCTCCGCAAGGTAGGAGAAGGTGGCTGCCACGGCGGCCATCTCCCCGTCGCCGAGGTCGAGGTCCGAGGCGAGGGTCGCGAGCTCCTCCGCCCCGACGGCGATCCCGAGCCTCGACGCGGCGTCGCTCGCGAGCTCGTAGGGGCTCGCCCCCGCGCCCGCCATCATTCGGCCCTCCCGAAGTCGAACCTCTCGAAACCGGGTTTCGTCCTGGGCGGGGCGATTTGCTCGACCACGGTCCCCACCGGCTGGGTCGGCAGCTCCTCGGGCTGCGCCGGCGATGTCTCCCACTGCCCCTCGCACCAGCTGTCGGCGCCGGTGCCGACGGCGTGGGCGACGAGCTCGCGGGAGAGGTCGTCGCTGTATATGTGCACCACGCGCCCCTCCCGGTTCACCCTGCACTCGCGGCGGACGTACCAGTAGGGCACGCCGTAGCGGTGCCCCTCGAAGCTCACGAAGCCGTCGAAGGAGATCTTCCGGCGCGGGCACAGGTACCGCTCGACCTCGGCCGTGACCTCGAGCGGCCTGGTGTTCGCCGAGCACGCCGCCTCGTGCTCGCGCATCGGGACGCATGCCGCCGCGCGCCGCCAGCGGCCTCCCTGCTCGGCGCACCAGAGGGCGGCCTCCCGGTTGAGGGCGTCAAGGTCGGTAAAGGACCTTCCCGCGAGGAAGTTCCCCTTCACGAAGCGGACGAGCCTCTCCACCTTGCCCTTCGTATAGGGGTGGCGCGGCCTGCACAACCTGGTGCGGAAGCCGACGACGCCCATGAACTCGGCGTAGTCGGCCTGCCAGACGGGCCGGCCGTCGGCATCGCGGCGGACGACCACGCTCTTCATGTTGTCGGTGAGCACGGTCGCGGGCACGCCCAGCGCCGAGAACGCGTGCAGCATCCCGATGAGGAGGTTCTCCTGGCGCGCGTTCGGGAAGAACTCGACGTGGGCGCCCCCGCAATGGTGGCAGACCATGGCGAAGCAGGCGATCCGCGCCCGCTCCCCGCCAGGGCGCTCGACCGCGACGAAGCCCCAGTCCATCTGGTAGGCCTCTCCGGGCGCCGTCCTGAAGCGCTGGCCGCGGCAGCCCTGCGGGGCCGCCTGCCGCCTCTTCGCGGGCACGAGGTCCCGGTGCGCGGCGATATAGGTCTTCACCGTGGTGAGGCCGCCGGCGTAGCCCTGGCCGAGCAGCCGCTCGAATATCACCTGCGAGTTGGTGACGCCCTTCCGCAGGAGGTCGTCCACCAGGCCGGTGTGGCCGGCGAGCACGCCCGGCGCGGCCCTCCTCCCGCTGTTCCCGTGGGGCAGGGCCCTGAACCCGTGTGCCCTGACCGTCCTCGCGCGGGAGCGGGTGAGCCCCGTCCTCCTGCAGAACTCCGCGAGGTTGCATGCCTGCGGGTCGAACCCGTCGCCCTCCTCCGCGGCCATCTCCCGGAGCGCCGCGTCTATAATCTCCTGTAGGTCATCGTGTCTCTCGTTCACCTCAATGGTCCTCCTAACGCCGGCGTGTTGGCACCACCAGCGTAGTGGCGGCGGGGAGGCACGGTGGCCATTATTCGGTGACCGGGATTGGTCAAAATAGTTTGACTATTAGCGGCTAAAATCGCCCGGCGCTAACACCGAAGAGCGTTTGTAACTTTTCAATATGGCGCTCACGGGGGGCATACCGACTTTTTTCCCAACGACAAACGGTCTCTTTAGATACCCCCAACATCTCTGCAAGTTGCGCCTGACCAAGATGCTCCATGGTGCGGAGTTTACGAATATTTGCCCCGAAGCCCATGGCTATAGATCCTCTCGCCACAGAGGGAGGCATAGACAGTTTGTGCCACCATAGCCTTTGGTGAGCTCGTCAATGGATAACGGGAATAATTCCATTCCTGCTTTCTCAAGCGCTTCGTTGGTCCAAACGTTTTCTTCATATACGCATAGTTTTCCTGGCGAGAGCGCAAGGATAGACGTTGCGTTGTTCCGGCGCTCTCTTTCGTAGGCGGTTTGATTCCCGCCTCCGCAGTCAATTACTTTTATTGGTTCGCAACAGGCTGCAGAGAGTATTTCCGGAATCGTGCGATCGATAGGAGTGATCGTAAGGCCCTTTCCGGATCGTTTTAGTTGAATGCGGTATGCATCAACGGCATTGCATATCTCACGATCGATGAGGAACGCGTCGTGATCAATTCTACTTATGAACGTATCGAGGTGGATACGCAGCCCGTCAGAGGGGACTCGAATCGCAATTAGCTCGGTGGTCTGGAATTTATTTGAGGTCAGGAGCTCTTTGGCAAGTGACTCGACGGCGGCGGGTTCAGTTCGGTCAGAGATTCCAGCTAATATTGTCTTAGCACTGATAACAAGAATGTCTCCGCCTTCGATATGGTAACTACTCCTGTTCAAATCACATACTGGGGTTTCTCCCATGATCTTGTGGTGGGTGAATATCTGCCGGTATAAGGCGACCTCACGATCACGCTCAGGCCAATACATATGATTTAGGATGATGCCGTCTCCGACTACCACAGCAGGATCACGAGTGAAAAAAAGCGTGTTGAGGGGATTGACCAAGAGCGAGGCGGGGTCAAATTGCTCGTGCACGAGCGCCCGTAGTGTTTCCGACTGGTTTGAACATAGCTCAGTGTCTCCAAAGCGAATGCCGTTAAGTACTATATTCACCAATTCCTGGGTGTTCTTAGCGTTCTCAAACAGCTGGGTTATTGTCTCGAGGAACTCTCTGCCTGTTGCCCCACTGCAACGGAGGTAGTCATCAATAAAATATTTAAGTGATTGGGGCTCAGTTTCAAGTGAGTCTTCGAGAAGGTCCCTAATTTCAATGGTTTCTACGCCATGTTTCTCAAGCAATTGAACCATGGAATCGTGCTCATATATTGCTTTGTCGAGGTCAAAACGACCGCTCCATTTTCGCAGGGAGAAAACTTGGCTGAAGTCGGCATCAGGGTAGTTTTGTGTTTCAGCTCCTGGTCGATGGACAAGTACGGCTTTTAAATGACCGATTTCATTTGTTATGTGTACGCCTTGCATGTCTGTCTCCTGTCCTGCTGGTTTTTATATAAGGCTAAGGCAGGTTCCTTGTTGTGTTGCGGAAAAGTTAAAAGACGTATGTAATTGATAAATAACATCAATTTTAAATATCAGATTGATTAATAACGTCACTTTAGCTGCCGTTCATAGGTGAAAAGCGACACGATGGCGATGGTTGGCCGACCACCGCTGAGCAACCTCATACATTTATGGTGCCAGCTGGATAGAAGGGAAAAGGAATGAAGGAGGAGATATGGCAGCGGAAAGTTCGAAAGGCATCAAGCAGTTCAAGGTCCCGCACGTATATGCGATCATCTTTGCACTTATGGTCATCTTCGCTGTTCTCACGTGGATTGTTCCCTCTGGGTCCTATCAGCGTCAGGAGGTGAACGGTCGTGAAGTCACTGTCGCAGGTACGTATGAGCAGAGTGAAAAGACATATATTGACGAGGAAACCGGGGATGAAGTAGATCTCAGACAAGGCGTCTTCGATGTTCTTCAGGCTCCAACGCGCGGTATACAAGAGGCAATTGAGGTCGTTGCATTCATCTTGATTGTGGGCGGTTCGTTTCAGGTTATTACTAAAACGGGCGCTATCACGAGCGGAATGGGTCGTGTCGTTCGCCGCTTTAAGAACAAAGACATTCTAATTATTCCTATTGCGATGGTTCTCTTTGCATTGGGCGGAACGAGCTTTGGCATGGCGGAAGAAACTCTCCCGTTCTTTGCGATCTTCATGCCAATTATGATGGCTATGGGCTTCGACTCGATGACGGCGTTCATGGTCGTGTTCGTTGGAGCGCGCACGGGTTACATCGCCTCAACGATTAATCCGTTTAATGTTCTCATTGCGCAAGGTATTCTTGGTATTCAGGGCAACCCCCAGCTGTGGCTGCGTATGATTGCCTGGGTTGTTTTGACCGCCGTTGCAATTACTTGGGTTGTCCTCTATGCACGAAGGGTAAAGAAGAACCCTGAGTCATCGATCACATTTGAGGATGATATCGCCAAGAAAGTCGAGTTCGCTGCCGATGAATCTGCCCTTGACGCGGAATTTACGGGTCGTCAAAAAGGCGTGCTTGCGGTATTTATCGCTGGAATGTGCCTTATCATCTGGGGACTTGTGACCCAGGGCTGGTATATGAACGAGATTTCTGCGGTCTTTTTGGCCATGGGTCTGTTGGCTGGTGTTATTGCGGGCTTTAGTCAGGACGTCATCGCTCAGGAATTTGTTGCGGGTATCGCTGACTTTGCTTTCTCGGCAATTGTCGTTGGACTTGCGCGTGGCATCCTTGTCATTGCCTCTGACGGCATGATCATTGATACCATCCTCAATGCGCTCGCTACTGGTCTGGGCGGCATCCCGGCGGTTCTCTTTACTACGCTTCTTTATGCGGTTGAGAACCTCCTGGCGATTCTGGTTCCCAGCTCATCTGGCCTTGCAGCACTGACCGCTCCCATTTTTGGACCTTTGACCGAACTCATGGGCCTTAATCCCGAGGCTGCCGTGTGGGCTCTCTCCATGGGTAGCGCGACGATGTCTTTGATCTGTCCTACTAGCGCCATTCTTGTAGCGGGTTTGGGCGTGTGTAAGATCAAGCTTGGCCAGTGGTGGAAGACCGTTTGGAAATTCTTCTTGGTCGTGTCGCTCATCAATATCGTATTCGTAGCAATCTCGGGACTTATTGCCCTGTAGGTTTCATGGCTGAAATGGAGTAACAGGAATGTCTAAAGGACTGAATGTACACAGCGAGATTGGTAAGCTCAAGAAAGTTGTGCTTCACCGCCCCGGCCGTGACCTTGTGAACGTAAAGGCGGAAGAGTTCGAGGATGTCTGGATTCACGACTGTTTCTATCTTGATGTGGCTCAAAAGGAGCATGATGCCTTTGCGGATCTTCTGAGGAGCGAAGGTGTTGAGGTTCTCTATATGGAGAAACTCGTTGCTGAGGCGCTGGATGCATGCCCCTCGGCTCGCGCTGAGTTTACCGATACATTTATGGCTGAGAGCGGGATTGTCAATCCTCTGCTTGAGCAGGCTGTTCGTGAAAAGCTCGACGCTATTTCAGATTCGTATCAGTTCGTACTTGAGGCTATGGGGGGGGGTATCGTTATCGTGACCTTGAGCTGCCTCGCGTCTCGACTACGCTTAGTATGATGGATAATGAGGATGCGAAGCCCGATGATTTGGTGTTGAAGCCTCTTCCGAGCTCATATTTCTCTCGCGATCCTCTTGCTTCCGTGGGCAAAGGCGTTCTGCTTCACCATATGTATTGGAAACAGCGAGATCGTGAAGTGCCCTTCTATGAAGCGATTTTCAAATACCATCCCGATTATGTAGGGACTCCGATTTGGTACGACCATAAGAATCCCTGGCATATCGAGGGCGGTGATGTGCTTAACATTAACGCTCATACCTTGGCTATTGGAATTAGCCAGCGAACTGAGGCGGCTGCGATTGAGGAGCTTGCGAAGAATTTGTTCTGGGGATCTGGGAATTCTGAGATCGATACCGTTTACGCTATTAAAATCCCCAACGGCTATGCTTACATGCATCTTGACACCGTTTGCACCATGGTGGATTTCGATAAGTTCACAGTTTATCCCGGTATTTTTGAGACCCTTCGTGTTTATCGTCTGACTCGTGGTGACTCTGAGGGAATGGTCGCTGTTCAAGAGATTGATGACACGCTTGAACATATTCTTGAAATGGCTACTGGCGTGGAGAAGGTGCAGCTTATTGAGTGCGGTGCCGGCGATATGGTTGAGGCATCTCGCGAGCAGTGGAACGACGGGTCGAACACTCTTGCCGTTGCTCCTGGTAAAGTCTGTGTTTACGAGCGCAATGTTGTCACAAATGATGAGCTCTACAAGAACGGTTTGGAACTTTTGGTCGTTCCCTCCGAGGAGCTGTCCCGCGGTCGTGGCGGCCCGCGCTGCATGAGCATGCCCTTCTGGCGCGAAGATATTTAGTTGCAAATCCACTGTGATGGGAGATGGCGAATATGGGTGTTAACATCGCTGGGCGCAGTTTTCTGAAGCTGCTTGATTACACGACGGAAGAGATTGAGTATCTGCTTGAGCTTTCTGCTAACTTCAAAAGCATGAAGCGTGCCGGTGTTCCGCATAAATACCTTGAAGGTAAGAATATTGTTTTGCTATTTGAGAAGACTTCCACGCGTACTCGTTGCGCCTTCGAAGTTGGTGCACTTGACCTTGGCATGGGTGTAACTTATTTGGATCCGGGCTCGTCCCAGATGGGCAAAAAGGAGTCGATTGAGGACACGGCTCGCGTCCTTGGCCGCATGTATGACGGAATTGAATACCGCGGCTTTGAGCAGACGAAGGTTGAGGAGCTTGCTGCAAAAGCTGGGGTTCCCGTTTGGAATGGGCTGACTACTGAATTTCACCCGACTCAAGTGCTTGCCGATATTCTGACCATGCGTGAAGAGTTTGGAGAGATTAAGGGCAGGAAACTTACATTTTTTGGTAAGGCGGCCGGAAACGTCGCCGATTCGCTCATGGTCATTTGCGCTAAGCTCGGCATTAACTACTGTTCTTGCGGCCCAATCGGGGGAAATTCGGAGGGGGCTACATCCTATGACCCTGAACTCCTTGCAGAATGTAGTCGTATTGCGGCCGAGCATGGATCGACGATTACCATTACAGAGGATATTGAGGAAGGCGCTCGTGATGCCGATGTAATTTACACGGATGTTTGGGTTGGCATGGGTCAGCCCGCAGAGCTGTGGGAAAGCCGCATTAAGCTCATGTCGCCGTATCGTGTGACCGCTGAGGTGATGTCTATGGCAAAGCCCGAGGCGATTTTCCTCCACTGCCTTCCGAGCTTCCACGATACTAATACTACTGTTGGTGCCGAAATTGCTGAGAAGTTTGGAGTCACCGAAATGGAAGTCACGGACGAGGTTTTTGAGTCCGATAAATCTCGTGTTTTCCAAGAAGCGGAGAATCGTATGCATACGATTAAGGCGGTGATGTACGCAACGCTTAAGTAGCGGGGCGTTGAGAAAACAGTCGCAAATCTGTTTGCCATACTATATTTCTCTCAACAAGCTGATAGGATACAGGGGAGAATGATGCGCGCGTCAGTCGATTTTTTCGACTGACGCGCTTTGTGAAAGAGGCAAAGATGCGTACCGATGATTTTGACTACAACCTTCCTGAGGAACTGATTGCCCAGGCTCCTGCCGAGCCGCGCGACTCCTGCCGCCTGCTGGTGGTGGATCGCAAGGGCTCCCAGGCGGGAACGCCGCTGGAGCACGGCGGCACCGTTGAGCACCGCATCTTCCGTGACATCATCGACTATATCGAGCCGGGCGACGTGCTCGTCATCAACCAGACGCGCGTGATGCCGGCCCGTCTGATCGGTCGCAAGACGGGCTCGGGCGGCGTGGTCGAGACGCTGCTGCTCAAGCGCCGCGAGGATGTTGACCCGCTGGGCCATGTTTGGGAGTGCCTGGTCAAGCCGGGTAAGCGCCTGAAGCCCGGTGCTCAGATTGAGTATCGCGCCGGTGGTGCCCATGCGCCCGAGGGGGCTCCCGTGGTGCTGACGGCCGAGGTCGTCGACTTTGTCACCGATAGCCGCGGCGGCCGCCTGGTGCGTTTTGAGCCGGCCGGTTGCAATGCCGCCGGCGAGCCGCGCACGCTCGACGAGGCTATCCATGCTGCCGGCCACGTGCCGCTGCCGCCCTACATTACCGATTACGAGGGCGATCCCGAGAAATATCAGACCGTGTACGCCATGAAGGAGGAGCACTCGGCTGCCGCTCCCACGGCGGGCCTGCACTTTACTCCCGAGCTCATGGCCGCTATCGAGGCCAAGGCCGCGAAGTTTGCCGCCGTCGAGCTCGAGGTGGGCATCGATACCTTCCGTCTGGTGGAGGAGGATGACCCCACGCAGCACGTCATGCACACCGAGCGCTACCACGTATCGCAGGAGGTGGTCGACGCCGTGCACAAGGCTAAGGCCGAGGGACATCGCGTGATCGCCGTCGGCACCACCGCAGTGCGTTCGCTCGAGAGCGCCTTTGACGTGGATGCCCCGGTGTCCGATCCGGCCGTGACGGCGCGCTATTTTGAGGGCCGCGAGGACGGGGCCGATACGCTCGGCCGCGGCGACATCGTGGTGCGCGAGAACGCGACAACGCAGCTCTACCTCATGCCTGGCTCGACCTATCACGTGGTCGACGCGCTGATCACGAACTTCCACGTGCCGCGCTCCACGCTCATGATGCTCGTGAGCGCACTTGCTACCCGCGACCAGATCATGGATGCCTACGCCGCCGCTATCGAAGAGCGTTACCGCTTCTTCAGCTTCGGCGACGCGATGCTCATTTTGTAGTTACGCGGTTCTACGAACCGCGTAACTGCTCGACGCTGCGCGGGCCGCATTTGGACAATCTGACGTTCAACTTCAAGGGCGCGACCAGAAGGTCAGCGCCCTTTCGTTTCACGTCACCTTGTCTCAAATGCGACCCGCTCGCTGTCGTTGCCAAAACATCGGCGTTGCCGTGGTTGTCGCTGTAGTCATTGGGTAGTCATTGGACGTTCTTAAATGACTAGTCAAAGGGGACACTCTTACGGCACTTGGCACTTGGGGACGTTCCTTTTGTGCCGGCACCTGGGGACAGTCCTTATGTCAAGAGATCGGTGCAAGAGGGATAGGTTGCCTTGCGTCGATCTAAATAAGTTGCGGTGAGATAGTTCTTGAATTGGCCTTTTTGGGGCTAAACAGAAACTTTCTCACCGCAACTGAGTTGAGGCGTTTTTTGGCAGCTGGTTTACTTGCTCGCGAACAGCCAGATCAGGATGATTGCCAGAATCACGGCGACGATGCAGACGATGGCGCCAGTGAATTTGATGCGTGAGTCGCGGGTACGCTCGCGCACCGCGTCCTCGGTGGCCTCGAGCTGGGCGACTTCTTGCTCGGTCTCGGCGTGTTCGGCTTTGTCTCGGGCCAAGGATCCTGCAAGCGACTCAGTGATCTCTGGGTGGTCGTGTACTTCGGTCGCCTGTTCGATGATCGACTGCGCATGTGCGGCATCTGCTTGGGCGTTGGCGATGCTCTGCTCTTGGTCGCGGCGTGCCTTGTCCTCGGCGGCGATCTTCTCGCGCAGTTCGCGCTGGCGCGTTGCGGCGGCGGTTTTTGCAGTCTGCAGCTCGTCGCGCGCGGCATCGGCCTCTGCCGTCACGGCTTGGTGCGCGCGTTTGGCTTCGGCAATGGGGGCCTGCGCCTGTTCGACGGCCTGCTCGGCTGCGGCAAGCGAGTGCTCAAGGTCGGCGGTGATACGCGGGACATCTTCTTCGGCTTTACGCAGGGCATCTGCCGTGTCGGAGATCTGCATCGAGAGCTCGCTGGTGCGCACCGTATAGTTGGCGGGATTTGCCGAGGGATTGCGTTGCAGCTCGGCATACTCATGACGCAGTGTCTCGAGCTGGGCGCGCGTGGCGTCGACGGTTTGTTGTGCGGCGGCAATGCCGGCGTCTCGCTCGGCCTGTACCTTGTCGCGGATGCGCTTGGAATCCTCAAGACGGCGAACGAGGCGGTTGCCGGTCTCGCGCGAGCTCGTCTCGCGGGCCTCCACGGCATCGAGCGCGGCCTTCAGGCGGAGCTCGGTCGCGTCATCCTCTGTTTTCATTTGTTCGAGCTGACCCTTGAGCTCTGCTACTTTGGAAGCATGGACATCGCGATCGATTTCGGCTGCCGCAGCGGTCTTTTGCGCTGTGGCGATCGCCTGACGCTGGTCGGCGACGATCTGCTCGTAGCGGCCTGCGATATCCTGGCGCGTCTCGAGTTCCTCGGCCTGATCGGCAATGCGCTGCTCAAGTTCGGCCAGGTGGGCGCGGGCATCGGCAAGTGCCTTTTTCGCGGCGTTCATCTCGCGCATGGCCGAGGCGCCCTGGGCGATAAAGGTGCCCACGGCGTTCGCAGTGTTCGAGACAGCGGTCCCCAGATCGCGGCTCGCGGCGGGGGAATGCGGGGCGGTCGGGCGAGCGGTGTCGGCAGCGTCCGCATCGGCAGCCTGCGGCGCGGCGATATTGCCGGTACCGCCCTCGACCACAGAAAAGCCTGCTGCGTGCGGATCGACCGCATCGGCGCCAATCGTGGGGTGCTCGAGCTGCAGAAACGAGGGCATGGTGCTGCCCTGGTCGGCAACCGGAGTCTCGCCGGGCACAAAGGTTGAGGCCGCCACGGCGGCCTCCTCTTCTTCGGCATCAATATCGGCATCGGCCACGGCGTCTTTCATCGCTTTGACAGCATCCATCATGGAGTCCATGACGGCATCGAGCTCTTCTTCCGAAGAGACCTCGATGGGGCCCGCTGCTTGCGGGACGTCGTCCTGTACAGGGGCGTCGTCCTGAGCGGGCGCATCGTCGTTTTGCTCATCGGCGTTTTCTGCGGCAGGGGTTTCCGCCGTAGCGCTTTCGTCCAAGATGGGGTCGTCGATGTCGATACCATCGCAGGTTACAACGTCAGTATCTGCGATGACGTCTGCGGAATCATCAATATGCTGTTGAGTCTGGGGGTCCAGCTCGTCTGTCATAGGCATGTGCTCCTCATCGTTGTTTGTCACCCTATGATAAAGTTTCGCGCCGACATCCCACGCGCCGCAGCAAAGTTTCAAAACGTGTTCGATGGCTCGATTTGATAACAATAACTCGGTCGTTTTATCCAGTTTGTACTTGACAATCCCTTCGCCGAACGACGTGGTGCCGTTCGCCTACCGCGGTCTTTTATTTTCGCTTGAACACGCTAAAGTTGCATCTCAGCTTTTGGCGCGTGAAGTTGGATACGCGCAGTCGGCGGGCGTGCCCGTCGCGATTTGAAAGGACTTTGTATGGGACTTTTCACTGGTAAGACCGTGATCGTCACCGGCGGCGGCAAGGCCACGCTTAAGGACGGCTCCGCTGGTTCCATCGGCTACGGCATCGATATCGCATTTGCCAAGGAGGGCGCGAACCTCGTCATCACCGGCCGCAACGTCGCCAAGCTCGAAGCTGCCAAGGAATCCCTCGAGGCCGAGTACGGCGTCAAGGTTCTGCCTGTTCAGGCCGATGTCTCGGCTGGCCAGGACAACGAGGCCGTCGTCCAGAACGTCATCGACAAGGCCATTGAGGAGTTCGGCCGCATCGACGCCGTCGTCAACAATGCTCAGGCCAGCGCCTCGGGCGTGACCATCGCCGATCACACCATGGACCAGTTTAACCTGGCCATTTACTCCGGTCTGTATGCTACCTATCTGTACATGCAGAAGGCCTATCCGCACCTGAAGGAGACTAAGGGCTCCGTGGTCAACTTTGCCTCGGGCGCCGGCCTGTTTGGCAACTATGGCCAGTGCAGCTATGCTGCCGCCAAGGAGGGCATCCGCGGCCTGACCCGCGTTGCCGCCAACGAGTGGGGCAAGGACGGCATCAACGTCAATATCGTTTGCCCGCTTGCTTGGACCGCTGCGCTCGAGAACTTCCAAGATGCCTATCCCGAGGCGTTCAAGGCCAACGTCCACATGCCGCCGGCGGGTCACTACGGCGACGTCGAGAAGGAAATCGGCCGCGTTGTCGTTCAGCTCTGCGGTCCCGACTTTAAGTACATGAACGGCGAGACCGTCACCCTCGAGGGTGGCATGGGCCAGCGTCCTTAGGGGTTACGCGGTTTTACCAAACCGCGTAACGGCTCGACGCTGCGCGGGCCGCATTTGGACAATCTGACGTTCAACTTCAAGGGCGCGACCAGAAGGTCAGCGCCCTTTCGTTTCACGTCACCTTGTCTCAAATGCGGCCCGCTCGCTGACTTATGCTCAACCTGCGGCGCCATTTTGCTTGAAGGCACCTTGCTCGATCTGGCGGGTTTTCGCCGTCGGAAATGATCCGTTGGGGACGGAGGAAAACGGATCATTTTTATCCTGGTGCATTGGTGCAGGGGGGGGGGCAGGTTTCCTTTGCACTAGTTTCTGTCGAGTCGGTGCTTCTTGCGGGTTGCCCGTATAATGGTTTGCGTATGAACCGCAACCAAGGAGTTCCAGTTTATGGACCAGAGCCTTTTTAAATTCGACCTGATCGCCGAGGACCCGACGACGCACGCGCGCGCCGGCGTGCTGCACACCCCGCACGGCGACATCGAGACGCCGATCTTTATGCCCGTGGGCACCAAGGCAAACGTCAAGGGCATTCCTACCGAGACTGTCAAGAAGCTCGGCGCCCAGATCGTGCTCGCCAATACCTATCATCTGTCCATGCGTCCCGGCGAGGATACCATCGCCGAGCTGGGCGGCCTGCACAAGTTCATGAACTGGCACGGCCCCATCCTCACCGACTCGGGCGGTTTCCAGGTCTTCAGCCACAACGATGCCGTCAAGCTCACCGATGAGGGCGTGCGCTTTATTGTCAACGATTACGACGGCCGCCACGTGTTTTGGACGCCCGAGGACAACATGGAAATCGCCATGAAACTCGGCTCCGATATCTGCATGCAGCTCGACCAGTGCCCGGGCTATCCCGCCACGCGCGCCTACGTTGAGCGCGCCGTTGAGCTGTCGAGCATGTGGGCCGAGCGCTGCTATAAGGCGCATACCCGCGATGACCAGGCGCTCTTTGGCATCGTTCAGGGCGGCATGCACCTGGATCTGCGCCTGCGTTCGCTGCGCCATCTGGAGGAGTGCGGCGACTTCCCGGGCTATGGTATCGGTGGCTATTCGGTGGGCGAGGATCACGAGACCATGTTCGAGACCCTTGCGCCGCTCGTGAGCGAGTACATGCCCAAGCATAAGCCGCGCTACCTGATGGGTGTCGGCAACCCGACCACGCTCGTGCGCGGCGTTGGCGTGGGCATCGACATGTTTGACTGCGTGCTGCCGACGCGCACCGGCCGTATGGGCACGGCATTCTCCAGCGAGGGTCGCCTCAACTTCCGCAACGCTCGCTTTGCGCACGACGACGGTCCCATCGATCCCACCTGCACCTGCCCGGTGTGCACGGGCGGTTACAGCCGTGCGCTCATCCGTCATATGGTCACGCAGAAGGAGATGCTCGGCGGCATTCTGCTTTCGATGCACAACATCTACTACCTGCTCAACCTTATGCAGCGGGCCCGCCAGGCCATTATCGAGGGCCGCTACGGCGCGTTCGTGAGCGACTGGATGAACAGCCCTGCGGCGGTGGACTACTAAGAGCGACAGACACGCTTGCAGAGCGTGGGCACGGCAATGGTCGAGCGCCAGCCGGTCGTCACATTCGCTGACACCGGTTGCACGACCGCTGACCGATAGCTTGCAAGTGCTTGATGCATCGTGGGTACCATACCGAATAGTTGATGTTCGGGCGGGTGTTTGACGCATGGCGTCGACCCCGCCCGCTTTTCTTTTTCTCGATAGGAGTACCCATGATTAAGAATGAGAACGTCGAGGGCGAGCCTGCCTACGACGAGACGTACCGCCGCGGCCCCGTGGTCATGCGCGGCCCCATGATTCCCAAGGACAACACCTACGCCAACCTGCTGGCGCCCGAGGACTCGACCGACTGGTTGCACACCGACCCCTGGCGCGTGCTGCGCATTCAGGCAGAGTTCGTTGATGGTTTTGGCGCACTTGCCGAGCTTGGTCCTGCAGTGACCATCTTCGGCAGTGCCCGCACGCCCAAGACCGATCCGCTCTACAAGGCGGCACGCGCCGTTGGCCGCAAGATCGCCCAGCGCGGCGTGGCGGTTATCACCGGCGGTGGTCCCGGCGTCATGGAGGCGGCCAACAGGGGAGCGGCGAGCGCCAACGGCAAGTCGGTCGGCTTGGGTATCGAGCTTCCGCACGAGCACGGGCTCAACAAATATGTGAACCTTGGCATGGACTTCCGCTACTTCTTTGTGCGCAAAACCATGTTCGTTAAGTACAGCTCGGGCGCCATCGTATTTCCCGGCGGCTTTGGCACGCTCGACGAGATGTTCGAGGTTCTCACGCTGGTGCAGACGCACAAGGTCAAGCGCATGCCGCTCGTGCTGGTGGGCACCGAGTACTGGCAGGGCCTATTCGACTGGCTCAACGGCCCGGTGATGGACGCCGGTATGATCAGCCCGCTCGATCCCGAACTCGTGCACATCACCGACGACCTCAACGAAGCCGTCGACGTTGCCCTGAGCGGGCTGATGTAGGGCGCTGTGACTGTTGTTATAGTAATGTGAACGGCATACTGATGCTATTTAACATCAGTATGCCATCAAAACGGGGTATACTGATGCAAAAGACGAGGCGAGGAGGTCGCGTATGTCTACTGCAACGGTTAAGCCTACGACGGTTCGCATCGAAGAGGGGCTCAAGGAACAGGCGACTGAGTTCTTGGATTCGGTCGGCCTCAGCCTCAATTCCTATCTCAATCTTGCCGTTCGGCAGCTTGTAAATCAGCGAAAGATTCCTTTTGAGATTGTAGGAAGGGCGGAGGTGCCCAACGAGGCGACGAGGCGTGCCATGGTGATCGCCGAGGCTCATGAGTTGGTGATTTTGCCGGACGATAGCCCGTCATTCAACAACGCTGATGAGCTTATGTCATTCCTCGATGAGGAATAGCGATGTTCGAGATTAAAGTCGAGGCTCAATTTAGGGCGGACTACAAACGAACGATGCGCATGCATCCGCAGCTAAAGAGTGAGTTTAAGGCGGCAGTCGCAGAGCTTGCAGCTCACGGCTCGCTTCCCGCGGAATATGGCGCCCATGAGCTTTCAAACCCGGGCGGAAACTACAACGGCCACATCGATTTCCACCTATCCGATGGCTTGGTCGACGTGGTCGTTCTCTACTTACCGCATAAGACTAATCCTGTGATCCGGCTGGTCAGAATGGGCTCGCATGAGGAGCTGTTCCAGGGCCCGCAGGGCTGATTGCCGATTTCTAAGTTGCGGTGGAATAGGGATTGATTGACGGCTAATAAGTCAAAAACAGTCCCTATTTCACCGCAACTGCTGGGGGTACCCCGTTCGTCGCCGCGGCCTCCGGTTCCACTTTTCGCTGAATTTCGCTCAAAAGCTCGGCTGCGACTTCGCTGCTTTTGAAACGAATGCTGCAGTCTTCTTTCTTTGGGAAAGCCAGCAACGG
The DNA here is from genome assembly GCF_027679495.1 of Collinsella aerofaciens. Classification (GTDB taxonomy): domain Bacteria; phylum Actinomycetota; class Coriobacteriia; order Coriobacteriales; family Coriobacteriaceae; genus Collinsella; species Collinsella aerofaciens_AK. The sequence continues at coordinate 76,281 of NZ_JAQEKC010000007.1, forward strand.
AATAGCTCCGTACCAGACAGTTTCCTCGTCAATCACTGATGCGCACAGGCGTCCTTCGGCTTTGATGAGATAGTTGACGTTCATCTCGGCAAAAATCGCTTTCACGTCATCGCGTGGAGTTGAAGCAATAGAAATCTCAAGGGCAATTCCACGGGTAGCGGCATCCGCGAGTGCAGCGGCGAGCTTTTCAAGGCATGCGGCGGACGCGTAGGGTGCGGCAATAAAAATGCTTTTCGATGCGTTCTCGATGTCATTCACTAAAGCCTCCACGGCTCTTGCCGACCTAACGAGGATGTTTCGATCGTCCTGTCTGTTGTCGTTTGCCGCAAAGACTTCATACCCCAGCTTGGCGTAGGTCTTGAGCCTCTTTTGGTACATGCGCGCGAACATGGGTATCGACAGGTCAACATAGTCGAATATCTCAACCCGCTGTTTGCCCTCGTGGCTTCTGTGTAGCCTACCTGCCTGCTGCGTTATGCTGCCGTCCCAAGATATTGGAGTGGCAATGAGCAAAGTGTCAAGGTAAGACAGGTCGAAGCCCTCGCCCAGAAGACTTTCAGTTGCGACGATGATTCGATGATCATGCTCAAAGCTGGGAAGACTCTTCAGTATTGCTTTTCTTTCTTTGGCGTCGATTTCTCCGGTTAAGAGTATGGGTTCGTGTCCACGGCTTTGAAGTAGCCTGCATAGCTCTTCGGCATGCTTTTTTCTTTTAGATAGCACAAGCGGATGCCGGCCGTTTGATGCGGCCTCGAGGGCGTCCTCGATAATTGCTTCGTTTCTCGCGGCGTGTACACACAGGAGATCGAGAATTTGGTTAAAGGATGCTCCTGGTCCGTAGGTGGGTAATCGAATTCCGGTGAAACGCGGTCTAACAATGCGCTGAATCCCCTGTTGGATTGCTTGCGTTTTTGGATCGACGACATAGCGAACCGGGCCGCAGAGCATCGAGAGTGCCCGCGTGAGTCCGTCCGAACGCTCGGGCGTTGCGGAAAGGCCATATACATATTTGGCAGGAGCGGACTTGAGGACAAGCTCAAGCTGTGGCGCGGCCGCATGGTGGCATTCGTCACAGATGATGAGACTGTAATCGCGAACGAACTCCTTGGCTAATGACTCGCCGGTTTGGGGATCCTTGCCGGATAGCGACTGGAATGAAGCAATGTCGATGAGACGGCTTATGGCGGTCTTGCCTCCTCCGATTTGCCCAATGAGCGGAGGCTGTCTTTTGCTGATTCGTCCCTTTGGGGTTCGGACGGGCTCTCTGTTGTCCGTGATGTCGAGAAATCGTTCGAGTTGGGATTTCCATTGGGCAATGAGCGCAGTTTTAGGAACGATGACGAGCGTTGGAAGACCAATGGCAGCAATAAGATAAGCTCCGATGACGGTTTTGCCGAACCCCGTCGGTGCGGACATGATCCCGTCTTCATAGCTGAGCATCTGTTCAGCGACAATTTGCTGTTCAGGGCGAAGAGTCCCTTTAAATGCCATCGCAATTGGATGGCTCGACTTGCGTTTGTCTGAATAGTGGGCAGAAACGCCGGCTTCTTGAAGCAGCCGCTCAAGTTGAACCTTGCAGCCTCTGGGAATCGCGACGTAGCCATCTCTAAGTTCGCTGAGGTCTATGAACCGCGGTTTGCCGAATACCGATTGATGCATAGATTGTGCGCGGAAGAATTCTGGGTTGGCAAATGTTGCAAGCCTGCGGACTTCCATTTGAGCTGCGGGACTCAGAGTTTTTTCGGGGATATAGAGCATATCGGTCTGCGTGACGGACAGCGATGACGGGAAGTCCCGCGGTGTGAGCGGAAGCCGCTTTCGCAGTCTCTGGGAATGTGGCACACCGGTGTTTGCCGCCGCAACAGCTGCTATTCCATGTGACCTATTTTCGATGCTCTCGATCAGATTTTGCACCGTCACGCGCGGGATTAACTGGATTTGCGAAAGGTAAAGCCATTGATCGGGAAAGGGCTCAAATTGCTCGTCAACAAATACGCTGTTCCCTTTTCGCTGCGCTTTTCCTTGAAAAGGCAGCGCTATGAGATTTCCAAAGCCGCCCTCAGGAATGGTGGACTGCGCGGGCAGCATTCGGTCAAATGCTTTGAAGGTGATTGTCTTGTTCAGTATCGCCGCTTCGGTGATAAGGCTGCTTCCAAAATCTCGTGCGGTCTTTGCGCTGACGAGCTCTAGGAAGAAAAACCAGACATGTGCGCCGTCGCCCGATCTCGATCGCTCAACTGCGACATCGATTCCGTGGCTTTTTGCGACATGTCGAATGGCTTTCGTCGCTTCTTTCCAATCGGCTCCGTCAAAATCGATGACCAGGACTTTCGTGTTACTGTCTTTATCGAGCACATATTGGCCTATAACGTCTCGAAGCCTATCGTCATTGCCTCTGAAATGGGCGATGATCGCGGCATCGCTCAACTCGGGGAAGACGCGGCTGCTGCATTCCGTGCATTTGACTCTCTGGTGGCTTGCTTTGGGGCAAATGCCTGACTTCCACTCATTTGCGCAGGCGGGCGTATAGCCAATTCCTCCGTCTTTTCTGCGGTACCCATGAGCGTAGACATCTTTGCGACCAGTAAAGAGATTGCGGAAGAGCTCGAGTTTGTCGCGCGCTGGGCTTGCGCTGGTGACGATATCTTCGATCTGCGCCCGTCTATCGAAAGAATCGCCAGCTTTCTCCCATTCTTCCAGCGTTGTATAACGGATGTCTGGACCGCTGCTGCAGATAACGATTTGCTTGCACGGATCCGAAGCGTGGACGACCGTTTTATTGAATTTGAATAGGGCGCTCCCGAAAAGGGCGTATTGATGCGTGCCGTTGCTCATTTGAAAGCCATTCTTATCAGCGTTCATTGGGATGAGGGTACGTCATTTCAGCTTTATGAGATACGCGACTTCGATTTTGGTTCGGTAATAGTGGGGTACCGATCCGTGAGTGGCAATCAGCCGGTGCCAAAACGTGCGGCGGCTGTTGTTAAAGGTTTTTGACGGCTATGGGGCGGGTTGGCGGCGTGGGGAGGGGTTTTCGAATGACCCCGTGGTCAAATAACGTCAAATGTGAGTACTGCTGTTAATGTAGTCTCATAATATTTGGCAAGAATAGAATACCAATTCGACATTATTCTATATATCTAACCCACCAAACACGGCATTTTGAGCCTTGGCAAGGCGTGAAATTAATCGAAACGATCGATTCCGGCGAGATTTTGCTGCTACTAATTTGGTGGCAGTACTCATATTTGCCATTTTTGTCCAGTGGGTACCGCGAGGGGGTCTGTTCGACTGGCCCAACGGCCCGGTGATGAGCGCCGGTATGATCAGCCCGCTCGATCCGGATCTGGTACACATTACTGACGACCTCAACGAGGCCGTCGACATCGCCCTGAGCGGGCTGATGTAGAGTAGCTAAAATGGGACGGGGCTAAAAAGACTGGTCTGAAACGTTTGATACCAGTCTTTTTAGCCCCGTCTCAAACGAACTGCTTCTAAGTTGCGGTGGAATAGGGATTGATTGGCGGCTAATAAGCCAAAAACAGTCCCTATTCCACCGCAACTGATGTGGGCGTCCCTAGTGAGTTGGCTGGTAGCGGGGGCAGTAGCTGATGGCGATGGCGTCGACGCCTACGTGGGTGGCGATGGTGCAGCCGATGGGGCCGGTGCCGGCGTCTACGTAATCCTGACCCGCGAGTGCCTCGTTGACAAGCTCCTGCTCCTCGGCGGCGCCGGTCGTGAGCACGCGCACGCTGGAGCCCGGATACTCGGCCAAAAATGCGAGGCAATCGGCCATGGTGTTGGTAACGATGCGCTTGGCACCGCGGCCCTTTTTTATGGCCTTGATCTCGCCCGATTTCCACTCCGGCGAAACGGCCAGGCGAATGTTGAGCATTTGCGTGAGCTGGCCGGCGAGCTTGGGCGCGCGGCCGTTCTTAACGAGATTCTCGAGCGTGCGGGGAATCAGCAGCAGGTGGGCGTCGGGCAGCGTCGCGCGGATTTGCGCCTCGGTCTCGTCCAGGCTGCGGCCGTCCTCGCGCATGGCCAGCGCGTACTCCACCAGCAGGCCCTCGGCGCCCGAGCCGGTGCGCGAGTCGATGCAGCGCACGTCGAGCTCGTGCGTCTCGGCCGTCAGGCTGGCGTTGGCGTAGCAGGCGGACCACTCGCTGCACAGCGAGATAAAGATGGCGCTATCGTGGCCGTCGGCGCGCACGCGGTCAAAGAGTTCCTTGAACTCGCCGGCACTCGGCTGCGAGGTGTGCGGCAGCTGCTCGGAGCCGGCCATGCGGGCGACGTACTCTTGGGCGGTAATCTGCACCTGGTCGAGCAGGTCCTCGCCCTCGATAATCACATGCAGCGGAATCACGTAAATGCCGAGCTCTTGGGCGCGGGCGGGGGAGATGTCCGACGTGGAGTCGGTTATGATGGCAAAAGACATAATTGCACCTTTCGTTGGGGCGCGACGGCGCCGCCTTCTGAGAGCAAAGTGCGACAAGTATAGTGGAGTCGTTCCACATTTCTAGGTTCAATTGTTGAATAGTCAACAGTTTGAAGTGTCGGTGTGGAAATCGTCAACTGGGGAAGAGGGATGCCGATGGAGGCGCTGGAGATATGCAAACGGCCGGTCGTGCTGTTTGATTTTGATGGCACGGTGGCCGATACGGGTCGGGCGGTGATGACCTCGACGCGCAAGACGCTGGCTGCACGCGGGTTTTCGGAGGCGCAGATGGGTGACCTGCGTCGCATGATCGGGCCGCCCCTGTGGAAGAGTTTTCACGACTTTTATGGCTTCTCCCGCGAGGAGTCGCTTGTGGTGGCCGACGAGTACCGCGCCTTTTTTGACGAGCTGGGACCGGAGGAGTATCCCGTGTTTGACGGGATCCCCGAGCTGCTGGATGGGTTGGTCGCCCAGGGCAAGCGCTTGGCCGTGGCGACGTCGCGCATGGAGGCAAAGTGCATCGACATGGTGCGTGAGCTCGGGCTTTCTCAGTTTGAGGCGGTGGTTGGCATGAATCCGCCGCAGGGTCGCGAGACCAAGGCCGATTCGGTCCGCGACGCGTTGGCGGCCTTGGGTGCGGCCGCGGGCGATGCCGTGATGATCGGCGATCGCTTTAACGACGTCGAGGGCGCGCACGCGATGAGCGTGCCGTGCATTGGTATCTATTCGGGCGCGGCGGCGCCGGGCGAGCACGAGGCGGCGGGTGCCGATGCAGTGGTGCACTCGGTGGCCGAGCTTGCTAAACTTTTCGCTATATAGGTATTTGATGTGAGGGGCGGGCACGCTCGCCGCTCATTGGTAAGGAGGTCGTCCATGAATCAGGTGGAGCAGAGCGTTGCCGAGTATGTCGACGAGGTCTGGGAGGATGTCGTCGCCGATATCGAGCAGCTGGTGAGTTATCCGTCCGTGGCAGTTTCTGCCGATGCGGAGCCCGGCGCGCCGTTTGGCCGCCCGGTCCGTGACGCGCTCGATTGCGCGCTCGGCATCGCGCAGAAGCTCGGCTATCAGACGAGCGACGACGAGGGCTATGTGGGAATCGCCGATATCCCGGGCCGCGGCGACAAACAGCTCGCGACTATCTGCCACGTGGACGTGGTTCCCGCCGGCCCTGGCTGGAACACCGACCCGTTCACCATGGAGCGCCGCGAGGGCTGGCTGCTCGGTCGCGGCGTGATTGACGACAAGGGCCCGGCGGTATTGTCACTCTACGCCGGCGCCTACTTGCTCAAGCACGGCATTGTTCCGCGCTACACCTTCCGCGCGCTGCTGGGCTGCGATGAGGAAGTGGGCATGTCCGACGTTCACCATTATCTGGAGAACAACGCAGACCCCGACTTTTTGTTTACGCCCGATGCCGAGTTCCCGGTCTGCAATGCTGAGAAGGGCCAGCTTGGGGCGACGTTCGTGAGCCCCAAGATCGACGGCGGGCGCATTGTGTCCTGGAGCGGTGCCGAGGCGAGCAACGCCATTCCGTCGCAGTCTATCTGCGAGCTCGCGATTGCCGCCGATGAGCTGCCGGCGCCGGTCGAGAATGCTGACCGCCTGGAGATCACGGCTCTCGACAATGGTCATGTGCAGATTTTCGCCCACGGTATTGGCGGTCACGCCTCGATGCCCGAGGGGACGATCAATGCCGTCGGCCTGATCGTGTCGTATCTGCGCGAGGCCGAGGACGCGTTTGGTGCACGCGACGAGCGCCTGCTGACGCCTGCCGAGCACGAGTTCGTCAAGTTCCTGGCCTTTGTGCATGCGGATGCCTATGGTCGCGGCCTGGGTATCGACGCGACGAGCCCAGCGTTTGGCCCGCTTACCTGCAACGCTGGCGTCATCCGTGTGGCGGATGGCCATATCGAGCAGGTCATCGACGTGCGCTTCCCCGACAGCACGAGTGCCGATACCATCCGCGAGCAGCTCGAGCCGCTCGTGGGCCGTTTTGGCGTGACGTGCCGTGTGGGTCGTGCGAAGGTGCCGTTCTCGGTGTCTGCCGACGATCCGGCCGTGAAGGCGCTTATCGATACCTATAACGAGTTCACCGGCAAGCATGCCGAGCCCTTTGCCATGGGCGGCGGCACGTACGCGCGCAACTTTGCCCGCGCCGTCTCGTTTGGCCCCGAGGAGACCGGCCTGGAGCTGCCCGCATGGGGCGGCCAGATGCACGGCCCCAACGAGTGTGCCAGCGAAGAACAGCTCAAGCAGGCGCTCAAGATTTATATCGTGGCCATCTTAAGGCTCAACGAGTTGGAGCTTTAAGGTTACGGCGTTTTGCCAATCTAAGTTGCGGTGGAATAGTTCCTAGAATCGGCTGCCTGACAGCCAAACAGGAACTATTTCACCGCAACTTTTTTTATCGGTGTAAAAGGCGCGCCACGCTAAATGCCGGGATTGTTATTCGTTTGTAAAGGCTGGGCAGCGCTTGCGGTAAGGGTCTATCAGATGCCCGTAAGAAACCGCAGCTGGCGCGGCTGTCGCCTGATCGAGGTCGTATCTTTCCAAACAGCAAAGCGGGCAGGGTGCCCGCGAATCGCATGTATGAAAGGAAGATCATGCTCGATCAGGCTTATTCTCGTCGTCAGTTCCTCGGCCTCGCTGGTGGTCTTGCCAGCATCGTCGGTCTCGGTCTCGTTGGGTGCGGCGGCTCCGGCGCATCCGATGCCGCCGACAAGGGTAGCGCCGCTGCTGCCGAGTCCGTCTCCGGCGAGGTGACCTACGACGGTGCCTCTTCGTTCCAGGCTCTCGTCGAGGCCGCTGCCGAGAAGTTCATGGACGCCAACCCCGATGTCTCCGTCTCCGGCTCGGGTAACGGTTCGGGCAAGGGCCTGACCGCTGTCGCCGCCGGCACCGTCACCATCGGCAACTCCGACGTCTTCGCCGAGACCAAGCTTGAGGCCGATCAAGTCAAGAACCTCGTCGACCACGAGGTCGCCGTCGTGGGCATGGGCCCCGTCGTCTCCAAGAACGTCAAGGTCGACGACCTGTCCCTCGAGCAGCTCAAGGGTATCTTCTCCGGTCAGATTACCAACTGGAAGGAGGTCGGCGGCGACGACGCCACCATCGTCGTCCTCAACCGCAAGGCCGGCTCCGGTACCCGCGCCACCTTCGAGGCCGCCGTCTTTGGCGACGAGACCGTCGACTTTAAGGGCGACGCCGAGCTCGACAAGTCCGGCGACGTCCAGACTCAGATGGGCAGCACCGATAACGCCATCTCCTACCTCGACTTCTCGCACTTCGATGACTCCAAGTTCAACGCCATCAAGGTCGAGGGCGTCGAGCCCAAGAGCAAGAATGTCACTGATGACTCCTTCAAGATCTGGGCTACCGAGCACATGTACTGCTCCAAGGACGCCGACGAGGCCACCAAGGCCTTCCTGGAGTTCATGCTTTCCGACGACGTCCAGGGCAAGCTCGTCGAGGAGCAGGGCTTCATCCCCGTCTCTGCCATGAAGGTCGTCAAGGACGCCAGCGGCAAGGTCTCTGCTAAATAAGTAATCGCCCCGGAAAGGTTTGCAATGGCAAAACAGCTGCCAAAGCGCGACCTTGAGAACGTGGGCCTGGGCGTCACGGGCGCGTGCGTAGCGCTCGTGACGCTTGTCGTTGCCGCGCTCATCTTTATGGTCGCCCAAAAGGGCCTCTCGGCTTTTGTCAAGGACGGCGTCTCGGTCGTCGAGTTTTTCACCGGCACCAAGTGGGACCTGGCCAACACAGCCGAAAACGGCCTGCCCTATACCGGCGCCCTGCCCCTGATCGTCACCTCGTTTGCGGTCATGGTGCTCTCCACGCTTATCGCGCTGCCCATCGCCATCGGCTCTGCCATCTTTGCGGTCGAGATTAGCCCTAAGTTTGGCTCTAAGATCTTTCAGCCGCTCATTGAGCTTTTGACCGGCATCCCCTCGGTCGTCTTTGGCCTGATCGGTTTTCACGTGGTCGTCGGTCTTATGAAGAGCGTTTTCCACGTGAGCACGGGCCTGGGCATCTTGCCCGGCGCCATCGTGCTGGCCGTCATGATCCTGCCGACCATGACCACGCTTTCGGTCGATGGCCTGCGCGCCGTGCCCGACGGCTACCGCCAGGGCTCGCTCGCGCTGGGCTACACCCGCTGGCAGACCATCTGGCACGTGGTGCTCAAGTCCGCCATGCCGTCGCTCATGACCGCGGTTATCTTGGGCATGACCCGCGCCTTTGGCGAGACGCTCGCCGTGCGCATGGTCATCGGCGGCATCGAGGCCATGCCGACGTCGCTGCTGTCGCCGGCTTCGACCATCACCACCACGCTCACCACGTCCATGGCAGTCTATGCCGAGGGCTCGGCCCAAGACGATGTTCTGTGGGCGCTCGGCCTGCTGCTGATGGGCATGAGTCTCATCTTCATCCTGATCATCCACCTTATCGGCCGCAAGGGGGCGAAGGCTCGTGGCTAGCACGCGTATCCACATCGACGAGGCGAGGCTCGGGCGTGTCCAAAAGCAGGACCGCTTCGCCACGGGCGTGTTGACGGCGATCGTCGCCATCGTCATGCTCATCGTCGTCTCCATGGTGGCCTATATCCTGTTCGAGGGCATCTCGACGCTGTTCCAGCCGGGCTTTCTCACGGAGCCGTCGCGCGCCAACGGAACGCAGGGCGGCGTGCTCTACCAGCTGTTCGACTCGTTCTACCTGCTGCTGATCACCCTGATCATCTCGGTGCCCATCAGCCTGGGTGGCGCGGTCTTTTTGGTTGAGTACGCACCCGACGGACCCGTCCGCGACATTGCCTCCACCGCCATCGAGACGCTGTCCTCGCTGCCTTCCATCGTTGTCGGCATGTTCGGTTTTCTGGTGTTCTCGGTGCAGCTGGGCTGGAAGTACTCCATCATCTCCGGCGCCGTCGCGCTCACCATGTTTAATATCCCCATTCTGGTGCGCGTGATCCAGCAGGCGCTCGAGGACGTGCCGCAGGCCCAGCGCGATGCGTGCCTGGCCATGGGCCTCACCCGCTGGGAGGCCACGCTGCACATCCTGATTCCCGAGGCCATGCCCGCCATCGTGACCGGCATCGTGCTTTCGGCCGGCCGCGTCTTTGGCGAGGCCGCGGCGCTGCTCTTTACCTCGGGCATGAGCTCGCCGGTGCGTCTGAACTTCTTGAGCTTTAACCTGTCGAGCCCCACCTGCGCCTGGAACGTGTTCCGCCCCGGTGAGTCGCTCGCCGTGCACATCTACAAGATCTATGGCGAGGGCAGCCCCGAGGCCCAGCAGATCGTTTGGGGCACCGCGGCGCTGCTGATGATTTGCGTGCTGCTGTTTAACGTAGTCGCCCGTATCGTGGGCAAACAACTGGCAAGGAAGATGACGGCCGAATGAGCGAGATAAATGCAACGCCCGCAACTGAGGCGGCATCGTCCGAGACCCAGGACTTTTTGTCGAGCGTGGGGGAGAGCGAGAAGCGCGTGCGCGCGAGCGGCAAGGCCGTGAGCGACGAGGTCGTGCTCTCCACCAAGGACGTCAACGTGTACTATGGCGACCACCATGCACTGCACAATACGTCGCTCGACTTTCACAAGGGCGAGATCACGGCGCTCATCGGGCCTTCGGGCTGCGGTAAGTCGACCTTCTTGCGTAGCCTCAACCTCATGAATCGCGAGATTCGCGGCTGCCGCGTGGAGGGCGAGATCAACTATCGCGGGCGCAACGTGAACACCAAGACCGAAAACACCTACGAGCTGCGCCGTTCCATTGGCATGGTGTTCCAGCAGCCCAACCCGTTCCGCAAGTCCATTCGCGACAACATCACGTTTGCGCCTAAGCGCCACGGCATCACCGACCGCGACGAGCTCGACCGCATGGTCGAGGAAAGCCTGCGCGGCGCGGCGCTTTGGGACGAGGTCAAAGACAAGCTCGACAAGAGCGCCTACGCGCTTTCGGGCGGCCAGCAGCAGCGTCTGTGCATCGCGCGCACGCTGGCGCTCAACCCCGACGTGATTCTGTTCGACGAGCCCTGCTCGGCGCTCGACCCCATCTCGACGCTGGCGATCGAGGACCTCATGTCATCGATCGTGGCCGACCGCGCCATCGTTATCGTGACGCACAACATGGAGCAGGCGTCGCGCGTGTCCAACCGCACGGCGTTCTTCTACATGGGCGATATGGTCGAGTACGACGAGACTGACGAGATTTTCCAACGGCCCAAGGATAAGCGGCTGAATGATTACCTCACCGGCATGTTCTCCTAGTCCGGGACATGCTTGAGGCCCGCGGCGGCCACGGTTGCCACGGGACTGATTGGAGAGGCGGGTCATCTCTTTTGGGAGATGGCCCGCCTTTTTGTGTCGTGTGCGGCCCGCCTTTTCGCTGCTATTATGGACAACGTTGAATTTCTACGAAGGAGCAGGGCATATGGCGATTCTTTTGGGATGCGATTCCGTCAGCCTAGAGTTTCCCACCAAGCATATTTTCGATAGCGTGACGCTCGGCGTGGGCGAGGGCGACCGTATTGGTATTGTCGGTAAAAACGGCGACGGCAAGTCGACGCTGCTGAGCGTGCTCGCCGGCACGCTGGAGCCCGACGACGGCCGCGTGACGCATCGTCGCGGCACCACGATCGGCCTGCTCGGCCAAAAGGACCAGCTTGTCGACACCGACACCGTGCACCATGCCGTCGTGGGCGACACGCCCGAGTATGAGTGGGCGTCGAGCCCCCGCACGCGCCAGATCCTCGCCGGTCTCATTAGCGATGTGCCCTGGGAGGGCACGGTGGGCGAGCTTTCGGGTGGCCAGCGCCGCCGCGTGGACCTCGCGCGCCTGTTGATCGGCGACTACGACGTGCTCATGCTCGACGAGCCCACTAACCATCTGGACATGCGCACCATCAACTGGCTTGCACGCCATCTTAAGGCTCGCTGGCAGCGCGGTCAGGGCGCCATGCTCGTGGTCACGCACGATCGCTGGTTCTTGGACGAGGTCTGCACCAGCATGTGGGAGGTCCATGACGGCCAGGTCGATCCCTTCGAGGGCGGCTACTCCGCATATATCCTGCAGCGCGTGGAGCGCGACCGCATGGCCGCCGTTACCGAGGAGCGCCGTCGCAACATGGCGCGCAAGGAGCTCGCGTGGCTGAGCCGCGGTGCCCAGGCTCGTTCCACCAAGCCCAAGTTTCGCGTGGATGCCGCTCGTGAGCTGATCGCCGACGTGCCGCCCGTGCGTGACGAGCTGGAGCTCAAGCGCCTGGCCGTGAGCCGCTTGGGCAAGCAGGTTATCGATGTGGTCGACGTGGATGCCGGCTATGCCGATACCGACGGCGCGCCCAAGCAGGTGCTCACCGATGTGACCTGGCTCATTGGTGCGGGCGACCGCTATGGCCTTTTGGGCGAGAACGGCGCCGGTAAGTCGACGCTGCTCGACGTGATCCAGGGCAAGATTGAACCCACGCGCGGCCGCGTGAAGATTGGCCAGACAGTGCGCTTTGGCGTGCTGTCGCAGCAGCTCGAGGAACTCAAGCCCTACATGGGCGACACGATCCGCGAGGTGCTCGGCAACTATAAGAAGTACTACGTCATCGACGGCAAGGAGACTTCGCCCGAGAAGCTCTGCGAACGTCTGGGCTTTACGACGCAGCAGCTCTGGAGCCGCATCGGCGATCTTTCGGGCGGCCAGCGCCGTCGCCTGTCGCTGTTGCTGACGATTCTGGACGAGCCCAACGTGCTCATCCTGGACGAGCCGGGCAACGACCTGGATACCGACATGCTCGCGATTGTCGAGGACCTGCTGGACGGCTGGCCCGGCACGCTGATCCTGGTGACACACGATCGCTTTTTGATGGAGCGCGTGACCGACCAACAGTGGGCACTGCTCGATGGCCATCTGACGCATATGCCCGGCGGCGTGGACCAGTACCTGCGCCTGTGCAACGCTACCGCCGAGGGCGAGCCCGTGGGCGCGCCGAGCGCTAAGACCGGCACGTTCGACACCGGTGCGGCGGCTGCTGCCGACAAGCCCAAGTCGAGCGGTCAGCCCAACGGCCTTTCCAACGCCGAGCGTCAGAAGCTCCGCCGCGAGGTGAGCTCGCTCGAGCGCAAGATGGAGACGCAGCGCGCCCGCGTGGAGGAGGCCGAGGCCGCCATGGCCCAGGTCGATCCCACCAACTACACGGCGCTCGGCGAGCAGCAGGCAAAGATCGACGAGGCTCACGCCGCCATGGACGAGCTGGAGATGGCGTGGCTCGAGGCGAGCGAAAAGCTCGAGGGCGAGGAGTAGGCGAGAATGATCAAAGCCGCGTTTTTCGATATCGACGGTACGCTGCTGAGCTTTAAGACCCACCGGATTCCGGCGTCGGCGCAGCAGGTGCTCGACAGCTTTCGCGAGCAGGGGATTGCGTGCGTGATCGCCACGGGCCGTCCGACCTACCAGATGCCGGACTGGCTGTTCGACCTGGGCTGGGATGCGTACATTACGCTTTCGGGCCAGCACTGTTTTGATGCCAAGGGCGTCTACCGCAGCTGCCCGATCGATTCGGACGACGTCGCGGTGATTGTGGACCAGGTGGCGCAGGGGCGCTATGACTCGCTGTGCATGCAGGGCGAGAACTCGTTTGTGAACCGCCTGTCCGAGCGCGTGGTGACGGCTGGCAGCAACGCTGGAATCGTCTACCACGAGGAGCCGTTTGAGCACGCCTTTGACGCGCCGGTCTACCAGTTTTGCGCCTTTGTGGACCCGGCCGACGAGCATATCGTGACCGATGCCGTGTCGCATTCGCTCACCACGCGCTGGTGCGACCTGTTCTGTGACATTATTCCGGCTAACGGCGGCAAGGACCTGGGCGTGGCGGCGACGCTGGAGCGCCTGGGCATCGACGCGAGCGAGGCGATTGCCTTTGGCGACGGCGAGAACGACCTGTCGATGTTCTCGGCCGTGGGCACAAGTGTGGCCATGGGCAACGCGCAGGAGACCGTGAAGGCCGCAGCGACCTACGTAACGACCGCCGTGGACGACGATGGGATCTACAACGCCGCGAAGTACTTTGGACTGCTATAGCTGCGGGCCGTCACCCGGCACCAGGGGACACTCCTTGCGGGGTGTATCCCCGTTTTGTTTTCGTCCCGTGCGTTTTGTGAAACACGGTTAACTTTTAAACAAAGTAGTAAGACATGGGCAACTTTTGCGGTAAAGTAAATCAAGCAAAAGTATCCAAAGGCTAACTAGAAGCCATCGCGAAAGGCGGCCCATGGCCCTGCGTGAATCTGGAGAAGACTATCTCGAATCTATTTATGTGCTCTCGGAGCGCCAAGGCATCGTTCGATCGATTGACGTTGCCGAATACCTGGGCGTAACCAAGGCAAGCGTCTCTAAAGCCATGGCGACGCTGGAAAGCAACGGCTACGTGGAGATGGGCAAACGCGATGTGCATCTGACGGAACGCGGTCTTGAGGTTGCCCGTCAAATGTGGGAGCGCCACTGCTTTTTCGTGCGGTTGCTCGAGGACGCAGGCGTTTCGGCAGAGGTTGCCTCGCAAGAGGGCTGCCACATGGAGCACTGCCTGAGCGAGGAAAGCTTTGAGAAGCTGAGGGCGATGCTGGGACGGGACAGCGACCGGGACCAGTAGCCCCGCCAACCAAGTCCAACTCAGACAAGGAACCCCGCCACCAAGCGATGCCCAAGAACCGCCAGCAACGTTACCGCAGGCCGGGACCGGGCTTGGTTTTGAAAACACTCCGCAGACCAGAAGCGCCCCCGTTCGTAGCTCCGAAGGAGCAGAACGGGGGCGCTTCATTGGTCGAGGATGTTTTCAAAACCAAGCCCGGTCCCGGCCGGAGGGACCACAGGCGCTACAGGTTCTTGACACCCATCGCGCGCATGGCGTTCAGGATAGCGATGATCGCCACGCCTACGTCGCCGAACACGGCAAGCCACATGTTGGCGATGCCGAGCGCCGCAAGCACCAAAATCAGCAGCTTAATACCCAGCGCAAAGATGATGTTCTGCCAAACAATCGACATGGTCTTGCGCGCCACACGGATGGCGTGGGCGATGTTGGACGGTTTGTCGTCCATGAGCACCACGTCGGCGGCCTCAATCGCGGCGTCGGATCCCATAGCGCCCATGGCAATACCCACGTCGGCACGGGTGAGCACCGGTGCGTCGTTGATGCCGTCGCCCACAAAGGCGAGCTTGCCCTTGCCGTTCTCGCTCGCAAGCAACGCCTCAACACGGTCGACCTTGTCGCCCGGCAGCAGCTGCGCGTGGAACTCGTCGAGGCCGAGCTGCTTGGCCACCGCAGCAGCCACTTCCTCGCGGTCGCCCGTGAGCATAACGGTGCGCTTGACGCCGGCGGCGTGCAGATCGCGAATCGTCTGCTCGGCATCGGCTTTAACGGTGTCGGCAATTACGATGTGGCCGGCGTACACGCCGTCAACGAGCACGTGGAGGATCGTGCCGACAACCTCACAATCCGGTGCTTCAACGCCGGCCGTGGCGAGCATCTTTGCGTTGCCAACGACGACATGCTTGCCGTCGATGGTTGCCGTCACGCCGTGGCCCGCGTCGTTGGCGGAGTCGCTCACGCGCTTGGGGTCGACTTCGCCCTGGTAGGCGACGCGCACGGACTGCGCGATGGGGTGATCCGAGAACGACTCCGCAAGGGCCGCGACCTCGAGCAACGACTGCTCGGTATAGTCGGCCTCGGGGTGTACCGCGACGACCGAGAACGTGCCGTTGGTGAGCGTGCCCGTCTTGTCGAAGACGACGGTGTCCACGTCGGCGAGCGTCTCGAGGTAGTTAGAACCCTTGATGAGAACGCCCAGCTTGGACGCGCCGCCGATGCCGCCAAAGAAACTGAGCGGCACGCTGATCACCAACGCGCACGGGCAGCTGACGACAAGGAAGGTCAGGCCGCGCAGGATCCAGTCGGACCAGGCGCCGGTGACCAAGCCGCCGCCGAGCGCGAGTACCGCGGCAGCGCCGGTGACGGCGGGCGTGTAGATGCGGGCAAAGCGCGTGATGAAGTTCTCGGTGCGCGCCTTCTTTTCGCTGGCGTTTTCTACGAGCTCCAGGACGCGCGCGACGGTGGACTCGCCAAAGGGCTTGGTGGTGCGCACGTGGATGAGCCCCGTCATGTTGATGCAGCCGCTGATGATATCGTCGCCGGACTTGGCGGGGCGGGGGACTGACTCGCCCGTGAGCGCGGCGGTATCGAGCTGTGTCTCGCCCTCGACGATGACGCCGTCGATAGGCACGCGCTCGCCGGGCTTGACGACGATGACGGTGCCCACGGCGATGTCATCGGGGAAGACCTGCTCGAGTGTGCCGTCGGGTTGCTCGACGTTGGCGTAGTCGGGTGCGATGTCCATCATGGCGCTGATCGATTTACGGCTCTTGCCCACGGCGTATGCCTGGAACAGCTCGCCGACCTGGTAGAACAGCATGACGGCGGCGCCTTCGGCCATGTGCGGATCGGTGTCGGGGAAGAGCACCATGGCAAACGCGCCGATGGTCGCGACGGCCATGAGGAAGCTCTCGTCGAACGCCTTGCCGCGGCGGATGTTGTTGTATGCCTTTTGGAGCACGTCGTAGCCGGCAATCAAAAAAGGCACGAGGAACAGTGCGAAGCTGGCGTAGATGTCGCCCGGGGTGCCGAATGCGGCAGTGAGGGTGCCGAGCTCATCGAGGGCGTACACCACGGCAAAAATGCCCAGCGCTACCAGGATGCGGTTGCGCTTATGCTCGAGTGACTCTTTTTTCTTGCGCTTCTTCTTTTTCTTCTTGGGGTCGGCGGTGGCCATGACTCGTATCCTCCCATTTGAATGTATGAACACTCGCTCATATAATTTCGCGAGCAAAGGCCGCGGCAAGCGCGGCCTTGCGGGTTGGCGTAAACCTTGGCTAGAGAATGATCTCGCAGTCCGGCTCGGCGTCGGCGGTGAACTCCACAACGCGGTCGAGGACCTCGTCGAACTCGGCTTCATCGGCCTCGAGCGTCAGCTTCTGGGTCATAAAGTTGACCGAAACGGACTTGACGCCATCGAGCTTGGCCAGCTCGTCCTGAAGCTTACGCGCGCAGTTGGCGCAGTCGATCTCGTCGAGCTTGAACTGCTTTTTCATGGTGGATTCCTTTCCCCGTATTTGCGGCTTGGGTGCAGGCCGCGCTGGTACCGTGGTTGGTCGCTATTCGCAGATGTGGCTCATGCCCTGGTTGAGCATGGTGTAGACGTGGTCGTCGGCGAGCGAGTATAGGATATTGCGCCCGTCGCGCCGGAATTTAACCAGGTGCGACTGCTTGAGTGTGCGCAGCTGGTGCGACACCGCGGACTGCGAGGTTTCGGTCGCTTCGGCGATGTCTGCTACGCAGAGCTCGCGGCCCATGAGGGCATAGAGGATCTTGATGCGCGTGGTGTCGCTGAAGACCTTGAACAGGTCGGCGAGGTCGTAGAGAAGCTCCTCGTCGGGAAGGTCCTCGGGCGAGCAGGTGGTGGGGATCGCGGGCTCGGTGGCCTCGATGTCGGGCTTCGTTTCATCAACGCGGATGCTCATTGCAATATCCCTTCATATGAACATGCGCTCATATAACTTGCTTCCGATTATATGAGTGTATGTTCATATGTCAATACAATTTGCGTTAATTTCGATGACTGCTTGCCGCTTCTGCGATTTTCTGTGGGTTGGGAGACATCGACGCAATGCTCGCCAACATATTTCGAGATGTTCGGCTAGCATGCTAAGAAAGCCACCTTGAGAAGCATTAGAACTGTTCATATTTGTACTTTATCGTGTCAAATACCGCGAGAATCAGTTCTTCCTCTACGGGAGTTTCTGCAGAATCAGTTTTATCTAAAGTTATATTGAGCATTGCTGCAGCCAATCTGGCACATCGGTGGCCGAATAAGTCGAAAAATGTAGGTGGACATCCGCAGAGATCGCCTTTAGAAGAGCGAATTCTCAATTAGATCAATAATCGTGTCGTCTTCCGTGCGGTTTTCATCGATTTTTGCGAACATGTCGCATTCCCAAGCCCCATTGATTTCCTCAGCAAGGGCCCCGACGTGTTGCATGTCGTCGGGTTCGGGCACATCGTTGATGCTCGGGTCATCAGCTTGCGGATATTGGCTTGCAATTTCGCGCTTGGCGGCCTCTTCTTCTTTGAGTGTCTCCAGGACGCGGCGACCGTATTCGAAGTAGCGCCGCAAGACAAATTGACGAAGAGTTTCTTGCAGGATGGCGAAGTTATCCGGGAGTCGACCGGGCCATATCTTCTCGCGAATGCGAATCGCTTCCATGACCCGTTTAAAAGCGGACTGCTTGAAAAACGAATGACGATTAACCGTGATAACGGCATATCCCATGTTTCGCAGCGTGTTTCGGCGCTCCTCGTCAATTGATTGCTGCTCGGGTTCGTCGTGGTAAAAGCCGTTGTATTCGATATCGGTCATCGAATTTTCGAGCAGCGCGTCGAGGTAGAAAACCGTCCGTCGCGTTAGGGCGGCGTATCTTTTGGGGACTGGGATCGGATAATCCGTTTTGATAGCGCGTATGGCTAAGCCACCCATTGACTTGGGCATTGTCAGCATCATGACAAACGCCGTTTCGAGTGGGGAGCGACAGCCTTCGTGTACATAAGAAAGTGCCTTAAGTGCTTTATTAGATCCACGATACCCCGGTGCCTCTGAAAAGAAGGCTCTGAGCTCTTCAACGCTGGTTAGGGCTGGGCGCTCGCGATATTGAGTTTCGTCGGACGTTCCAAGCGCGTAGGAGCCGCAGATTTCAAAGTAATACTCAACGAGCTCCGAAAGGTTGAGGTCGGCTGTTGCTTCTAACGCGCACAGCTTGATATCGACGATGTAGACGTTCGGCTCGAGTTCTAGGTAGCTTTCTGCATCAAACGTATAGCGCGTGCAGTGGCAGATGCAGCCCTTGCGGTGCCTTTTGGCATTATTGGAAAACGTCAGCACATGGATACGTTCAGAATCGACATTCTTTCTGTTGAGCCATGCTCGTGCCGCTTCCAGGTCGGACGTGGTCGGCGCAGACACCCTGATCTTTTCCATAGGTATGGGACCGGTCGCGTAGCTTGCGAGCGAGTTGGCTGTTTGGTATACAGCGCGTGCCGTGGTATGTGACAGAATGATTCCCATACGCGCATGATGGCATAGCGGACGCCGCATACGCCCGAAACTTCGGGCAACGGTATTGGGGCGCGGCTTATCTTCTGCGAACGGTGGGTTTTTGAGCTGTCGTATTGAGGGAGCAGCTTTGGCTGGGGAGGTTTCTGCCGGCTGCCCCTTTTTGATGAACTTTAGTTGCGGATTCGTAGCTTCTAAGCGTTTTTGCCGACCGCTCAGATGCCTCACCAACATAATTTGAGTTATTCGGCCTTATCCTATACAAATGGTGCGATCGCAACGTCCTATTCGAATTGATTCAGGTAGATTTATGGGGCTTGGTTGCGAAATTAAGGCGATTTTAGCTTCGATTGCGGTTCAAGGGGCCTTGACTAGTGGTTCAGCTGGCCGAACAACTCGAAAAATGTAGGTGGGCCAACCTGCCGACTATGTGAAGCACGCGTATTTGCTCGTTTTGATGAAAACTAGGGTGCAGCCATAAGGCTGCGCCCTAGTTTACTGCGTGTCGGTGTGCCCAGACGGATTGCGCTGTGCCTGGCAGGCGCTCCCGCAGATGGATCGGTTATTTCGCGAATAGGTTCTTGAGGTTGAACTCGGCCTGAACCGTGCGGAGCATGAGGTCGGTGTCGTCGAGGCCCAGGTGCTGCTCGTTGGCGTCGGCGGCGAGGGTTCCACGGCGGCGCGCCCAGTTCTCGAGTGCGGCGGGCGCGGATTCGCGGGGGAGCGAGCGGACGTCGGCATCCAGGCTGCGGCAGATCTGGCGCGAGTCGATGACGATGATCTTGCCGGCGCGGCGTGCCTCGGCGTAACCGTCCAGGTGGATCTTGAACCAACTGTCCTCAAAGGCGGCGTTGTGCGCCATGTAAGGGTACTTCTTCATAAGCTTGAGCAGCTGCTTCTGCAGTTCCTTGTTCTCGCGGAATGGCTTTTTGCCGTCGATGTCGTCCCAGGTGATGTGGTGGATATTCGACAACGGCACATCCTCGCCGCGGTAGATGTCGGGCAAACCGCAGTAGTGCGCCTCGGCGTCGTGCGGGACGGCGTCGCTGGTGAGCTCCATGATTTCCCAACCCACATTGATGATATAACCGCGCTCGGGTGCACGGCCGGTGGTCTCGATGTCGATACCGAGCACGGTGCCCTGGATGGGCTTGCGGGCGTAGGCCACGCCGAGCGCGTCGCGGTCGCCGCGGATCTCGCGCATGACCGACGCGGCGGTGCGCTTTTGCATCTTGCCGATGGCGGCGCAGGTGTCGGCATCGGACAGGCCGCGCGAAAGCGTCGCGGGCGTCACGTTGCGCAGGCGCGCCTCGCCAATCTGGTCGCACAGGTCGCGGTTGCGGTCAGCCAGGTCGCGCACGGTGGCAAAGTCGAAGCTGGGGTCGCCCTCGGCGGTAAAGTACTCGGTTTCGAGCACCTTAAGGGCCTCCTCGCCCTTCTGGCGCTCGGACTCCATGGCGCCGTGATCGCCATAGATAAACATGGGAATAAACGGCTGGCGCTCGTATTCAAGTGCTTGCGAAACGTTCATAGGCTGCTCCTTGGACGGGCCGCGTCGCGCGGCTCGGGGTTACTGAGTTATGGCGAGATGATAGTTTACCATGGGCAACTATTGGCACCACGCCTAGGTCAACTACAATACCCTAGTTGACCGCTAGGACTTTTACAATGCTGCCGAAAGACACGAAAGGTTCCATCCTTCATGGATTTGCTGATTGATATTCTGCTCGACGCCGGCAAGGACACGCTGTCGCTGGTGCCGTTTTTGTTGGTGACGTATCTTGCTCTCGAGACACTTGAGCACGTTGCGGGCGACCGCGTCAACGGCGCTATCAAGCGCGCCGGCGCTGCGGGTCCCGTGGTTGGCTCGCTGCTGGGCATTGTGCCGCAGTGCGGATTTTCGGCCATGGCAGCAACGCTGTACGCCGGCCGTGTCGTGACCTTGGGCACGTTGGTGGCGGTGTTCCTTTCGACCTCCGACGAGATGCTGCCGCTGCTACTTGCCGAGCAGGTTCCCGTGCAGACTATGGCGATGCTTTTGGCTTCGAAAGCGCTTATCGCACTGGTCACGGGCTTTATCGTAGATGCCGCCATTCGCGGTCTGCGTCGCAACGCCCGCGCGCATGCGGCGATTCGTCGTACCGTGTTGGGGACCACTGTCAATCCGGCGCACGTTAACTGCGCGCATGACGACCACAGCGGCGGTGACATCATCGACGAGGTGGCCGAGGCGGGCGTGAGCGCCGACCACATCCACGAGTTGTGCGAGCGCGACCATTGCGGTTGCGATGAAGACGAGGACGAGCACGAACACGGACATGGCCACGATCACGGTCATGAGGGCGAACATGAACACCATGATGGTCACGGTCACTCCCACTCCCACGAAGGGATGCCTGTCCTGTCGATCATCCGCAGCGCGATCTCGCACACCGTGCAGGTCTCGGTATTCATTTTTCTGGTGACGCTGATTCTGGTCGCCGTGCTCGAGACGTTCGGCGAGTCCGCGATCGAGCAGTTCCTGCGCGGCAACGAGATACTCGCTGTCCTGGGTTCGGCGCTTGTCGGGCTGATTCCCAATTGCTCGGCCAGCGTCGTCATTACGCAACTGTACCTGGAAGGCGCGCTGCAGCTGGCCCCGATGCTCGCCGGCACGCTCATTTCCGCCGGCGTGGGTTATCTGGTGCTGTTCCGCACCAACCGCAGCGCCCGCGAAAATGCCGTGTTCCTGATTATGATGTACGTCATCGGCGCGGGCTGGGGTCTCATCCTTTCCGCCTTTGGCCTCTAAGTAGATGTTTGGGATAGGCCGTAAAAACTGGGGTATACCGTAAAATCTACCGCCATGACTTGGGCGTTGGATGCGCGTCAATCGCCAAAACAAAAAGGTAGATTTCCGGACATGTCCCAAAAATCTACCTTGGTTAGCGCAGCAGCTCGGTGAGGTTGCGTTTAAAGCGGGCGCGGTCTTCGCTGGTAAATGCCGCCGGCCCGCGAGTGCGTCCGCCGGCGCGGCGCACCTTCTTTTCCTCGTGGCGAATAAACAGCTGCATGTCGATGGTTGCTTTGTCGTAGACGCGCCCGCGCACACCGATAGCGGCGGCATCGCGCCCGAGCACCATGCTCGCCAAGCCAATGTCCTGCGTCACGACCACGTCGCCCGCCTGCAGGCGTTCGACAATGGCAAAGTCGGCGCTGTCGGCGCCCACGCTCACATCGAGCGTCGTGACCCAAAAGCCGCGTCGCGCGTGCTCGGCATCGCGCGGGTCGTCGCGGCGAATGTGCCGTTCCAGGTTTTGCGTGCTGTTGCCGGCGATAACAACGGCGACGCCCGCCCGCCGCGCGCAGTCAATCGACTCGCGCGTGACCGGGCAGGCGTCTGCATCAATAAAGAGCGTTCGTGGCATCTAGCGCACCAGTTTGCCAAATTGAATAGCGCGAACAATCAGCGTTACGCCAAACACCAGCAGCGCGGCGCCGCTAAAGATGACGAGCATCTTGGCCGACCACAGCGGATAGATAAACACGAACATGCCGGCGATGATGGAAAGTGCGCCGCTCAGGATGGCGAGGGCACGGTTGGACGAAAGCTCGGACTCCAGAATGGACATGACACCTTCGACGATCCAGCCAAAGCCGGCCACGATAACCACCATCGTGGTGAGCGTCGCGGTCGAGAAGGCCTGGTTGCGCAGGATTATGACGCCGCCCAAGATAATGAGTAGGTTGGAGATGATGCTCGTCACGCGCCAGCCGGTGGGCAGCAGTGGCTCGAAAACTGCGGTAAACAGCCTGATCGCGGCCGTGATCACAAAGTAGAAGCCCAAGACGGTCGTTAGGAAGACGAGGGACTTGGCGGGCGCAAACAGCAGTGCGATGCCGGCGACGAGCGCCAAGACGCCCGTGATGGCGTAAATCCAGCGCACGGCCTTGACGGCCTTGCCTGCCATGCTTTTCTCGTCAAATCCAAACTGGCTCGATTTTTGGTCATCGTTCTTAAAGATGCCCATAATGTCTCCTTTCCGTGCGGCGTAAGCCTTGATCGTTACAACCAGTATCGCCTAAAGGCGCTGGCGTATGGGTCGGGGAGGGCGAAACGTAACCCAAAGGCCCCGAATTGTTTCCGTTGTCCCCACGTCGCGATTTTCTATTCAACAGGTGTAGAACATTGCAGCCCTGTTCGTTATTGCCTACGTTTTAGGTTAGATTTTCCTAAAGACAATTGGCTTGAATTGGGGGTCCCTATGAACGAAGCAGTTCCCGAGGCACCGTCGAGTGTCGAATCGATGGCAAAGCAAGGTTGCGAAAAGCTCGGTCTGGAAGCGTTTGATGCGCTGGTCCGTCGTGCCCGTACGTGCCGTCGCTTTGACGAGTCCATGCGCGTGCCGCGCGAGTTTTTGCTCGAGCTGGCGGAACTGGCGCACCTGACTCCCTGTGGTGCCAATGCTCAGCGTCTGCGTTTTCATGTGGTAAGCGGTGCAGAGGACTGCGCGCGTGTATTTGACGAGCTTGCATGGGCCGGTGCGCTCAAGGATTGGCCGGGTCCCGATGAGGGCGAGCGCCCGACCGGCTACATCGCGATTCTTGCCGAGCGCGCCGTTCCGGGTAAGCCCGCCGCTCCTATTACTGAGGTCGACACGGGCATTGCCGCGCAGACGATGATGCTCGCCGCCCGCAGCGCCACGCCCGAGGTGGCTGCCTGCATGTTCAAGGCCTTTACGCCCCACGCGATCGATGCCATGGGGCTCGATAGCGACAAGTATGAGCTCAAGCTGATCATGGCGTTTGGCGTTCCGGCCGAGACGCAGGTGATCGATGCGATCGATTCCAACCCCGACGGCTCAATTAATTACTGGCGCGACGAGGCGCAGGTGCACCACGTACCCAAGCGCCCGCTTGCCGACGTACTGGTGTAGCTGAGCGTCACCGCGGTGTGATCCGGCGGTAAACCACCACAAAGGTACCTGTCCCCTTTGCGGTGGTGCGAGGGGAGGACGTGTGGCAGATTTGTATTTGGTGCGGCATGGGCAGACTGAGCTCAATGTGCAGAACATTTTGCAGGGTGGGCACGATTCGCCGCTTACGGCGCGCGGGCGCGAGCAGGCGCTGGCGACGCGCGCGGCGTTTGAGGCGCGTGGCGTGACCTTTGACCGTGTGTATTCCTCGCCGTTGGGCCGGGCGCGGCATACGGCTGAGCTAATTGCTGGTGAGGGCCGCTCGATAGAGCTGGTCGATGACCTGCGCGAGTGGCATTTGGGCTCGCTGGAGGGTACATCAAATCGCGAGATGCCGCCGCAGCCCTGGGGCGATTATCCGGTGGCCTTTGGCGGCGAGTCGGAAGTGCAGCTTCAGTCGCGCATGGTCGCGGCGCTGTCCCGTATTATGGCCCGGCCGCAGCACGACTGCGTGCTGGCGGTTTCCCACGGCTCAGCCTGCCAGGAGTTTCTTGAGTATGTGACTGGCGGGGGAGAGCTACCCGACAACGGTGCCGTGCTTCATTTTGGCTATTGCGACGGGGCATTTTCGCTCTTGGGTTGGTAACGAACGAAAGGACCCCTATGAATAAAGATCTGTATCTGGTCCGTCATGGACAGACGATATTCAACCTTAAGCGTATCATTCAGGGGTGGAGTGACTCGCCGCTTACGCAGCTGGGTTGCGACCAGGCGGCGCGCGCCGGCATGTTTTTACGTGCGCGCGGCATTGAGCCCGATCATGCCTACACCTCCACGCTTCATCGCACCGAGCAGACTATCGCCAACTTGTGGCCGGGCTTGGCGTACGAGCGCCTGGACGGCCTGCGTGAGTGGTTCTTTGGCGACTTTGAGGCCGAGCGCGTGATGCTCATGCCCGAGCGCCCGTGGCGCGATTTCTATCGGCAGTTTGGCGGCGAGGGCCAGATCCAGGTGCGCACGCGCATGGTGGCGACGCTGACCGATCTTATGCAGCGTCCGGACCATACGTGCGTGCTCGCGGTAAGTCATGGCTCAGCTATCAAGGAGTTTTTGGACCACGTGCGGGGCGCGGCGGCCGACGAGCGCGAACGCGTGCCGGGCAACTGCTCAGTGCTGCATTTTGCGTTTGACGATGCGGCCGATACGTTTGAACTGGTCGAAGTCTTTACGCAGGAAGACTACGCGCGCGAGCTGGGGCTAGAGCCGCTCGTGGCGGCGGCAGGTCCGCAGCGTGGATAACGCTGACGTTGCGGCCCGGTTTACCGGCGTAATTGTTTGATGCGAAAAGGGCGGAGGTGCATGCGTTTGCTGCATCTCCGCCCCTTGTTTGTTTGGATGCTGGGTTTTCCAGCTTAGCGTTTGAGTTCGCTAGAACCGTGAGACCTGGTGAGTGAGCAGACCCGTCGGAACCTGCGGCGCGCTGCCGCTGACCTGCGCGGCGGGGAACAGCACGGCTACAGCAAAGTTGAACGGCTCTTTGCCAGAGTAGGCGTCGGCAGTGCGGGCCTCGTCGGCCAGAATCTGCGATGCCCCAGCCAGCGCGGCAGCGTAGGTGGGGTCGTCTGCCGGCGTCGGCTTCGGTGCCTGGTCGAGCATGGCTCGGATGGCGGCAACAGCGTCCTCGCGCTTGACTTCCCATACGCGATGCGTAATGCCGGTGGGGTCGGTGACGGCATAAAGCGACGCTCCTTCTTTGGCGGCGCCAAGGATGATATCCATGACGGGCGAGGCTTCGTAGGCGAGCGTTACAGGGCGGGGCTGCACCTTAAGCTCGGCGATCGTGCGCGCGGCGGCGAGTGCGTCGACGCTCTCGGCGGCAGCCTCGTCGCTACCCGTCAGTACGTTAACCGGGCAGATCGCCACGACACCCGTCACGCGTCCCGGCTCGCCCGAGCATTCGTACACGTAATACGCCGCACCCGGGTCCTTGAGCATCAGGCCATCGGCAAGGGCTCCGCGCAGAGCATCGTTGCCGCTCAGGATGCTGCCCATTGCAGGCAGCGCCTCGAGTACGCGGTCCTGAGCCGGGCGGATGCAGGGAAACGGAAGTGCTTTCATGGGCGGTCCTAACGCACGAGTCGGTTTGTTCGCGGCTTATTATGCCCCAACTTGGCCGCTCGCGTCCCAGAGCACGTTATCGGCGAGCGCGATTAGCACCTGCTGACAACGAACGATATCGGCATGGGGCACATATTCGTTGGGCTTGTGTGCGAGCGCGAGCGACCCGGGACCGTAGCTCATGCAATTGCGGTTGCCTGTCTTGCCGGCAATGACGGCGGTGTCGGTGTAGCCGGTAAAGAAGCCGACGGTCGTGTCCGCGTCCGTCACGTCATCGGCGGCACGCTTGAGCGCTGCTAGAAGGGGAGAGTTCGGGTCGCGCTCGATGGCGGGGCGGTCGCCCGTCACGGTGTAGCTGCCATGGCAACCGGGAACGGCGGCTTCGGCGACGGCGATGGCCTGCTCTACCATGCGCGTCGCGGCGGCCGTATCGGTCGGCGGGGTCAGACGCATGTCGACCCAGACTTTGGCGCGGTCGGGCACGACATAGGGGCGATATCCGCCCTCGATTTGGCCAAACGTGATGGTCGAAGACCCCAGCTCATCGTGCGCGGGCAGCGCCACAAACACGCGACGGAGCGAACACACGACCTCGGCCATGGCGGCGACGGCATCCGCGCCCTTCCACGGCTGGCTCGCATGCGCCGTTACGCCAGCCATTTCAATCTCGAACCACGTGCGCCCCTTGTGCGCCACCTGAATCTGTTCGTCGGTGGGTTCGGTGTCCAGCACCCATTCACGCGAGCCGACCCAGCCGGCATCGATCGCGGCCTCTGAGCCGCGCATAAAGTCTTCCTCGTCGACCGAGCAGATGAGCGAAAAGCCGCGGCGTGGCAGCGCGCCATCCGCCGCCACGCGCTCGAGCGTATGGACCAGTGCGGCAATGGCGCAGGCCAGGCCACCCTTCATATCGCAGGCACCGCGGCCATAGAGTTTATCGTCGCGCACAACCGCCCCAAGCGGTGCGATGTCTGCGTCCCAGCCATCGCCCAAGGTGACGGTATCCATGTGGCAGATATAGATCAGCCGCGGCTCGTCGCTTTGGCCCGGCACGGTGACTTTAAGGTTGCGGCGCCCGGGCAGCACCTCGAGTTCCTCAACCTGCACGGCATGGAGCACCGGATGACTCAACCGCTCCAGCTGAGCCTCAACCAGCGCTTTGATATACCGCTCAATTTCATCCTCATACGCGCCCGGGTCTGAGCTGTCGATCCGCACGAGCTCCTGCGCAAGCCGCCAGGCAAAATCCTCATCAACCATATGCAACCTCACAATCAGTTTGCTTTCCAAACCGATTGTAAGCCTCCTGAGAGATCCGCGACGTGGGCGTGGCAGTATTTACCGTTCGCAGGCCGAGCCATCGCGTTTGCCGTCCGAGCGGGTTTACAAACGACGCAGTGGGTACGTACTCTCCATGGACGACATGCTGTGCGACATATCTGCCTTTCGGTATCACCGGATACCCCCACAGGTCTTGGCGATAATGCCGGACCTGCCCGATTCTGCGGACGATCCGCGCAGGGAGCGCCTTTGTGAACATCCACTCGTCAAGCATTTCCTGCGCATTCCGTTACATGTGTTGGCGCAGGGCGGCTGCGGACGTAAGGGCGGTCGCATTGTCAGACATGTTTGGAACGGGGAGAGGCCGTTTGGCTCCGTGCAGCAGACGGAGTTTGGCCTTGATGTCGCGTCCCCGCTCTTTACCCTGCTGACCCTGGCTTCCTCGGTTTCAAACGAGCGTCTGATCATGTGCATGTTTGAGATGTGCGGCACCTTTGCCGTGTGCAAGATTGCACCTCAAGTAAAGTTGGCGCTTGAGCAGGCATATGGGAGCCGGTGGGGTGACGCACGGTCGGGCTGGGAAAACGTAAAGGATGCCTCGGGGAATCCAACGGACTTGTGGAAACGACCTCCCTTGATCGAGCTCTCTGACCTTACGGAGTTCGCCAATAAGATCCAGGGACTCCGCGGTGCTAAATCATTCACACGTGCCGCGAAATGCATTACGGGGGTTGTGGCATCGCCGCTTGAGGTCCAAGCTTCGATGCTGTTTGGCCTTTCGAGGCTGCGCGGCGGCGAAGGGCTGCGCCTTACCAATAATGTTGAGATTCGCATGACGCGCAGCGCCCGCCTGATTTCGGGGCTTGATAGGCGCTACGCCGATATTCTGCTGGCAAATAAGGACGGCAGCCGAGAGTGCCTGGTTGAATGCCAAGGTAAAGCCATTCACGGATCCATAGAATCCAAGATCTCGGACTCCGATCGAACGACGGCCCTGCAAGCCATGGGATATCCCGTCGTTCTGATGACCTATGGTCAGCTGGTCGACTCCGATGCCTTCCATGTAGTGATGGAACTCATCATGTCCTATCTCGATATGCCGTTGAAAGACAAGACACCGCGGCAGCAAGAGCTCGAACGGCGGCTTCGTGAGGAGATTTTTATCGATTGGGCGGGAATGTAGCCGCGCGGGTGGAAAACGGTCGCGGAAGCTAGGGTTTTAGTTGCGAATAGCCTTCAATTGCTCCTTGGAATTGGCTTGAAAAGTGCTACCTAGAGCAAGTTATTTCGGAAAATGGACAGTCAACATTAGTTTGGCATACAGAGATCGATTTTTACCTACTAAAACCCCTGATAAAGCTGTTTGTAAAAGCAGTTGTGCTTAGCGACTAGGGCCTCACTGTCGATTATCCGAAAAAACTTATTATGGGTAGCATTTTCAAAACCAGCCGGAGCAACGAAATCGGCCCCCGTTTCGTGAAAACGGGGGCCGAATGGACTTCGTGGTCTGTCTGGCAGGCTTGGCGCCGACGCTACTTGATCACGCGCACGCGATACATCGACGGAATCTGCTTGAGCGCCTCGATGGTGCTGCTGTTCAGGTGCTCGTCGGTGTCGAACATGGTGTAGGCGTTCTCGCCAGCGGACTCGTTGGTCATACGCTGCACGTTGGCGTTGTCCTTGGCGAGAATGGCCGTGATCTGGCCGATCATGTTGGGCACGTTGGCGTGCAGGCAGGCGATGCGGCTCGCGGCGCGCGCCTTGCCCATGCTGCAGGCGGGGTAGTTGACGCTGTGCGCGATATTGCCGTTTTCCAGGTAATCCTTGAGCTCGCTGATCGCCATGTCGGCGCAGTTGGCCTCGGCCTCGCCGGTGCCGGCGCCCGAGTGCGTGGTGATAAACGTATTGGGCATCTTGACGGTCTTGGGCGTGGCAAAGTCGCAGCTAAACCAGCTAAGCTTGCCCTCGCGCAGGGCGGCGTCGACGGCGTCCTCGTCAATGGTGGTCTCGCGCGCGTAGTTGATGAGCACGGCGTCGGGTGCCAGCAGGTTGATTTGCTCGGTACTGATCATGCCGATGGTGTCGGCCTTGCTGGGCACGTGCACGGTGAGGTAGTCGCAGCCGCGGCAGAGGTCCTCGAGCGTGCCCACGCGCTGCACCTCGCGGCTCAGCACCCACGCGTGCTCGACGGAAATGAACGGATCGTAGCCGTAGACATCCATGCCCAGATCGACGCAGGCGTTGGCGACCTTGGAGCCCACGTTGCCCAGACCGATAACGCCGATGCGCTTGCCCTTGAGCTCGCGGCCCACAAAGGCCTTCTTGGCCTTCTCGGCATCGACCTGAATCTCGGGATCGTCAGCGTTGTCGCGCACCCAGTTCATCGACTGCACCACGCCACGGCTCGAGAGCACCAGCATGCCCAGGACGAGCTCCTTGACGGCGTTGCTGTTGGCACCGGGGGAGTTAAAGACGACGACGCCCTTTTTGGCGTACTCCTCGACGGGGATGTTGTTGACGCCGGCGCCGCAGCGGGCGATGGCGCGGATGCCCTCGGGCAGCTCGTAGCCGTGCAGGTCGGTCGAGCGCATCAGGATGGCGTCGGCCTCCTCAGCGGTGTCCACAAACTCGTAGCCCTCGCCAAACTCGACTTTGCCGTCTTTAGTGATGTCGTCGATGGTCTTAATCATACGCATGAAAAACTCCTTAGCAGGTTTGGTTTAAACAGGTGGTTTGAAGTGGCTGGTCGGCCCGCGGGTTGCGGGCTAGTTAGATCGCGGGCTCAAACTATGCTGCGCTTCGAAGTCCTTCATGTACGAGGCCAGTGCCTGCACGTCTTCCATGGTTACGGCGTTGTAGACGCTGGCGCGCATACCGCCCACCAGGCGATGGCCCTTGACGTTTTGAATCTGGTGCCCGGCCGCGCCTGCGACAAAGGCCGCGTCGAGTTCGGCGTCGCCGGTGCGGAAGGTGACGTTGGCGATGGAGCGGCTGTCTGTCTGCGTGGTGCCATGGAACAGCTCGCTTTGCTCGAGCAGGTTGTAGAGCAGGTTGGCCTTGGCCCAGTTGCGCTCGGCCATGGCGGCAAGTCCGCCGGTCTCCTCGACCCACCGGAACACCTTGCCGCACACGTAGATGCCAAAGGTGTTGGGCGTGTTGAGCATGGAGCCCTTGGCGGCCTGGGTCTTAAGGTCCATGTACTGCGGAGTCTGCGCAAAGGCCGGACCGTCGGTGATCAGGTCGCCGCGCACGATAACGACGGTGACGCCCGCGGCGCCGGCGTTTTTCTGAGCGCCGGCGTAGATGAGTCCGTAGCGCTTGACGTCGAGCGGCTGCGACAAAAAGCAGCTCGAGACATCGGCGACCAGCGGCACGTCGCCGCAAGCGGGCAGCTCGTGGTACATGGTGCCAAAGATGGTGTTGTTCTGGCAGATGTAAACGTAGTCGAGCCCGTCGCTCGCGGCCTCGGCGGCAATGCGAGCGTTGATGTCGGCCATGTCGGGGATGCGGTCGAAGTTGGTGTCCTCGGAGCTCGCGAGCAGCACGGCCTCGCCGTACTTGTCGGCTTCTTTGTATGCCTTGTTGGCAAAGTTGCCGGTCACGATGTAGCCGGCGCGGCCGCGGCGCATGAGGTTCATGGGGATGCCCGCAAACTGCAGCGTGGCGCCGCCCTGCAAAAACAGGACGCGGTAGTTGTTGGGGATGCTCAGCAGGCGACGCAGGGTTACCTCGGCGTCGTCGATGATCTGTTGGTACATGCTAGATCGATGGCTCATCTCGAGCACGGACATGCCGCAACCGCGGTAGTCCATCATCTCGTCGGCGATCTCGGCGAGCACGCTTGTAGGCAGTGCGGCCGGGCCAGCTGAGAAGTTGTGCACACGTGCCATCTTCTAGTTCCCCCTCGTAGTCGTTTGAACGTTCGGGATACTTTAGCACAGTGCAGCGTCAGGCGCGACCGCATCACAGCAAAACCCGAGCGCGCCGCTATGATTTACAGGATGGTTACATGGGGGAGGGGTGCTTTACTCCTCAGGCAAATCCAAATCTGCGAGCGAAGACATGAGGTTCCTAGGCGCTTGATCTCTTCGTCCTAAAGTAGCTACCTCCTAGTCACTACGATGCTAGCGTGGCGATGACGGCTTCGTCGCCGGCGTATATTAGGGTGTTGCCGTCGGGGATGATCGTTTGGCCTTCGCGCTTGAGCATCACCACAATAAACGGATGTTTGCCTTGCGGCACATCGCACAGGCGCTGGCCGGCCAGGCGACCGTGGGGAGTCACGGTGACCTCGCGCAGCGTAACTTCGGTACGCTCTTCAAACGTCGGCGCGGCCATCACCAGCAGATCGCCTTCCTGGATCACGGTGTCGCCATTGGGCAGTACCGGGTGCGCCCCGTCGCGCAGCACCAGGACCACGAGCATATTTGTGGCGCTGCCAATGTCCGCGAGCGAGCGTCCGGCAAACGGATGTCCAGCGCACACCTTGAGCTTTACAAACGACATGCCGTCCTCGTCGCGGTAGTCGTTAAAGGTGCGGCGCACGTCGCCGGTCGCATCGATCATATCGAGCTTCTTCGCCACCGCCGGCAGCAGCGAGCCCTGCACCACAATGCTCGACACGGCAATCACAAACACCAGGTCAAACAGGTCGTGTCCGCCGGGAACGCCGGCCACCACGGCAAAGAGGCTAAACACGACCGAAGCTGCTCCGCGCAGGCCCGCCCAGCTTACGAGCGCGACCTGGCGGGGGTTCGTCTTAAAGGGCGCCAGGAGCACGCCGACGGCGATGGGGCGGCTCACGTAGAGCATAAACGCCATGAGCGCCAGGCCCGGCAGCAGCATCTGTGGTAGGCGTGCGGGCGTGACGAGCAGGCCGAGCAAGAAGAAGATCGTCATCTCGACCATCTCGGTGAGGGTGTCAAAGAAGTGCGCCATCTCGACCTTGCCGGTGATGTCGCTCGCACCCAGCACAATGCCGGCCAGGTATACGGCCAAAAAGCCGTTGCCGCCCAGATAGCTTGGTAGCGCGTAGGCGACGATCGCCACGGCGAACAAGAAGATGGTCTGCGCGCCCTCGGCCGTTGCGTGCGCGCGTTCAATCAGACGGCCCGCCGCCCAGCCGATGGCAAGGCCCAGGCCCGCGCCCAGGATAATCTGCTTGGCCAGCAGTGCGGGAATGTTGATGTCGCCGCCGGCCGCGAGTGCGGCGAGCACGGCGGTGAGCATGTAGGCGACGGGGTCGTTGGAGCCCGATTCGACCTCGAGCAGCGAGTCGGTGCCGCCCTTCAGCGAAAGGTTGTGCTCGCGCAGCACGCTAAAGACGCTGGCCGCGTCGGTGGATGCCACGACCGATCCCAACAGCAGGCCGTCGATCCAGTCGAACCCCAGCGCGAAGTGGGCGAACACGCCGGTGATGCCGGCAGTGATGACGACGCCGAGCGTGCTCAGCAGCACCGCCGGCACAGCGACGGGTTTGGCACGGTCGATATTGGTGTTAAAGCCGCCGTAGAACATGATGAACAGCAGCGCCGTGCTGCAGACGGTTTCGGTGAGCGCATAGTCGCTAAAGTCGATATGCGCCGGGCCGTTGACGCCCAACAGCATGCCGAGCGCGATAAAGATGAGCAGGGTGGGGAAGGGGAGCTTTTTGCCGACGGGTTTGATGGTCAGACACAGAATGATGACGAGGCCGATAAAGAGAAGGATCTGGTTCATGGATGGTTTCCGCTCCTGGTTGGTTGGCGTGGCACGGTCAGTTGCCTGCGGTTATTTGTACCCAAAGATGGTGGGTTTATGGGGTTGGATTGCGGGCGTGCGCGATATCGTCATAGACGGCTGCCGTCTTTGCCTCTGCTCGGAAACCCTTTCCAGCTTTATTGCAACGGAGTACAATGGGTAACGTTTAAGTTCAACTTGAAGTTTTAGTTGCGGCGCCGGGCTTCGGCCGCAATGCAAGGAGAGGCGTACCATGGCGATCTATGTGACATCTGATGCTCACGGGCACGTGCGTGCGCTTGACGAAGCCCTGTCTAAGATCTCGTTGACGTCCGACGACACGCTGTACGTGCTGGGCGACATGATCGATCGCGGGCCCGATCCGGTCGGCGTTATTAAGCTCGTGCGCTCGCTGCCCAACGCCCACGTGCTCAAGGGTAATCACGAGCAGATCATGCTCGATGCCATCATTGGCCAGGATCCGCTCGATGCCGAGACCTGGGATATCAACGGTGGTTGGACGACGCGCGAGCAGCTCAACGACATGGAATTTGAGGCATACGAGGAGCTCGTGCGATGGATGGCCGCGCTGCCGCTCTACGCAGTGGTCGAGACCGAGGAGCGCCCGTATCTGCTGGTACATGCTGGAATCGAGATGAAGGCGGCGCGCGCGTTTTTGCTTGAGCATGGCGTCGATTGTGCCGATGGCGTTGGAGCGGTGGGTGCCGATCGCGAGCTGCTGCAGCAGATGCTCGCGGTGCAGTCGTCCGATGACCTGCTGTGGATTCGTCATGGCTATTGGGATGCGTCGACCGGGCTGCTTTCTGCCGAGGGCAAGGGCCCGGTCGTGGTGAGCGGTCACACGCCCACGGTATCGCTTGGGCGCTATTGCGAGGTCGGTGGTCTGGCGGGGCTCGATGAGGAATCGGGACGCGGGCAGATCGTGCGCTTGGGCGGCGAGGACACTGCTGGTGTGCCCGATCGCATCGACATCGACTGCGCCGCCGCCACCGGCTCCGAGTTCGGTCGCGTGGGCATCCTGCGGCTCGATGATGGGGCGGAGTTCTACGCGAACATCAACCCGGGCGAATAATCGGTGCAAGGGGTAGCTAATATGGGAAGGGTTTTTTGACTACTTTTGCCCTTCTGCCCGCAAATTGATTTCTCTGGGACGGGATTAAATAATCATTTGGCTGCCCGCCGGCTAAGTGAGTAGACTTTTTTGGAAATGCCGAGCACCCAACATATTTGCCTCAATAAAACCGACGCTCCTATAAGTTGTCAAGAGGCAGTTTGCGGGAGCGTTCTCTCCA
>NZ_JAQEKC010000070.1:0-755 GCF_027679495.1 Collinsella aerofaciens
AGGGCGTGCAGCTCGTGACCTCCGATGCGCACAAGGGCCTGGTCGGCGCCATCGAGGAGGTGTTCCAGGGCGCCTCCTGGCAGAGATGCGCCGTCCACCTGATGCGCGACTGCATGCGCGAGACCGGATCGCGCCAGCTGAAGAAGCGCGTGGGCCGCATAATGTCGCCGGCGTTCCGGGCCAAGGACGCGGCGACGGCGCGGGCGATGTACCACGCGGCCTGCGACATGCTGCGCGAATGCTGCCCCAAGGCCGCCGACGTGGCCGAGGAGGCCGAGCCCGACGCGCTGGCCTACCTCGCCTTCCCGCCGTCGCACTGGAAGCGGCTGCGCACGAACAACGTGCAGGAGCGGGCGAACCGCGAGATAAAGCGCCGCAGCCGCGTGGTGCAGGTGTTCCCGTCGGAGAAATCGCTCGAGCGCCTGGTCGGGGCTGTGATGTGCGAGCAGGATGAGCAGTGGTCCGCTTCGCGGTACTTCGCCTACGACAAGATTCAGGAGCTGTATGACGAGAAGCGAAGGAGGAAAGAGCCCGCAGCGCCCGCAAGGCCCGCCGCCGACCTCGCCGAAGCGGCCAGGAAGATGATCCTCGCGAGCTTGGAGCTTGCAGAGAAGGTGGATGCGGCGTAGCATGGCCGCTTGGATCCCGGGTTCGGGAGAAGGCCGAAACCCCCACCGTCCCGATTCGCCGTTCGCTCGGTCCGCCTTCGGCGGCACGTCGCCAGAACGGCTTACACCAACATTCTCGACACTACC
>NZ_JAQEKC010000071.1:0-673 GCF_027679495.1 Collinsella aerofaciens
CGCGTCTGGACGATCTTGGTGAACTCGTTGTTGACGCTGCCGCCAAAGAGGTCGGTGCACACGACGACCTCATCGTCCGCGGCAAAGCCGTCCAGAATCGCTGCGGCCTCCTTGGTCAGGTCCTCGTTTCCGTCGACATACATAGAGAGCGCATGGACGTTTTCGCGCTCGCCGGAAAGCAGGCCGATGCTCTCGACGATTCCAGACGCAAAATGAGCATGGGACGCCACGATAAACTGCCTCATTCGATTCCCCTTCCTTGCGAATTTCGGCATAAAAATGCCCGGACGCATGCGCCCGGGCAGGGTGCTTCTTAAATGAGTGGTCAACTATTAGTAGTCGAACTGGTGATAGTAACGACGGTAGTTGAGGTTGTGCTTGGTGACCGTCTCGTAGTAAGCGGCAAGGCGATCGGTGATCAGCGAGGAGAGAATCCACGGAGACACGATGACGCGGAACTCGTCGTCAAGGCCGGGGATCGCGAACTCAGGATCGCGAACTCGGCGGTGTCGATGATGTTGATGTCGGTGTCGCCGGTCACGCCGCGGTTGAGGAAGGCGCGGACGCGCTCGTCGAGCTTGCGGTTCTCGTCCTCGCCCATGAACAGGAACACGGGGACGCCGGGCTCCACGAGCTCGAGGGTGCCGTGGAAGAAGTCGGCCGAGGTGATGTA
>NZ_JAQEKC010000072.1:0-665 GCF_027679495.1 Collinsella aerofaciens
TCATCCGCACATGTGCGGATGAATGTGGGAAGTGTTCGGATGAAGTTGATAATCAAGGTTTCTTGGTTTATCGTGTCGAGCGTTTGCGTTGTGCCATTGCCTGCGGCAACGGTGTGTTACACTCTTGCACTGCTGAGTGGGCCAGACGGTCGCGCGATGTGCTGCTTGCAGCACGCGTGAGGAAAGTCCGGGCTCCAGAGGGCGGGATGCCGGCTAACGGCCGGGCGGAGTGATCCGACGGAAAGCGCCGCAGAAAAGAAGACTCCCACCTGCGCCGCAAGGCGTAAAGGGAAAAGCTGAAACGGTGGTGTAAGAGACCACCAGCGTCGTGGTAACACGGCGGCTTGGCAAGCCCCATCCGGAGCAAGCGCGAATAGGAACGCTATGGGCCGGCCCGGTCCGCGTTCGGGTAGCGTGCGTGGAACTGCACGGTAACGTGCAGACAAGATAAATGACCGTTCACGACAGAACCCGGCTTATCGGCCCACTCAGCACTTTGTTGACGCTGCGAACCCGTCAGCGCGGCAATCTGCCTTTCAAGCCTTCGGGCATGACCATAAGGTCAATGCCCTTGTCTTTCAAGGCACATTGCTCGCGCTGACGGGTTCTCGCTCATATGACCCAATCCGCTGTCAAGAGCCACAATGGCCCCGCCGACCGCTTGC
>NZ_JAQEKC010000073.1:0-560 GCF_027679495.1 Collinsella aerofaciens
ACCCGCATCGCCTTGCGCATCTTCGCGAGCTCGGGGCCTTCCGGCGCGGCGCCGTCGGGGTTCGGGTCCATGAGCACGTGGTACACCTCCCGCGCTATGTAGCGCTTCAGGCAGCGGACCGCCTCCCGCCGGGACTTCCCCTCGGAGGTCCGCCTCGCCACGTACCTCCTCGTCCTCTCGTCGTACGCCATGCGCTTGATCGCGATCTCGTAGAGCGATCTCGTAGAGCGCCCAGTTCGCCTGCCGGTTGCCGCCGCGGTTGAGCCTGTGCCGGTCCGTCTTCCCGCTCGACGCGGGGATCGGGGAGGCGCCGCACATCATCGAGAACGCCGCCTCGCCCTTCAGCCTGCCGGGGTTGTCGCCGGCGGCCACGACCAGGGCGGCGGCGGTCGTGGTGCCGCAGCCCTCGACGCCGAGCAGCGCGGGCGCGTTCGCCTCCAGCAGCGCGCGGATGCGCTCGTCGAGGGACTCGACCTGGCTGCGGGCCTCCTTCCAGACCGCCGCGACGGACCGCAGCGAGGCCAGCACGCTCTCCTCGAGCGCGTCGCCCGCCTTCCTCC
>NZ_JAQEKC010000074.1:0-533 GCF_027679495.1 Collinsella aerofaciens
AGCGTCAGCACCAGGTCGCCTTCGGCGCCGATGGCCTCGCCCGCGTAGCCGTCAAGCTCAAGGTGGCCGGCATCGGTCCAGGCCCAGCCGGGGCCCGACGCGCCCGGCTCGTAGTACGTCGCGCCCGCGATGATGAGGCTCTCCGCGCCCGCGGCACAAGAAGGCCCGCCCAGCAAGACGCATAGGCAGGCCATGGCAGCGATCGCGATGTGATGACGGCTGGTGTGGGACTCGGCGGCAAACATACCCGCTCCGATCTTCGCAGGAGCCAATAGAATGTGCACCAGAAAATGCCCTGGTAGCAGCAGTTATCAGTTTAGCCGGATCAAAGCGGGGGAAAAGAGAAATCGCGTGGGCAATGTCCACAATTAGGTGTAAATCGTTTTGCCAGCCGGTGAAAGGGAGAATCAGCTTCCGAATTCGCCCTTCACGTTTCTGATGATGTTGTTTGATAAATGGTTCCGATAGTCCATAAGGTAGTGTCGAGAAAGTTGGTGTAGCGCCCGAACCGAAGCGAGTAGGCCCGGCGTCCA
>NZ_JAQEKC010000075.1:0-509 GCF_027679495.1 Collinsella aerofaciens
GGGCACGGAAACGACAGGAGCCCCCGCTCGTGACCGCGGCTCGGGGCTGCGACAATGTTGTTGAAGTGCCAGAGGCGCAGCCGCGCCGCAACGAGGTTGGGAGGCTCCCGTGCCTAGATATTCTACCGCCTTCGGAATGGACGTACACCTCAGGTCCACCACCGTCTGCGCGCTCGACGCGGAGACGGGCGAGGCCGTGGCGAGGAGGTTCCGCGGCAACCCCTGGGGCGAGGTCGCGGAGTGGATGTCGGGCTTCCCCGGCCCGTCGCTCGCCGCCTACGAGAGCGGCTACCTCGGCTTCGCGCCGCAGAGGGAGCTGTCGGCCCTCGGCGTCGACTGCGTCGTCGCGGCCGTCTCCAGGGTCCCGAGGTCGGCGGCCGACCTCTCGTCCAAGAACGACCGCAACGACGCGGCCAGGATGGCCAAGGCGATACTGTCGCACGACGTCACCCCGGTATGGGTGCCGTCCCCCGAGATCGAGGGGCTCAGGGACCTCGCCGCCGCCCACG
>NZ_JAQEKC010000008.1:0-94982 GCF_027679495.1 Collinsella aerofaciens
GTTTTTCGTTAAACGGACGCTAGGGCGTCACCCTTACACCAACATTTTCGACGCGATCAACGCCGACGAGATCGAGATCATCATGGAGGAGCGCGGGCGCTAGTCCGGCAGAAAGGATCGCACATGAGCGATTATGCAGACCAGACGGTCGCCGTGCTGGCGGTCCAAGGCGCTTTTGCCGAGCACGAGGCAAGGCTATCTGAGCTGGGCGCACGTTGTATTGAGCTGAGGCAGGCGGCTGATTTGAAGCAGGACTTTGACCGTCTGGTACTTCCCGGCGGCGAGTCTACCGTTCAAGGGAAGCTGCTTGATGAGTTGGGCATGCTCGAGGAGCTTCGTGCCCGTATCGCTGAAGGCATGCCCGTCCTGGGCACTTGCGCCGGCCTGATTCTACTGGCTCACGACATTGCCGCCCATGACGATAAGGGCACGCCGCGTTTGGCAACCATGGATGTACTTGTCGAGCGCAATGCCTACGGCAGACAGCTCGGCAGCTTTCGAACCAAGGGACAGGTAGCCGACATCGACGGTGAAGTGCCGCTGACGTTTATCCGCGCGCCCCGCATCGTCAAGGTCCACGGCGACGCCAAGGCCTTAGCGAAAGTCGACGGTCGTATTGTCGCCGCCCGTCAGGGCAACCAGCTCGGCGTAACCTTCCACCCCGAGCTCGACGACGATACCCGCCTCCACGAACTGTTCCTACAAATGTAGGCATCGAAATCAACAAACGAAACGAGAGTGGATGATCTCCCACTTTGAGCTTGAATGCAGGCTCAAACCGGGAGATCATCCACTCTTGTTCTATGTAGTCGTTTAAGAACGTCCCCAATGACTACAAGGAGTGTCCCAAGCTGCCGGCAGAAAAGGAACGTCCCTAACTGCCGCATCCGGAGCAAGACAACGCCGCAGGCAGAGGACGGACAGCGAGCGGGTCGCATTTGAGGCAAGGTGACGTGAAACGAAAGGGCGCTGACCTTCTGGTCGCGCCCTTGAAGTTGAACGTCAGATTGTCCAAATGCGGCCCGCGCAGCGTCGGCCCGTTACGGCGTTTGGTAAAACGCCGTAACTAAAAACGGTTACCGCGGAAGCCGCCGCCGTTGCGGCCGCCACGGTCGCCACCACGACCGCCGCGGTCGTTACCACGGTTGCCGCCAAAGCCGCCACGGTTGCCGCCGCGGTCGCCATAGCCACCACGGTTGCCGCCAAAGCCGCCGCGACCGCCACGGTCGCCGCCACGGCCACCGCGATCGCCAAAGCCGCCGCGACCGCCACGGTCGCCGCCACGGCCGCCACGGGGACCACGGTCGTCACGGGGACCGCGGGGACCACGGTCGTCACGGCCGCCGCGAGGACCGCGATCCTCGTCCAGGCCCATGGCGACGAGCGGAGCGATAACCTTATCGAGAGCGGCCATCAGCTCGGTGGCCTCCTCATAAGAAAGCTCGGGCAGGAGCTTCTCCTTCTTGTTGGCAAGCTCGACCAGGCCCTCAGCGGCATCCTCGGCAGCGAAGACGACGATCTTGCGCATATCGCCCTCGGCGTCGTCGATGCGGCCGACCAGATCGGCAGCCTCGGCCTCGGCCATCAGACCATCGAGCTCACGAAGGCGCATGCCCAGCAGGTCGGACATTTCCTTCTGCTCCATCTTGGGCTTGAGGTCAAGAAGCTTGATGGCGCGCTCGATGTTCGCCATGCGCTCGGCCTTGGCCTCCTCCTCCTTGGAAATAGCAAAGCGACGGCTACGCAGCAGGCGGGCGGCCTTCTGCATCTTGTCCATCAGCTCTTCGTCATCGTAATCAACGGCGGCCTCGACAACCTCGGCCTCCTCCTCGGCGGAAACCTCGTCAGCAGCCTCAACCTCGGCAGCTTCGGTCTCCACGGTCTCGACTGCCTCGACCTCGGCAGCCATGGTCTCGTTCTCGGTCTCGTTCATGATCTCTTCGTTCTCGGACATGAGACTCCTTCTTGGCCCTCTCGGGCATCATCGCCCCATTCGCGGGGCCCGTCGCGCACTCTTTGCGCTTTGAACATTCATGCCTCTCGGCAAAACGTCCATTAGTTTATGGTGTCGCCATCCAATCTAGCTGCAGAATCTATGTGCACACATTAATGCGACATGTGCGACTCGCGACGAGCGTACACCAGCGACGCCACGAACCCGACCGCGGCAATTACAGCCGCCACACGCACGGCAGCTGCAAATCCAATCGCCTGGGCAACGTCCGTCGCAACGCCAGCGGCGCCGGCAGTCGCCGCAGAACTCGAAAGCAGACCGATAAACAGCGACGGACCAAACGATGCGGCAATCATGTTCCACGTGTTAAGCAATGCCGTTCCGTAAGGATGTTCAGCGGCAGGCAGCGTCTCCAAGCCGGCCGTTTGCGAGGGGCTCAGCACCAAACCGACTCCGGCATACACCACAACGGTCAGCGCCACGACGACGCCGATGTTCATACTTGCCGCCGTCATCGAGATGGCAGTCTGCCCCACGGCAATCAGGGCAAAGCCGACCGGCAGCAGCGGCCATGCGCCACGGGCGTCCATCACGCGTCCGCCCACAATCGAGGTCACGGCGTTGCAGGCAATCGCCGGCAAAATGAGCAAGCCCGCAATAAGTGCGGTCATGCCGTATGCGCCCTCAAAATAGAGCGGCAACAAAACGCTCATCGAGAACGTCGTCATCATCGACACCACCACAAGCAGGCACGCGGGCCAAAAACGAACGCTCGCCATGGGACGCACGTTAAGCACCGGATGCTCGAGCTTGAGCTGACGGGCCGCAAACAGGCCGAGCAGCACAATGGCGGCGAAAAGCGCCACGATGCCGGCAATCGGATTGGTCGAGAACTCGCCTACGGAATACACGAATGCCGTAATGCCGGCGGCGAGCAAAACAACCGACAGAATATCAAGCGTGGTGCTCGAGCGCTCTCCGACATTCTGAACAAGCTTAACGCCCGCCGCAGCGACCACAATGCCGCCCACCAGCGGCACTACGAACACCGCCCTCCAGCCGAACAACGTGCACATAAGACCGCTGATTACGGGTCCAAACGCCGGCCCTAGCGTAATGCAGGCACCGCCCAGGCTAAGATACAGACCGAGCTTCTCGCGCGGGGCGCAAGACAGCACCACGTTCATCATGAGCGGAAACAAGATGCCCGATCCCGCAGCCTGCAAAATACGACTTGGTAGCAAAACGCTAAACGACGGAGCGATCAGACACAGGACTTCGCCGGCGACCATACATCCGCATGCGAAAAACAACAGCTTGCGCGTCGAGAAACGGCCGGACAGGAAGGCCATGATGGCCGTAAAGATCGACGTCACGATCATGTAGCCCGAAACGAGCCACTGCGCCGTGGTGGCACTCACCGAAAAGGCTGCCATAATGTCGTGCAACGCCACGTTAATGATGTTCTCGTTAAACGCGGCAACAAAGGCTGCAATATACATAACGACGAGAAGTGCCGCAGTGGCCGATGGCGTTGCTTGAACTTGTTGCTGAGATTTGCTCCCCATGCATTTCCTTCCTCTTGGAACGACAGTCGCATCGCCCCAGAGGAGCAGTCCAGGGCGAAAAATGAGCCCTAGACTTACGCCAGACGCCGTACACGACGAATCTGGCAACATGGTCCAACGTCAAAAGATTGTAACGCGGACGCGCAGCTTTCCTTCCGCGCTATTATTAAAAGTCCACGAAAGCATAAGACATGAGGAGCCCGCCATGATTAAGCCCATCATGAAATCCGAGTTCTTTTTGCGCCTGCCTTCCGAAGACGCGGGGCCCGACGATGCCGCGACCGGGCAGGACCTCCTGGATACACTCCACGAGCATGAGCACGAGTGCGTGGGGCTCGCCGCCAACATGATCGGTGTGCGCAAACGCATCATCTGCGTAAAGGACGGCAACAGGGCGCTCCTGATGTACAACCCTCAAATTCTTGAACAGGTCAATGCCTATCAGACGAGCGAAGGATGCCTCTCGCTGATCGGCGAGCGTCCCTGCACCCGCTATCGCCGCATTAAGGTTGAGTATTTGGACGAGAACTTCGTTCACCGCATCAAAAACTTCTCGGGCTACACCGCCGAGATCATCCAGCACGAAATCGACCACTGCAACGGGATTGTTATTTAGTTCCGCCGTTCTACCGAACGGCGGACCACTTGACGCTGCGCGAGCCGCATTCACGCCAATCTGACGTTCAATTTCGAGGGCGCGACCAGAAGGTCAGCGCCCTTTCATTTCACGTCACCCTGGCGCAAATGCGGCTCGCTCGCTGTCGTATGTCTATCCTGCGACGCCTCGATTCTTGCTGCGGCAGGCACCTAATCCCCTACGACTGGCGATAATGATCGAAGAAGTCGGCGAGGTCTTCGAGGGACTCTTTGAGCACTTCCATGCGCGGCAGGTAAACGATACGGAAGTGGTCGGGCTCGCCCCAGTTAAAGCCGCCACCGCGCGTGATGAGGATCTTCTTCTCGTGCAGCAGGTCGAGAGCAAACTGCTCGTCATCGGTGATGTTGAACTTTTTAACATCCATCTTGGGGAAGATGTAGAACGCCGCACGCGGCTTAACCACCGAGATGCCGTCAATCTTGTTGAGTGCCTCATACACAAAGTTGCGCTGCTCGTAGACACGACCGCCCGGGCGGATGTAGTTGTTAACAGACTGATGGCCGCCGAGCGCCGTCTGGACGATCGACTGAGCCGGCACGTTGGAGCACAGGCGCATGTTGGAGAGCATGTTGACGCCCATGATGAAGTCGCTCATGCAGCGCTGGTTGCCCGAAAGCACCATCCAGCCAATACGATAGCCCGCGATCATGTGCGACTTGGAAAGGCCGCTAAAGGTGACGCAGGGCAGGTCGGGAGCAAGCGAGGCAATCGAGACGTGCTCGTAGCCGTCCATGCACAGGCGGTCGTAGATCTCATCGGCAAAGATCATCAGCTGATGCCTGCGTGCAATCTCGACGATGCCCTCGAGCACCTCGCGCGGATAGACAGAACCCGTGGGGTTGTTGGGGTTGATGATGACGAGGGCTTTGGTCGCGCTCGTAATCTTGGACTCCATATCCTCCAGGTCGGGATACCAATCCGCCTGCTCATCACACAGATAATGTACGGGATGACCGCCAGCAAGGGTTGCGCACGCCGTCCAGAGCGGATAGTCGGGGCTGGGGATCAGAATCTCGTCGCCATTGTCGAGCAGCGCGTTCATCGAAAGCTGAATGAGCTCGGACACGCCGTTGCCCGTGTAGATATGCTCCATCTGAACGTTGGGCAGGCCTTTGATCTGCGAATACTGCATGATCGCCTTGCGCGCGGAGAACAGGCCACGCGAGT
Source organism: Collinsella aerofaciens (assembly GCF_027679495.1). Classification (GTDB taxonomy): domain Bacteria; phylum Actinomycetota; class Coriobacteriia; order Coriobacteriales; family Coriobacteriaceae; genus Collinsella; species Collinsella aerofaciens_AK. Next base: position 5,348 of record NZ_JAQEKC010000008.1, read on the forward strand.
TGGAATAGCCTTCGCAGTCGGGCAGCTGCTGGCGCATGTCCTTGATGACCTCATCGGGCGTGCGGAAACCGAAGGGCGCCGGGTTGCCGATATTGAGCTTGAGGATGCGCTCGCCCTCGTCCTCCATACGGGCGGCCTCGTCGACGACGGGGCCGCGCACGTCATACAGGACGTTATCGAGCTTGGTGGATTTAGAAAAAGTACGCATGGTGGTGCTCCTTGCAATTTGAGCTGAGGGATGGGGTTCGGGCTTGGAATCGTTGCGGGATGATGATGCCTCGCCTTGATCGGCGTCGCCGGCAAGCAGCCAGGTAACATCGACCTCCATAATACGGGCGAGCAGCTCAGCCACATCGCGCCGCGGGATCGTCTTGCCGCTCACATATTGGCTCATCTGACTCTTGCCGAGTTTTTTGCCGAGCATCTCCGATGCGCGGATCACGTCCGACTGGCGAACGTCGCGATCGGACATAGCCTGTCGCAGGCGATCGCTAAACGTCTCTTGGGCCACTAGAACCTCCTTGCTGGCAAAGTTCAATTTATAGAACACGAATTGAACCAAGGTTCAATTTAGCAAGCAGTATAGCGCGGCACCTCATTCGAAAGTTCAATTTCATAAGAAAATGTACCGGACTCCGAGATTTGCCCAAAGCGGACAATGGCGTGTACGCGTTTAGAGGTATTCAAGGAATCGAGCGGCGGCAAGCGAAACGTCAGCCGTGCGATATATCGCATTGATCTGCCGATGGGGATGTCCCTCGAGCGAACGCACGGCAACATCGAACTGACAGCGGCGCAAGATGAGCGCGGGAAGAATGCTCACGCCCAGGCCGTCCTCGACCATGGCCATAATCGCATAGTCATCCCAGGTCGACAGCGTGGAGCACACCGCCAGTCCCGCCCGACGGAACAGCGGCGTAATCTCGTCATCGGTGCCGCGTTCTAGCAGAATAAACTGCTCGTTGGCTAAATCGGCAAGAGAAACGACCTCCGCCGTGGCAAGCAAAGAATCTGCCGGCACCACCGCCATCAACTCGTCGCGCACCAAAGACCGCGATGCCATGCCGTTTTCTCGTGGCTCACGCGGGATAAAGCCCAGGTCGCAGCGGCCTTCCGCCACCCATTGCTCAATCTCGGAGTAATCACCCATCAGCAGCTCGTAATCGACATCCGGATGATCGGCGCGAAAGCGCGCAATCACCGGCGGCAGCACGTGGGTCGCCACACTCGAAAACGTACCGATGCAGATTTTGCCGCGCATGAGCCCGCGCATCTCATCCACCCGTCGCTGCAAGCGAATGAATTCCTCGCAGAGCGCCTCGACAGCCGGCATGACCTGCCGCCCGTCGGCAGAAAGCACTACGCCCTCGCGACTGCGGTCGAGCACCTTAAAGCCCCAATCGGCCTCAAGATCGGCCACCATACGGCTCACGCCCGACTGCGAATAGCTCAGGCGCTCGGCAGCACGCGTAAAGCTTCCGGCGCGCACCGTCTCCAGCAGCACCTGCATCTTTTGAATATTCGTTTCCACGACACGCCTCCACCTTTACATGAATTTTTGTCATGTTAGCCATGCATTATATTCGCTTTTCTTCTATTGCCAGTTCGCCCATAGTGAACATGCTCGAATATAGAGGGGACGGAAGCGCATGGACAACGGACTGTTTACGTACTTAGCAGCATTGCTATTGTTTGGCTCCAACGGCATCATCGCCGCTGCCATCGCGCTGCCGAGCTCCGATATCGTGCTACTGCGCACGATTTTGGGCGCCCTCTCGCTTGTCACTATCCTTGCCATCACCCAACGCCATAAACTGCAGGCGCCATCTCGTCCCCGCGAAGCCGCAGCACTCCTTCTGTCGGGAGCCGCGCTGGGTGCCAGCTGGATTTTTCTGTTCCGTGCCTACCAGACGATCGGCGTCGGCGTATCCTCGCTGCTGTACTACTGTGGCCCCATCATTGTCATGGCGCTCTCCCCACTCATCTTTGGTGAAAAACTGACCGGCGGCAAAATCGCCGGGTTTATCGCCGTCGCCTGCGGTGCTTTTCTCATTGCAGCACAAGGTCTAGGCGGCAATATGCCCATTGCGGGTATCGTCTGCGGTATCGCCTCGGCATTTTGCTATGCGCTGATGGTCATCGCTAGCAAGGGTGCGCCACACATCGAAGGCCTCGAGAACTCCACGCTCCAGGTGAGCGCCGCCTTTGTGACCGCGCTGGTCCTCACGCTCATCACGCAGGGCGCTCCCTCATTCCTGTCCGCCGGCGTCGCCGCCAGTATTGATTGGCGCGCCGTCGTCATGCTCGGCGTCGTCAACACCGGCATCGGTTGCCTGCTCTACTTTAGTGCCGTCGCCAAGCTGCCCGTCCAGACCGTCGCGGTCGTCGGCTACCTCGAGCCGCTTTCGGCCGTCGTGTTCTCGGCCGTCCTTTTGGGCGAAGCCATAACACCGGTCCGCCTGATGGGCGCCGCGCTTATCATCGGCGGCGCGATTTTTTGCGAACTCGCCGGCAAACGCGCAAACGCCAAGGCTGGCATCGCCCAGACAGTACGTGCTTAAAAGCCCCTGCTTTGAAATGCTACCTGCGTAGATAAATAATCCCCAGCTGAGGATTATTGTCTAAAATAACCTGATGTGCCAAACTGCTCTTGTATGTATAAAGACGGCATAAAGATTATCTGTCCTAAACAGATAACCGGATGTCTAAGGGAGTCCACGTGGCACACAACAAACTGGAGGCAAGCCCCCAAGACCAGCGTGGTCAAGGCGGGCACGGAGCCATCCCCCTCTCCGCTGGCATGCTGCTTGTAACGCTCGGCGTCGTCTATGGCGACATCGGCACGAGCCCCATGTACACCATGAAATCAATCGTCGCCAACAACGGCGGCATCGGTACCGTCAGCGAGGACATGATCCTGGGCGCGCTTTCGCTCGTCATCTGGACCATGACGCTCGTGACCACGGTCAAGTACGTGGTAATCGCCATGAAGGCCGACAACCACAACGAAGGCGGCATCTTCGCCCTGTTCAGTCTCGTGCGCAAGGTGGCGCCATGGCTGATTCTGCCCGCCATGATCGGCGGTGCGGCACTGCTTGCCGACGGCATCCTCACCCCCGCCGTCACGGTCACCACAGCCATCGAGGGCCTGCGTACCATCGAGTGGGGCCACGCGCTGCTTGGCGACGGCCAGACCAACGTCATCATCATCACCATCATCATTATCTGCGGCCTGTTTGCCATGCAGCGCGCCGGTACCTCGTCGATCGGCAAGCTGTTCGGCCCGCTCATGACGCTGTGGTTCCTGTTCCTGGCAGGCGCCGGCCTGTTCAACATGCTCGGCAACCTGTCCATCCTACGCGCGCTCAACCCCATCCGCGGCATCATGTTCCTGTTCTCGCCCATCAACCACTCGGGCATCATGGTGCTCGGCTTCGTCTTTCTGTCGACGACCGGCGCCGAGGCCCTCTACTCGGACATGGGCCACGTGGGCAAGGCTAACATTTACGCATCCTGGCCATTCGTAAAGGCGGCCCTCATCCTTAACTATCTGGGTCAGGGCGCTTGGCTGCTCGCCAACAGCTCCAACCCCCAGATGCTCGCGATGGATATCGTTAACCCGTTCTATATGATGCTTCCCGAGCCCCTGCGCCCCTTTGCCATTGTGCTTTCGGCCGTGGCGGCCATCATCGCCTCGCAAGCGCTCATAACCGGCTCGTTCTCGCTGGTATCCGAGGCTACGCGCCTCAACCTTATGCCGCACCTGCGCATCCACTACCCCAGCGACACCAAGGGTCAACTCTATATTCCGCTCGTCAACAACATCATGTGGGTCGGCTGCATCTTCATCGTGCTGCTGTTCCAAAACTCCGAGCGCATGGAAAGCGCCTACGGCCTCGCCATTACCGTGACCATGCTCATGACCACCACGCTTTTGACGAGCTATATCGCTGGCATTCTCAAGCACAAGCTGGGCGCCTGCGTCTTCGCCCTGCTCTTCGGTGCCATTGAGCTGTGCTTCTTCGCCTCGTGCCTCACCATGTTCTTTGACGGCGGCTACGTCATGATCTTCCTGGCCGCACTGCTGTTTGGCCTTATGTATGTGTGGCGTCGCGGCACCGCCATCGAGCGCACGCAGACGATTCTGCTGCCCGTCTCCAAGTACATCGACCAGCTCAATCGCCTGCGCAATGACGAGACCTATCCCGTGCTCGCTGACAATCTGGTATTTCTCACCAACAGCCCCGACCCGCTCACGCTCGACCGCGACGTGCTCTATTCCATCCTAGATAAGCATCCCAAGCGCGCCAAGGCATATTGGTTCATTAACGTGCACGTTACCGACGAACCCTATACGCACGAGTATTCCGTCGAGACCTTTGGCACGGACTTCCTCTTCCGCGTTCGCCTGGACCTGGGCTTTAAGGTCAACCAGCGCGTCAACGCCTATCTGCGTCAGATCGTCGGCGACTTGATGGCATCGGGCGAGCTGCCGCCGCAACATCACACCTACTCCATCTACGAGACGCGCGGCAACGTAGGTGACTTCCGCTTTTGCATGCTGCGCAAGATGCTTGCCCCCGAAACGGACATCAACCGCAATGACCACCGCGTGATGGCCATCAAGTACGCCGTCCGCCGCGCCTGCGGAAGCCCGGCACGCTGGTACGGTCTCGAGAACTCGGCCATCATCATTGAGTACGTACCGCTCTTTGCCCGCATGCGCCCGGCCGTCAAACTTGTGCGCACCCAGGTGCCGCTCGAGGTTCAGATCGAAGAGGCCGAGGAAATGGAGGTCGACATCTTCTCGGACGACTTGGTCAACGGCAACGAAGCCGGTAAGGACATGAACGTCGATCCCACCGAGTTGCTCGAGAGCGTCGCCGATACGCCCGAACAGCAACAGCTCGACGGCCTCGAGAACGAACAACTCAACGACGCCAACTTCTAGCGACGTCACAAATCAACGACAGCGGCCCTGCACCTCACGGGAGATGCAGGGCCGCTTTGCATTGCGGTAAAGCTATCGGCTACGAACGACGCGGCTCGGGAACCACGAGCCTATCGGGGCTCGCGCCCTCGGCATCCATCAGGCTCACGTAGCGAATCGACGGATCCCCATACATCGCGTAGTAATAATTGCCCGTGCGCGCGCTAAAGCATCCGGTGTAGATAGTCTTCTCGAACTTGCCATCGCCCATCCTGGACGCTCCCTCGATCATCACCACGCCCTCGAGCGAGCGGAACATGCGAACGACGTTTTCGGTCTCGCTCTCCTTTTGCGGGTAATTGGCATTGAGGTACGCCGCCTTTACAAAACGGCTCGGCGAATAGCAATCGCCCGGAATGCCGCGCATGCCGGCACCGGCTCCATAGGGCTTGAGCTCGGCGCCACGCCATGTCGCCGTCTGCGGAAAATCGCTTGTGGCGGTGATATAGGTGCGTAGGTTTTCCATATGCCACGGGAAGGTCGGCTGATTGGCAAGGGTGTCGACCGGATCGTCGTATACATGCAGGCCGTCAGCCATCATCTCGACCACGATGCTGCGCTGGCTGTCGCCGATAATCCAATGGAGCAGTGACACGCCCAGCCCCTCTCCGGCAGATTTGGCGACAATCACCGTGTCGCGCAGCGCGGCCTCGACCTCATCGACCGTCGAGAACGTCGCTGCCACCCACAGGGGAAACTCATAGGCCGCGATATTGGTCTTGCCGTCGACAGGGCCCTTGGCATACTCGGCATAACCCGGGAAATTGAGACCCGCCACGGCGAGGCCCGCATCGTTGCCGCAATCGAAGAACATAGGGTAGTTCCTGTAATCGATGCACATACCGATCACCGCGTGCGCCGCTGTCGCGTCGTCGATAAACGAATACGGAATGTGAAACCCGCGCGGCATCACGCGAACCTGTTGGCCGTAGTCAAAGCTCCAGTCGAGGTTGCGGCCCAAATACATGTGGCCAGAATTATCGGTAAATCGAATACTCGTGCACATAGCGCCTCCTAGCCTTACGTTCTTGCTAATTTCATTGTCTCCAAACAAAAAGGCGCTAAACACAAAAGCCCGGACATGACAGCAACGTCATACCCGGGCTATTCAAGCAGGATAAACTCAACCAAGTTAACCCCGCAGGTCGTCTAAGGGGTCAAAGTGCCGCAGATTGCCACGAAAGAGGAGCGAAGCGTACTTAAGGTACGCGAGCGACGATTGAGCGGCAAGGTGCGGTGCTTTGATCCCCTTAGACCAACTTGCCGAGACAGTGGTCGATCATATGCTGGATCATTTGTGCCTCAAAGCCCGCGTAGTCGCGGCGGCATTCCTTCATCTTGCCGTCGACGATCTGATCAAAGGCGACCTTGCACTTGATATAGCGCGTGGACTTGGTGACCTCCTCGTGCGTCAGGCAGCTCTCCTCCATCTTGCTGGCGCCCAGGCCAAACACCAGACGGGGGTTGTAGAGCACGTGGGGCTCGCCGGCATCGTCCAGGTAGACGCAAACCTTCTTGGTAACGCCAATCTGGTTAGCGGCAAGGCAGCCGGCATCGTCGAGTGACTTGATGGTATCGATCAGGTCCTGAGCGACCGACTCGTCCTCGACGGTCGCAACCTCGCAACGCTGGGACAGGATAGCCTCGTCGTGGCAAAGCTCTTTAATCATACATTCCTCCATAGGGGTCGTTGTAACCGCTTAAGTATACGGTACCCACACATTTTCATGCGAAAAATACCGTCCGTCTGCTACAAAGCGCCGAACATCAACATGCGAGGAACAACAGCGTCGTAAAGGGGCTATAGTGGGTGAGTTCGTGTCAATCGGCCTAAACTCGGGGCCGAACAAGGAAAGGGTATGCATGGACGAACTATTTCACGTCAGCGAGCGCAAGTCCACAATCGGGACCGAACTCCGCGCTGGACTGACAACATTCCTGGCGATGGCCTACATCATCGCCGTCAACCCCGCGGTGCTCTCGGGCGCTGGCATCGATGCGGGAGCGCTCGCCTGCGCCACCTGCCTGGGCGCCGGCATCATGACCATCTGCATGGGCATCTTCGCCAATCGCCCGCTCGCCTGCGCGTCGGGCTTAGGCGTCAACGCGATGATCGCCGGAATCACCACCACCGTCTGCGGCGGTGACTGGCACGTGGCCATGAGCGTCATCTTCCTTGAGGGCGTCGTCATCTTGCTGCTCGTGCTTTGTGGCCTGCGCGAGGCCATCATGGACGCCATCCCGGTTGTCCTGCGTCACGCCATCTCGGTGGGTCTGGGCATGTTCATCGCCATGATTGGCCTGTGCGATGCCGGCATTATCACCGCTGGCGCCGGTACACTCGTCGGTCTGGGCGACATCACCTCCCCCACCTTCATCGTCGGCATCATCTCCATCCTGGTGACAGTCGCCCTCGCCTGCCGCAACGTCCCCGGCTCGCTGCTCATCGGCATCGTCGTCGCCGTCATCGCCGGTATCCCCCTAGGTGTGACCCAGGCTCCGACCGGTATCATCGCCCCGCTCGACTTCTCGAGCATCGGTGGCCCCATCGCCGACGCCGGCGGCGTGCCTGCCATCGTCAAGGTCCTTACCGACCCCGCGCTCCTCGTCATCTCGTTCTCGCTGCTCATGAGTGACTTCTTCGACACCATGGGCACCGCGATGGCCGTGGCCAAGCAGGGCGAGTTCCTCACCGACGACGGCAACGTCGAGAATATCAAGGAGATTCTGATCGTCGACTCCGCCGCCGCTGCTGTGGGCGGTTTCATGGGCGTCTCCTCCATCACCACCTTCGTCGAGTCCACCTCTGGCGCTGCCGACGGTGGCCGCACGGGCCTCACCTCCGTCACCACCGGCGTGCTGTTCATTCTCGCCGCGTTCTTCTCCCCCATCGTCACCATCGTTTCCAGCGCCGCCACCTGCGGTGCTCTGGTCTACGTCGGCTACCTCATGATGAGCGAGGCCTCTGAGATCGACTGGTCCGACGTGTCGCAGGGTTTCCCGGCGTTCATGATTGTCGCCGGCGTGCCCTTCACCTACTCCATCTCTGCCGGCATTGGCCTGGGCTTCATCGCCTACGTGGTCGTCGCGCTCTTTAAGGGCGAGGCCTCCAAGATCAAGCCGCTTATGTGGATCGCAGCCCTTGCCTTCCTCGTCTACTTCTTCGTGGCGTAACGGCATAGTCTGCTAAAACAAAACAACAAGGCGCGGAATCGCATCGAACGGCTCCGCGCCTTTCTTTTAGCGTCTGCCCCCGTGCCAGCGTGCGACAATTGAGGCTGTCAATATCACAACACCGAGAGAAGCCTGCCTTGGAAGCGCATCATAAGCAGATAACCGTTTATTCAGAGTGTGTGGAAGGCGCACCCGTCATCTACCTCCCCGTGGTTATGGGCGACGGTAGTGAAGTCTACGAGCGCTGCCGAGAGCTCGACTGCCCGCCATTCACCCTTGTCGCCATTGGAGGGCTCGATTGGAATCGCGAGCTGAGCCCCTGGGCATGCGACGGAACTATACGAGATGCCGAGCCCTTTGGCGGACAGGCTGCTGGTTTTCTTGACGAGTTGTTGAAGCAGATAATCCCCCAGGCCGAATCATCGCTCCCGCAACCGCCTGCCTGGCGCGGCGTTGCCGGCTACTCGTTGGCGGGTCTTTTTGCACTGTGGGCACTTTGGCAAACAGATCTCTTTGAGCGCGCAGCGAGTGCATCGGGGTCGCTGTGGTTCCCTGGCTTTATCGACTACGCGCGCGAGCGCACGATGACAGCTACGCCCGACGCCGCCTATCTGTCGCTCGGTAAAAAGGAAACCAAGACGCCCAACCGCATGATGCGGCACGTACTCGACGATACGCGCGCGATGGAAGAGCTGTTTATCGAGCGCGACATCCCAACAACGCTGGAGCTCAACCCCGGCAATCATTTTGCCCAAACTGACCTGCGCATGGCGCGCGGCATCCACTGGATATTGACGCATTAAAAATGGCGTCCACGCGTACGCACGGGCGCCATTTTTTGATTTAGCTGAACACAACTACTATTCGACAGTCTCCTCGAGTTCAGACACGGCGGGCGTCGAGGATTGGGACATGGAGGTCCTTTCATGATGAAAGGGCAATCAGGCATATCGGATAACCTGCCCGAACGATACGATCCGAACCATTGTACGTGATACGCCATGTCTCGCACGCGCCGCCACCTGCAAACGGTAGCGTTACTTCCAAACGCGCTCGGCAATGCGCTTGACCAGCGCGATCTTCGCCCACTGCTCGTCCTCGGTCAGCTTGTTGCCAATCTCGCAGCTGGCAAAGCCGCACTGGGGCGACAGGTACAGGTTCTCGAGCGGCACGTACTTTGCGGCTTCGCGGATGCGCTCGACGATAACATCCTCGTTCTCGAGCTCTGCCGCCTTGGTGGTTACCAAGCCCAGCACGACCTTCTTGCCGGGAGCGACGTACTTGAGCGGCTCAAAGCCACCGGCGCGCGGCGTGTCGAACTCCAGATAGAACGCATCGACATTCTCATGTGCGAACAGGTACGGCGCGATGGGGTCGTAGCCGCCCTCAAAGGCATAGGTGGAGTGATAGTTGCCACGGCACACGTGCGTGTTGATAACCAGATCGTTGGGCTTGCCCGCGATGGCGGCATTGTTGAGCGCTACGCCCAGCTCGCTCACCTTTTGCAGGTCAACCGGGCTCATGCCGGTCTTGGACACAAAGTCGGTATCGCAGTAGATGCCCCAGGTGCAGTCATCAAACTGGATGTTGCGGCAGCCTGCTGCGTACAGGTCGGCGATCACCGTGCGATAAGCGGCTGCAATGGCGTCGGCAAGTTCCTCATCGGTCTTATAGACAGCGCGCAGGCTCTCCTGCTGGCCGTCGCAGCGATCGAGCGTGACCTCAGAGAACGTCTGGATCGGCGCCGGAATGGTCTGGCGTGCGACCTGGCCCTCCCCCTCAAGCGCCTTGACGAACTTAAAATGCTCGACGAACGGGTGGTTCTCGCCGCTAATGGGACCAGTAACCACGGCGGTGTCGGCCGTCGTCTCCTCGTCATGGAACATATAACCCGTGCGTGAGGTGCGACGCTCAATGCCGTTAAGGCCCCACATAAAATCGAGGTGCCAGTAGCTGCGGCGGAACTCGCCATCGGTGATCACCAGCAGGCCAGAGGCCTTCTGCTTGGCCACCAAATCGCGAATGGCATCGTCCTCGACGGCCTTAAGACCGGAAGCATCGAGTTTACCCGCGACATAGGCGGCACGGGCGTCCTTTACAGCCTGCGGACGAAGAAAACTGCCGACGATATCGGCGCGAAACGGCGCGTTCGGTTGAATCGAAGTGCTCATAGATATCTCCCTTTGCATTGGATGCTTTACTGGGACAGAGTATGAGCGCTCATATGACCATCGTAAAATATACGTTTATAACAGTTTGATATAGATGCTTCCTATATCAGTCTGGACTGCCATAAAGAGACTTGAACTGTGCGGAGCACAGCAGCCTAGATATGCTGACGAATCGCGTCGATATAGGCCCGACCGTAGCGCGTGAGCGTCGTGTTCTTGCGCGTGATGATGCCAATCTCCATGTACTCGTCCACGTCGAGCGGAATCGAGATAATGCCGGGGCCGTTGAGCTCGTGGCTGATCACGCCCGAGCATACCGTGTAGCCGTTGAGGCCCATGGCCAAATTGAACAACGTCGCACGGTCGCGCACGCGGATATTTTTGCGACGCTCGAACGTCGAGGTCAGCTCCTCGGAATAGTAAAACGAGTTGTAGCTGCCCTGCTCGTAGGACAGGAACGGGTAGTCTTCCAGATCCTCGAGCGTCACGCTGGAGCGGTCCGCCAGCGGATGGTCGGCGCAGACGAAGACATGCGGCGTGGCGCAGAAGAGTCCTTCGAACACGAGCTCGTTGGCCACCAGCATGCGCTCGATGACCTCGCGGTTGTGCTCGGACAGATATAGGATGCCCAGCTCGCTTTTCATGTGCGCGACATCCTCGATAATCTCGTGGGTCTGTTCCTCGCGCAGGGTAAAGTCGTAGCGCGCGGCATCGAACTCGCGGATCACGTCGACAAACGCGTTGACGGCAAAGGAATAATGCTGGCAGCTCACACTAAAGTGCGGCACCTGCTCGGATGCGCCCTTGTACTTGCCCTCGAGCAGGTCGGCCTGGTCGAGTACCTGGCGCGCATAGCCCAAGAAGGTCTCGCCTTCCTCGGACACAATGACGCCTTTGTTGGTGCGCTCAAAGATGTGCACACCCATCTCGTTTTCGAGATCGCGAATCGACGCGGTAATCGAAGGCTGCGACACAAAGAGCCGGCGCGAGGCCTCGGTAATGCTGCCGCATTCGGCAACTTTGACGACATATCTGAGCTGCTGGAGCTTCATGGCTGTCTCCTTAGCTGTTAGTGGGATTCGCGTCGGCAGTACCCGGCAGGCGCATAAACGGCGGCATCTCCCCCGTCGCGGCGCAGGCGGCAATCTGATGCAAGACTCCGGCGACCGCATCATCCACCGCGGCGCCGATATGCCAGCGCGCGGCAGCCGTGACGGCCCCGTTGGCATTGGCGACTGCAACGGAGTTGGGAACGGCATCGATCATGGGCAGATCGTTATCGGAATCGCCAAATACGGCCACCTCGTCGGGCGTCAGGCTCAAGGCGCGCGCCAGCTCCAGCGCAGCGCAGCCCTTGTCCCAACCATCCGGAAGGATGTCGAACAGGCGCACTCGGTTGTTGGGAAACACAAGCGAGAGTTCCGGCACCTCAACGGCAACGCGCTCGCGTAGCTCCGCGAGCTCCTCACGCGAACGGGCACTCCAGATATTCGCCTTAAACACCGGCGCGCCATCGACGACGGGACGACACGGGGCCTCTTCGCCTTTGAGCCACGCATTGCCGCCCGACTCCATAGCGCGACGCACACGCTCGGGATTGCTCGTCACGCAATAGGCATCGTTGCCCCAAAAGTCATCGCCCAGGCTGTAGACTTTTAGAAATGTATCGTCGGTCTCTTGCTCCAGATAGTCAGCCAAACGCATCAGAGCATCGTTGTCGATTGCGCGCGAAGCGACTACTTCGCCGTCGACAAACATCACCTGGCCGTTACAGAACGCACCGGTCGAAAAACACTCGGAACGGTTTTTGAACATCCAGCCCATCGCGGACGGCTGACGACCCGAAACCGGGCCAAAGTGCAGACCCGCCGCCTGCATGGCATGAATACCCTCAATGGCGTAGTCGCTGGCGCCGTCATGCCCGGCTGGAATCAGCGTATCGTCCATATCGGTCAGCACAAGTTTGATCATAGAGTCCCCCAGTCATTTTCACCGCAACCATTGTAACGGTGCGCTAGTATAGGGAACAACAGATTCGATGCGGGAGTGCCGGCGGTGCAAACCACAAGGCTGAGAGGGCATGGGGCCCAATCCTTTGAACCTGTCAGTTAATGCTGGCGTAGGGAGCATGCCGCCTTTACAGGGGCGCTGTCTATGCACAGCGCCCCTTTTCTATGCCAAGGAGGCATGTGCAGTGATTGATTCGGAACAGCTTAAGCAAAATGTGGTCAAGGCCGTGGAGGAGATTCGCGTCACCAATCCGATGGCAGGCTCCATCACCAACACGGTGACGATCGACTTTGTCGCCAACGCGCAGCTCGCCGTGGGCGGATCGGCCGCCATGGTCTATCTGCCCGACGAGGGCGAGGCGCTCGTTGCCGGCGGCGGCGCCATCTATCTCAACATGGGCACGCTCTTCCCCATCTACGAGCAGACGATTCCCCGCGCGGCGAAGGCGGCACACGACGCCGGCAAGCCCTGGGTGCTCGATCCGGTTGGTCTAGGCATCGGCAGCCTGCGTACCCAGTTGGTAAACGAGCTCAAGCAGTATAAGCCCGCCATCGTGCGCGGCAACGCCTCCGAGATCATTGCGCTCGCTGGCCTATGGGGTCTTGAGGGCGAGGCGGCCGATCTGAGCCGCGTACGCGGTGTCGATACCACCGACACGGTAGACGCCGCCCGCGATGCCGCGGTGGCGCTCGCCCACTACACCGGTGGCGCCGTAGTCGTCTCGGGCGAAGTCGACCTGATCACCGACGGCACGACCGTGGCCAAGTCCCACGGCGGCAGCCCGCTCATGTCCAAGATCACCGGCTGCGGCTGCTCGCAGGGTGGCGTGCTGGCTGTGTATGCCTGCGCCGCCGATCCGTTTACGGCAGCCGTCTGCGGCACCGCCGTCTACAACGTCGCTGGCACGCGTGCTGCCGCCGTCGCCGATGCCCCGGCAAGCTTTAAGGTCGCCTTTATCGATGAGCTCTACCGCGCGAGCGCCCAGGACATCGCCGATAACCGACTCGAGCTCGAGGAGGCATAAGCCATGTCCGAGCCCGCAACCAATGCCGGTATGAACACGCTCGTCGCTGTGGCCATCGCCCCATGCGGCACCGGCGATGAGCTATCCGCCGAGGTCGCCGAGGTCGTGCGCGTCATTCGCGAGAGCGGCCTTCCCAACCGCACCACCTCGATGTTCACCGAGATCGAGGGCGACTGGGACGAGGTCATGCAGGTCGTGCGCGACGCAACCTTTGTGTTGGCGAGCAAGGGCATCCGCACCGAAGTCGTGCTCAAAGCCGATATTCGTCCCGGATTTACCGACACCATGACCGGCAAACTCGAGCGCATGGAAGCACAGATCAAAAAGCAGGAGGAAGCACGATGAGCATCCGCGACAACCTTGATATCTCGGCCTATCTGGTACTCGGCCCCGAAAACACGCTCGGGCGCCCCGTGGGCGATGTGGTGGCCCAGGCACTCGATGCCGGCTTTACCTGCATCCAGGTGCGCTCCAAGGTGGCAAGCGCCCGCGAGATCATTGCGCTGACCGGCGACGCCGCGCAGGCAATCGCTCAGGCCGGCAAGACCGGTCAGGTCGCCTTGCTGATCGACGACCGTCTGGACTGTGTGCTTGCCGCACGCGAGCAGGGTATTGCTGTCGACGGCGTGCACGTGGGCCAAAGCGATATTCCCGTCCAGGTCTGCCGCAAACTTTTGGGTCCCGACGCCATCGTGGGCCTTTCGGCCCGTTGCGAGGAGATGCTCGAGTACGTCAAGACCGCCGACATGAGCCTAGTCGACTACCTGGGCATCGGCCCACTCCACGAGACCGAGACCAAGCGCGACTGCGGACGCGCGGCCGACGGCTCTATCATCACCAAGAGCTTTGAGGACCTGGCCGCACTCCACGCGGCAAGCCCCGTGCCCATCGTGGTGGGCGGCGGCGTCAAGACGGCCGACCTGCCGCAGCTCAAGGCCACCGGCGTCGACGGCTTCTTTGTGGTGAGTGCCGTCTGCAGCGCCGATGACCCCTACGCCGCGGCCAAGGAGCTCGTCGACACCTGGCAGCAGGCATAGCCATAAGCCGAGCAGCCGATTCGCAGCCTCACATCTTCAGCAATGGAAAGCGCATCCCAGTTTGGACCTCCATTCCGGGATGCGCTTTCCACATGCGACCCTTACCCCGCCAGATACGCTTCCAACGCCGGCAAGGTCGCCTCCGCATCGCGGCGACCAATCTGGTAGATGCGCTCAAGTTCATCGGGCTCGCGACACAGCGACGGCACCTTCACCGATTCGCTCGGCCGCACCACAAAGATATCGCCGGCGGCCTCGCGACGTGCCAGGTCATCGAGCGTGGCATTGTAGACCTCATGCCGATGCTCAAGCGCTGCGACAAACTCCGGATAGTGACGGAACACGCGCCGCAGCATGGGCATCACGCTGTTGGGCTGCTTCACAAAGCCCGCCGGCTGCGTGAGTACCACGATATTGCGATCATACCCCTGCGCAAACAGCCATGCGCTGGGAATAGAATCAGCCACGCCACCATCCAGATACTTATGCCCGTCAATAGCAACGGGACGCGTCGCCACGGGAATTGCCGACGACGCCCGGATCCACTCGATATCGCGCTCATCGCCATAGGGCAGGTCGTGATAGACGGCCTTGCCCGTCTCGATATCGGTACACACGCACGTAAATCGCATGGGGCAGGCGCGATATGTCTCCAAATCGATGGGATCGCGCTCGATGGGCACCTCGTGATAGGCAAAATCGGCATTGAACATATCGCCGGTTCGCAGCCAGCTGGTCACGCTTGCGTAGCGCTTGTCGGCACAATAGGTCTTGTTGTAGCGAATGGCGCGGCCGATCTGGCGCGATTTAAAGTTGTAGCCAAACGCCGCGCCCGCCGAGACACCCACCATATGGTCGCAAGTTAAGCCGTGCTCCATCCAAACGTCGAGCACGCCCGCCGTATACATACCGCGGTAGCCGCCTCCCTCGAGTGCCAGCCCCACCGTGCGCGTCGTATTTGACTGTGCCATGCGACCATCTCCGTCCCCACAAATTCAAACGGAACAAGTATACCCGTCAACATATATCGTCTCAGTCGCATTTTCATCGAACATCGCATCGTCGCGCTACCGCCTGTCGAATAATAGCCGTCCACAGCATGTGCACCCATATATAATTGTGTACTGTTGTTTACACTACTCAGCTGTTATCAACAGCGAACATTAGCCGACAAATTAACTCAACAACGCAGCAAGGCGGGGGCCTGGATACACGCAAAACGCCGAGCAACGACGCGTGTACACAACGAGCTCGCCCGACGCAATCCGCCCCGACCTCAGAAAGCCGCTTAGAACATGGATACTGTCAGCAATTACACCGAAACGCTCGAAAAGACCGTCCGTGACCTTCTCGAGCGGCAGGAGGATCTGATCAGGACTGCCTTTACCGACCAGCTTACTGGGCTTGGCAACCGTGGCGGCTTTGCCCGTTCCCTCGAGGAGCTCTGGGAGCAGGACGCCCCCGTTACCATGGCGTTCATCGATATCGACAATCTCAAGCACTGCAACGACGTCTTTGGGCATGACGAGGGCAACCGCTATATCTTGCAGGTAAGTCTCTATCTTAAGCTGTATATGAAGGTGGGCGAAGCGGCGTTTCGCATAGGCGGCGACGAGTTTGCCATCCTATCTACGATTGCAACCGAGGACGACCTCGCCGAACGTCTGAAACACTGCCGAACGGTTCTGCTCAAAAACAACGATTCCGAGATGCCCCGCTCGTTTAGCTACGGAGTGTCACGTGCCGACCCCGCCCTGGGCGAAGCTTCCAATCGCATGACGCTCGATGCCGACCATCGCATGTACGACTACAAGCTACGTCATGCCATGCACCTCGATCGACGCAATATCACGCAAGTTCACGCCGACGACATCGAAATAAGCGATCGTATTTTTGACGCCTTTTCGATGCTCAACGAGGGCCGTTATTTCTTTATCGATAACTTGGACAAACATCGCACCCTTTGGTCACAAGGTGCCTTGCGCGATCTTGGCCTTCCCTCGGAGCATATAGACAACTGCCGCGATTACTGGAAAACGCGCGTCCATCCCGATGACCTTGAGGCCTACATCAACGACATCGACCAAGTCTATAACGGCACTAAACACCGTCGAGTTATGCAGTACCGCGTACGAAATGCCGCCGGCGACTACGTCCTCTGCCGTGCTCGCGGGTTTCGCATCGACGGCGACGGAAATGTCCCCTCGCTCTATGTCGGCGAGCTCGTCAACCACTCGCTTGCCGAAACCGTCGACGCCGCCACAGGCCTCGGAACGCAGCGCATGCTGGCCAACGCCATCGATGCCTGCCGTCGCGACCGTTGCGAGACGGGACTTATAGCGGTGCGCATTCGTGGCACGGCGAATCTCAACGAGCTCTACGGGGCCGAGGCCGTCGACAACATGCTTGCCGAATACGCAGGCCGCATGCTATCGATCACCCGCGGCAGGAGCAGGGTCTACCGTTCACGAAGCGTCCAGTTCGTCGTGCTCAGCAACGATTTGGACCACGAGGCATTCGAGCAACTGACCCGCCACCTTAAAGCGGCCGTTTTCGCTCCTGTGCAAATCGCGGGCGACACCATTACTCCCGTCTGCCTTGTCGTCCCGGCCTTTTACGAACACTTAACCCATCAAGCGACCGCCGTTTTAGGCGAACTCGAGCGTCGCCTTCGCACGGCCGGCGGGCTTGTTCCCAACGACAGCCTCCCCATACCCGAGGCGGAGCGCAAAAGCGCCATCGCCGAACGTATCGACTCACTCACGGGCCTCTATCGACCCAGCGAGTTTATGCGGCGCGCCAGCGCATTTCTCGAGGCAAGGCGCGACGGCGCCTGGTGCATCGCCACGATCGACATGGGCCGCATGCGCCTGTTTAATGAATGGCACGGCCAGGCCGAAGGTGACCGTGTACTCGCCGATGTGGGCACGGTCCTCAAGGATATCGAGAACGCCGACATGGGCGTCGCAGGGTACTGGGGCCAAGATGACTTTTGCGTACTCATCCCCTTTAAGCACATCACCGTCCATCAAATCTACAACCGCGTTCGCGAGGCAGTAGCCAGGCATGATGACGGCGTAGGTTTTTGGCCGTCCATGGGCGTTTACCCCATCGACTCCAATGAGGAAATCACCATCGATGCGCAGGCAAAGGCCATGTTTACCAATCGACGCGCAAAAAACGACTTTAAGGAGCGCATTGCCATTTTCCGCCCCGCGGAGTACGAGCGCGAAGTCGCGTTCCACCGCACGCTGACCGAATTCCAGTACGCGCTGTCAAATGGTCGCATCACGTACTATCTTCAGCCCCAGGTCGATATGGAAACCGGCGAGATTATTGGCGCCGAAGCACTCACCCGCTGGATTGACAAGGACGGCTCTCTCATTTCGCCCGCAACGTTTATCCCCGCACTCGAGGAAAGCGGCTTTGTAGTGACACTCGACAAGTACATTTGGCAGGGTGTCGCCATATGGCTTCGCGAGCGTCTCGATCGCCGTCTTCGCGTGGTTCCGGTCTCGCTTAATGTGTCGCGCGTGGATATCCTTGCCTGCGACGTTGCCGAACATATGGGGGCGCTCGCCGCCCAATACAACCTACCGCCCGAGCTCATGCGTATCGAGATCACCGAGACGGCTTATACGGGAGAATCCGAGGCCGTGGATAAGCTGACCGCAGATCTGCACACCCGCGGCTTCTCGACCTATATGGACGATTTTGGCACCGGTCAGTCCACGCTCGCGATGCTCAAGAACGTCAACGTCGACGTCATCAAGCTCGACCGCACCTTTGTGCCCACCGACCGCGATCAAGGCCGCAGCACGCAAATCATTTCATCGATGCTCGAAATGGCGCAGTCGCTCCATCTGCCCGTCGTGGTTGAAGGCGTCGAGACAAATGAGCAGGCGAACATGCTACGACAAATGGGCGCCCGCTACGCTCAGGGCTTCCTCTACTACCGCCCCATGCCGGCGAAGAATTTTGAGGCATTGCTCGATGGCGGCAATAACAACTGATACGCTCGCGCGCAAAACGCCGCCGCCGAAGGGGGCATTTGTCCCCATTGGCTAACTTATATCCCCACTTCAAACCAAATTGGGGATATGATACAAACCGTTGTTCCGCCCAAGGAGGTTATCCATCATGAACGAGTCATATCGCCTGGGCGAGCAATCGATTATTGCCTATCTTCAGCGACTTGCGAACGGCGTCTCGACCGCCGAACTCGATGTTGCCGCGCTGCCTGCTGAGCTACGCGCCGTTGGTGAGCAACTGCAAAAGACGCATGCCATCCTGCAACAAGAGCGCCAGCTGCTTGAGCGCAACGCCTATATCGATCCGCTCACCAACTTGGGCAACCGCAACGGATTCGACCGTCACGTCGAGCAACTCTGGCGCAAAGGCGATCCCTTCACCTGCGCCTATATTGACATCGACCATCTCAAGCATTGCAATGATAGGTTTGGCCACGCCGAAGGCAATCGCTATATTCTGGGCATCTGCCGCACGCTCTCCGAAACCATGGAGCACGATGAGATGCTGTTCCGTATCGGTGGAGACGAGTTTGTGCTTATCTCGCTCTCCGCAAACGAGACCGAACTCGAGCAGCGCTTGGAGCAGGTACGTGCCGGGCTGATCGAGGCGAGCTCAGGTGGCAAGGCGCCCATGATCGGCAGCTTTAGCTTTGGCTGCTCGCGCGTCGATCCACTTGCCGGCGACACGCGTCGCCAGATGACGATGGATGCCGATCGCAAAATGTATCGCTATAAGCTTATGCATCGTGTGCAGCAACCGAAAGACGATGACGCGCCGCAACGCCCAATCGTCGATCAGCTTCCCTGCAACGACCGGGTGTTCCAAGCGATCTCCATGAGCTCCGAGACGCGCTATCCGTTTATCCTCAATCTCGATACGGGAGAATCGCAATGGTCGGTTAACGCCGTGCGCGATTTTGACCTGCCCTCCCAGCACCCTTTTAACTCACTCGACATGTGGCTCGCCCGCGTTCATCCCGAGGACCGCGACAACGTACGTGCCGAGCTCGACATGGTGATAAACGGCACGTGGCACTTCCACTACATGCAGTATCGCGTAATGGATGCCACCGGAAAATACGTGCTTTGCGACTGCACGGGCTACCGCTTGGACGGCACCGATACCGAGCCCGGCATGTATGTGGGCATTATCATCAACCGAAGCTTGGCAGATACGACCGATTCCGTGACCGGCTTGGGCGATATTCACGCCCTGGTCAACGCCATTGGCGAAATGCGTCGCGTGGCGCGCAAGGCTGGTTTGATCGCCATCAAAATCGACGATATCGCTCAGGTCAATGCCCGCTTTGGCTTTGATGCGGGCGACCGCGTTTTGGCAGAATGTGCCGCCTGTCTGGTGGAATGCTCGCGCGGTAAGGGTCGTATGTTCCGCTCGACGGGGCCGATGTTCGTGGCTCTTTTCGACGACTTTGATCCCGAAGAAACCGATGCGATTGCAGAGGAAATCGAGCGGTTCCTGGGTTCGCCCGTGCTCTTTGGCCCATTTGAATATCAGCCACCCATTCGCGTGGCCACGCTCCATCTGGACGGCGTCGACCGTCAGCCCGTTTCCATTTTGAACGAGCTCAAAGCGTTGCTCGGGAAAGCCGTGCAGGTGCCAGGCACCAAACTGGATTAGCACCGCGCCCACACCGCCTCCCCCATCGTGCGATAATCCTCTGCAGAAGTCACCGACAGCAGAGGGAGTTTGTGATGAAGGTTCTTTTGGTCAATGGCAGCCCCAAGGCAAACGGCAACACCGCCCGCGCACTCGCCGAGGTCGCCGAGCAACTCAATGCCGAAGGCATTGATACCGAGGTGTTTCAGCTGGGCACCAAGCCCATTCGCGACTGCATTGGCTGTGGTCAGTGCGGCAAGCTCGATTGCCGCTGCACCTTTGACGATGACGTGGTGAACGAGCTGATCGCTGCCGCCGAGCAGGCAGATGGCTTTGTCTTTGGCTCGCCCGTCTACTATGCGCACCCCAGTGGACGCATCCTTTCGGCCCTCGATCGCGCCTTCTATGCCGGCAGCAAAGCCTTTGCACACAAGCCGGGCGCTGCCGTCGCCGTTGCCCGTCGCGGCGGCACGTCGACCACCTTCGACGTGCTCAATAAGTACTTCACCATCAACCAGATGCCCGTGGTTGCCTCCACGTACTGGAACAACGTGTTTGGTCGCGTGCCCGGCGACGCCAATGGGGACGCCGAGGGCCTTGCCACCATGCGCAACATCGGCAAAAACATGGCCTGGCTCCTTCGCTGTATCGAGGCAGGACAGGCCGCCGGCATCAACGCACCCGAGGCAGATCGAGCAACGACCAACTTCATCAGGTAGAACGGCGGAACAAATACATGAACGTGCAGATTTTTGGCACCAAAAAGTCTTTCGATACCAAGAAAGCACAGCGCTTCTTCAAAGAGCGCCGCATTAAGGTGCAGTTTATTGACCTTAAGGAAAAGGAGATGAGCAAGGGCGAGCTCACGAGCGTGATGCAGGCGGTCGGCGGTATCGACAAGCTGCTCAACCCCAAGGCCAAGGACGAGGAGACGCTCGCGCTCATCCAGCACCTCACCCCCAGCCAGCGCTTCGACAAGTTGCTCGAGAACCAGCAGGTTCTAGCCGAGCCCATCGTGCGTAACGGCAAAAAGGCCACCGTCGGCTATTGCCCCGATGTATGGGGAGCCTGGGAGTAGCCTGTGTTATTTGCCAGCGCGTGGGTATAAGAGCAGGCGTTTGGCATATGATTCAACTGTAAGCCATGTCTAACAAAGGAGGGCACATGCCCAACAAACCCGTGAAAATCATCATGCTTACCGGATACCTCGGTGCCGGCAAGACCACGCTGCTCAACCACATCCTCGCTAACGATGGCGGTATCCGCGCCGCCGTAATCGTCAACGATATCGGCGAGATCAATGTGGACGCCAGCCTCATCGCCGACGGCGGCCTTTCCGAGACCGACGACCTCATCCCGCTCACCAACGGCTGCATCTGCTGCACGCTTTCGGATGACCTGGCCAACCAGCTGCAGGGCATCGCCGATTCGGGCAACTTCGATTACATCATCATCGAGGCCTCGGGCATTTGCGAGCCCATCCCCATCGCCTACACCATCTCGAGCTTCTGCGACGAGGCCAAGGTGGGCGGCGAGCCCAAGCTCACGCTCGACAACATCGTGGCCGTGGTCGACTGCGCCCGCATGTACGACGAGTTCAACGGCGGTCGCGACCTGCTGGCCGAGGATATCGACGAGGACGACATCGAGAGCCTGCTCATCCAGCAGATCGAGTTCTGCTCCACGCTGATCCTCAACAAAACCGATACCGTGAGCTCTGAGCAGATCGCCGAGCTCAAGGCTATCGTGCGCAGTCTGCAGAAGGACGCCGTGATCGTCGAGGCTCAAAACGGCGAGGTTCCCATGGAGGAGCTGCTCGATACCGACCGCTTCGACTTTATGCGCGCCTACAACTCCGCCGCCTGGATCGATGCCATGGAGCATCCCGAGGAGCACGACGACCCCGAGGTGCTCGAGTACGACATCGAGACCTTTGTTTACTCGCGCCGTAAGCCGTTTGACCTGAAGAAGTTCACCGATTTTGTTGAGCAGGAGTGGCCCGACGAGGTCATCCGCGTCAAGGGTCCGCTGTGGCAGACCGGCGACCCGGACATGTGCTACATGTTTGAGCAGGCCGGCCACCAGATGCGCCTGATGGAGAACGGCCTGTTTGTCGACTCGGCGCCCGAGGGCGAGAAACAGAAGATCATCGACGAGAACCCCGAAATCATGCAGATTTGGGACGACGAGACGGGCGACCGCATGACGAGCCTGTGCATCATCGGCCGTCACATGGACAAAGATGCGCTCATCGCCTCCCTCGATGCCTGCCTGACCGACTGGCACCGTGCCTAGGTTTATCCAAGCGGGCATTTTTCTGTCTACGTAACCGCCAAACCACCACGAAGGTGCCCTTCGTGGTGGTTTTTCGTTCTGAGCCAAGGAGATTCATGTTCAACATTGTGCTGTATGCGCCCGAGATTCCGGCCAATACGGGCAATATCGGCCGTACCTGCGTGGTCACCGGCGCCCATTTGCATCTGGTGGAGCCGCTGGGGTTTTCGCTCGACGACAAGACGGTACGTCGCGCCGGCCTGGGCTACTGGCAAAACTTGGACGTGACGTCCTATGCCGGCTGGGAGGATTTCCTTGCGCGCAACGACCTCTCCCCTGCCGACGAGCGCCTGCATCTGCTAACCAAAAAGGCACGCCGCACCTATGCGCAAAGCACCTACCGCGATGGCGACTACTTGGTCTTTGGCAGCGAGAGCTCGGGCATTCCCGAGGAGCTGCTCGCCGCGGCGCCCGAGCGCTGCGAGCGCATCCCGATGCTGCGCGATTGCGACTCACTCGATAACGCCGAGGCTTGGGAAGCCCACGAGGAGTCGCTCGGGCATACCGAGGACAGCCACGAGGCCATCCTTCAACAGGATATCTGCGGCAACTTCGTCAACCCGGACGACTACCGCATCAGCGCACTCAACCTTTCCAACAGCGCCGCCATCGTCCTCTACGAAGCCCTGCGCCAAACAGGCTTTCCGGGAATGTGACAAAGGGACAGTCCCTTTGTCACATTCAAGCGCCACGCCGATGGCGCACGCGCCTGATTGATGCTCGAAATAACGAACCATCATTTTTAATCAGAATTAACTAAAGTAAAATGAAGTTAAACGGCGCTGTGAAAGGAGAGCTACGTGGAATACCTCGAAAACCCGTTTACCCCTAGCTTTGGCGAGGTTCCTGCCCATCTCGCTGGCAGACAACAGATTATTCGGGATTTGGACCGTGCCTTCTTGAGCCAGCGCAGGCGCCCAGAATTGACCTCGATCTTCTCAGGCGCGCGTGGAACCGGTAAAACCGCTCTCATGTCGTCGCTCGCGACTAGGGCGGAATCCCACGGCTGGATAGCCGTAAAGACGACCGCGCTCCCGGGAATGCTTGAGGAAATCGAGTTCGGGGCGAAACGCGCCGCAGCCCATCTCATCGACTCGTCCAACCGCTTCGAAGTCACCGGTCTCGGAATTGCACCGCTCGGCAGCATCGAGGTCGATCGCGTTCACGATGCCTCAACCTGGCGTTATCGCATGAGCGACATCATTGACCAGCTCAACGAGGCGGGCACCGGTCTGCTCGTCACGGTTGACGAGGTGGACCCGACACTCGACGAGATGATTCAGCTCGCAGCGACGTATCAGCACTTTGTGACCGATGGGAAACGCGTCGCCCTACTCATGGCGGGACTTCCCAACAACGTATCGACGCTGCTGAACCACAAGACGGTCTCGTTCCTTCGCCGCGCCCAACAATATCATCTGGGTCGCATTGCCGACTATGACGTACGCGAGGCCTTGATTCGCACAATCCAGGAAAACGATCGCCTGGCAGATGCTGAGGGAATCGATAGAGCCGTTCGCTCGAACTCTGGTTTTCCCTTCCTATTGCAACTCGTAGGCTACCGTGCCTGGGATCTCACAAGCGATTCGAAGGAAATCTCGTCACGCGACTTTGACCTGGGAATCAAAATCGCGCGCGACGAGATGGACGACCGAATCCTCGCGGCAACCTATCGGGAACTCACTGCAGAGGACAAGCGATTCCTCATCGCCATGCTCGATGACGAAGAAGAGTCCACCACCGCTGACCTTGTCGAGCGCCTTAAGCGTTCGCCGCAGCAGGTCTCCCGCTACCGACGCCGCATGATAGATGCCGGCATCATTGGAGAACGCGGGCGCGGAATCGTCGCTTTTGAATTGCCATTCTTCCGCGACTATCTCGCCGCTCAATGCGTGAAATAGGCATCAATGAGGCAAAGGGGCTGTCCCTTTGCCTCATTGTCTATAGGTAGCGACCGGTAATGCTCTTGGAACAGGCCGCGATGTCGCTCGGCGTGCCGGCGCAGACGATTTGCCCGCCCGCGTCGCCACCGCCCGGGCCCATGTCGATCACGTAATCGGCGTTACGGATAAGGTCGAGATCGTGTTCGATCACGATAACCGTGGCGCCCTTGGCAACGAGACCGTCAAACACGTTCAACAGCACCTGAACATCGAGCGGATGCAGGCCAATCGTGGGCTCATCAAATACGAATACGGCATCATCCTGCACGCGGCCCATCTCGCTCGCGAGCTTAAGACGCTGCGCCTCGCCGCCCGAGAGCGCCGGTGTGGGCTCGCCAAGTGTGAGATAGCCCAAGCCCAGGTCATGTAAGGTCTGCAAGCGCGCCTGAACCTTCTTGAGCCCCACCGTGGCGTCGATGGCCTCGTCCACACTCATGTCCATGAGCTGCGGCAACGTAAGCAGGCTCCCGTCCTTGCCCTCGCGATGGATATGCGAGGCGGCCTCGGCGTAGCGCGAACCACGGCATGCCGGGCAGACGATCTCGACGTCGGGCAAAAACTGCACGTCGAGCGATATCGAGCCCGTGCCGTCGCACGTAGGGCAACGCAAGGCGCCAGTGTTGTAGCTAAAGGCGCCCGCCTTGTAGCCGGCTGCCTTGGCTTCGGGCGTACGGGCAAAGGCGCGGCGCAGCTCGTCATGGATGTCGGCATAGGTTGCCACCGTCGAGCGAACATTGGCGCCAATGGGCGTAGCGTCAATCAGGTTGGCGCGGGCAATGCCTTCGGCATCGACCCAGCGCACATGGCGTGGCAAGCGCTCGCCAGCTGCCTGCGCCTTAAGCGCCGGAATGAGCGTCTCGAGCACGAGCGTCGTCTTACCCGAACCAGAAACGCCCGTAACCGCGACCAAGCGACCGCGCGGGATATCGACTTCGAGCGGCTTGACGGTATGGATGGCATCGGTCGCCATGCGGATATGGCCCTGGTCGAACATTTCGTCGTCAGTCACCTGTGGGCGCAAGCGCTTGGGCTCGGCGCGCAAAAACGGAGCGATGCGGCTGTCCCGCGATTGCTCGACCTCGTCTACCGTACCAGCGGCGATTACACTGCCGCCGCCTGCTCCGGCAACGGGGCCCATCTCGACCAGATAGTCGGCTTCCGCCAGCACGCGCGTGTCGTGGTCGACAACAACCACGGTGTTGCCGTCATCCACCAGATCGCGCATCACGCCTACCAAGCCGTCGACATTGGCAGGATGCAAGCCGATCGAAGGCTCGTCCAGCACATAAAGCACGCCTGTCGATCGGTTGCGCACCACGCGAGCAAGTTGCACGCGCTGGCGCTCACCCGTGGAGAGCGTGGCGCCAGCACGATCGAGCGAAAGGTAATCGAGGCCCAAGTCGACCAGGCGACGGGCCGCGCTCAAAAACGAATCGCAGATATCCGTCGCCATGGGCCGCATCTCGGGCGGCAAGGATGCGGGCACCCCGCGCACCCACTCAATCGCCTCGCCCAGCGTCATGGCCGCCGCCTGCGCCAGATTGATACCGCGCACCTGGGGCTGGCGCGCAGCCTCGGAGAGACGCGTGCCACCGCAATCGCGGCATGCTCCCTCGCGCAAAAAGCGAGCAACGCGTTTTAAGCCCTTATCGTCCTTGACCTTGGCGAGCGCATTCTCAACGGTATAGACGGCGTTGTAATAGGTAAAGTCGAGCGGCGTGGCGCCCTCGCCGTTTTTGGGCACGTAGAGAATGTGTTTTTTAACCGCCGGGCCGTGGAACACGATGTCGCGCTCTTGAGGCGTGAGCTGGTTAAACGGCACGTCGGTACGCACGCCCATCTCGCCTGCCACCTGCTTCATCAGATCCCACATGAGCGTGCCCCAGGGAAGGACCGCACCCTCGTTGATGGTCTTTGACTCATCGGGCACCAGGCTCGCCTCGTCCACCTCGCGCATGACACCGGTGCCACCACAGGTGGGACACGCACCGCCGCTGTTAAAGGCAAGGTCCTCGGCACTCGGCGCGTAGAACTCGCGACCGCATGCAGGGCACGTGAGCGACAGGCCCGCAGCCACGTTAAGGCTCGGCTCCACGCGCGCCCCGCAGTGCGGGCACACGTGATGGGCGCAACGGCTAAAGAGCAGACGCAGGCTGTTGTTGAGCTCGGTCATGGTACCAAAGGTCGAGCGCACGCCCGGCACGCTGGGGCGCTGATGCAATGCGAGGGCCGCCGGTACGTGCAATACCTCGTCCACCTGGGCGTGCTCGGCCTGCGTCAGGCGACGTCGAGTATAGGTGCTGAGTGCTTCCAAGTAGCGACGCGAGCCCTCGGCATAAAGAACCCCCAGTGCCAGCGAACTCTTGCCCGAACCCGATACGCCGGCAATACCCACGAGCTTTCCCAGCGGAATGTCGATACCGATGTCCTTGAGGTTATGGACGCGCGCGCCACGTACCTCGATAGCCTGCGGGCTCATCTTCTGTTCCGTCACCTTTATCACCCTACTCATGCCATAAAACTCGATCGCGAATGTACGCGCCCAGCATGGGCACGGTAAACCGGACGAGGCCGTATCCGGCAGCTTCGATGACGCGCTCGCGAATCAGGCTTGCGCGATATTTACTCGCCCAGCTCTGGGTACGCTCGCAGCGCTCAATGATATCCGCCATGCGCGTCGGTTTGCCCTCGTCAACCGCCATGGCCTCGATAAAGAGGCGCTGTGGACTGCGCAGCCCGTAATACAGAGGCGCGTCAACCGCTTCGTAGAACTCGGAGACGGCATCCGCATGGCCATCCTCGACATCGCGCCTTTCGATGACCTGCGAGCTACGCCGGACAGCAGACCGCCACATGTAATAGCCCACCAGCTGAACCATATAGGGATGCCCCATGCTCTTGCGCGCCGCAAGGTCCGCCGTCTCCGCGTCAACGTAAAGACCAGCATCTTTGACCGCCTGGATATATGAATCACGCACCTTGGGCAAGGATATCGCCCCCAGCGTACGCTGCTGGGCACGCCGCAAAAACGTCACGCTCGGCTCTTCGAGCAGGTCGTCAACCATACTGGGTAAGCCGGCGAACACCAGCGCAAGACCACGCTGCTCGCTATCGGGCAAGCCCGTGGCATCCTGGTCTCCGAGCACCTGCTGATAGAGAACGGCAAGGGCCGCCAGCTCCTCGATAGACGCCGATTGCGCCTCGTCAATCGCAAACAGTATGCCTTTGCCTGGACCGAGCTTCTTGAGGCGCTCGTTGACCAGCCCTCGCAACATCTCGCCCTTTGCCCGCGCCGCCTCGACTGACATCCGACCAAACGACGGACCGAACTCCATTGACGTCACAACGGGTTTATTCGAGCGAAGCGCGTCGGCCAATCGGTCGCATAAGCCAAGCGAAGCGGAATCGGAGACAACCGCCCATCCGCGCTCGCTAGCTAAACGCTGCAGCTCCCGCAGGAGAACCGTCTTGCCGCAGCCGCGGTTTCCCGTAATGAGCATGAGCCTACCCGGCGCTCCGGCGCCGTTATCGAGCCCTTCCTCGAAATCTTCGATGACCGACTCGCGACCGATGAGTATCGGAGGCCGCTTGCCAGCCGTGGGCTTAAAGGGATTTGGATTCATGTCGGCCTCCTCGGATTGGCAAACCCTGGAAATAGTTATACCAACTTATACCGAGTTATACCAATAGCATGTGACAAAGGAACTGTCCCTTTGTCACATGTGGCCGAAAAACTCGGCGTCTGCTGCTCGCCAGGGGCGGAAGGTGGCGGGATCGATCTTTACGTGCGCCGCGGCGGGTACGTCGTACCATTTGACCGTGTAACCGGCGCCGTGAGAGCAAAAGACCGAGTCGGGCGTGTTGGGCAGATCGGCTTCTGGCTCATAGGCGGCCGTCTCGATGACGCGCTCGGCATCATGGCAAGCCGCATAGCCGGCAAACTCTAGATACAGATGTCCGCGACCACTCGTGTAGGCAGCCACCTCCAGCGCGTAATCCTGCACTTCGGATGCCGGCACGCGACCCACAAGCTTCGCCCGGTCTCCCGCCATCGTCGGCGGCTCGTACTCGGCACCCATACGCGTGGCATCCGAGAGCGCCCGGCCCACGCACTCCCCCGGCACCTCGAGCTCAAAGCGATACCACGGCTCCAACAGTACCGCCGCGCCGGCCTCACGCGCCTGCATGAGCCCCTGACGAATCGCGCGGTACGTGGCCTGGCGAAAATCGCCGCCCTCGGTGTGTTTGGCATGCGCGCGGCCGCCCGTGAGCGTAATGCACACATCGGTGATGGGCGAGCCGGTCAGCGCGCCCAGGTGATCGCGCTCCATGGCGTTGGTGAGTGCCAAACGCTGCCAGTTAAGATCGAGCTCGTCGGTCGAGGTCACGGTGCCAAACTGCACGCCCGAACCCGCTGGCAACGGCTCCAGGCGTAGATGCACCTCGGCATAGTGGCGCAGTGGCTCAAAGTGGCCCACGCCCTCGACCGGCTGCGAAATAGTCTCCTTATAGAGAATGCCGCCGGGCTCAAACGCAATCGAAAGGCCAAAGCGATCGCCCAGCACCCGCTGCACGACCTCGAGTTGCACGGCGCCCATCAACTGCAAATGAATCTGCTCAAGATGCGTATTCCAGCTTACGCCGAGCATGGGATCCTCGTCCGCCAACTCAGTCAGCGCTTTGAACACCGCGTGGACATCGTGTTCGCCCGGAAGCACCGTATAGGTGAGGACCGGCGCAATGACGGGCGCATCGCCCGCAGGCTCCGCGCCCAGGGCATCCCCCGGGCGAACGTGCGCAAGACCCGTCACGGCACAAATACCGCCAGCAGCAACTTCTTGGGCAAGCTCATACTTCTCGCCGTTATAGATGCGTACCTGATCGACCTTTTGCTCCCATGCCTCGGCACCGGAACGTCCGTCAATCATCTGCTTGGCATGCAGTGTGCCGCCGGTTACTTTAACCCATGCCAAGCGCTCGCCGCGATCCCCGCGGCTGACACGATAGACGCGCGCGGCAAACTCCGGGAGCCACGCCTGTTCACGCATCAGCGCGCATATGCCATCCAGCAGCTCGTCCACGCCTTGGTCCTTGAGCGCCGAGCCGGCAAAGCAGGGAAAGAGCTTGCGCTCGGCAACCATGCGCGACAGCGTTGCGACAGAAAGCTCGCCCGCTTCAAGAAACTCCTCGAGCGCCGCCTCGTCCAACGCAGCAGCGTCCTCCTGAACGGCGCCGCCCGCCAGCAGTTCGTTGGCATCCAGGCAGCCTTCGGAAAGACGCTGCCCGAGCTGTGCCAGCAAAATATCGCGACCGGGATTCTCCAAATCAATTTTGTTGATAAAGATGAACGTCGGAATGTCATAGCGCGCAAGCAGGCGCCACAGAGTTTCGGTATGCCCCTGCACGCCATCGTTGGCACCCACAACCAAAATCGCGTAGTCCAGCGCGCGCAATGTGCGCTCCGCCTCGGCAGAAAAATCGACATGCCCCGGCGCATCCACGAGCATGACGTGGGTATCGCCATGATCGAGTACGGCCTGCGACGAGAAGATCGTAATGCCGCGCTCGCGCTCGATCGCGTTAGTGTCCAGATGCGAATCGCCATCGTCCACGCGGCCGCGCTTGCGGATGCGACCCGCGTTGAACAGCATGGCCTCGGCCAACGTGGTCTTGCCGGCATCGACATGCGCCAAGATTCCAACGACCGCTTGCTTCGACATGGCTCTCCTCTTATTGCAAGCCCATCGCACGCGGCAACGGGCGTTCACGCTCCACACTGGATGATACAATTTACGGGCCGGCGGGCGAAGCGGGCCCTATCCCCCGACCGAGCTCATCGCCCCGCGTTGCCGCGCGGCGATTTTCGTAGGTTCGCGCCTTGCGAAAGCCGGCTTGCAAATCAGCGCAGCGAACGAAAATGGCCCCGCCCGGGCCATTTTCGTTCGTGCGAATTGTTGACACGCGCCCCTGCTTTTACGCCTCGCGCAGCCAATCGAACGCGACACGCGCCGTGCCGTCGGACACATAGACGATACCGGCGCGCTCAAAGCCAGCCTTTAAGATGGCACCCTGCATGGGCAGGTTGTCCTGATGCGTGTCGATGCGCAGGTGATCGGCACGCTCCTTGGCAAAGGCAAACATCGCAGCCGCGATACCGTGCACGGTGCCGTCGGATGACACACGGTGCAGCACGGCGTACGGAGCGTCGCTACGCCATTGACCGTCCTCAATTGCGTCATAGCACTCGTCCGGACCCGGCAAAAAGGCAAACGTCGCCACCACGCGGCCGTCGACTTCGCACACATAGCTGCCACCGGCGGCGATATCGGCAGCCAGCTGCTCGGCAGAAGGCGTGCCCTCGGGCCACTGCGTGGCGTTGCCATGCGCGCGCATAAAGGCGCGGGCCGTGTCATAGATAGCCATGACGGCGGGAATGTCGGTATCGAGGGTTTTTCTGATCATCACGCGGCGACCTCACGTTTATTGGTATCACTTTGATTGGGCAATGATACCAGCGTCTGGAGAGGGGCACGAAGCAGATGGGAAGCAAAAAGCGAGCCGCCTGGTCAAAAGCAAAAAGCGAGTTTTTGAGCACTGCCACCGGCGGCGATATGAGCGACCTGTTTGCACGCGAGGACGAGCGCCGCGACGCCCTGGACGCCGAGCGCGATGAGGCCTGGCGCTACAAATCGTGCGAGCGCAAAAACCGTTACGACACGCGCGCCGAGGCCGAGGCAGTTATGGCCGACTGCGAAAGCCGCGGGCGGCGCGGTTTGGCCTGCTACAAATGCGAATACTGCGGTGGATGGCACCTGACGTCGCACCCTTGGAAATAGGCGCCGCATCGGCACGGCATTGACGGAGCGCCAGCCATCGCACGCAAGCTACGGGCGCGGCGGCACCAAAACATCGTAACGAACGGCCTTGCCCGCAAGTTGATAGCTCGGCTTAACGCCGGCAAGCAGTGGCCCCTTCACCGGTCGCTTGATAACGACCTTGCGCGGGTGCACCGCAAGCGCAGCTTCGACCAACGTCTCCTCATCGGCGCACGGCTGTTCCAGATGATGCAAGAGTTGGAACTTCTTTTTAACCGCCGCGCTCTTGGTGCGTCCGGGAAACATGGGGTCCAGATACACCACGTCAGGAGCGGTGAGCTCGCCCTGCCCGATCAGCCCAGCTGTATGGCGAAGGCCGGCAATGCTGTCCTCGCCCGCATGTAAGCGCATGCGCGCCACGGCTGTCGCAAGCGCCGGATCATCTGCCGCGCGATCCAAGGCATCCTTGAGGAGCGCCGCGATCACGCAATCCTGCTCATACAGATCGACGGTAAAGCCCGCGGCCGCCAGCAGCAGCGAATCCTCGCCAAAGCCTGCCGTGGCGTCAATCGCCCATGGGCTCTCGATGCCTTTTGCGCGCGCAGCCTTTACCAGCAGTTCTTGCTGCAGACGGCCCTGCTTGAGCCGTGGAAGCATGCGGCCAAAATCGGCACGCAGCTCCATCGTGCCGTCGGTGAGCGTGAGGCCCTCGGACTTCCCGATCAGCTCAAGCCCCGCGGACCGAGCAACAGAAAAGGGATCGACGACGCCCATGGGTACTCCTTAACAAGCAAAACGAATACGTGAGCGCCGTTTATGTCGGCACCCAACCGTCCGCTATTGTCCCACATGCGACATGGCCCACAGCATCCCAATGCAAAGCACCGCCATCAATCCCGTGCACACGGCAGCGATCACAGAATCACCCATGCGCCTTCCCAACGACCGCGGCTCATGCACTTGCCCTGCTCCGTACATCATGGCTCCTCCTTCGGTCCAGCTCTTACCATGGACCCATCATCGCAGCGCCGCGCATACGCTGCCATCGATTTGACTTACGCCCAGCTTTCCTTTTTGAAAGGTTGGGTTTGGCTGCGCGGGCTCAATGCGCTTTCAAACGCATGCATCGCCGCGTTGAACTACAATGTGCTTCACCATATGTGCAGTACATTGGGTGCGCCAAGTTGGCGTACTCGTATCGAAAGGACCAGCCATGAGCTTCACTCGCAAGACTCTCAAAATCCTTGCTCTCATCTACTTTGTTTTGGGCATCGCCAGCCTCGTCACCGCCGGCGTCGGCATCGCCACGGGCGGTCTCGATTCCACGTACGGTTCGTACGCCACGCTCGCAGCGGTCGTGCTTATCGCCAAGGGTCTCGTCGACCTTGCCGCAGGCGTCGCCGGTATCAAGGGCGCCAACAAGCCTTCACAGGTGGACGGCGCGTTTAAGCTCGGTATTGTTGCCGCGGTCGCCACGCTTGCCCAAGCGGTGCTCACGCTTCCCGCGTTTGGCGGCGACGCCATCAACTTTGGCGCCTTTGTCATCGTGGTGTACGACCTGTTCTTTGTTCAGCAGGCACACGCCGTTAAGGCCGAGAACAAGGACCGCCTATAAGCGCTCGCTTCTCATAACCTCTGCAGCCAAGCAACTAAAAAGGGCCGATCGCGCATCTCCGCGGTCGGCCCTTTGCGTTTGCCCAGATAAAACCTACCAAAATAAACCTGTCCCTTTTTGGCAGGTTGTTAGCCGTGGCGGTACTCGGCGATGATGAAGTCGATGTCAGTCTGAAGGGTATCGAGGTTTGCCAAGCGCTCTTTGTCGGCGGGGCGCGTGCGGTAGTAGTACGGCGTCATCTGGAACACCGCCTCGATGTCGGCCTGGGTCTGAAGTGTAATATTCGCAGACACCCGCTGCGTTCCGACCAACTCGAGCTCGGTGGTCTTCGGCAGCTTTTCATCGTTAAGGTACGGCGTGTCGTAGAGTACCTCCTTGAGCCCAAAGAGGTGACGAGCACCCGGCACCACGGTGTAGAGCGAACCCTCCGGCGCCAGCACGCGGGCAAACTCGCGTTCGTTAAAGGGGGCAAAGAGCTCGGTCACCATATCGAAGGCGCCATCGGCCACGGGGATGTCCTTCATGTTGGCCACGAAGTAGGTCGCATCGCCGCGCTTGGCGGCCAGGCGCACCATCTCCTTGCCCAGGTCAAAACCGTAAGCATCTACGCCCGGCGCCGCGCCCATGGCACTGGTGTAATAGCCCTCGCCACAGCAAATATCGAGCAGCGTCATGGGGCCGTTCGCAGACGTGGCGCGCCCAGACACCTGCTTGCGCACCAGCTCGACCATCGCATCGCGCAACGGCGCGTAGTATCCACGGTTCAAAAAGTCACGACGGCTGCGCGCCTGCGACTTGGGATCGCCCATGGAGTCGCCGCTCTTGGACGAGCGCAGTAGATATAGATAACCCTCGCGCGCACGGTCAAACCGGTGTCCGCCCGCACATGCGGCCCCACGCTCATCGTCCACCAACGGCTCATGGCAAACGGGACACAACAACATGGCAACTCCTTAGCGCGAACAACACAACGCCCACCATTGTCTCACGCCTTCCCCACCTAGTCATTGGGGACGTTTTTGAATGACTAGTCGTTTAAGAACGTCCCCAATGACTAGTCGATTAGGAGTATCATCATCTGCGCAAATAAGCACGAAAGAGCATATTAGAGATTGAGAGCGTATGGCTGATACCGTATCTAAGCACATTGACATGACCACCGGCTCGCTGTGGCGCAATATTCCCCTGTTCGCCTTCCCCGTGGCCGCCACGAGCATCTTGGAGCAGCTGTCAAACCTCATCGCCACGGTCATCATCGGTAACTTCTCGGGCGACCAGGGAACCCTCGCCATGGCGGCGGTCGGCTCCAATGTTCCGCTTACCAGTCTTATGCTCAACCTGTTTATTGGCATGTCGCTTGGCTCCAACGTGGTCATCGCCAACGCTATCGGCCGCAACGATCAGAACATGGTCAAACGCGCCGTCCATACCTCGATTTTAATGGCGCTCGTGGGCTTTGTCGTCATCGCACTGGGCGAGATCTTTGCCGAGCCCATGCTCGCCGCGCTCAACGTTCCCGCCGAGACCATGCCGCTCGCTTCGCTCTACCTGCGCGTCTTTTTGCTGAGCATGCCCTCGATCTTGCTCTACAACTTTGAGGCCGCGATCTTCCGCTCCGTCGGCATCACCCGCATGCCGCTGCAGGCGCTTGCCGTGTCCACCGTCCTCAACATTGGCCTGGATCTCATCTTTGTCCCCGTACTCCACTGGGGCGTCGCGGGCGTCGCCATCGCCACCGCCATCGCCTACACCGTCAGTGCCGCTACACTCTTTATCCGCCTGCTCAAGACCGACTCCGTCGTCCGCGTCACCCTACGCGACCTGGCTATCGACCCCGTCGCCCTCAAGCGCATCGTCAAGATCGGCCTGCCCGCCGGCATCCAAAGCGCCGTCTTTGCCGTCGCCAACATCATCATCCAGTCTGCCATCAACAGCCTGGGCACCGAAGTCATGGCGGCATCGAGCGCCGCCATGAGTCTAGAGTATGTGTGCTACAACCTGCTCAACAGCTTTAGCCAGGCTTGCACCACCTTTGTGGGACAAAACCACGGTGCCCGCCAGATCGACCGCTGCACCAAAACGCTCAAGGTCTGCCTGGTCGAAGGTGGTATCGTCGCGCTCACCACAATTATCGTTATTGTCGGCTTGGGGCGCGAGATCCTATCGCTGTTCAACAGCGATCCCAATATCGTCTCGATCGGCTATATCCGCGTGTGCTCGATCTTCCCGGCGTACGCCTTTAGCATGTTCTACGAAAACATGTCAGGCTACCTGCGCGGCTTTGGTATCTCGCTCACGCCCGCCCTCATCACCATGATCTGCGTCTGTGGCATCCGCTTCTATTGGGTGTTCTGCGTGTTCCCGCACTTCCGCACCTTTGCGAACATCATGATGGTCTATCCCATCAGCCTGGGCACCACGGCGTTCTTTATGGTCGTGGCGGTACTACTCTGCCACCCGGCACGCACCTATCGCGCCACCCAAGCCAAAGCGACAGCCCGCTAAACACCGCACTCAACGCCACGCCAGTCATTAATTGACAATATGTGAGCTCATATAGTCGATAAAGCGCCTCGTGGCGATGGGCATGGTGTCCCAGCTGCGCCAGGCGGCCACCACGTCGCGCGAGGGGGCATGCACGATGGGCCGCACACGAATATCGGCTCGCATGCCCTCAACGGTACGGCGATACAGCATGCTCACGCCTAGGCCCTCCTCCACCATCGCCATGATGGTGTAGTCGTCGGTCACCTCACTCGTCACGTGCGGCGACAGCCCGTGCGTTGCGAATGCATCGAGTACCAGACTCTGTTCGCCCTCATCCAGCAGCACAAACGGCTCGGACGCCAGGTCAGCGAGTGTCACCTTTTCCTTTGCCGTCAGCGGATGCGCGGCCGGCAACAATGCTACCAACTCGTCGTGATAGACGACGCGCTTCTCGAGCCCCGCGGTAAATCCGCGTGCTGTAAAACAAAAATCAACCACGCCATCGTGCACCCATTGAGCGTTGCGCGTGTAATCGCCCTGCTTGAGGGTGAAGCGTACGCCCGGGTGCAGCGCACCAAAGTCGCGGATCACACGCGGCAGCACGGTACGACTCACGTTGGTAAACGTCGCGATGCGAATGTCGGTCGACGAAAGCCCCAGCAGCTCCTGGCGCTTGCCCTCGAGCTCGGCCTCGGCGGTCACAATCTGGCGCAGGTACGGCAGATATTGTTTACCGTCGCGCGTAAGCGAAACGCCCTGCTTTCCGCGCTCGATAAGCGTGGTACCCAGCTCGCGCTCGAGTGCCTTGACGGCTTGGCTCACCGCGCTTTGCGTATAGCCCAGCTCGTCCGCCGCGCCTTTAAGGCTGCCGCGATCGACTACCATACAAACAATCTGATACCGCGATGCCATCGTGCCTCCATATCAATGCAGCCGCAAAACGTTTTGCCAGCGCTTTTCGCACTCACTTTAGTATTTCTTAATCGTACTGAAGATACATTCGCTTTACTACATCCAAATCTGGGAGCAGAATCCTTTGTGCGAAACCGTTCTGTAACAAAAGGAGTCCCATGGATCGCAAAAAAGCAATCGCGCTCTCATTTTCCGTTCCCGTCGCATGGGGCTTTTCGTATCCCCTCATGAAGATCGGTATGGACAGCATGAATGCCACGAGTATCGTCGCGCTACGCTGCATCATCGCCTTTGTGGCCTGCCTGCTGCTCTTCCACAAGCGCGCGTTCCGTATCAACCGCGACCTTATGGTCCGCGCCGCCATCATCGGCGCCATTATGGCAACCGAGCTCACCTGCATGTGCCTGGGCTCCAGCCTCACCTCCGCCTCCACTGCCGGCTTTTTGCAGAGCCTGACGGTCGTGATCGTGCCGTTTGCCAACGCCGCCCTGCTGCGCCGCGCCCCCGAACGCAAAGTGCTTGTCGGCACCGCCATCGTCACCTGCGGCATGCTGCTGCTCTCGGGCGCCGACTTTACCAGCCTGAATCCCGGCGCGATCATCATGCTGCTCTCCGCTTTTGTCTATGCCGGCCATATCATTGTGGCGAAGCGCTTTGTCGAAGATGTCAATCCGCTTGCTCTGGGTGTTTGGCAGCTGGGCTTTGGCGGCCTGTTCTCTGGCATCGCCGCATTCACCTTTGGCGGCTTCACGCTTCCCGGCACGCCTAACGAGATCGTCGTTGTCTTCGCG
This sequence comes from Collinsella aerofaciens, assembly GCF_027679495.1. Taxonomy (GTDB): domain Bacteria; phylum Actinomycetota; class Coriobacteriia; order Coriobacteriales; family Coriobacteriaceae; genus Collinsella; species Collinsella aerofaciens_AK. The sequence goes on from NZ_JAQEKC010000008.1 coordinate 42,300, forward strand.
CTCGCACTCATCTGCTCTGCCTACGGCTTTATCACCCAGACGCTCGTGCAGCCCCACGTGCCCGCCGAGACCACCGGCTTCGCTTTCTCACTCGAGCCGGTCTGCTCTGCCGTCTTCTCCTTCTTCCTGGTCGGCGAGGTCCTAAGCCCCATCGCCTTCTTTGGCGCCGCCCTCATCCTCACCGGCGTCATGGTAGCAACCGTCGAGCTTCCGCGCCTCCGCGCACATGGACAGGCTCGCATGGCAGGAGCGCCCGAGCACGTCTCGTAGACCCCACTCTTCATACAGCCGCGGCATAAAGGCAACCGGTGCGCCTTTACAATAGATGCCAGCAGAGCATCTGACGTAAAGGAGCCCCATGGACGCCGCGACCCGCGACCGCAACATAGCAACTTGGTTGGGCGATGCGCCGCAGCCGGTACGTGACACTACGAACCAGCTGCTCGAGCGTATCGCCCTTTTGCGTGCCGAGCAGACCATCTACCCGGCACAAGACGACATCCTCAATGCCCTCGCCTACACGCCGGCCGACCAGGTCAAAGTTGTCATCTTGGGTCAGGACCCCTATCACGGACCCAACCAGGCAATGGGACTGTCGTTCTCGGTCGCCGCGACGCAAACCAAGTTGCCACCGAGCCTGCGCAACATCTATAAGGAACTCAAAGCCGATCTGGGTTGTCCCATTCCCGCCACGGGAGATCTAACACCATGGGCACAACAGGGCGTCCTGCTCCTCAACACTACGCTCACCGTGCGCGAGCATGCCGCTAACTCGCACGCCAAGCTTGGCTGGAACACGCTCACCGACTACATTATCGAACGCTGCTGCCAGCTGCCCCAACCGGTCGTCTTTTTGGCATGGGGCCGCTTTGCCCAGCAGATGGTCGAAGGTAAGCTCGTCGCAACTGGTGCGGTCAAGGCAACCGATAAGTTCTGTCTGGCCTCCACGCACCCCTCGCCGCTTTCGGCCAACCGTGCCACGGCAGAACTCCCCGCTTTTATAGGGTCGCGCCCCTTCTCGGCAGCCAATCGGCTACTCGAACAGCACGGCTTGACCCCCGTCAACTGGACTTGCCTCGGCTAAAAATCGATGCATCAAAAACGCGCCCGACGGCTTTCCATCGGGCGCGCTTCCTATTCGGGCCAAATAAATTGTGTGCGGCCAGCCTCGCCGCCATCGATCAACAGACTCTGCCCGGTCATAAACCGGTTGGTCACGCCCACAAAGTAGATCCACTCGGCGATCTCTTGGGCGGTTGCCCAGCGCTTAAGCGGTGTGAGCTCCATAATCTGGTTCCACAGGTGCTCGTCTTCCATCACACAACGGTTGAGCGGCGTGATAACGCCGCCCGGGTCCACACTGTTGGCGATGGCCTGCGGTGCCAGGCGGTTTGCAAGGTTCTTGGTGTAGGCGATAACGCCGCCCTTGCTGGCGGCATAGGCGGGAAACTCCGATCCCGTATGCCCGCTCGCCGACCCCACATTGACCACGGATTTAATAGCCGGCGCCGGCTTGGCGGCAAGCCCCTCCCCCACAAAGGCATAGCGCTCGGTCACGTTGATGGTGCCACGCAGGTTGGCGGCGATGTCGTCGGCCGAATCCTGCGTACCGGCAACGTTCACGATTACCTGGGGTTCAATATCGCCTGGAAACGAGTTAGGCTCGCGTACATCAACGATCAGATGGCGGTAGCGCTCGTGTTCGATCGCCGCCGGCAGCAGGTCAAAGCCCACGACCTCGTGGCCCTCGTCCAAAAAGCGCTGCACGCACGCGGCTCCGATACCGCCCGAAGCGCCCGTGATCAAAACCCGCATACTTGCTCCTTAGGCGGTTGCGTGGCGCTCGAGGTACTCGGAGCCCACATTCTCGCGCTCCCAGCCGCGCACAACCTTGTAGCCCACGGGGCTCAGGAAGACTTCGCACAGCAGCTCGGCGACGGCACCCGTCAGCGAGCACATAAGGACCTGCACCCAGGTCCAACCAAAGAACGTGTGGCTCACCACAATGGCAAAGACCAGGTTGTCGATAAACTGGCCAACGCCCGTAGACACATAGGAGCGGAAGGCGAAGCTCGCAAAGTTATTCTTTTTGAGCATACGGCCGAGCGACTGGTTGAGCGTGGAGTTAACCACGGCAGAAACGAGCATTGCCAGCGAAGAGCCCAGCACCACGTACCAGGTGCCGCCGATGGTGGCGTTAAGGGCGCTGTTGACCTCGATCATGCCCGTGTCGTAGTAAGCGCCCCACATGCCGGGCGTGAGCGAGCACGTCCAAAAGCACAGGCTGACAGCGAGGTTGACCAGCAGCGCGAGGATAGAGATTTTAATGGACGCCTTGGCGCCAAAACGCTTGCAGATCATGTCCTGGCACAAAAAAGAAACCCAGCTCACCACAAAGCCGCAGTCGAGTGCCAGATACGGCAGGCTGATAAGCTCTTTGTTGGCCAGCAGGTTCATCATGATGACGCTCACGAAAAACAGCGAAACCGTTGCCGCGGGAATGCTCCGCAGCAGGACCTTGTAGTCCTCCATGACCTTCTTGATCATTATGTACTCCTTTGGTTTTAGGTTTAACGAGCAGGATATCGGACCCGAACTGCTCGGACGCCCCGGTCTTGAGACGACGGTGGGTATAATAGCCGCTCACACGGCATAAGGCAAGCAAACGGCGCGGCAGCCCCGCAGGGCCACCGCGCCGATGCGTTAAAAGGCTACGTTGCCAAACTCCGACAGGATAAGGTCGGGATTGTGGTCGGTTGCCCAATCCACGTTCCACGGACTCGTGAACAGCAGCAGCTTACCACCGCGCATGTCCTCGACACGCAGCGTGTCGCGCGTGAGCGAAAGGCCCGGGATATCGATGGTGTCGGGGTCGTTCTGGATCCAGCGGATGTCCGTATAGGGCAGCGGCTGGCGACGAACCTCAACACGGTACTCGGCCTTGAGGCGGCGCTCGAGCACCTCAAACTGCAGCACGCCGACCACGCCCACAATGACGCTCTCCATGCCGGCACCCAGTTCGCGGAAGATCTGGATGGCACCCTCCTGGGCAAGCTCCTCCATGCCCTTGACGAACTGCTTGCGCTTGAGCGTATCGACCTGCGTAATGCGGGCAAACATCTCGGGGGCGAACGTCGGAATCTGCGGATACTGCACGTGGCGCTTGCCGGAGCACACGGTGTCGCCGATGCTAAAGATACCCGGATCGAACAGGCCCACGATATCGCCTGCGTACGCCTCGTCCACGATGGCGCGATCGTCGGCCATCATCGACGTGCCCGTGGCGAGCTTAAGCTTGCGGTTGCCCTGCACGTGAAAGGCATCCATGCCGCGCTCGAACTTGCCCGAGCAAATGCGCACAAAGGCGATGCGATCGCGGTGGTTCTTGTCCATGTTGGCCTGGATCTTAAACACAAAGCCGCTAAAGTCATCGCGGCAGGGATCGACCGGTTCGCTGGTGAGCGTATCGGTATAGGCGCGCGGCGTCGGGGCCAGACGCAGGAACTCCTTGAGGAAGGGCTCCACGCCAAAGTTGGTGAGCGCCGAGCCAAAGAACGCCGGGCTCAGCTTGCCGCAGGCCACGGCATCCAAGTCGAGCTCGTCGCCGGCGCCATCGAGCAGCTCGATGTCGTCCATCAGGTTCTTATGGTTTTCCTCGCCGATGAGCTCGTCCATGGAAGGATCACCCAGCTCAGCCTCGACCTCGGCGACCTTCTTGGTGGCGTTGGCGTGGCCGTCGCCCTCAAAGGCGATAACGCGACGGGTCTGACGGTCGAACACGCCACGGAAATTGCGGCCGCTGCCGATCGGCCAGTTCATGGGATACGTATTAATGCCCAGAACGTTCTCGATCTCTTCCATGAGCTCAAACGGATCGCGAGCCTCGTGGTCGAGCTTGTTCACAAAGGTGAAGATGGGAATGTGGCGCAGCGTACAGACCTTAAAGAGCTTTTTGGTCTGGGCCTCGACGCCCTTGGCGCCGTCGATGACCATAACAGCAGCGTCGGCGGCCATAAGGGTACGGTAGGTATCCTCCGAGAAGTCCTGGTGGCCGGGGGTATCGAGGATGTTGACGCAGGCGCCGTTGTAGGTGAACTGCAGCACCGAGGAGGTAACGGAAATACCGCGTTCCTTCTCGATGTCCATCCAGTCCGAGACGGCATGCTTGGCCGAGCTCTTGCCCTTGACCGAGCCGGCAGTCTGGATGCTGCCGGTATAGAGCAGCAGCTTCTCGGTAAGCGTGGTCTTACCGGCGTCCGGGTGGCTGATGATCGCGAATGTGCGGCGCGACGAGATTTCATCCGACAGGCTTGCCATGCGGATCCTTTCTTGCATTGAGTGCATTACGTCGTTGTAACCGCACTATTGTAGCCGCGAAATTCCGCCCTAGGGCGCCTATCAGGACAAATTCATCAGTTGGGGCCTGCGTAGCCGGCTCAATCGGCATTTACCTCTTGCATAACTGTGCATAGTGTGTATATATTGTGCTTACCGGTTATATACACGTGTAGTTCAACAGCTAAGGAGCCGCTGTGGACATCATCCTATCCAATTCGAGCGATAAGCCCATATACGAACAGATATCCTCGCAGGTCAAAGCTCAAATCCTTTCGGGCACACTCACTGCGGGAGCCAAACTCCCCAGCATCCGCGCACTCGCGAGCGATCTTGGCGTGAGTGTCATCACCACCAAGCGCGCCTACGCCGAGCTGGAGCAGCTCGGGTTTATCTGCACCGTGCAGGGCAAGGGCTGTTTTGTCACCGAGGGCAACCAGGAGCTCTTGCGCGAAAACCAGCTCTGCCATATCGAAGAGCTGCTTGCGAAAGCGGCAAGCCAAGCCGAAGCCTTGGGCGTCACGCGCGACAAGCTGCACGAGATGCTCGACCTGGTAGCCCCCGAAACCATGCAGTAGCCATCTGCAAGAAAGGCTATACCATGCAAAACCTTTTAGAACTCAAAGGCATCTCACGCCGTGTGAGCGACCGTTTTTCGCTGCGTGATGTCACACTCGCTGTGGAGCCCGGCCAGATTGTCGGCTTTGTGGGTGCCAACGGTGCCGGCAAAACAACGACGATTCGAGCCGCGCTTGGGCTTATCAAACTCGATGCCGGCGAGGTGCACCTGTTTGGGCAGCACTGTGGCGCCGACGCGCCCGATGAAGCGCAGCGCCATCTGCGCTCCCGCGTCGGTCTTGTCCTGGACACGTGCCCCTTCCCCTCCACGCTCAAGGTGGGCCAGATCGAGTCGCTCGTAGGCCCGGCGTACCCCACGTGGGACCGCGAAACGTTCGCCGGATTCATCAACCGATTTGGCCTCGATCCTAAGACAAAAGTCAAGGACCTCTCCCGCGGCATGGGCATGAAGCTGCAGCTTGCCTGCGCGCTCAGCCACGAGGCCAGGCTGCTCGTTTTAGACGAAGCTACCGCGGGCCTCGATCCCATGGCACGCGAGGAGCTGCTTGATGAGCTGCTCGCCTTTGTCGCCGACGGCCAGCACAGCGTGCTGCTCTCGAGCCACATTACGTCCGACCTCGATCGCACCGCTGATCGCGTCACCTGCATCGATAATGGCTCGATTATTTTTGACCTGCCGCGCGAGGATATTACCGACCGCGCCGGCATCGCCCACTGTACCCAAGCACAGGCCGCCGAGCTTATGGCTTGCGTCGAAGGCGCCCGTGCCGTCCACCACGCCTATAGCGTGGACGTGTTCGTGCCCAACCGTCGCGAAACGCTCGAGGCCTTTCCCGAGATTCCCTGCGATCGGGCAACCATTGATGACTATCTGCGCCTCATGCTGAAAGGGGCTTCGAAATGAAACGCGCCTTTATGTCCGAGCTCGCCATCGTTCGCACGCTCACCCCGAGCATCGCGGGCGTCGGCCTGTTCATCTTCGTCGTGCTAACCCTTGCCAACGCGTCGGATGGCGATTCCGGCATGAGCGCCGGCGCCTGCGCGGTCAGCGCCATGTCGCCCATCATGGTCATGAACTCACTGGCCGGTTTCGACAATCAAAACGGTTGGGAGCGTTATCGGGCAACGCTGCCTCTCTCGCGTAAAGACATCATCTGCGCACGCTACCTGAGCATCATTGTCTTCTCGGCTGTCATGGCGTGCGCCGCCGCGCTTCTGAGCATCGTCTCCATCCCGCTATTCAACAGCGTGGGCATCCCCTCGACGGGACAGACGGTCTTTGAGATCGCTATAGCCTCGGCAGCATCGATGCTCATCTCCCTCATGATGGTGTTTTTGGCACAGCCGCTGTTCTTCCGATTTGGACACATGGAGGCGCTGCGCCTATCCGTCGGCCTGTTTGCCCTGCTCTGGTGCCTTGCCATTGCCACGTTGAACTCCTCCAACCCCATCAGCAACTGGCTCATGTCGATTGCCGGAGCGAATCCCGATCCCGCCGTCCTTGGCTGTCTGTGTGCAGGAATTGCAGTACTGGCGCTCGCACTATGTGCAATCAGCTGCGCTGTCAGCACCAAGGTTTATCGAGTACGCGATCTGTAAGCACGCGAGTCTCGATCTACGAAGGGCGTGATCGCCCCCTCCCCGCCAATCCGTGGCAAACGGCATGTCCCCGGCGTGCGCCACCGTACTACTTGCGCAGCGGCTTGGGCAGCGGAATGCCAGCGGCGATAACGGCGGCGATGATCATGCAGACGATACCCTTGAGTGGGAAGCACATGAGCAGCAGGCCCACGACCATGACCGGCTGACGCATGACCGCACCCATCGTCGATGCCGTGCAGACGGCGACGCAAAATACCGGATCGGCGCCGGTGAGGATGGCAAGGCCGTAGCCCAGGCTTACGCCCGAGAAGATGACGGGAAAGAAATGGCCGCCGCGCCAGCCCATATTGATGAGGGCGGGGGTCAGCATGGCCTTAACCAGACCGGTCGCGATGAGCACGCCGGCGGGGATGGTCAGATAGGTTTCCATGAGCACGTCGGCCTGCGTCTCGCCGGCAAACATGGTGAAGGGCAGAGCCGTACCGCAGGCGGCAAGTACCAGACCGGCCAGCATTGCCTTGGCGATGGGGCGCTCCCCCATCGCGTGCGCCAGGGCCTCGCTCGCGTGCTCCGAAACAAAGTACAGCCAGCCGCAGACCGTACCGACGAGCGACAGGGGGATAAGCCAGGCAAGTTCCAGGTTGCCCACCTCGGCGGACTCGAACCTGGGCATGCCCATGCCGCCGCCCACAAGCTGGCCAAGCAGCAGGTAGGCACCCAGACCGCTGGCAATCGCAATGCCATAGACCACCGTCTTTTGCGCCTTGGGCAGCTTGATGGTGATCTCGTCGGACGCGGACTCATTGTGGGCGTCTTCGCCCTGGCCGTCAGCGCTACCGGCGAGCGGCGCCACAAAGCCAAAGACGGGCGCGGTAAAGAGCGCCGTCAGGGCAGCCTGGGTACCCAGCAGTGTGAGCTCCCTAAACTCGGCGCCAAAGCGGCGCATGCGGTCGCCAACCCAGCTGCACAGACCCGCGATAACGCCGGTCAGGCCCGCCTCCGGTCCAATACTTCCGCCAAACAGCAGCGGCAGCAATGCCGCGAGCGAAAGCTTGCCCAGGTTGTCGTACGGGTAGCGCCCATCTTGCTTGACCTTAGCCATCACCTGATTGAGGTTATCGGTCTTGGCGCCCGTAAGCTTTTCGTACAGACCGATTAACAGGCCGCCCAGCAGGCAGACAAAAAACGGGTACGGCAGAAAGCCAAACGGGCCGCTGGCGAGCTCGGGCGAAGCGACGCCCAGTGCGTGCGGGATCTCAGTCCATAGATAGTCGATGCCGTGCTCCATCGCAAAGAAGAACAGCCAGACTGCGGCGCCCGCGAGTGCGCCGGTCACGGCAACGCTAACTAAAAACAGCACGCGGTTTGTGGGTTTGGCAAGGTTATCCATCGGGTCCTCCCGCGGTCAAAGTCGACATAGATGCGTTTTATTGTAGAGCGAGCGTCGCCCGAACGAGCCAACCATCTGCGCTGCAAACGGCACCATTGGGAGTCATAGTGGGGCAGGCTCAAGCCTTATCCGTTGATAATCGAGGCGATCTCGCGCAAATCGTCGGCAAAGTAGATGCCGTGCTGGCGCCTCGGGCTCGAAAGCCCTTTATCAATCATGTGCCCGAGCAGCGCCTTGAGGTCGTTGTAGTAACCGTCCAGGTTATACAGGATGCACGGAGCACTCAGGTGCCCCAACGACACCGCGGACATAACCTCGGCAATCTCCTCGAGCGTGCCCGTCCCGCCGGGAAAGGCAATGAAGGCATCACCAAGCTCGATCATCTTGGCTTTACGCTCGGCCATATCGCTCGTCACGATGAGGTCGTCGATTCCGTCATGTTGAAACTCGGCCTCGATAAAAAAGCTCGGCTCAACACCCGTCACATGTCCACCTGCCTCGAGTACGCTATCGGCGAGCGCGCCCATCAGTCCCGACTTGGACCCGCCGTATACCAGCGCGTGTCCGTTGGCGCCAATCCAGTTGCCCAGCTCCTGCACCGCGGGCAGAAACGCCGGGTCATTACCGACGCTGGCACCCAGATACACGGTGATATTCATATTCAGTCCCCCTCGTCGTGACGCGCGACGTCCGTTCTAGCGTTGGCGTCGGCGATATTCGCGCACGCGGCGCGACAGGTCGGCGAGCTCGTCACGATCGAGTTCCTCCAAATGCTCAAGATCGTCCATAAAGCGCGCCATGGTGTCCTTTTGGCGCAGCTTGATGAGCGTATTGCAGTAGTTCACCGCCACGCCCGTAAGCATGGCGATATAGAAGATACTGATGACGCTTAGGATGACGGTAATGCCGCGGGCAACCGGCGTTTCTGCCGGGATATCGCCAAAGCCGATCGTCGAGACCGTCTCAAAGCTAAACCACAGGCCATCACCAAAGGTGAGGGTCGTAGGCTCGGACAGCCAGACAGCCGTCGAGCACAGCAGGTAAAAGATAAGAAACAGGCCCGTGATGCGTGCAAAGCCAGCCTGTCGCAGCACATCGGCAAGCGTCCTCAACCTGTTCATCGCGACCCCTTTTCCCAGACACCCAATCTCGTTCGCTCGGTATTGTCCCACAACCGGCAGTTAGGGACGTTCCTTTTGTGCCAGCAGAAAGGGACTGTCCCCAACTGCCGGGCGGGAGCGTTTAGCGGTGCAGCTGCCGACTGGGCAGGCTGAGCTGGTATCCTTATGCGGTAATGTCTCGATTCGTTAGGATTGCACGTGAGAGCTGCCACTGTCCTTCGTTCAGTTATATATCGCGCCCTGACCATTGTGCTTGCCGCGCTTGCCGTGCTGAGTTCTATCGCGCCTGTCCAGGCTTTTGCCGATGACTCTAGTCAGCAAGTCAAGACGGTCCGCGTTGGTTGGCTCGTCAGCAACGAGGGCTTCCAAGACGGCACCCCCGGCGAGCGTCTCTCGGGATGGGGTTACGAGTACCTCCAGACCCTGTCATACTACACGCCCGGCTGGCGGTACGAATACGTCTCCGGCACCTTCACCGAGCTTATGGACATGCTCGAGGCGGGCGAGATCGACCTCATGCCCAACATCTCCTACTCCGAGGAACGCGCCCAAAAGCTGCTCTTTTCCTCGAACCCCGAGGGCACCGAGCGCTACTACATCTACGCCAGGCCCGACCGTGACGACCTCGCAAAGGGTGACCCTCAAGCACTTCAAGGTCTCACTATCGGCTGCAACCGCGGTGTTATGCAAACCCTCGTCGGCCAGCAGTGGCTCGCCAACGAAGGCATTACCTGCACCTATAAAGAAATCGACACTGGCGGTGCCCTCTTTGACGCACTCGCAAACAACGAGGTCGACGCCATCATCATGAACGACACGATCTCGTCGCCCAGTGCCTCCCCCATGTTCTACATTGGTTCGAACGACTACTATCTTGCCGTTCCCAAAAGCCGCCCCGACCTGATGAACGACATCAATGCCGCCATGACGGCAATCGCCCGCGTCAACCCACGCTATAACGACGAAGTCAAATCTAGCTACTCGGCCCAAAACAGCGGTTCATCATCGCTCAACGGCCCCGAATGTTCCTGGCTCAAAGCAAACAACAACACCATCACGCTCGGCTACATTACGGGCAAACTCCCCTACTGCAACGAGGACGAAGACGGCGAAATGGAAGGCTCGCTCGCATCGCTTGCGACGACGCTACACGATAAATTTGGCATTACGGTCAAAACCGTCGCCTTTGATAGCTACAAGATGATGTCAAAGGCCCTGTCAAAGGGAAGCATAGCCGTTGCGCTGCCGGTATACCGAGATTACTGGTTTGCCGAGCAAACAGGCGTTGTGCAGTCGATATCGTTGGGGACCATATCCCTCACCGCCATCTACACCGGCAGCAACCTGAACAAAGACCTTCAGAACATCGCCTGTACCAAATCATCGTTTGTCAACAAAAATGCACTTGAAAGTCTGTTCCCCACAGCGACCGTGACCGAATACCAATCCGACGATGAAGCGTTCGACGCCCTCAGGAAGGGAACGGCGCACTGCATCGTCGCTCCCAGTTCACGCGTAAAAACCATCGGTGACCGTTATGATCTCGAGGACTGCGAGACGGTCGAGCTCCCTGACACCTGTGAGCTCTCGTGCTGGATTTCGCGCGGAAAGCCCGAGCTGCTGGGAATCATCAACAAGGGCATCATCAATGCCGGAGAATCGCTCTCCGCAAGTAATTACTCCTCCACGTCGTACACGGCCCAGGAATCCAACACGCTTCAATTCCTTTATCGCAACCGCACCGCCATTGCAGCTACCCTCATCGGTATGTTGTCGGTCGGCATCGTCCTGCTCATCTGGGCGCTCGTGCGCGCTCGAACCGAGCGCAAAAAAGCCGATGCTGCCAACGCCGCTAAGACGGCATTCCTCACGCGCATGAGCCACGACATCCGTACGCCGCTCAACGGTATCCTGGGCCTTATCGAAATTGAAGAATTGAAGGAAGGCGATATGCAAGTCGCCCGCGAGAGCCGTGCCAAGGCGCGCGTTGCCGCCAATCACCTGCTCTCGCTGATCAACGACATCCTCGAGATGGGAAAAATCGAAGACCGCAAGCTAACACTGGAACATGCGCCTTTTAACCTCAAAGAGCTTTGTGACGATACGCTGGTGCTGTGCAAGCTCCGCGCGTCCAGTAACGGCATCACCATGCAGGACAATAGTCTGCCGTACGCCACGGGGCCATACGTAATCGGCAGTCCCACCCATATCCGACAGGTCATGATCAACCTGTTAGACAACAGCATTAAGTACAACAAGCACGGCGGCTCCGTCACCTTTAGTTCACAGACCAAGCCACTCGATAACGGGCGCGCGCTCTTTTGCTTTAGCGTTTCGGATACCGGCATTGGCATGGCTCCCGAGTTTTTAAAGCATATCTATGAGCCGTTTGCCCAAGAAGGTGACGATGCGCGCAGCAAGTTCCAAGGAACCGGCATGGGCATGCCAATCGTCAAGTCGCTTATTGAACTGATGGGCGGCACCATCGAAGTCACCAGCGAACTCCATGTGGGCACCACGTTCTACGTGGAAATTCCGCTCGATATCGACAAGAACCCCCGGGCGCGGGCGAATACGGTCGAGAGGGCGCTCGACTGCTCGCTCGCCGACATGAACGTGCTGCTCGCCGAAGACAACGAATTGAATGCCGAGATTGCCCAGGCGCTGCTAGAATCCGAGGGCGTCGTGGTCACCCGCGCCGTCAACGGCAACGAAGTCGTCGATCTGTACCTGTCTCATCCCGCCGGCAGCTTCGATGCGATCCTGATGGACATTATGATGCCGGACATGGACGGTTACGAGGCAACCCGCGCGATTCGCCTGAGCGAGAAGGTCGATGCAGCCGATATCCCCATCATCGCGCTCACCGCCAATGCCTTTGCCGAGGACGCCAAGGCGGCACACGACGCCGGCATGAACGCCCATCTGTCCAAACCGCTCGACTTTAACAAGCTCAAAAACATACTCGCCCGCATCAAGAAAAACGGATCCGTTTCGCTATAGTTTGTGCTCAACCACCACGCACGACCAGAAAGGAAGCCAACGATGTTTAGGCCCTTACGTCGAAAGAAACGCGCCATCACTGACGAGGAAGCGCGCGAACTGCTCGCTACCTGCAAGCGCGGCGTCTTTGCCGTCAACGGCGACGATGGCTACCCGTACGCCATTCCCGTCAACTACTTCTTTGACGCCGAGCACGACAAGATTTATTTCCATGGCGCCAAAGCCGGCCACAAGGTCGACGCACTCAAGCGCGATGACAAGGTCTGCTTTACCGTTTACGGCAACGAGTGGCACAAGGACGGTGACTGGGCTCCCTACGTTATGAGTACCGTGGTCTTTGGCCGCTGTCGCCTGGCGAACGACACTCCCGCGTTTATCGAAGACAAAGTCCGCCAGCTCGCCCTTAAGTACTACCCTTCTGCCGAAGAAGTCGAAGAGGAAATCGCCAAAGACATCAAGGGCGTCCAGCTCTACGAGATTTCGATTGAGCATCTTTGCGGCAAGCAGATTCAGGAAAAATAAACCTCCGCAGCAGGTCTGCGCCCAATGGTTACAGATGCCTTACCACACGGGGCCTTCCAGCCGACTTGGCAGAAGACCCCGCATGCAGTGCTCACTTACCGTGCATTAAAAACGTAGCGGTCCAGGCGGTCGCACGCTTCCCTTACGCGCGAAAGCGGCAGCGCCAGATTCACGCGAATGTGGCAGGGCCCGTGGAACGGGCGGCCGTCCTGATATCCCACGCCTACGCGCGCCCCCTCGTCGAGCAGCCACTGAATATCGCGGCCATGCTCGCGGCACCACTCGGTGCAGTCCAGAAACACCATGTACGTGCCCTGCGGACGCGAATAGGACACGCCCTCAAAATGCTCGTCCACGTAATTGCAGAAGTACTCGATATTGCCGGCAAGCACCTGGTTGAGCTCGTCCACCCACTCGTAGCCCTGCGGCTGGTAGGCACCGATAAGCGCATGCATAGAGAGGACGTTCATCTCGTTGTAGTGGGTCTTGTCGGACACGGCGCACACGCGGTCGCGCAGCGTCTCGTTATAGATGATGTGGTAGCTGCCGACCAGGCCCGCCAGGTTGAACGTCTTGCTGGGCGCATAGAGGGCAACCGTGCGCATGCGGGCGTCCTCGCTTACCGACTGCGTCGGAATATGCTTGTGTCCCGGCAGGATGATATCGGACCAAATCTCGTCCGAGATCACCACGCAATCGTGCTGGCGGTAGATGTCCATGGCGCGCTCGATCTCGTCACGCTCCCATACGCGGCCGCAGGGATTGTGCGGTGAGCAGAACACCGCGGCATGGATGTGGTTTTGGGCGAGTTTGCACTCCATGTCCTCAAAGTCCATGCGCCACACGCCCTGGTCGTCGAGTTTAAGCGGGCTGTGGACAATGCGATAGCCCGCAGCTTCGATGGACTTGGTAAAACCAATGTAGGTGGGGCTATGGACCAGCACTGCATCGCCCGGCTGGACATACGCGCGCAGCGTCGACACGACACCGCCCAGCACGCCGTTTTCGTAGCCGATATGTTCAGGGCGCAGGCCCTCGACGCCATTGCGGCGGCTCTGCCATTCGATGATGCGGTCGAAGTACTCGGCGCGCGGGTTAAAGTAGCCAAACATGGGATGCTGAGCGCGCTGAATGATGTGCTCCTGGACCGTGGGCACCGTGGCGAAATTCATGTCGGCCACCCACATGGGAATGCGGTCGAAGCCCTCGTCGGGTGCGTTCGGAGCCATGCCGGGGATCTCGCCCCAAGAGTCAACGGCGATGGAGTCCATGCCGTGGCGGTCGATAAGCGAGCTAAAGTCGTATTTCATGCTGAACTCCCGTGCAAAGTGATTGTTTTGGTAGGCGTTATTGTCCACCAGCACGGGCGATTTTGGCATGGGGTTTGGCGCTTAATTTGACGGGTGCGGACGAATGGCTGGTTAGTCTTGCGCGTCGTTGACGGCGACCACGGTTAGCTGGGTTTTATCGACCGTAAAAGATATGTCAAGCCCGGCGAAGGCCAGATGATAGACGCGGTTTGGCTCGTGCTTGCTGCCCGCGCGGCGCGGATCTTGGCGAAGAACCTCGACCAGACCGGGGAGCTTTGCGGGCGGGACCATGTCTTGAAGAGCCTGCGGGAACTCAACATCGAGCTCTTGCCACGGAGCATCCTCAATCCAGCCGCCCGTTGCATCCGGGTGACAGTCCGCAAACGGAATGTAGGGCTTAATGTCGTAGATGGGCGTGCCGTCGCGCAGGTCGGCCCCCAGCACATGAATGATGGGGCCATCATCGGTGAACTCGACACGATCGAGCTTGACGCAGGTAAGCCCGATGGGATTAGGGCGAAACGGACTGCGCGTGGCAAAGACACCCACGCGCTCGGCTCCGCCCAGACGCGGCGGGCGCACGGTCTTCGACCACTTGGCATTGGTGCCGGACCTGTCCTGCGACTTGGCATCGGCAGCTATGTCCTTAGCCATGCCGCCGGGCGTTCCGTTTTCGAAGCGCCACAACAGCCATAGGTGAGAGAAGGAGTCCAGGCCCTCAACCGCTGCGTTGGAGGCAAATTCCGGCTCAAAGACGATGCGTCCCTGCAGATGAGGCGCCAAAAAGCTGTTGCGCGGAATGCCGAACTTCTGCGGCAGGTCGGTATGTATGTGTGCGATAGGTTCCATGCCGGTCATTGTACGGCATGGAGGTGTGGGGCGTTGCGCGCAATTCCTCGCCGCGGTCCCCGTCGTGCAACCAACGGTTGCTTGGAAGGGCGCCTGCCGCCGCGTATGCTTAAGCCATCAACCAGCAGAAAGGAGCCGCTATGGCCTTTGCAGAAAAGCTCATTGCCATCCGTCGCGCCCATCACCTTACCCAGGAGCAGCTCGCCGCCAAGCTCTTCGTCACACGCCAAGCCGTCAGCCGTTGGGAGCGTGGCGAGGTCACACCGGGCATCGACATGATGAAACTCATTGCCGCCGTGACCGGCGAGCCGCTGCCCCACCTGCTCGAAATGCCCGAGCATTATTGCCAGAGCTGCGGCATGATACTCACACCCGACGACTGCGGCACCGACGCCACGGGCGCCACGACCGACCATTACTGCAAGTGGTGCTACGACCACGGCAAGTACACCTACGACACCACCATGGAGGCGATGATTGAAGATTGTGCCCCGCGGCTGGCGCAAAACACCGGCATGTCGCTCGACGAAGCCGTCTCGCTCATGGGCGCCGTCCTGCCGCAACTGGAGCGCTGGCGCACCGTGCAGGAAAACGAGGAGCGCTACGGTGCCGAGGCGCGGGCACGCTATGGCAATGAGGCTATCGATGCAGCAAACGAAGCGCTGCTGGACATGGACCCTCAGACGTGGAACGACATGAAGGAACTTGAACGCGCCATTTTGGGCCAGCTCTCGATTGCCATGGGCGACGGCGATGCGGATGGAAGCGAGGCTCGCAAGCTTGTCGCAATGCATCGCCGATGGATTGGCCTCAATTGGGGACACGAGCCCCAGAACGAATCGTACCTGAGCCTCGCCCACAGCTATCTTGCCGACCAGCGCTTTGTTGACTACTACGACAAGCCCTGCGGCACCGGAGCCACGGCGTTTCTGGTACAGGCCATCGAGTCGTCGTTGACGCGCGCATAGACCGCGGCGGCTTTGGGTATTTCAATCAAAACCTCAACCGATTGGAGACCTATGGCTACTGATCATGAGCTCGAGCTGTACGTTATGACCGGCTGCCCGTATTGCTTAAAGGTCAAGCACTTTTTGGCCGATAACGGCGTGACCATTCCCGAGCGCAATATCTCGACCGATTCCGATGCCGAACAGACACTCATCGCCGTCGGCGGAAAACGCCAGGTTCCCTGCCTGTTCATCGACGGCAAACCACTCTACGAATCGAGCGACATCATCGCGTGGGTGCAGGAAAACCTGCTCTAGTACGCACGCTCTGTCCGTCCAGGGCCCCAACCCATACGACCCAAACATGTACACCAGCATCCAAAGTCGACATTTTTCGACATCTTTGGATGCTGGCGTACAGCTTTTTGGTAGTCATGGACGCTCTTGGCCGGCTAATTGTTTGAGGAGACCTTTGGATTATGGCTGTTTGACGCCTCTGGAAAGGTTTCCGAGAGGGCTGTGGTCAAAAAAGGGCAAATATGAGTACTGCTACCTGTTTAGTAGCAGCGATTTTGATCACTTCAGGAACTATTCAACGTTCCACTCGTCCGCAGACGACGTTATTTCTCCTCATATGTTCAATAAAAGTAGCTCTTAATGGGAACAAATCTCATCAGGAGCTACAATTTATAGCAAATAAATGCAACCATAATGGCAACAGTACTCATATTTGCCCTTTTTTGACCACGACCCTCCAGAATAGTCGCTGAGAGCGACACTAAATGACAAAATCCGACACTTGAACGTTCTTATATGAGTAGCCATTGAAGGACACCTAACGACTACTCCCATTCGCGACACACTGTGTCGCGAATTAAGCTGGCCCCATTACCGAAGACCAGTGAGAGCTCCTGCCCAGAATCTCAATAGCTTAATAAAGGGCTCCCCTCCGGAAGTTCAATGAGCATCCAAATTCCAAGCTGAAAAGCAAAGGAGTATCGAAGCCGTCAATGCTCATTTCCTATCGAACAGGCAGGTCAAAACAAGCTAATTAGCCCGATGAACTGCTTGTATTTTTGTCTACAAAATTGTATACAAAAAGAGAATCCGAGAACCGGCGCTCGACATTATGTCGATCGATAGGAGGCGCCATGGATGCTAAGCAGCTCGAAAAGATGATGGGGTTTGCTCCCGGAGAGTTGAAGAAAGCCGCGGAAGCCTACGAAAAAGATGAGTGGCCGAAAGGTCACACCATCAAGTTGGGAAGGCCACCAATCTCCGATGAGCCGAGCGTCGTTATATCAGCACGTGTGGGCGAATCGATTCTTGAGGCGTTTGACGAAAAAGCCAAACGCCATGGGCAAACACGCACGGAGCGGCTCAGAGAGCTCATTACACTTGATGCACTGATTGCCTAGGCCCGCTCCCCCGTCGGACCCAAACATGTACACCAGCATCCAAAGTCGACATTTTTCGACATCTTTGGATGCTGGTGTACATGTTTTTGCTACATAGTCGTTGGGGACGTCCTTAAATGACCAGTCGTTAAAGAACGCCCCCGATGACTAGTTAGCCGTGGAAGCGAGCTGTGGGTGCAAGCGGCTGTTCACGGAAGACGCGCTCGACGGCAGCGCGGTATTCGTCGACCTTTTTGGTCTTGCGTACGATCTTGTGGACGGTAGCGGGATCAGCGAAAGCGCACTTGGCGTAGAACCACCACTCCTTCATGCGGAAGACCGCATTGCCGCCAATCTCTTCTGCATATGCCGCAAACAGCGTGTCGTGGAAGCGCTGCAGCTCAGCAGCCGTTGCAGCAGGGCCGCCCTTGACCATGCGAGCCAGAGCGGGGTTCGCGAGCAGGCCACGCCCCAACATCACATGGCGCGTGCCGGGATAGGCCTCCACCAGCGCGTCCATATCCTCAAGATCAAAAATGTCACCGTTATAGGCCACGGGGAACGGCGCACGCTCCAGCGTCTCGCCATAAAACTCTTTGCGCGGCAAGCCCGTATAGCGGTCCTTCTGTACGCGCGGATGCACGATCAGCTCTGCCAACGGCATGCGGCAATACAGATCGAGCACGCGCTCGTATTCGTCGTCATTCTCCAGCCCCAGCCTGGTCTTTACCGATACCGGCAACGGCGACCGCTCGCACACATCGCTTAAGAACACCTCGAGCTCGTCGAGATTGCGCAAGAAACCCGAGCCCTTGCCCTTGGCGACAACCGTACCCGAGGGGCAACCCAAGTTGAGATTGACCTCGCGGTAGCCCATGTCGGCGAGCACCTGTGCCGCCCACACAAATTCGTCCGCGTTCTTGGACATCAGTTGAGGCACTACGTTGAGGCCCTGGTTATTGGCAGGATCGATCTCCTTAAACGCCTTGCCGCCAAAGCAGTTTCCCACCCGCGGCGGCGGCAAAAACGGCGTGTAATAGCAATCGAGTGCACCGAAGCACTCCGCATGCACGCGACGGAACACATGCCCGGTAATCCCCTCCATAGGGGCCAACGATAGAATCATCAACATCTACTCTCAGATCAATGCGGCAAAGGGACTGCCCCCTTGTCACATGCATTATGCCTTGTGCTTCAGGCGATTCACAAGATAGAGGTGACTACTGGACGATGACCATCCTCCAGCCGCACCCCATACAACAAAAGTGAATACTTTCCCGGGAAGTGAACAAGTGAAAAGTAATAGATCTCGATTTACATGCCGTTCAATGCGACAAAGGAACTGTCCCCTTGTCGCATTATTCAGAGCGCAGGGCTTCCACGGGGTCCTTTTTGGATGCACTGCGGGCCGGTAGCAAACCGGCGACGACCGTTAGCAGCACCGAAATCGCGATGAGCACCAGCGCGTCCTGCACGGGCAGGCTCATCAGGTTGGGGACCTGTTTGGCCGCAAGCGCCCAAGCATTGACCGGGAAGCTCACGGCCACCACGACGACAACAGCAAAGACGCCGGCAATGAGGCCCTCGATAAAGGTCTCGGCGTTGAACACGTTTGCCACGTTACGCTTCGACGCGCCAATCGCACGCAGAATGCCAATCTCCTTTTTGCGCTCCAGCACGCTGATGTACGTGATGATGCCGATCATGATGGAGCTCACCACCAGGCTGATGCTTACGAATGCGATGAGCACCAAGCTGATGGTGTTCACGATGTCGGTTACCGAACCCATGATGATGCCCATGTAGTCGGTGTACGAAATTGCCCGATTATCGTGGCCGGCGGCTTTGACCTGCTTGTTGTACGCGTCGATGTGATCGAGCACGCGCTCCTTGGCCTCAAAGTCGCGCGGGAAAATCTTGACCGAGATGGGGTCTGCCTCGTCCGCATAGCCCAACGTGGTCAGATTGTTGTCGTAGGTGAGCTTCGACGCCTTGGCATAGCTCATCATGAGCGAACTCAGGTCCTCGGCGTCCATGTTGAAGTGGATGGCATGAGCAAAGGCACTCGCATCCACGCGCATGGCGCTCGCCAGGTTAGCAAAACTCGACGACATCTGCGTCGCCATCTGGCCCATGAGCTCTGCTGTGCCTGCCTTGAGCTGAGCTGACACCGTCGCCGCAATCTGATCGCTGATCGACTTCATCACCTGATCCATAGCCTGCTGCAGATACGGAGCCAGCTGCTTTTGCACATAGTCGGTCATCGCCTGTTGCAGGCGCTCGGCCAGGGCATCGCCACCGAGTGCCTTGAGCTGAGCCAGATATTGCTGGGCTGCGGCATCATTCTCAAGATACGTCGAGAATGCGGCGGCGAGCTTTGACGCGTCCTCAAGGTCTTCGGGCGACAGCGCCTTAAACTGATCAGACTGCAAAAAGCCCTCAAACAGCTGGTTGGCTAGTGTTCCCACCTGCTGCATTTGCTCGGGCGTGAGTTCCAGACCGTCAAAGATACCCGAGAAATCTGGGGTTGGCGCTTTTGCCATGATGTCGCTGAAGTCGATGTCCTTGCCAACGCCCGAAAGGTCAATGTCCAGCCCCGACAGATCGATGCCAGAAAGGTCCATACCGCCGGCTGCACCCGAGAGCGCAGATGTATCGAACGAAAACGCGCTCTTGAGCGCTGCCTCGTCCACACTGAACATGCTGCCCAGATCCACGCCTTGCTTGGCCTCGCCTTGCAGTTCGTCGAAGGTTTTGCCCGTAAAGACATCCGTCTCGGGGTGGGCGAGTTGCTCCTGCACAATCTGCGAATCGGCGGCGCGCTCCATAAGCTGGCGAGTCAGTGCATGCGTATAGGCAATACCCGGAGACAACGCGCTCGCGTTGGCGGTCTCGTTAGGTCGCACCACGCCCACAATGTGCACGTCGATACCGTCGGCAACCTTGGCGGCCATAAAGTCGGTGTCGCCAGACATATCGGTCCATATGCCGGTCTCTTCGTTTTTGCGATACGCATCGGCCGGCGACAGCACCTTAAACGTCGTGGACAGCGCATCGTCGTAGGTAAATTCGGTGCCGGTCTCGGGCGTTTCGACCCCACCGTCAGCCGTCATAGCGCTGTTTACCAGATCGTTGAGCTCATTGATATCCAGCGCGCCGATGCTGTAGAGCGTGTAGTCGCCCACCGTGCCACGACTCGAGAGCACCATCACGGCTTCGTTGGCAGACGTGGGCCAATGACCGGCGACGACATCGTACTGGCTGTCGAGCAGGCTCTGGTCGTCAATCATCTCGTTAAAGACCGAGGTTCCCATGGATTCCATGCTCACCGTTGCCGCCGAACTCGCACCTCCGCTCATGGCCTCGGTCATGGCGTTGGGCACCAGCCGGACAGGCTTCTCATCGCCCTTGCCGGCACGATAGACAACCGGCGATACACCGTAGCCGTACTGGATGGCGTTGACTTCTTTATCGATGCCGTCGCCACCGGCATCGAGCCACGCCTTAAAGCTCGTCATGTCGTTGGACTTAACGCTTGCAAACATATCCTTTACGGCCGTGACCACGGGAATCTTATCGGTTCCCTTAGCCTTGCCGCCGGCACTGTCGTCGGACGAATCCACGTTTTCAGGCGAGTCATCATCCGCAGCCCCCTGTCCGCCCATCATGGACGACAGGTCGTAATCCTGCTTGGAAATGGTGAGCGGGTAGCTCGAGAGCGTATCCTCCTCGACCTTTTTGATGTAGCCGTTTACGCCGTTGGACAGCGCCAGAATCGCCGCGATACCGATAATGCCAATCGAGCCCGCAAAGGCAGTCATGGCCGTACGGCCTTTTTTGGTCATAAGGTTTCGGGCAGAAAGCCCCAGCGCCGTCACAAAGCTCATCGAGGTTTTGCGCGTAGGCTTGGCTTCGCGGCGCGTGGCGTCAGCGACATCGAAAGGATCGGAATCGTCGGTGATCTTGCCGTCCGCCAGGTTAACGATGCGCGTGGCGTACTGGTACGCCAGCTCGGGATTGTGCGTGACCATAATAACCAGACGGTCGCGTGCCACGTCCTTGAGCAAATCCATGACCTGCACGGATGTCGTTGAATCCAAAGCGCCGGTCGGCTCGTCTGCCAGCACAATCTCGGGATCGTTGATCAGCGCACGGGCGATGGCCACACGCTGCATCTGTCCGCCCGATAGCTGGCTCGGGCGCTTGTTAACATGCTCGCCCAGGCCAACTTTCTCCAACGCCTCGCGCGCACGCTCGCGGCGCTCGGTATGCCCCACACCCGTGAGCGTAAGCGCCAGCTCCACGTTTTCCAAAATGGTCTGATGCGGGATGAGGTTATAGCTTTGGAACACAAAGCCGATGCGGTTGTTGCGGTAGGCATCCCAATCGCGATCGTGAAAGTCCTTGGTCGAGATGCCGTCGATGAGCAGGTCGCCGGAATCGAAATGATCAAGCCCACCGATAACGTTGAGCATCGTGGTTTTACCCGAGCCCGAGGGACCCAGAATGGCCACGAACTCGTTATCGCGAAAAGCCAGGCTTACGCTGTCGAGCGCCACCTGCGTAAACGACTGGGTAACGTACCTTTTGCAAATACCTTTGAGCTCCAACATGGACGGCAACCTCTCCTGCGCAGGCACCCTGCCCGCTCTCCCCCGCCGTTCGTATTCGACGCGTTTGTCCTACTCTATCCCCATTTTTTACCGGTGCAAGTGAGGAATGTAGGGAACCGCATCAAAAAACGAACGGGACGACGTCCAAAAGAAGAGGTCCCGAGCGGGACCTCTAAATGGTGGAGATTATCTTAAAAGGCAGCGGACTACTCCGCACAGCGGCGCACGATCCTCGCCATGCTTTACGCGTTTTTTACTGCTCGCTATTCGCAATCGCCTGGTCGATAAGCTTGTCGAGTGCTGCGCGCTGCTCGGCGGAGCTGATGGCTCCCACGATTGGATCCCCTACGATGTTGCCATTCTGATCGATGACATACGTTGTCGGGAACGAGAACAAATTTGACGTAAACTTACCGGCCTCGCTATCCGGCTTGAACCAGATGTTCTTATACGTCACGCCCTTCTTGCTCAGCACGTCCTTGGCATCTGCAATCTCGCCCTTGTTGCCATCGAGCGTAAAGGAATTGACGCCCACGACCTGGCCGCCCTTCTCGGCAAGCTCCTGATTCAGTTTCTCAAGATCGCCCAGCTCGCCCACGCACGGCTTGCAAGTAGTGAACCAGAAGTTCATGACGGTGACCTTGTTCTTAGAGAACAGCTCGTCGCTGTTCACGTCGTTGCCATCCAGGTCCTTGCCCGTAAAGCTGGGGAACTTCGTCGCCTCGCTCGAAGCATTGGCACCAGCCGTCATGCCAGCGGTCGAAGCGTCGACGCTCTCGCCTGCACTCGGCGTGCTTCCACAGCCGGGGAACTCCTTCTCCAGGCTCTCGAGCTTGTCCTCGATCTCCTTGATCTGCTGTGCACCGGCCTTGAGTGTCTTAAGCTCATCCGCCGTGAACTCATCCTTGGCGCCGTCGATGGTCTTGAGCAGAAAATCGCCGTAATTGCTGCCATCCTCAATCATTGCCGAGTCTTTATTTGCCGCATTGAATACCTTTTCCCACAGCGCGTTATCACTCGAAAAGATCTCGTTCTCCTTCTGCATGAGCTTCGCATACAGCTCGGCGGCCTCGTCGGCATTGGTCGGCTTCTGCGCAGTGAGTTCTGCAATCTTAGGATCGGAGCCCGCAGATTCACTCGCATTGCCACCGGGTGCCGAGCACGCCACAAGGCACAAGGCCAATACCGGCACCATAAACAGGGCCGCAATCTTAGAAAGCTTCATGGTCATTCCTCCGTTTTGTCGAAGCTTGTTTACTTTTTATCGGCGGTCAAGGGGAGCTTTTCCGCCGACACATCCAGGCCATAGCGATAGCTGATGGCATCGACGGGACAGGCCCCGATGCACTTTCCGCACCGGATGCATTCGGCATGATTGGGCGCGCGGACCACATCAACGTCCATCTGACAAGCCTTTGAGCACTTGCCGCACGAGACACATTTGCATGCATCGACCCGAATCCCCAGCAGGGATACCTTATTCATGAGCGCATAGAATGCGCCGAGTGGACAAATCCATTTGCAGAAGGGGCGGTAGAACAAAACGCTCAGCACTACCACGGCAATGAGAACGGCAAGTTTCCAAGTAAAGAGATGTCCCAACGCAGATCGAATGCCGGCATTGGCAATGGCCAGCGGAATGGCACCCTCGAGCACACCCTGCGGACAGATGTACTTACAAAAGAACGGGTCGCCCATGCCCACGTCGTTAACCACCAAGACGGGCAGCAGCACCACGGCAAACAGCAGCACGACGTACTTGATGTACGTGAGCGGCTTAAGCTTTTTCGTGGAGAACTTTTTGCCGGGGATCTTGTGAAGCAGCTCCTGCAGCCAGCCAAACGGGCACAAAAACCCGCATACAAATCGCCCCAGCAGCACGCCGAGCAAAATGAGCGTACCGGTAACGTAGTAGGAGAAGTTGAACTTGGATGAACCTACCACCGACTGGAACGACCCGATGGGGCACGCACCCGATGCCGCGGGGCACGAATAGCAATTAAGTCCAGGTACGCAGACTGTTTTTCCCGCGCCCTGATAGATGCCGCCTTTGGCAAAGTTTGGCAGGTGAATGTTGGTGATGAGCGTCGCCGCCGCCTGAATGAATCCGCGAAATCGGGCCAAAACATGCGGCGCAGTGTTTTCTCTTTTATCCAATTCCGATACACTCCAAGCACAGCCTAATCGCTTTGGCCAGCACGGCATTCGCCTCGCCACGCATAACGCCAAAGCACACCATGGCAATTCCGACGATCAGCAACGCAACCTGCATTACAGGTTTTATCGCTTTGAACAACTTGACCACTCCTTTCGTCACGCGACCTATTGGACCATATCGACTATAAAATCCGTGTTAAGCGCGATTTGGAATGTGCAAGGAGACTGTTATGCGAATTTTGATCGTCGAAGACGAGCGGGCACTGTGTGATGCAATCGCGCGCAGCTTGCGAAACTTGGCGTACAGCGTCGACTGCTGTCACGACGGACAGGAGGCGCTCGACCTACTGGACGTTGAGGCCTTCGACCTCGTGGTACTCGACCTCAACCTTCCCCGCATCGACGGCATGACCGTACTCAGGGAACTTAGGAAAACTGACTGCGAGACTAAGGTACTGATTCTGTCCGCACGCGGCGAAGTATCCGATAAAGTCGCCGGACTCGATGCCGGCGCCAACGATTACCTCACCAAGCCGTTTCATCTGGACGAGCTTGCGGCAAGGATTCGCAGCCTTACCCTCAGACGCTTTACACAAAGCGACATAGTTTTAACCTGCGGAAAGCTCAGCTTTGACACCAAGGCGCGCATCGCTTCCGTGGACAGCGAGGCTTTATCTCTTACGCGCAAGGAAACGGAGATCTTGGAATACCTGATGTTTAATCAGGGGCGTCCGGTAAGTCAGGAGGAGCTTATCGAGCACGTTTGGGATAGCAGCGTGAACAGCTTTAGCAACGCAACCCGCGTTCATATCTCGTCACTCCGCAAAAAGCTACGCAGCGCTTTGGGATACGACCCGATTCGCAATCGGATTGGAGAGGGCTACGTTATGGAGGATAGCGAATGAAAAGGCTTTCGCTGCAATGGCGCATAACGATTATGACGGCACTGCTCACGTGTGCGGCGTGCGTGCTGACGAACTGCCTGGTCGGCTATACGGGCATGCGCTACATGGATGCCATCGGCAGTGACATCTCGGCCTTTAACGCAACCGGCGAAGATTCGCCCCAGGCGTTCGACCCGACGAAAGCGGTCCCCGATGACAAGGTCACGATCGTCGTAAACGACGCACAGGAGTCTTTTGGCACGACAACCTGGTACATCACGGCTGGAGTCACACTCCTTGGCGGCGCGCTAGCATACTTTGCGAGCGGCCGTGCACTCAAACCGCTACGGGCTTTTGCAGCCCAGGTTGAGCGTGTGCAGCCTGACAACCTAAGCGAAATCAGACTCAGTGAAGATGTGCCCACCGAGCTACAGAGATGCAGCGCCTCTTTCAACGACATGATCGCCCGTCTTGGCGAAGGGTTCTCTGCGCAGCGTCAGTTTACCGGCAACGCCGCACACGAGCTGCGCACCCCGCTCGCCCTTATGCAAGCACAGATTGAACTATTCATCTCCGAACACTCCGGTTTGCAACCCGAAACAGCCGAGCTGCTCGACCTGCTACAAGAACAAACCGAGCGCATGTCTCGAATGACCAAGGTATTGCTCGAGATGAGTGAGCTCCGCAGCGTTCCTTGCGAAGACGATGTTGAACTTGGCCCCTTGTCCGAAGAGGTCCTCACCGACCTTGCGCCACTTGCCGATAATAAGGGCATAGCCCTCAATTGTGCTGGAGACGCTTTAGTAATCGGGAGCGACACGCTCCTCTATCGGCTGGTGTTTAATCTGGTCGAAAACGCCATCCGTTACAGCCGCTCCGGCTCGACTGTCAACGTCTCCATCAGCGACAGCGACAGCCACGTGTTCCTGCGAGTCGAGGACCAGGGCCCGGGAATACCCAAGCAGTACCGTGAGAGCATCTTCCAACCGTTCTTTCGCCTGGATAAATCCCGCAGCAGGGCATACGGCGGCGCAGGACTCGGGCTAGCGCTTGTTTGGGAGATTGCAGCGCTTCACGGTGGCACGGTAGAGGTCGAAGCAAATTCCGAGAACGGAACCGTGATGCTCGTGACCCTCTCAAAGGGGGCCACCACGTGATCCGACTGTCCAGGAGTCCCACTCGACATTGTGAAACGCGTCCCAAAACTTGGACATGAGAAATGGGAGACAGTTCGCATCTATGCCGAGGACGAAGTCCTGGCGGGGATTCAGGATGCGCAGAGGAAGCTTGCGGCAGAAAACCCCGACAGAGTCGTGACCGTCGGCGGCAACTGTATGGTGTCGCCTGCCCTCTTCGATTACCTGCACGGGAAATACGAGAACGTTGGAATCGTCTGGATCTATGCGCATCCGGATGTATCCACGCTGAATGATGGCTACCCCAACGCTCACGCCATGGTACTTGGCAGCCTTTTGGAACAGGGTGCACCGCAACTCGTTTCGCGGATGCGGCATCCGGTGTTTAAGCCGAGCGATGTCCTGCATGTCGGGCTACAGCAGCTCCACGACTATCAGGAAGTTTGCTTAAACAAGCATAGGTGTTGCGGTTTTAGCCGATGTCCTCATGGAGGAAAACGGCATGCTGGGTCTGTCTGATTAAAGTCCAACAGTTTCCATGAGGCATCTAGCACGGTAAAAGCTAAAGACCCGGGAGACCCCAAACTGTCAACCATCTTTACGGGTGCAAGGGAAACGGGCAAGACAGCCCCCTCTCGCTCCTATCCGAAACGGCGCTTGAACACGGCTGGATTGCAGCGAATGTCTCCGCCATGCCCGGCATGCTCGAAGATATCATCGAGCACACAAAGGAGGCCGCAGGCCGTTACCTCTCGCAGCCCCATACACGCGTGAGCGGAGTTCAAGTTGGGCAGCGGGGCGGTTTAGCGCGCCAATATAATCAAATCGTGCACTTCCATAGCCTCTCGTCTACGTGGTGTACCGTCGTCTCCCCTTTTATCAGAGTTGGGCGATTTTCAGGCACCCGAGCTGAACTCAAATTGAACTCAACGATGCCTTATCGGTCGAGGGCGTCCTAGCGAGAATATACAGAGGCGCACATTTCGCAGGGAACCTCCCATTCGTTATCATATCGGGATGCTGTCAAGGCAGCGTCAATGCGTTCGACCTACACCTTCTCGCTTTTCGAGGCCTCGTCTGCAGGACCATCGGAATCGATACGGAATCGATCGGCATACCATTCATCCGAAGCAATCACCTTATGGAGCATCTGGAGATGCAGGTCGACATAGTGGCAGAACGCCTTGCCGCATTCCACGAGAGGCGCATTGTTTCTCTCGTTGGGCTCGGCTCCAAAATTAAACTCGACCTCATAGCCCTCCCCAGGCACACCCATGCTCGGCAGAATATCAATGGAGAAGTGGACGAATCCAGACGTCACCTTGTATACATCTTTTACCTTTGGATCGAACTTCTCGAGTAAGTCTTGAAGTCTTCCATCGGACATCTTCTCACCCGAGAAATCTTTCAGCTTGTTCACAGGCACACCTTGAAACACCTGCTTGAGAAAGTCATCCTGGTCTTCGGCGGCGAATAATGCGAATGTCCGCAGGCAGACTCCAACCTGTGCGCGGAGAAGCTGGGCGACGCAAACAAGATTCCTCGACTCGAGCATGGAGATGAATCCGTCTATCAGTCTCATCGCATACTCAGAGGAGGATGCCAGATATAGATCCCATTGGGTAAAGTCGACGTTCATGAAGGGAATCACTGCATTGCGCTCGGCGACTCTCAAGGCACTCAGTCTTTGTTCTATTTTCTCAGCTTCTTGTTTGAACTGTTCGCTATCCAAAATGCCCCCAAATGCCGGCTTCTCAACAAATCAAAAAAGCAAGAGAGACAGAGATTAGGTTCCTGCTCCACTGAACCCGCGCTTCCAGTCGAGACACTCCTCCTCGAAGATCTCCCCAGAGTCCCGCCTCTCGCGCCCCTCACGGAACTGTCCATATCAGTGTAGCCAATCCAAGCACAGCCCCACCGCACGGCCCAGTCGCTTCCGGTCCTGCGTGGCCCCGTGAAGGCGGAAGGGCGTGGTTGTCGTCATCGCGTTCCTTTCTCCTCGTACCTTTTTGGGCATGCGTCACGGGCCCCCGCGCGGCGCTGAGAGCGAATCGGCGCAGGCTTGGGGCCAGTTGCGTAGAGGTTGAGGTTCGGGTTTCGCCGGCTTACGCAGCTTGGCGGGCAGAACGCCCGGGCTCGCTGCGCCTAGGGCGCGGCGGGATCCGCGACGCCGGAGGTGTCGATCTCGCCCAGATTGGCGAGCTGCTCGATGAGGGGGAGGCCCATCGGGTCGTCCACCTCGACGCCGCCGAGCACGATGGTGCTGTCGCGTGTGTCTATTTGGGTTGTGAACACGGCCGGGTCGAAACCCGAAGCGATAAAGCCAATACCCGCGAGGACAACACCCGCGGCAACGAGCCCGCCCGCCACGGCGAGGTAGATCTTCTTCGCACTGGTCATGGTACTCACTCCTTTCTACGCCGCGAGATGCGCGGCAGCGCCGCCCTTCTCGCCCTTACCCTTCCAGAAGGGCGAGGCGGCCTTCCTCGCCCAGAGCGCCGAGAGGCGCGCAATTTGTTTTGAGGCTGCCCAAGCGCCAGCACCAACGAAGAGCGCCACGCCGACGAGGCCGAGCCCCACGCCCGCCGAGGCGAGGGCGTACGGGAAGTGGCCGATGATGACGCCGCTTACGGCAAGCAGGAGCTCAACTACGCCCACGCCCCCGAGTGCCACCGCGACGATCCACACGCAGAGCGCCAGCACCCAGATGCAGATATAGACCGTGACGGCCACGGCGGCGAAGGCGGCGAGCAGCGGCACCCACACCGGGGAGCCCACGATGGCCAGCACCCACAGCAGCGCGGTGCTGCGCCGGCGCGTCCTCGCGATCGCGCGCGGCACGGCGGGCAGGTCGTCGAGCGTGGCCTCCGCCACCTCGCCGGGCGTGCCCATGGCGGCCACGGCCTCCTCCTCGCTCATACCGTCCTCCATGCGGTCGGCGATGGCCTCCGCATAGAACGCCTTGGTCTCCTCCACCTGCTCGGCCGGCAGGCAGGCGAGCAGCTCGCCCAACCGGCCCAGAAACTCATCGCGCGTCATGGTGCGCCTCCTCAACGTATGCGTAAATCTCCCGTACGGACGGCCACTCGGCCAGGAACTCCTCGATGCGCGCTCGCCCGTCGTCCGTGATGCGGTAGTACCGGCGCAGCCGCCCGTTGTGCTCGGCGGAGCGCGCCGTGATGCACCCGGCCTTCTCCAGGCGCTTGAGCAGCGGGTAGAGCGTCGACTCCGTGAGCCCCATGCTCGCCGGTACGTCCTTCACGATCTGGTAGCCGTAGGACTCCTCGCCGGAGACGGCCGCGAGCACGCAGGCCTCCAGGAAGCCGCGCTTCATCTGTGCCTCCATCCGCACACCTCCTCTCGTCATATACTATGCTATACACACTATACGATGCAAGGTATTAGACGTCAACTCTCATCGCGAAGATTCTCCGGCCCCTGCGCGCTGCGAACGTGATATCGCGGGGCGGTTGGCATTATGCATGAAACGTCAAGTAACGCTCTTTTGATCCACTTCCACTCGGCCCCATATGCCTTGTACAACACCCCCCTTCAACCTTGGGTTCAAGGGAGCCGCTAGGCTGGGCGTGCCGGACGGTAAGGTCCTGGACGCGATGGTGGACTTCTCCGATGCCATAGGGGTCATGGGTCTACGCCGATGGAGGCCCACGCACGCGGCAGGGCTCGCCCGTCACCGCTGGTCGCCGGACGGTCCCCACGCCCCGCTCGCCAACGCGCAGGCGACAGCAGCAGTCCAGCGCTAGCTGGAGACGCCGGAATGCCCAGAAGATGCGTTTCCCATCACTGCGACAGAGCTTTTTGCAGGGGTGGCAATTTTTCCTAATATCGAGGTCAGCTTGGCTTCGGTAGCCACCTTGAGAGCATCGCCAATAGACTCTTCCTTTATGCGTTCGGCATAATCGTAGGCAATACCCAAAAATTCCAGTCCCGAGTAACAGGAGTACAATTGCTGCCAGTGTTGCCAGCTGTTGGGAGATGGAAGATGGACTGCGATGGCTACCCATGCGTTCCCATGCCGTTGATGTGCACCGCCTTTGTGCCGGGGCAGATTGACGCTGCGGTTGCAGGCATTTCCGACCCCGATTCGCGCGCCATTGCCACGGCAGAAGCGCTGTACTTTCGCGGACAGGCCACCCTCGCTGCCAAGACAGCGCGCCCCTATCTTGACGCCACCGACCCCGCACTGCGCTATTCCGCATGCTTTATCTGCGGATACGCCAGTCTGTCGCTCAACCGTATCGCCGATGCCCGCCGGTGCCTTGCTGGCATCCTCGATACGCCAGCCGACAAGGAATCGCCTGCCGTCCACGCCATGCACATCCTGTTCGCCTCGGCCGCGAGCGTCCTGCTGCACTTGCCTTCCCCGTATTCCGCCGAAGAGTTTTATCCGCTTGCGGCGCATCTGCCCGAAGGCCTGCGCCTGTTCGCCAGCTATGTGATGGCGCACGCCTTGTATCTGCGCGGCGAATATGGCCGCAGCCTGGGCATGGTGGAAAATGCCCTGATCATGAAACAGGGAAGCTATCCCATCTCGGAGCTGTTCCTGCACCTGGCAGCTTCCATGGCATGCATGAGCCTCAAGGACATCGACGCCGCAAAAACGCACTTCGGAGCTGCTTGGAACGTTGCGCGCCCCGACGGCCTTGTCGAACTTATCGGCGAGCACCACGGCCTTTTGCAGGGGCTTATCGAGGCGTGTCTAAAAACGCAATACCCTGACGACTTCGCACGCATCATCGAGATTACGTATCGATTCAGCTACGGCTGGCGGCGCATCCACAACCCCGATTCGGGCGAGGACGTGGCTGACGACCTGACGACCACGGAATTCACCATGGCCATGCTCGCCTGTCGCGGGTGGACCAACGCCGAAATCGCACGCCATATGGGAGTATCGCCGGGCACCGTCAAAAACCGCCTATCAGGAGTGTATGCCAAGCTTGGTATCGGAACTCGCGCCGAGCTGGTTGCCCACATGTTGCGCTAGCGGCCAGACTGCCCGGCGTATCGAAAGCACTCCGGGGGCCTAGCGCTTTCGCGCGCTCAAATTGGACATTTTGACCCTCGAACGGCACTACCGCCACGGGGCACCTTCTCGCAAAATTGGATTATTTCCACCGAAATTTGCGGGATGGGAGCCCAAAATGCTTGATCGCCGTTCGCTACTTATCGCCGGAACATCCTCGCTAGCGAGCATTATGTTGCCTCGCGTGCCGGGAAGCGAAAATGCCTTCCTGCTGCCGTTCGCGCCCACCGCGGCCTATGCCGACGAAGAAGACCCCTTCAAGGTCCTGGTGCTCTCGCGCACCATGTTTGGTGTGGTTGTGATCGACGTCGCCAACAAGAATATGCCCATCAAGGGAGCCCAGGTCACGCTCGCGTCGCGTTATGCCGCGGGCAAGCAGCTCTCCGCCACTACCGACGACGAGGGCACGGCCATCTTTGAGGTCGCGCCTCTTTCGGAAGGCTACGTGGACGAGGCAACGCTTCTCGACGCGTACGACTTTAACGGCGGCATCTCCATTAGCATGGCGGGCTACCGTGATGTCGAGATTCCCCTTGCGCGTATCCAGGGCGGCACCGCCATAACCGCGCCCACGCGTCCGCTTTCCGACGGCGAGCCGTACTTCCGCCAGCTCACATTCGACGAATGGGACATCCAGTACGCTGAAGCCACGTTCATGACATTGCCGAAGGACGACACGGCAAACGAGCAGCCCGATACGCACGCCTTTACCGTGCAGGCACATCTGCCACAGGGTGGACAGGCAACGCTGCGCATCAACAAAGTGACGCCTGCCGCGGGCAGCTCACCCGAAACCTTCACGCAGATTGGCCAAGTCAAGGCCAGCGCATCGGGTGCGGATAATCTGGCAACGTTCACGCTTGAAGACACGTTCCTTGATGCAGCTTCGGGCCTTCTGGAAGAAGGGTGCAAGCTGCGCTTTGTCCTCGACTACCAGGGCAAAACCTACACGCTCTCATCCCCTATGGCCGTTGTTACCGCGCCGGCGGCAAAGGCGGAATCCGGATCGACCACTATCGTCCCCACTACCATGGACCAAGAGATCACTCCGTTTGATTTCCCCGCGGCGTTTCCCGGCATCGGCGGCAATAAGTTCACGTGTTGGATGCCCTCGTTCCCCATTTTGTTCGATTTCTCGTTTGCCGGGTACGTACTGTTTGGCGGAGGATACAAACCAGCCAGCTATATGAACGATTCGGGCAACCCTGATCCTGAATACTGGAAGAAGTCACCGCGTGAGTCGGGCGCCAAGCAGGCAAACCGCTACCTCGACGAGATGGAGGGGAAGTGGAATCAGTACAAGAGCATGAGTGCCGGTTCGGGCACCGATCCAAGAAACACCAAGCTCCTTCGCCACCATTGCACGCTGCTATTCACGATGGATATCGCAACACAGGTGTACGGCTCGCTCGCCTACGATTGGGTGGGCAAAACCTGGGGTAACAACAACGACCCCGCATACGGCAATATTAAGGCCCTCTTCCAGGTAAGAACCGACCTCAATTGGACAGAACAGTTTACCCTAGGACCGGTGCCGTTTTTCCTAAACGTCAACCCCTGGGTGCTGGCGAAGCTGGCGCTCGCCGTGGGTGCCCACACGCACGGCAGCGGCGCGGCGTTTTTCAAGAACATTTCGCTCGACTATTCAAACACCTCGGGCTCATTCACTATCCAGATCGGGCTTGCCGTCACCTTTGGCGCCGGCGTTGCAGGCGTCGCCTCGTCTGCCGTGCGTGGCGCCGCATCCCTCACCCTGTTCATTGGGTACGAGAAGGCGGACGGGCACCAGCTTCCGCGGCTGCGCGTGGGTGCAGACGTCGATGTCGATGTGATACTCCAGTTCGTAATGTTCAAGTGGACCACCAAGGCTTGGTCGGGGTCGTGGCCCACACTCCTCGATTTGTGGAATATGTCGGTGAACAATGGCAACCAGTATGTGCTCCAGCGCTCTGAGCTCGCATTGGGTGGAGATACGCCTTACACGCTGGATGCCCGCTTCGGCTCGGCCGGCAACATCGAGGCGGGCGGCGTGCCGCAATTTATCGCATCGGCCACCATCGTCACCAACGCCGAGCTGCTCGCACGCGCCGAGGTTAAGGCCGCTGTCGTAAACGTCGCGCCCGTCGTGCGCGATTGGGATCAAGCGGTCACGCGCATTGAGCTCGAGGCGGATGCAGAAAGCGACGACACAGGACAGATCGAGCATTTCGTCCATGCACTGATAGAGAACGACGAAAACGCCGCGACGATGTATAAGTACACCTATATCGGGCAGGCGAAGGACGCCGCTGCGGACCCCAACGCCAATTCTGCTGGTGTATCGGAAGACGAGCGTGGCGGCATCAAGCCCTCGAGCGACAACGTGCTGTTTGCTGGCGTGCTCAGCGAAGCCCACATGAAGCTGGCAATGATTGCCGGCGTAGAATGCCTGTTCCGTATCGCCTCGGTGCGCTACGGCGACAATGGTCGCTCGCGCCTGGTGGTACACACAAAGGCAAACGGAACGTGGTCCGCTCCCACGCCTGTGGACTTTCCCCTTGGGTTTGGCGAGGGCGACGTGGAGCGCGACAGCATATACGATTACGACTTCGACGTAGTGGAATATACGGACGGAAGAGGAAACCAGGACGCCTACGTGCTGCTGGTCTCGGGCGAGCGCCCCGCCGGCGACAACACCCTTTTCGATACGGCGAGCACATCCGGCATACTGTCCGTTGTGCGCCTGCGCATAAGCAACGACGGAGTTCGCGTGATATCGCACACGTCGTGGCGCAGCATCTCGCGCGGCCGCCTTCAGGAGGATGGCTACCATTGCCTGCAGTG
Organism: Collinsella aerofaciens; assembly: GCF_027679495.1. Classification (GTDB taxonomy): domain Bacteria; phylum Actinomycetota; class Coriobacteriia; order Coriobacteriales; family Coriobacteriaceae; genus Collinsella; species Collinsella aerofaciens_AK. The sequence goes on from NZ_JAQEKC010000008.1 coordinate 76,015, forward strand.
CCCACGCATCACGGTGGGCAAGACACTTGTCGACGGGCGCCTGTCGGGCGCCTACCTCCACCGCCGCGGAACCACCGCAGAAAAGACGCTCGGCAGCGAGGCTGAGGTTGCGCTGGAGTGCTTTACCCTATGGTCGGACGTTTCGGGCGACAGCCTGACGTTCCGCCAAGTTCTCCGCTTTCCGCAAGCACCGTCGAGCATCGAGCTGGGTGAGCCCGAGAATATCAACGGCAAAATGGTGGTGCCCGTTGCATACGAGACCGCAGACGGTTGCGGCTGCGCATCGTACGCCGTGATCGGCCAGTCCATCGCGGGCTGGGGCGTTATGTCGCCAGATGCCACAGTACCCCACGCGGTGCCGTGGCCGCAGCACACGGGCTTTTTGGCAACTGTCAACGAGCAGCTGCAGCATGTTACGTGGACGCGAGGCGCATCGGCATTTGCAACGCAGCCCGTGGGTGCCGCAGGCTGTGGCCCGGCATCGTTTAGCGTAAGCAACAACGGCAGGTGCGTGCTCTATGTAGAGAACACCGATGGCAAGGTGGGACAAACCTACGACGAAGAAGGCAACCCGGTTGCAGTGATGGGCAAGCACTTCCGCATCTTCGCCAGCACCTTGGCGGGCGATCTGTTCACGGAGCCGTTTGTGATGTGCGAGCTGGACCATCCCGTCGATCAGATAACGACGTTTTTGACGTCGGGAGGCATGCTCTCCGCACTCGCCACGCACATTGTGAGCGCGGAGAAGAGCGAGGCAGAGCTGCACGGCATCGAAGTGCCCTTGGTGGCGTGTGCCACTCCGACGGGCGCGGTCGCTACCTCGGGCGCGGTGGTGCCCGGAGCAGCAGGCGAATCCTTCATGGTCACGGTGCGAAACGACGGCAACACCTTACTGACCGCCGGCACGATCGATCTGTACCGAGAGGGCTCCAGCCAGCCGTTCTCCAGCGCATCCATCGGATTCGGAGTGAACGCACGCATGGCTTCGATCTACGATCCAGAGCTTGCCGAGGACGCTTCGGCCAACGGCATGGCACACGTGAAGTACGCACTCGAAACGCTGGGCACACGTTTTGCAACGCACCCGCTGGTAGCCGACAACGGCAACGCCGTGCTGGCACCGGGTTGCACGGCACAGTTCCGCATGAGCTTCGCCATTCCCGAGAGTTGGAGCGACGAAGTGGGCAAACGCGTAACGCTGTATGCGAAGGCGCGTAATCTGGTGGCGCTCGATCCCGTAACGCTCGAGGAAATTCGACCGGGCGCGAACTCGGCGCTGGGTGCCGTACTGCACGAGCTTCATGTGCCCGACGCGTCATGCGAACGCTCAGAAGTTCAGGTCGGCGTATGCGACAGCGCGGATACGACAGGACTTCACGACGCCCCGATGACCGTGGACGGCGATGGCGGCTCGAGCGGCGGCGGTACTGACAAGGGCGGCGGCTCCGGCGGAAGGAGCTCCGGCAGTGGCAAGGACCACAGCAATAACAAGCGCTCCGGAAAAGCGGGCGCGCTCGCTGGCACGGGCGATGTCAATGCTCCCCTTACGGCAGCCGCTACAGCACTCGCCGCGGCAGGCGCCGGCCTCATCGCCTACAGCGCCCGCCGCACGGCGCTCGAAAAAGACACCGCCAATGAGGTCAATTCGGATAGGTCTCGCTAGCTCCTAGTTACTTTTGTGAGAGACGCCGACTCGGCTCATCGAACACCAAAAGGGGCTGGCCCCGATAACTCGGAGCCAGCCCTGAGTCGCCTGACATGGGAATCGCAACCCGCTACTTGAGCTTCAATGCCTCCATCATGGGCGCGGCGGCGTCCCAATCGATCTTCCAGCCAATCGACACGCGGACGGTCTCGCCCGTCGCGGGAGCCGTCGCAAACAGCGTATGGCCGTTGTCGGGACCGGTAAAGCGCAGCCACGTTATGCCGTTGTACTCGACCTGGTCGGTTGTTGTCTCCTTGCCTTCGTAGACCTGCTCTAGGCTTGCAACCTCTTCCTCCGGCGAGCGCGGGAAGATGCTGATGTTCAGGCGTCCTCCAGTCTCGTCGTGGAAGAAGTTTGCCTTTTCGCGCTCTTCGTCGGACGAATCCAGCGTGTACCCATCGGCGGCCTCGATGCTGTACGATGCGCAGTCGATGCCCGTTAAATCTGCCTTCTCGCCAGAATCGGCCACGCCGCCGGCCGCCTTGAACTCCTTGGTCTCGCATCCCGTGGTGTCAAAGTGCATGGCCTCATGATTCTTGGCGGGGGCATAAGCGTCTACGAACTCGACAGTGATGGGCCCGTAGTACGCCGTCTTGGGCGCCCAGAAATACACGTACTCAACGGTCTCGCCCGGGCCGATATCTGGCCTCTCGGAAAGGTCGATGCCCTCGTGCAGCTCATCGGGAGCCTCGCTTGCAACGTAGTCGAGCACGGCCGCCTTGCCGGAAGTAAACAACGGGTCGCCTGCCTCAAGATCGCCCTGGGCAGCATGCACGTTAAAGGAACTGAACGTCCTGTTCTTTGTGTTGTTGTTGGTGATCTTGATGTGCAGGTAAAAGCCGTCCTGCAGCTTGGCATCGCCGCGATAGAACGTACCGTGAGCCACCGACTCATAGGTAATGCCTGCCACCTCGACCGTCTGCGAATCATAGGCCCTGGGCTTTTCCTGCACAGGCGCGCTGCCGCCCGAACCGCCAGGCGAGCCGCTCGGAGCACTACCGCCACAGCCGGCCACTGTACACGCCAGCACGGCCGAAAGCGTCACGGTGGGAATTCCTAACAGCAGTTTCTTTGTCATGGGCCTCATCATTCTCACCGCTCCTTTCGGCTTGCAGCTCATCCATTGCCCGAGTCCCAAGTCGACCCTGTGGCATCGGCTTCCACTATGAGCGTATGACGAAACACGGCGCCGGCGAAGTGACCCGTGGCCCAAATAACGACCCACCAGCGTTCCTTATGGGCCAAAAGAACTCGCACATGCACGCCCCCGGCCCATAAAACGAGACGTCTGTCCCAATGTTCGATTCGATCCAACAATCCGCACGACACGTTTTCGACAACGTATCCAACCGCAAACGCAGCAAGACGCATTCGGCCGCCTTCAAATTTACTCGGGCAGAACCGACTCGGTTTTGTCCGAGTAAACTCGAGCATAAACTGATCCATGCGATACAATTAACTCGGACAAAACCGAGTCGGAAGGAACCGAGTAAGTGGAATTTATTGGCAGGGAGCGTGAGCTCGCCCGTATTAAGAAAACGCTCAAAGCACCCGAGCAGCGCAATGTTCTCATTTACGGCAGGCGTCGCGTCGGAAAAAGTGAGCTCATCAAGCAGGCGCTAACCGATTTGTCGGACGTCGCAACGGTCTATTACGAGTGCCGCCAAACCTCCGAGGCAGACAACCTCGAGAGTCTGTCCGTCCTTGTTGCTGAAGCGCTGAGCTTTCCTCCGCTCGCCTTCACAGGCATCCGCGAGCTCATCGAATTTCTGTTTGCCCAAGCTAAAGACAAGAACATTACCCTCGTTCTCGACGAATACCCCTACTTGAGAGATGCGGTTAAAGGCTTAGACAGCATTCTTCAGACCTCAATCGACGCCCACAGGGAAGACTCACGTTTAAACATTGTCCTGTGCGGCTCCTACGTTGAGATTATGAAATCCCTCATCGAGCATGAAAGCCCCCTCTACGGGCGAATTGATCTCGCACTTGAGCTTAAGCCCATGGATTACTTTGACGCTGCGAAGTTCTATCCCGCGTTCTCGCCCGAGGACAAGGTGCGGCTCTATAGCGTTTTTGGCGGCATCCCCTTTTACAATCGCCTCATCGATCAATCCCAAAGCGTACGCGACAACATCATCGAGCTCGTCACGGAACCTGGCGCCCGCTTAGAAAGCGAGGTGCCGTCCTATCTCAACGCCGAGATCTCGAAGATGACCAACGCCAACGAAGTTTTCGGGGCTCTCGCACAAGGTTACTCCCGTTGGGGGGACGTGCTGGCACAGTCGCACGTCTCGAGCGGTCCGGCCATGGCAGACGTGCTCGACAAGCTCATGTCACTCGAAATCGTCCAAAAGCGTGCACCCATCAACGACCCTACGAACAAGCGCAAGTCTGGCTACTTTGTAGTGGATCCGCTTTCGCTCTTTTACTATCGCTATGTTTTCCGCAATGCCTCAGCACGTCAGCTGCTCGACCCGGAAGTCTTCTATGATCGTCACGTCTCCCAAGACTTCGAGGAAAACTACGTTCCTCATATGTTCGAGGAGATCTGCCGTCAATACCTCGTGCGGCAGAACAGGACCGGCAAGATCGAACCGGCTTTCGACGCCATAGGCAAGTACTGGTACGACGATCCCGCAAACAAAACGAGCGGCGAATTCGATGTGGTAACGCAAGACCCCGAGGGCTACGCATTCTACGAAGCAAAGTTCCGCAAATCCCCCGTCACGCAAAAAATGGTCGACGAGGAAATCACCCAAGTCGAGGCAACGGGGCTCAAGTGCCATCGCTATGGATTCTTCTCCCGTTCGGGCTTCGAAGCTGGCGAAAGCGATCGAACCGTCTTCATCGACCTGCCGCAGATGTTTGGATAGGACAGGACAGGTCCCTCCCGCATTCCAAGCATTCATTATCTAATCGAACGATTGTTCGATGGATTTCGTGTTGGTTGGAATCGTCTGTGGGCTGGGCTATGCTACCTTGACTATCTATATGACTTAAACGCAGCAAAGGAGCACCGAGAGAGCGAGTATGGCAAAAAACACCGCAAACTATGGTAACGACAGTATCCGCCAGCTCAAGGACGAGGAGCGCGTACGCCTGCGCCCCGCCGTCATCTTTGGCTCGGACGGGCTCGACGGCTGCGCACATGCCGCCTTCGAGATCCTGTCCAACGCCGTTGACGAGGCGCGCCAGGGCTACGGCAAGCTCATCACCCTTACCGCCTTTCGCGATGGCTCCATTCAGGTAGAGGACAATGGCCGTGGCTGCCCGCTCGACTGGAACCCTTCCGAGAAGCGTTTTAACTGGGAGCTCGTCTTTTGCGAACTCTACGCCGGCGGCAAGTATAACAACAACCAGGGCGGCGACTACGATTTCTCGCTCGGCACCAACGGCCTGGGCTCCTGTGCGACTCAGTACGCCTCCGAGTACATGGACGTCACGGTTTGGCGCGACGGCAACAAGTACTCCCTGCACTTTAAGAAGGGCAAGGTCGTCGGCGCCAAAAAGAAGGCGCTCGAGATTGAGCCCAGCGACGAGAACCGCACCGGTACCACCATCAAGTGGCGTCCCGATCTTGAGGTCTTTACCTCCATCAGTATCCCCCACGATTGGTATCGCGAGACCATGCGCCGTCAGGCCGTGGTCAACGCCAACGTGACCTTCCGCCTGCACATCGAGGGCGACGATGGTGAGTTTTCCGAAGAGGATTTTTGCTATCCCAAGGGCATCGAGGACTACGTGCTCGAGAAGGTCGGTACCGACTACCTTACCGAGCCCTTCTTTATCGAGGCCGACCGTCGCGGTCGCGATCGCGAGGACCTGCCCGATTACAACGTAAAAATCACCGCATGCATGTGCTTCTCGCGCACCTTCATGATGCAGGAGTACTACCACAACTCATCGTGGCTCGAGAACGGCGGTTCGCCCGAGAAGGCCGCCCGCAGCGCTTTGACCAGCGCCATCGATGCCTACATTAAGCAACAGGGCAAATACAACAAAAACGAGAGCGGCATTAAGTGGCAGGACGTCCAGGACTGTCTGGTACTAGTGACCAACTGCTTCTCCACCCAGACGTCTTACGAAAACCAGACTAAGAAGGCCATCAACAACCGCTTTATCCAGCAGGCCATGACTGCCTTCTTTAAGGAGCGCCTCTCGACCTACTTGATCGAGAACAAGGACGCCGCCAATAAGATTATGGAGCAGGTGCTCATCAACAAGCGTTCACGCGAGAATGCCGAGAAGACGCGCCAGAGCATCAAGACCAACCTGCAGCAGAAGACCGATATGGCCAACCGCGTGCAGAAGTTCATCGACTGCCGCTCCAAGGACAAGAACCGTCGCGAGATCTACATCGTAGAGGGCGACTCGGCAGCAGGCGCCATTCGCACCTCGCGCGATGCCGAATTCCAGGGCGTCATGCCCGTCCGAGGTAAGATCCTCAACTGCCTGAAGGAGGATTATCCGCGCATCTTTAAGTCCGACATCATCATGGACCTTATGCGCGTGCTGGGCTGCGGTGTGGAGATCAAGGACAAGCGCATCAAGAACCTGGGCGCCTTTGACCTGGACAACCTCAACTGGAACAAGGTCATCATCTGTACGGACGCCGACGTCGACGGTTATCACATCCGCACGCTCGTGCTCACCATGCTCTATCGCCTGGTGCCCACGCTTATCGACGAGGGCTACGTGTATATCGCCGAGTCGCCGCTCTACGAGATCAACTGCAAAGAGAAGACCTACTTTGCCTACACCGAGCTCGAGAAGAACGGCATCCTTAAGGAGATCGGCGACCAAAAGTGCTCGATCAACCGCTCCAAGGGTCTTGGTGAGAACGATCCGGACATGATGTGGCTCACCACCATGAACCCCGAGACGCGCCGCCTGATCAAGGTGGAGCCCGAGGACGTCACCAAGATGGAAACCATGTTCAACCTTTTGCTTGGCAACGACGAGGCAGGCCGCAAGCGCCATATCTCCGAGCACGGCAAGGAATACCTGGACCAGCTGGACCTGCAGTAGCAGCAAATCGATAACGACGGCCCATAAGAAGTTCAAGAGGAAATCGTGGCAAAGAAGAAGACGAAGAACCAGCCAAAGAAAAAGCAGGTCAACGCCGAAAACGTCATCGGCCTGCACTCCGAGGTCACCGACCAGCCGATCACGCAGACGCTCGAGGTCAACTACATGCCCTACGCCATGAGCGTCAACGTCTCGCGTGCGTTCCCCGAGATCGACGGCTTTAAGCCCTCGCACCGCAAGCTGCTCTACACCATGTACAAGATGGGTCTGCTCAAGGGCGAGCGCCAGAAGAGCGCCAACATCGTGGGGCAAACCATGAAGCTCAACCCGCACGGCGATGCCGCGATCTACGAGACGATGGTGCGCCTGGCGACGGGCAACGAGGCACTGCTTGCGCCCTTCGTGGAGTCGAAGGGCAACTTTGGCAAGTACTATTCGGGCGATCTGAGCTACGCCGCCTCGCGTTATACCGAGGCCAAGCTCTCCCCCATCAGCGCCGAGATCTTCAAGGACATCGACAAGGACCCGGTCGACTTTGTCGACAGCTACGACGGCGCCATGAAGGAGCCGCGTTTGCTGCCCACCACGTTCCCCAACATCCTTGTCTCGGCCAACAAGGGCATCGGCGTCGCCATGGCGTCCGACATCTGCGGTTTCAACCTCAACGAGGTCTGCACCGCCACCATGCACTACCTGCAGGATCCCGACTGCGACCTGCTCGAGTACATGCCCATGCCCGACTTCTCGACCGGCGGCGAAATTATCTACCGCCGCGAGGAGATGGAAAAGATTATCGAGACCGGCCTTGGCAGCTTCCAGATCCGCTCCCGCTGGCGCTGGATTCCCGAAGAGCGCATCATCGAGGTCTACGAGATCCCCTACACCACCAAGACCGATGTCATCATCGAACGCATCGTCAAGCTCTCCAAAGAGGGCAAGGTCAAGGAGATCGCCGATATCCGCGATGAGACCGACCTCTCGGGTCTGCGTATCGCCATCGACCTTAAGCGCGGCGTCGACCCCGACAAGCTCATGGCCAAGCTCTATCGCTCGACCACGCTGCAGGATTCGTTCTCGTGCAACTTCAACGTGCTCGTCGACGGCTATCCCCGTGTTATGGGCGTGCGCCAGATTCTGCACGAGTGGGTCAAGTGGCGTATTGAGTCCACGCGCCGCCGCATTAACTTTGACCTGGGCAAAAAGTCCGAGCGCCTGCACCTGCTGCACGGCCTTGAGGCAATTCTGCTCGACATCGACAAGGCCATCGCCATCATCCGCGGCACCAAGCTCGAAGCCGAGGTCGTGCCCAATCTTATGAAGGGTTTCGACATCGACGAGACCCAGGCCGAGTTTGTTGCCGAGCTCAAGCTTCGCAACATCAACGAGGAGTACATCCTCAACCGCACCAAGGACATTGCAAAGCTTGAGGGCGAAATTGCCGAGCTGGAGGAGATTCTCTCGAGCGAAGACAACATCAAGAAGGTCATCAGCGACGAGTTGGCCGCGGTCAACAAGAAATATGTGATGCCGCGTCGCACGGGCAGGATCGAGCCCCATGAGGTCATCGAGGTGAGCTTGGAACCCGAGGTCGAGGAGTACCCGGTCACCATCATGCTCTCGCGCGATGGCTACCTTAAGAAGATGACGGACCGCGTACTCAAGAAGGCGACCACGCTCAAGTACAAGGACGGCGACAAACCCTTTATCGAGTTCCCGTCCTCCAACACCCACGAGCTGCTGGTCTTTACCAACAAGAGCCAGGTGTACAAGTGCAAGGTTGCGGCGTTTGAGGACACCAAGTCGGCCCAGCTGGGCTCGTACCTGCCGACCGATCTTGAGATGGAACCCGACGAGGGTGTCATCTGGGTCATCGACCCCGAGGACTACAAGGCCGACGTGCTGTTTGTCTTTGAGAACGGTCGTGTGGTGCGCGTCGCACTTGCCGGATACGTTACCAAGACCAACCGCAAGCGCCTTAAGAACGCCATCTACGGCGGCAGCAAACTGCTGTATGCCCAGGTGCTCAAGGAAGATCGCGATATTGCACTGGTCTCGAGCGACTATCGCCTGATGAACTTCAACACGTCGTTGCTCAAGACCAAGACGACCACCAACACGCAGGGCGTCCAGGCCTTTACGGCTAAGAAGGGCCGCTCGGTCACCACCGTCGGCACAACCGAGGAGATTCTTGGCGCCGGCGTCTCGGCCGAGAAGTTCACCGCACAGAGCCTGCCTTCTGCCGGTGCCCTCATGAAGGAAAACGACATGCCGAGCCTGTTTGACTAGGTGCCACGGCAACGAGACCGTTAGATACTTCTCAAAGCGACGAGGCCCGGAACGCAACGGCATTGCGCCCGGGACTCGTCGTTTTTCTTCTCAACTATTTTTTAACGCAGATAAATTGATTTCTGCTTATTTTTCTGCGTAAAAAATGTCAGCGTCACTGCTTCGATGCCCATTGGTCAGTCGTTAGCAAAACTTGCAAAAGTTAGCAAAAGTTGCAAAAATTAGCAAAACTTGCAAAGGAGCTACCATGGAGTACAGCAAGAACCCCTTTACCCCAACATTTGGAAGCGTCCCTCCCTTTCTAGCGGGTCGCGAGCATATTCTGCGTGACATCAACCGTGGCTTTATCAACGGCCCGGGAGATCCAAACCTGTCGACTATTTTTACGGGCGCAAGGGGAACGGGCAAGACGGCGCTTCTCTCGCTCCTTTCAGAAACGGCGCTTGAACACGGCTGGATCGCAGCAAATGTCTCCGCCATGCCAGGCATGCTCGAAGATATTATCGAGCGAACCAAAGAAGCCGCAGATAGCTACCTCTCACAGCCTCACGCGCGCATAAACGGCGTTCAAATTGGTCCAGTGGGCATCGATTGGACATATGCTCAAGAGGCCCAGGGCAACTGGCGCACACGCATGAATGGCATCTTTAAGCAACTCGAAAAACATGACATCGGACTTCTCATCACCATCGATGAAGTCACCGTCGATCTCGAAGAAATGCTTCAATTTGCCTCTGTTTACCAGCACTTTGTACGCGAAGGTAAAAAAGTTGCCCTACTCATGGCAGGACTGCCCTACAAAGTATCGGCGTTGCTGCGTAACGATTCCGTCTCGTTCCTCAGGCGTTCCCAATATCATCAGTTGGGACGAATCACTGACGTTGAAATTGCAAACGCATTCCGCAAAACCGTTGAGGCCGGAGGCCGCTCAATCACGCCAGAAGCGCTCGAGGATGCCGTGAAGGCCGTCGACGGATTCCCCTACATGATGCAGCTCGTCGGATATCGCACATGGGATGTTTCGGAGAACTCGCCCAAAATCAGCGCACCTGATGTCCAGCAGGGTTCTCTGCTTGCCCGTATGGAGCTGCACGATCGAATTCTCGAAACGACCTATCGGGAGCTTTCCGATAAAGACATTGAGTTTTTGCTCGCGATGCTGCCCGATTCTGGCCCCAGCAGGGTCTCGGAGATAGCCAAACGCATGGGCGTTGCCAGCAACTATGCAAGCCAATATAAACGCCGTCTCCTCGAGGACGGCGTCATCGGGGAACGTGGACGTGGCCTCGTTGGCTTTGACATCCCCGCGTTCAGGGAGTTCCTGAGCGAGAAAGTCTCCTAGCACGCGGAGATTGTCCACAAGGGCAACGGTGCATGGCAATCAACGATTCACCCGGCAAGGACGGCAAGTACTTCCAATAACGCTGATTGCCATGCGCTCTTCTTGTTCTTAGGCGAGCTTGCGAGCGAGCTCTCGAACCTCTTCCAACTTGGGCGAGGATGCCATGCTGTCGCGCTCGGTCATACCGCTGATGGTGACAATGCCCAGGTCCTCCCACTTGCAGTACGCGCAGGTCGACTTGTACATAGCGATCGCCGCATCATAGACGCCCTCGCTGTGGCTATCGAGCAAAAGGGCCGTCTTGGTGAACGGGAAGCCCGTAGCACCGAAGGCGTACAGGCGGTCGATGGCGGCCTTCTCCTGCGCGGTGATATCGAACCAGTAGATAGGCGAGGCGAAGACGACCATATCTGCGTCTTTCAGCGACTCAATCACGTTGGCCATGTCATCCTTCTGCACGCAAGTGCCCTCGTGGGCGAAGCAATACTGACACCCCAGGCAACCAGCGATTTTCTTGCCGGCAACGCGGATGACCTCGACCGTATGGCCGGCCTCGCGCGCGGTCTCGGCAAACGCCTCGACCATGGTGTCGGTATTGGCGCCCTTACGCGGGCTACCACTCAATACAACGATATTCATAGGATTCCCTCTCCTTCATGCTGCAGGCGCGCAGCATGTTTTCTTGTAACCAAAACGAATGGAGTTAATCAATCGTCTCGTTTCAGCTACTCCCTCTCTTTAGAAGAATCGTTGCTGGAGACTTGGCATTAAATCAAGGCACGCCTTATTTCAGATACTCCTCAAAGAATGCCTTCAGCTTTCCAAACGGAATGATGTCCATCTGATCGTAAAGGTCGGTATGGCTGGCACCAGGGATAATGAGCAATTCCTTGTTGTCCCCGGTCAGCTTGCCGTACGCGGTTTCGCTGAAATAACGGGAGTGCGCCTTCTCGCCATGCACCAGCAGTACCGCAGAGCGAATTTCGCTGCTGTATTGCAAAATCGGCATATTCAGGAACGACAGCGAGGACGTCACATTCCAGCCACCGTTGGAGTTCAGGCTGCGGGGATGGTAGCCTCGCGGAGTTTTGTAGTAGGCGTAATAGTCCGCTAAAAACTGCGGCGCATCCTCCGGTAATGGATCGACCACGCCGCCCACCAGCGCATTGCTGCCGTTTTTATAGTCCTCGGTGCGCTGCGCGTTCAGCGCTTTCCGCTTTTCAAAGCGTGCCCGCTCGGAATCCTCGGCGTCAAAATAGCCGTTGGCGGTCACACGGGTCATGTCGTACATGGTCATAGCCGCGGTAGCTTTGATACGGGTGTCGATGGCCGCCGCATTGACCGCCATGCCGCCCCAACCGCAGATACCGATGATGCCGATACGCTCCGGGTCAACGCTTTCCTGCACAGAGAGGAAATCCACCGCTGCGCAGAAGTCCTCGGTGTTGATGTCCGGCGATGCTACATAGCGGGGCGTGCCGCCGCTCTCGCCGGTATAGGACGGGTCAAAGGCAATCGCGAAAAAGCCCAGCTCCGCCATCTTCTGCGCGTACAGACCGGAAGACTGCTCCTTCACAGCGCCAAACGGGCCACTGACGGCGATGGCGGGCAGCTTGCCTTCCGCGTTCTTAGGCACGTACACGTCGGCAGCCAGCGTGATGCCGTATCGGTTGTGGAAGGTCGCCTTGCTGTGCTCAACCTTGTCGCTTTTGGGGAACACCTTGTCCCATTCCTGCGTCAGTTTCAACTGCTCCATGCCTAAGCCTCCTTGTCAGCCGCTTTAAGGTATTGCTCGTCGTCCACGGCCTCCAACCACTCGTTGGAGGCCTCCTCGCCCGGAACCTCCACCGCGAGATGGGAGAACCAGCTGTCAGGCACCGCACCGTGCCAGTGCTTTACGCCCGCGGGAATATTTACTACATCGCCAGGGCACAGCTCTTGTGCCGGTTTGCCCCATTCCTGGTAAAGCCCTCGACCAGCCACGCAGACGAGGATCTGTCCCCCACCGCTTTTGGCGTGATGTGTGTGCCAGTTGTTGCGGCAGCCGGGCTCGAACGTAACGTTGTAAATGCCGACCTGTTCGGTGGAAAGGGGCGCGAGATAGCTTTGCCCGATAAAGTACTTCGCAAATGCGTCGTTGGGGGCACCGATGGGAAAGGCCATCTCGTTTTGATGCTGCGCCTTTGCGTCGGCAGCGTCTTCGTCCGCCCAGACCTCCTTCGCCATGCGGAAGGCCGCCCATGCCTTGGGCCATCCCGCGTAAAATGCCGCGTGCGTAAGGATTTCCGCTATCTCCGTCCTGGTCACGCCATTGTTCTTTGCGGACATCAGATGGTATTGGAACGAAGAGTCCGTCAGCCCCTGTGCCATCAAGGCAACCACCGTCACCACGCTGCGGTCTCGAAGGGAAAGCCCGTCTTCTCGGCTCCACACCTCGCCGAACAGCACATCGTCATTGAGCTGTGCAAATTTGGGGGCAAAGTCCCCCAGGGCATCTCTGCCTGCCGTTTGTTTAATTGCCATGATCGATTTCCTCTTGTCGATGGTTCTGGACACAAATCTCTTTCCGCGCAGCCAAGTTGCCCGCCTAGATTCCCATGCCTATTCGTCGCGCCTGCTCCAGAGCAGGATGCCCGGCGATATTACCCACGTCGTTCACGCCGCCGGCGAAAACCGTTCCGGCAAGCGTGCGCCTTTGGCGAAAATCCCTTGCGCTCCCAATTTATATTGACGAGAATGAAGGTAATACCTAAACCTAACTTTAGGTCAAGGAGTAAATTCGAGATTTGTCCGGAGGGACCATGTACACAATCGGACAGGTGGCGGAGATGTTCGATCTGCCCGTTTCCACGCTGCGTTATTACGACAAGCAGGGATTGTTCCCGGAATTGGAGCGGACGTCCGGCATTCGCCGATTCGGCGATACGGAACTCGAGGCGCTTCGGGTCATCGAATGCCTGAAGAAGGCCGGAATGGAGATCAAGGACATCCGGCTGTTCATGGAATGGTGTGCGGAGGGCCCATCGACATATCCCAAGCGCAAGGCCATGTTCGAGGAGCGGAAGACCCACATGGAGTCGGAGATCGCGAAGATGAACCGCGCGCTGGACATGTTGAAGTTCAAATGCTGGTACTACGAGCAGGCGATTCAGGATGGCAACGAGGATAGACTGAAGGCGCTGATTCCCGACAATTTGCCGGAAGAAATCAAAAGTACCTACGAAAACGCCCACACTCAATAATGCCGCCCGATGCTCAAGGGGCTTTGGCAAGGAATTGTTTTAGGCAGACATGCAAAAAGAAAGCCTCCGAACCAGAGGGTCCGGAGGCTGTTATTCCCGTTATTCCCATAGGCATAAGCGCATCTGTTCGCGATTGCCTATCGATGCTCTGCCTCGAGCGCGGCAGACACCGCATCGAGGAACTCCCGCACATGGTCTGCGGGGTGCGACGAATGAAGCAGCCCGTAAGACACGAGACAGTCCCAATCGGTAGGGACGGTTTTGAGCATGGGGTGGACGTTGGCCCACAACGGCAGCGTCGCAAGCGCGAGGTCCTCGTTCGCGCCGCGATTGAACACCTCCGCCCGATATTGCGGGAAGTCTACGAGCGCGATTTGAGGATGATGCAAGAGTATCTCGTCGCGCACGCGGTCGATTTCGGCGTTCCAGCCCCGGCGTATAAGCATAAGACTGTGATTGTGGAGGTCGTCGAATGTGACGATGTCGCGTTTGGCGAGTTCGCTGTCGACGGGAACGGCGCACCAGAGCGGCTCGCGCGAAAGCTCGAGGCCCAGGCACCCGCGCTCTTTAAGAAAGGCATCGTCGAAAATCCCCGCCACGATATCCATGTCTTGCCCGAGGTTCGCCAAACCGCGTGCCGCCGAGGGTGTGTTTTCAAACGTTACCACCTGAAGGCTCATGCCAGGGCAACGTTCCTTCACCTTCGGCCACAGCTTCGTGAGCGGCGTGCTGGGCGTCATGAGCGACACTCCCACGCGGATGATGCGCTTCTCTCCACGCTCGGCGACGCGGGCGCGTGCGATTGATTCTTGAGAGTACTGCACGATATGGCGGGCGTCGGCGAGCAGCGACCTGCCTGCTCGCGTAAGCGAAAGCCCCTGATGCGATCGGTGGAACAGCGTAAGGCCTAGCCGCGACTCCAGCAGGTTCATCTGCTTGATGACGGCCGTGGGCGTGATGAAGGACTCTTGTGCCGCCTTGGAGAAGCTGCCCGCCTCCGCCACGCGGATGAAAGTGTCAAGCTGTGGGTTGTACATCGATCCTCCTGTCACGCATTATGTGCCGTATATACCCCATGGTTATATCCATCATTCCAACGTGAACTTCTCGCACGTCAGCAAACGCCGTAGCATTGCATTCGAAAAGTCACCATTAAGGAGGAGACCATGGAGTATCTGAAGCTCAATAACGACGCAGAGATGCCCATCGAAGGTTTGGGCACCTTCCTCATGACCCCGGTCGAGGCCGAGGCGGCCGCAACCGCCGCGCTCGCGGCTGGCTACGAGCACATCGACACCGCCAACGCCTACATGAACGAGCGCGCCGTGGGCCGTGCCATCGCCAAGAGCGGCATCGCGCGCGACAAGATCTTCGTCTCCACCAAGCTCTGGCCGAGCGTCTACGACGCAGGCATGCCGGCGGTGGACGCCACGCTCCAGCGCCTGGGGCTCGACTACGTCGACATGCTCATCCTGCACCAGCCGGTAGGCGACTACCTGGCCGCGTGGCGCACGATGGAGGAGGCGTACCGCGCGGGCAAGGTGCGCGCCCTCGGCCTCTCCAACTTCCCGCAAGACAAGATCACCGAGGTCATCGAGGTCGCCGACATCATGCCGCAGCTCGTGACCGTTGAGTGCCACCCCTATCACGCCCAGCGCGACCTGCGCGCCTACCTCGCGCCGTACGGCACGGTGATCGAGGCGTGGTACCCGCTCGGCCACGGCGACAAAGGTCTTCTGGAGGAGCCCATCTTCGTCGCTCTCGCCGAGAAGTACGGCAAGACCCCGGCCCAGGTGATCCTGCGCTGGCACGTGCAGATGGGCACCTCCATCATCCCCGGCTCCAAGAACCCCGCCCACATCGCCGACAACGCGAACATCTTCGACTTCTCCCTCACCGAAGACGAGATGGCCGAGATTGCCAAGCTCGACGGGACCATGACCTACTACACCGCCACTGAGGAAGCACTCGAGGGCTACCTGGCCATACGCCCCGATTTCGACGCGCAGGAGTAGCGCTCAGACGATAACGGACCAACCAAGCCGCCGCCGAGGACCAGTCGGCTGTCGAGGACGAGCCCGCCGCAGTGCCCGCTGCAGACGGCAACGTCCTCGTGGCCTGCTACTCGGCACAGGGCCACACCGCTGTCGTAGCTCAGGCCATCGCCGACGAGCTCGGCGCCGATCTCTTTGAGGTGACGCCTAGAACCCGCGGATTATAACCCCGTGCGCACCCCAGCGTTATAGAACCCTCACCAACGGAAACTTCCGCCGGTACGGCGCCCCTCGTATGGTGGATACGTCAAGTTGTGAGAAAGGAAGGCACCATGGACTACATCACCTTGAACAACGGCGTCAGGATGCCGCAGCTCGGCTTCGGCGTGTACCAGATCCCGGACGCCGCGGAATGCCAGCGCGCCGTGGAGGACGCGCTCTCGGTCGGTTACCGGCTGCTCGACACGGCCGCGAGCTACGGCAACGAAGAGGCGGTCGGGGCCGCCATTCGTGCGAGCGGCCTGCCGCGCGACGAGGTGTTCGTGACGACCAAGCTGTGGATGTCGGATGTGAGCTACGAGGGGGCCAAGCGCGGCTTCGACGCGTCGCTCAAGCGGCTGGGGCTCGACTACGTCGACCTCCACCTCATCCATCAGCCGTTCGGCGACGTCTTCGGCGCGTGGCGCGCCATGGAGGAGCTCTACGAGCAGAGCGTTATCCGCGCCATAGGCACAGCTAACTTCTACCCCGATCACCTCGCAAACCTCATCTCGTTCAACCGCATCGCCCCCGCCGTGAACCAAGTCGAATGCAACGTGTTCTTCCAGCAGCGCGAGGCACAGGAGTACATGGCCGGCAAGGAGGTGGCCATGGAGGGCTGGGCGCCCTTTGCGGAGGGCAGAAACGACCTCTTCCGCAACGAGGTCCTCGCTCGCATCGGCGAGGCGCACGGCAAGACGGTCGCCCAGGTCGTGTTGCGCTGGCTGCTGCAGCGCGGTGTGGTCTGTATCCCTAAGAGCACGCACCGCGATCGCATGGAGCAAAACTTCGACGTCTTCGACTTCGCGCTGGGCGACGACGAGATGGTCGCCATCGCCGCGCTCGACACCGGGCGCAGCGCGTTCTTCGACCACCACGACCCCGCCACCATCGAATGGATGTCCGGGCTCGTGCGCAACGTGTAGACGAGCGGTCAGACCGCACTGATAACTTACTAGGAGGAATTGCCATGAACTCATTCACGTACGACTACCCGGTCAGGAACTACTTCGGCGAGGGGGCCATGGACCAGGCACTCGACGCCGAGATGGGTGCCATGGGCAAGACAGTGATGCTCGCCTACGGCGGAGGTTCGGTCAAGCGAACCGGCGTCTACGGCCACGTGGTCGATAGACTCACGAGCGCGGGCAAGCGCGTGGTGGACTTCGGCGGCATCATGCCCAACCCGACCTACGAAAAATGCCAGGAAGGCGCCGCGCTCGCACGCGAGGAGCAGGTCGACTTCATTCTCGCCGTCGGCGGCGGGTCGGTCTTCGACTGCTGCAAGGTAGTCTCCGCGCAGGCGATGCTTGACGAGGGCATCGAGACGTTCGAGCACGCCGACGGCAAGATGCCGAGCTCGTTCATCCCCATGGGCTGCATCGTAACGCTCTCCGGCACGGGCGCCGAGCAGAACAACGGCGCCGTCATCACCAACGAGGAGACGCACGTGAAGGGCGCCTATCTGGGGGCGATGCCCATGTGGGCGGCGCTCGACCCGGCGCTCACGCTCACCGTACCGCATGCGCAGTTCATGAGCGGCGCGTTCGACACGCTCTCGCACTGCATGGAGAGCTATTTCGGAAGCCCGCGCGGACGCAACGTCACCGACGACATCAACCTCGCCATCCAGCGTAACGTCATCCGCAACATGCGCGTCATCGCGGACGACGACCAGAACCTCGATGCCCGAAGCGAGCTCGTCTATGACTCCGCCATGGCCGAGAACGGCGTGCTCAAGATCGGCAAGTCAACGGACTTCCAGGCGCACATGATCCAGCACCAGTACGGCGCGTACACCCACACCAACCACGGAATGGGCCTCGCGGTCATCCACCCTGCGCTCTACCGCCACCTGGCCCCCGAGGCGCCCGCGCAGTTCGCCCGCTGGGCACGCGAGGTGTGGGACGTCGACGCCAAGGGCAAAGACGACCTTACGGTGGCGCTCGAGGGCATCGACCGCCTGCAGACGTTCATCGGCGAGATGGGGCTTCCCACGAGCTTCGCCGAGATGGGCTCCGACGCGTCCGACGAGACGCTGCACAAGGTTGCGGACACCTGCGTGCTCACCGGCGGCTGCGCCAAGAAACTGGAGCGCAGCGAGGTGTTCCAGATTCTGACCGAGTGCCTCTAGATCGGCGGTGGGTCCCGATCCGCCCGCGCCGAAGGAAACCGTACGACTCCGAGATGTCATCGTAATCGTAGGACCCGGCGAGCCCGCCGCGCCTGATGAATCCGTCGAAGTCGTCGTCGACGGCCCCCTGCTCGTCGAAGTAGGAGCGGTATTCGCCGAAGCTGAAGGGGAGGATGTGTACCTCCCCGTGGCGCCCTGTGAACAGGGTTGCCAGGTCCGAACTCAGGAGGAACGCGTTCGATCCCGTGAGGTAGATATCCCATCCGCCACGTGCGTGAATGCTGTTAATTGCTTTCTCGAAACCCTCGCACAGCTGCACCTTGTCGATGAAGAGACGGTTGCGGGTGCCCTCTTTGTGCCGCTCGATGATTTCGTGATACAGCGTGTGATACTCAAGCAGCGGCTCGTTGTCGAGGTCCAGCAGATCGATGTAGACGTTGTTGGAGGATGGGTCCCTCCGAGCAACGGAGGCGGAGAACGCCTTCATAAGCTCGGACCTACCAGAGCGGCGCATCCCCGTGATCACCTTGATGTCCCGGGTGCCCTCGAGCGCCCAAAGCCGCTCCATGTACGTATTGCGGTCGACCCAATCAATCATTAGCTCTTTCTCGGTTTCAAAACCGATAAGGAAATATGCGCAAGGGCGCGTCGGAGGGTAAGCCCCAGCCATGTCATGTCGGCAGAAGCCCTCGACCGGCGGCACGACGAAGTCGAAATAGCCCTCGATTTCCCGCGGGCCCTCTTCGAAATCTTGATGGTATATGCGACGCCGTAGAGCATCGGCAACGCGTTCTGCTATGCGCCGCCTTCGACATTGGAATCGCCCTTGCCCCGCACAGCAACGTAGCTCATAGACGGAACGATCAGGATGCTCGGCTTGTCAGGCGGTTTGCCCGTGATGTTGTAGTGCACCGTAAACGCTGATGGAGATGGCTGCGCGCGGGCACGGGCGCGCCACCGCACTTCACAGCTTGTT
>NZ_JAQEKC010000009.1:0-94561 GCF_027679495.1 Collinsella aerofaciens
ATGGACGCCGGGCCTACTCGCTTCGGTTCGGGCGCTACACCAACTTTCTCGACACTACCAGTATCCGCTCATTGGGTGCTCATTTAAGCCTGTCCCCAATGAGTACCCAGCCAAAAAAGGGGCGCGACCGCAATGGTCACGCCCCTCAGCATCGGCTATGTGTCGGCCGGCGCTTACGCCAATTTTGCACCGACGATCTTTGCCGCGGCCGGCTTATCGAAGTTGCCGCCCGTGGCCTTGCCCAGAGCGCCCATGACCTGGCCCATCTGCTTCTTAGAGGTCGCGCCCAGCTCGGCGATGACCTGCTCGATCAGGGCCTCGAGCTCCTCGCCCGAAACCTGCGCGGGCAGCAGACTCTCCAGAATCTTGACCTGCTCGGTCAGGTTGTCGGTACGGTCCTGGTCGGTGCCGGCCTTGATGGACATCTCCAGCGTCTCGCTCGTCTGCTTAATCAGACGCTTGATCATGCTGTTGACGTCTTCCTCGGTCACATCACGACGCTCGTTAACCTCGATGTTCTTCACCTCGGCCTTAACCTGGCGAATGATAGACAGGCGAACCTTGTCCTTGGCCTTCATGGCCGAAATCATTTCCTTCTGCAGCTCTTCGTTGGTCATCTGCAAATCCTCCTCAATAGTGCGGGCGGCACTCGCACGAGCGCCGCCCCATGATTACTCAGTCGTCGACGAATCGTCGGTCGAACTCTTGGTGACGCCCTTCAGGCTGACGTTGTACGGCACGTCCTTGGGCATGGGGTTAACGGTGATGTCGGCGTCCTTCTTGTACTGCTCCAGCCACTCGCTGTACGCAGTGCTTGCCGCCTGCGTCTTCACCACGTTGGAGACGTACTTCTTGATGTCCTTGGGCACCTGCTTAATGTCATCGACCTGATTATCGACATGGAAGTAGTCGGTGCACTTGATGATGTGATAACCATAGGTCGACTCGACGACGTCGCTCACATCGCCCTTGTTGAGTCCCTCGAGCGCCGCCTGGTAGCTGTCGACGAAGGTGGTGAGCTTGTCCCAGCCCACATCGCCCTTCTTCTCCTTGGAGCCGGTGTCGTCGGAATACTGCTCCACGGCGTCCTCAAAGCTCAGCTCGCCGGAGTTGATCTTGTCCAGGCACTCCTGTGCCTTGGCCTTGGCGGCGGCCTTGTCCTCGTCGGAAGCGTCGGAATCGACCTTGATCAGGATATTCGACGAACGACGGGCATCGTTGTAGTTGGACAGGTTCTCATTGATGTAGTCGACAATCTCGCTGTCCTTGGGCTTGCTGGTGGGTGCCACGGCATCCTTGAGCTTCTGCTGCGCCAGGCTCTCCTTGAGCGAATCCTTGTAGGTGTCCTCGGTGTAGCCGTAGGTCTTAAGGGTCTTCTTGAAAGCCTTAGCGCCGCCGGCACTCTTGCAGGCCTCCTTCCAGGCCTTCTCTACCTCCTCGTCCGAGACGGTCACGCCGTTTTCCTTCTGCGCTTGCTGAAGCAGAATCTGCTGCGTGTAGGAGTCGATGAGCTGCTTGCGATACTTCTTGGGCGTGAGGTCATTGTCGACCAGGTACTGCGCCCAGTCCTTGTCCTTGGTGTAGCCGTAGGACGTGCGCATGCTCATGATCTGCTTGGTCACGGTGTCCTCAGTGAGGTTGGTGCCGTTGATAGTGGCAGCCACACCACCAGTGAGCTTATAGCCCGAGCTGGCGCTTTCAGTCTGCGACATCAGGCCGGAGCACGCCATGGCCGAGACGGAGAGCAGCATCGCCAGCACGCCGATGACCACCAGGACAATCTTGACGGTCTTGGACACATAGGTCTTGCGCTGCTTCTTGCGAGAGCTGGAGGCGGCGCGGGACCGTTGCTCGGACGTCGGCGCGACCTCGGGGTTCTTTTTCTTGTTTGCCATGTTTGGCCTTTCGCATCACGAATCGAACAAACGCCATTGTGTCACAACGCAGCCCCGCGGCACACCTGGTGCATGGGGGACAGGTTAATCTGCACCATTTTGGTGCAAAGGGACAGGTCTGGCAGTTGGCAGTTAGGGACGTTCCTTTTCTGCCGGCAGCTAGGGACAGCCCCCAGTGCCGACTTTAGAAGTGGCGACGGATGGCGTCGACCATGCCCTGCGGCGTGGTTTGGCCGAGTACATCGGCTGCGGCATCGGCATCCATAAAGATATTCATAAGCGCTTGCAGGGCCTCGACCTGGCCGCCCGGCTCGGCAATGCCCAGATTGATGATGATCTGCGCCGGCACCGGAGCGCCCATGCCTGCCATCGCGTTAAAGGTCACGGGCGCGGCGGGCTTTATCACCGCGATATAGGGCTTGGACACAAAACCGGGATCGGTATGCGGGATGGCGATGTTTGCTGCCGGCATGGCAAGGCCCGTGGGATAGGCATCCTCGCGTGTGCGGACGGCGTCGAGCCAACCGGAGGCAATGTAGCCGCGCGGAGCAAGCTCGCCCTCAAGCTGCGCAAACACCTCATCCGGCGTCGCGCACTCCCAATCAAAAAACACCAGCTCAGGCGAGAATAGCATCTCGGCGTTATCTGCCATACCGTCCTCCAAAGTTGTATGAGGTTCACAATGCCCCATATGATATCGAAACGAGGCAGGCAAGGTTAGTCGAGGATTCCAATCATCTCGAGAGTGCGGGCAGGCGTCAGGCAAACTTCGGGCATCGCCTCCAGCATGCGCCGGTCGCCCGTGACCACATAGTCGACATCTGCCGTCTCGCCCGAAGCGATGATGAGGTTGTCTTCAAGATCCGGCATGCGCTTGCCAAGCATGCGCGCCATTTCGCACTCTGCCAACGAAAGCGGAGAGGCCGTCGCCACCTGCATCATATGCTCGATGCAGGCCCATGACGCCGAGGCAAACGATACGTTAATCCCATTCGCATTCCGCCGGGCTAGACGACGAGGCAAAATATAGAACACATCCTTTGCCGTCGTTGGCGCATACAGAAGGTCGATCTTTCCCGCCTCGGCCAGTTCAACCAATCTTTTCGCTTCGTCGAACGCCCCTTCTTGCAGGTAATAATCGAGCCAAACGTTCGTATCTACCAAGAGATGCTTTGCCTCAATCATCGACAATTCGCCTCAATGTCGGCAATCATCGCATCATACATATCATCTCGTACGGCATCCCAGTCGTCCGCCGAAGATTCGGCCGATGCGAAATCCGACGCACTCATCCCCAACGAGGAAAAAGCCAGGCCACACCCCTGTTCGGCGAGGCTCTCCACACGGGGCGCCTCCCGCTTATCCGCCACCATAAATCCCGGCAACGTTTGATGCTCGACGAGATAGACCCAAAGTGCACGAATGGCATCGCTCGGTCCCAACCCATTGCGAGTTAGCACCGCATCGCCACCAGCTTTGAGCATAGGATCGATTCGTGTGTTGAGCTGCACCGTTGCTGCACCCATAGCGGCTCCTCTCTACTTGCTAGCAGTATAGCAAACATGAAAGGCCGCGCAAAAGGGCCCCGCCCGAGAACGGACGAGGCCCTGTCAGATTGGTAGTGTCGAGAAAGGTGGTGTAGCGCCCGATCCGAAGCGAGTCGGCCTGGCGTCCAAGAACCTAGAATACGGTTGATGCCCTATGCCGCCGACCGGCATATGAAAGCCAGCGGGCCAAAAGCCCCATGGCTTCTAGCCCGCAGAAACATCGATGTTTCCAAATGATCGCAGCTTGTGCTTCAAGCGCTTTTCTACGCTACCGGCGGATGCAAATCCCAATCGGGAAAGCAGTTTGCAAAGCCCGTGAGATTTTGGGTCAAAACATTGTTCTCAGCTTGCTTCAGTCGCTCGTCCTCTTCAAACAGACTATCGAGCTCGCTCAATGCATCGAGGTCCTGCATTGCAGCATCGTTATGGTCGAAATCAGTCACTTCATCAGCCATCTTTTTCACTCCATTCATGGATTATCGAGACAAATCCTACCGGCTAGGCAACCTTCTCAAGCTTAAGCAGGTCGCTGCGCTCGGCCGCAGTTTCCTTCGCGCTCTTCCACTGATTAAGCGCCAGATCGATCTCGGAACAGCCTTCCTGGATGCGTTTGGAGTATTTGGCCTCAATCTCTTCTGCCTCCGCAGCGCGCTGCTTGCCCGAGAGGCTCGTCTTTACTAGACAATAGCCAGCCCCCGCAAGAAGCAAAATGCCAATAACCTGGTTTACAAATGCAAAGAAAGCCACTCCCAAAACAGCGAGGACAACGGCCGCTATCTTGTGGCTCTTGTTGCCCTTCGCAACCTTGACATCAAGCTCAGCGAGCTCCTTTTTCTTCTCTTCACCGACATAGCGAACATAATCGCCGCGCAGCACATTACCCTCATCGCCGGTAACCGCCCTGCTTGTCCATCCGTCGAAGTCAAGGGTGATCGCCTGCGGAAATTCGGGGATGTCGCTCTTGCGATACCGGTTGAAACCACCGTTGATGTAGGAACCCAAAAACTGAATCGCGGTCTTCTTCTTATGCACATCCACAGACGCACTCTGGTCGCGCATCGAGCGTGTCATCTGGTCGATGATGTTCATCGTCTGCTGACGCTTCTCATCGCGGCGACGATTGACGAGCTCTCGGGCGCGCTCCACGTCTCCGCCAAATGCCTTGACCGCAAGAAGATACTCCTCCTGGCGGCGCAAATTTCGCTCCTTGGAGTCATCGGAGTTAACGAGCTCCATCAAATGCCTGTCAACCTGCTCGGCAAGCGTCCTCTCGTCAACATCAGAAGCCTTGAGGTCGGCGAAGTCATTGGATATGCTCTCGATTGCCTCGACTTTTCCGAGATACTTATTGATGTAGTCAAACTCCTTGACCACCACCTTGAGCGCCGGATATCTCGAGCTCATATCCTCCTCGTAGCCGGTAAAGTACTCCGCCCATGACTCTGACTGCTCATTCTCGAACTCAGGGCTCTGATTTCTGATCTGCTCGATCCAGCCCGCCATATAGTCGTCGCACAGGTGCTTTTCGTCGGTTCCGAAGATGCCGTTGATATAGGCATCGATGTAGACCATCGCATCGGCATCGATGCGGGTGGCGTTTTGCGTCGAGAAGTAGCGCGCTAGCCATTCGTAGCACGTAGCCGTGCGGTTATTACGTCTGCAGATCAGAGCCATCGCAAGCGACGTGTGCTCGTTGTCACGTTTGACAGCCTCGCGTATTGCGCGCTCTGCAAGATCTCGGTTGTTGTTGATCCATGCCGCAAGGGCAACCAGGACAGGTGCCAGCCAGTAGTCCGGGGTAGAGATCATTAACTCCTCGGAGACCGTCGAAATCGTCGCCTTGCGCACGAGCGCCGCATCGGTTGCCTGGAGAATACCGACCATGGTGTTTCGAACCACTGAGTAGTTGCCGAACTTTTTGTCCATCTCCTGCCGAACGCTCACGAGCTCCGTAGTCGCCTGCTCAAGTGCGGCGGTACGACGCTGCTCGAGCATCATCTCGAGAAAGTCCTTTCGGAGCTTTTTAAGGTCCTTCCGCACTTCCTCCATTTGCGATTCGACCTTATCGACCTTCGTGGTCATCTGGTCAACTTTTGTTCCAATAGCGGCGATCCTGCGCTCGATAAGGACAGTATCTACTCCCGAATCACTCATCTGTACCACCTTTCAGTTTGCACTGTTTAGATCATCCAATAGCTTTAAGCGAGTAAGCGCCCGCCATCTGCTTTATTGAGAGGCCATGCTTCGGTATTGCTCGGACACCTGCTGATAGGCCACAAGAAACTTCTGTTTGTATTGGCTTGCCTTCATCGAATTGACGATGCGCCCGACGGGCTCCACATAGTGTTCGAGAAAGTACGAGGTCCTTCTTCGTAACGCAAACGAACCAGTTTTATAGGGGGACCCGGGGTTCTCTCTAATGCCCTTGAGTAGTGCGAGACACGTTTTGGGTATGTTGCAGTTGGTGGCGATATCTTGATAGAAACTCTCCCGCTCTGCAGTCATAAAGTCTTCCGAAGCATACCGCGCTATGCAGAACGGGCACACAGCATCGATAAAGCTCTCAAGCCGAGGCCGATCCTCCATGCTCTGCATATTGGCGACCACGAGCGATACCATCTGAACCTCAAAGTCACGCATGTTGTAGAGCGTCGACTCAAACAAGTCGATCAAGTCACGCACTTCGTCATATTCGAGAGGGATATCTTCGGCCCTTTTAAAGAAAACCACCATCGAACCCGAAAGACCTTCACAAAACTCATCGCAGTAAGCAACCATAAACTGTGCCGCCGCGTTGTCTTGCATCATATTGAGCACGTCCGCGGCAAATTTGCGGGCCTCCGGAAAGTTACCACCCTTAAAAAACTTGATGGCATTGTCCTTGGCAAACGCGACTTTGCCCGTGGCCCCCAGACGCGCCCGCGAATAATACATCTCGCGGCCGCACTGGTTGCAATGAACCTTTCGCGTTGCGGGGTCAAACTCGACATCGGTGCTGCCGCAGCCCTCGCAAGTTATTCCGTTGATTTCCAATAGCTTCCCCCACTTCAACCATCAAAGTGCCCTGGCAAAAAGCAACACGAGTTCTTATTTGACAGCGGTCAGCGCCGCATTGCGCTTTTTCCAGATACGGCGCGCATCATGGACAAGGCCAACCGTAACATCTGCTGGCTCATCGGCACTCATGGAATTCGAGACGGCCTCGAGCGCAGCGGAGAACTGTCGCTCAATCTCTTGAGCATGGGGCTGCGACATGTTGGAACTAAAGGAGATGTCGTCTTTGAGCACTTTGAGTTCGGCTTTGACCTGAGCGTCTTGCGCTACGGCAAGGAGCTGTCCCACATACGATGCAAATTGCGCCGTTTGAACCGTCTTTGCCGCCACGGCGGCAACCTTTTGGTCCACCTGGCGGGCATTGAAGGCTAGACCCATCTGCACAAGGACAAGCACAGCAAGAAGGACAACGTTTACGACAACTGGAATCGTGCTGCCGCCCCACCCATATGCCGCAAACACAAAGTACGTGTTGGCCAGAAGGGCAACGACAAAGTAGGCACAGCTGGATGCGACCGGCAAATAATGGATTTCGGTCGTGCTTTTGACCGTGGACTGCCTATCGGACATGGTAGCCGAAATCGAAGCCACCGCAAAAGCCAAAACCCCAAAGCCAAGCGACATAGCAAAGACGATAGGATTCATCAGCGCGTTTTTGCAGACAAACATGATTACAAGCCACGCCACCAGGACGATTGCCTCGCCCAAAATGACACGTTTAACAGAACCGTTCATCTTTGTTTCTCCTTATTGGATCTTAGTTCCGCAATCGGGGCAAAATTTGGTCCCCTCGGGCAACTCAGCTCCGCAGCTCGGACACTTTGGCGAGGCCAACCGGTTCCCGCACTCAAGACAGAACTTGGCACCGGCCGGGTTAAGATGCCCGCACGCCAAACACGCAACGCCCTGCTCGAGCTTCTGTCCGCATTCCGGGCAGAACTTAGCACCCATCGGATTAACGTTTCCGCAACTGGGGCACACGGGACCGTTTTGCATACTTGCGGACGCGGGAGTCGTTCCGACCGTGGGGGTAACAGTGCCCAGGGTCTGGTTGGCCAAGTTGGAAAAGCCAGCTCCAAATGCACCGCCCATGCCAACGCCCATGCCGAGTCCCATGCCGGCTCCCATGAGGCCCGATGCGGCACTTCCCTCATTGTCCGCAGCGCTCTGCATTACGTCCATACCGCGCTCCTGCTGATAGTCGTAGCCTTCGCGCGCACGTTTCCTGGCAAGCGCCTCGGACTCGATGTCCATCTGGGCGGCGTTACCCTGCGCCTCGAGAATGCTCCGCTTACGTTGGATCTTCATCTCGTTGATGGCGGCAAGATCATCTTCGAAGGGTTTGATGCTATTGAACGAGAAGTTATCGAGCGTGAGGCCAAACTCATCGAAATAGTTAACGAGCCTGCCCTGCATCTGAGACGAGAAGTCGCTCAGATGTGTCGCGATTTTTAGAACGGAAACCCCTTGGTCAACAATCGCCTTAGCAAGCAAGTCGGGAACATACTCAAGGATTTTTGCCCGCATAAAGGAGGTAAGTTCTTCTCGCGTATAGCGATCTCGCGTGCCCACGACCTTAACAAGGAACTTCCTCACCTGAATGGGAACCAGACTCGAGTCGTTCTGCTCGATATGCGCGCCAAACAAACCGAAGGCGCGAACGTGAACGTTGACGTCTTCCTCAGGGTCTTGAACGATGATGGGCTCGGTCGTGCCCCAGCGTAGCTCGTTCATGTAGTTGGTATTGATAAAGTACACAACGGAATGAAACGCCGAGCTACCGCCGGTAAGCGAATGAGCGGCATTGCGGAACGGGGCGAATCGGCTGTCTCCCGTGTCGAGCTTGATCTTGCACGGACCGACAAACACGCTTACCTGAGAATCGCCGGCACCCGAAGCGTCAGTAGAACTGCCCGCCCCCATATTGTTGGTAAAAACGGCAATCTGCGATTGCGCAACCTGAAGATAGGACCCGTTGGGGAAATCCTCGTAGGGATAGCGGAATGAGACAAGCGAGGCATCTTCGTTGTTGCCAGGCTCCCATTTGATATTGTCGACAGAAAAGGCACCGAGTATTCCGCTGTGCTTTTCTTCCTTTTCGTTATCGCTATGGAACAGAGACATGCTGATTCCTTTCGTTAATCCCAAACCACGCGCTCCGCGTGTCTAATGAATTGCGAAATGCCGAGCCGACAGGCGCATCGAAAGCCCGTGCTTCTCAATCTATCCCCCAACTTAGCTCGGTTAATTATAGCCCTCAAGTCATCGCATTTAGTCACCCGCCGGCGAGCGGCAATAATGTCGCACCTTTGGTCAACTGACGAAGAACCGGGAGGGTTCGAACCCCAGATACCCTTTTGGGGCATACCCGCTTAGCGGGCGAGCGTCTTCGGACTCTCGGTCAGCTCTTCGTAACGGCCGTTTTAGCTGTAACTAAACTCGTCGGATGGAACAAGGGGAAAGGTATAGGAGCCGCGCACGCCGTAATGCCAAAATGCCTCGGCTAAAGTTACTAGCTCTCGTGATAGGCCATAATCGACCGGCACGGATACCCTTCAGAGCCGCATTCCGCGGACGCTACGACCTTTCCGTCTTTATAAAACTCGACGTACCAAACGTACGTTGCCGCCCCCTCCCAATAGCTTGGCCTATCAGCGACCTTGTACGTAATAGAGGCGTCATCTGGCACAATCAACTCGCGCTTGGCGTTTGCAATGAACGCATCCATGTCGGCGATCACGCCATCGTCGCCGCTATCGGATGCCGCTTCAGATGGTGCTTGAGATGCGCCAGTTCGATCGTCTGCGGTGCCAGAGCCGTCCTTCAAAGAGTTCTCCGAAGGCTCCGCCCCTTTGAATGCCTTCCACATATCGCTGCTTGCAGACGGCTTTTCAATGTCGGCCTCCGGATGCTCCCCGGCAATCTCGTCAAGAATTTTGCACGCTTCTTCACGCCCCTGGACCATCGTCTCCTGTGGTTTGCCACCATCCTCGACGGTCCTCACCAAGTAGGTGCCATTCTGTCTATCGAATTCCTTATTTTGAATTTGCACCGCGTCTACGACCTCAGGACCCTTTGCAGTAAGCGAAATATAGAAATCTGCCTGGTTACAATCCTGACTACAAGTAAATTTAACGATGCCGTCCTTGCAGACAGTAATGACTTGGCTCTCACCCTGAGCAATAAAACCGTCATACCGATTCGTCATATTGTTGGAGCCTTCTACCATCTCTGACGAAGGCATAACCGAAACGGCCTTTCCATCAACAAAGCAGTAGGCACCTACAATCGCCGAAATATCGTTCTGCGCATCGACAGACCCAATAAGCAGCTCGTCAATTCCGTCACCGTTCAAATCATCGAAAGCATAGTAGTAGTTTAAAAAGCCGGGAGCATTCTGGCTGTCATAAACGAATATCTGCCCCAGCCCAGAATCATCGCCGCGCCCCAGAGCCCAGTCGTCGTAGTTGGCAGTACCAGCTCCCTTCTGTTCGCAATAGCTCACAAAGTCCTCGTAACGCGCAACCACGCCCTCGTAGGCCTCGTGCGCTTTCTTGTTAGCTGCCGCGACCTTCTTTTTAGACGACTTGTTCTCGACTGCAGCCGGCTGTTCCTGCTGCTGCAGCTGAGGCAGCACAAAGGCCTCGTAAGCTTTGACCAGTGCGTAGGCGACACCAGCGGTAAAGATGATTGCTGCAAGAATGGTGACAAACGTAGGCACGGCAAAACGGCCGATCTGCCGACGCTGCATCATAAAGGCCGCAAAGGACATATGATCAGAGTGCGCCGGAAAAGCGCTCTCTGCGCAAGATGCAGCAGGATCGCTCGTCGCTTTTCTATCAGCAGGCGCCTTTGCTGTACCTGAAGGAAGCGGCTGCTGAGCATTCGCCGGCGCATCATCCACATCCAACGGTTTTCCGCATGCGGAACAGTATCGCGCCCCGTCTTTGATCTTTGCCCCGCAGCTTGCGCAGTACATATATCCCCCCTAGAACTTCAGCATATCGAAACGATAGCCCACAGCCTGCAAACAGAAAAGGCCCAGGACAATTTGCTCGACTGTAAACCTTTTCTTTCACCTTTCAAATTCGCCTGACCCCACGCGGAAGGCATGCGACGGGCTACTTGCTAGGCGCGAGCCATGTGCAGCTTGATTGCCTTGAAGATGATGTTGGCAACCGAGACGATAGGCCAAAGTGCCACCATCGTCATCGGGGCTAATTCGGGAACAACCGGAACCGCTCCGTGAATCACGCTGCCCAACCAGTAAAAAAGCATCAGAACAACGACAGGAAGGCCCACGAGAACCACAAGTTCGATTAGCATAATCGTGATACCGATAATGCCGCCACCATAGACAAAGGGAAGCCTTACACCGCTGCGGTACAGCGAGATAATCACCTTCCAGGGACCAATCAGAAGCAGCGCCAGCAGAATCATATAGTCGAGCCCCAGCGAGCCCCCTCCCAGCACGTAATTGAAAAAGAGCACATAGAGCAACGAAATCACCGACGCTCGCGTAAGGGACCCGATGGACTCGCGAAGTGAATCTCGCAGGCAAGCAGCGGCCTCTGCATCCTCCGCCGCTTGAAACTGAGCCTCGACAGACTGGCTCTCAATCGGCCGGGCCTCAACGTAAATCGCATCTCCCGCCGTGCTGGCCGCAGCCGCGACCGTAGGCGTTCCGCACACGCCGCAGAACTTGGCGCCGTCGTTAATCTCTGCTCCACACTGTTTGCAATGCATGATCGGGTCCTTTCTCGTTACCCCTTTTCTTGACGATCACAAGATACGATTTGTCGTTTATCCGATATAGAGATTTTGACCGGGTAATTTTCCTAAACGTGCTACGCTATTAAACCTGCAGCTAGAGACAGGGGTAACAATGTTTGAGTTCTCCCAAACACGCACCGTTGAAGGTTCGATTCCGTTTAAGAAAGTCAACCTCATAGAGAACGAACCCAATAGGCCCGTTGGCGAGGCCCAGCTTGTCTTTGAACTCTACATGCCCACCGAGCTGGCCGGCAGCAAAAGCAACGAAGGGCCCGCACACAGCGAGCGCCATGCCGATCTGATCAGGCTGGCATCATGCATCGAACCCACCGCCGTTAAAGAGCAGCCCTTCCGCGCAAGCCTCTTTAACGTACTTGATTACGCCGAACAGACCGGGCCGCTTTTTGGCAAGCACGCAATAGAATCCGTACGCGATTGGGCCAATGCCGCGATGGCAGCACTTATTGCCATGCGCATCCAGGAATACCTCAACGGGAGCTGCACCATCGCAAAGGTCTCCGCATTGGAAAGAATCGAGAAATCAGTGGTAACCTGCGCGGCAAACGGGTCATCCTTCAAGATCTACACCACTATCCTGAGGGCGGGCGGAGATTATACCGACTCATTCAAAAACCTGCCCATCGTGCGCAAAATCGAATCCGATGCGGGATATTTCTACGCCTTTATGTTTATGATCGACGAGGAAGAATCCCTCGTTGCACTCAACGTGCTCTCTTTTGAACACGAGCTCACCGCCAATGACTTCAGTGTTTTGCAGGCGATGTTCTACATGGACGAAGACTCCAGCTCGGAGATTTCAGCGCGACTCAAGGTCAGCAATAGCGAGGAGAGCTTCTATGTAATCGACCCTCAAGCAGATATCCAGGAGCGCCGCGAAGAACTCGACAACGATGACCGCGATGCACTCACCGCTTTGGTGCAGGCGCTCGTGATCTCGCATCTCTCGGGCGCGCACGTGGATGTGTTCCAGGGCAACGAATCCACAGGGTTCCTCTCGTTTGACAGCTATCTCTCGTGGCTCTGGTTTGATTTTTCGCGCAAGCTGAGCACCGTCAAGATCGGCTATTGTGAGCAGTGCGGACGCGCCTACTCACTTGCCGGGCATCGTGGCGTCAAACGGCACTACTGCAGCGATCGATGCAAGACCGATGCCAAAAACGAGCGCACGCGCAAGGAGACGGCAAAGATACGCGAGTTGTTTGGAACGGGCGCCAGCGTACGCGACATCGCCAACGAGATAGAACGTCCCGCGGCCTACGTGCGCTCGCAGCTCAATAAATGGACCAAGCTCAAGCACGATCTGGATGTAGACATTGAGTTAAACGGCTTTGACAGCTCCGAGCTACTCAAACGCTGCACCATTGAGAAGCTCGACCTCAACAACCTCCTCAACGCC
This sequence comes from Collinsella aerofaciens, assembly GCF_027679495.1. Taxonomy (GTDB): domain Bacteria; phylum Actinomycetota; class Coriobacteriia; order Coriobacteriales; family Coriobacteriaceae; genus Collinsella; species Collinsella aerofaciens_AK. Next base: position 12,687 of record NZ_JAQEKC010000009.1, read on the forward strand.
AAGCGCAAAAAGCAGATTCAGGACTATGCCAAACTCAAGCGCCTCGTTAAGTAGAAACGCTGTCATTTCTTTGCCATCCGATTGACGGGTGGAAAGTTACTCATATACGTGTTAGTAATATATATGTTAGTAATACATATATGAACGAGGCGCATCATGTTTGTTGGACGTCGGGAAGAGCTTGAATCCCTGGAAACCGCCTATCAAAAAGGTTCCTTTCAGTTTGCCGTAGTCTATGGAAGGCGTCGCGTGGGTAAAACCAGCCTGCTTCGCGTCTTTACACAGGGCAAACCCCATGTGATCTTCTTTACCGGACAGCAAACCGTTGCAAGCGAAAACCTCGCGCTGCTCAGCCGCGAGATACTTGGCGATAGCGCCGCAGGAGCAGCGTTCCCCTCTATCCAGGTTGCACTCGAATCCGTCTTCGAACACGCCAAAACAGAGCGAATCGTTCTGATTATTGACGAGTATCCCTACCTCGCCGAGAGCGATCCGGGCGTCTCGTCGTGCCTGCAAACGCTTATCGATCGACATAAAGACACGAGCAAGCTGTTCCTCGTGCTCTGCGGATCGTCCATGAGCTTTATGGAACACCAGGTACTAGGACACCAAAGCCCTCTTTATGGACGCCGCACCATGCAGCTGCGCATTGACCCCTTCACCATCTTTGACGTGGCCCTCATGCTTCCCGATGCACCCATCGAAAGGGTCATCGAGCTGTATTCCGTTGTTGGCGGGATGCCGCTCTATCTATCGCAGCTCGATGGCACGCGTTCCACTCAATGGAACCTTGAGCATGCGCTGTTGCGTCAAGATGCGTTTTTGTATGCCGAACCCCAGAACTATCTGCTGCAAGAGGTCCGCAGCCCAGCTATCTACAATGCCGTCATAACCGCCATTGCCAACGGCTGTGTACGCTCCAAAGAAATTGCCGATGTTACCCACCTCGCAACTCCACAGGTCGCGCGACTGCTCGACGCATTGATCGAGCTGCGAATCGTTGAGCGCGTCACGCCTGTTGTAAAGGCAACAAAACGCAGGGTAGTCTATCGGATCTGCGATAACCTGTTTAGGTTTTGGTATCGGTTTGTTCCACAGTACGCAGGAACGATCGAAGAGGGACTCGGGGCCGCCGTTGCTGCACGTATCGTCAAACGTGACCTGCCTACCTTTGTGGGCCCTGCATTTGAAGAAGTGTGCCGCCAGTGGTTGATGCGGCAGGTTGTTGAGAGCGAGCTGGATGTGCTGCCCAAGGCAATCGGCTCTTGGTGGGGCACGAACCCGAACACGCGCCGGCAAGAAGAGATTGACGTTGTGCTTGAGGACGCCGATGGGGAGCTCATCGTTGGCGAGTGCAAATGGAGAAACGAGCCCGTAGATACCGACGTTCTTGAAACACTCGAGCGGCGCAGCGCGCTGCTGGGCCGGCCGATCAAACAGTACTACTTGTTTAGCAAGAGTGGATTTACCAAAGCGTGTCAAAATAGAGCGGCTCAAACAAGCAACGCGAGGCTTGTTGGGCTCGAGCAACTACTATAAGAAAGGGGCTTGGAAACAGTTTTCCAAGCCCCTTTCAGTTTTTATTCGATTCCCACCTTTTTGAGCGTATCTTTGGTGACTTCCGCAACTTGATTGGGATCGACGTGGGATTCCCCTGAAATAGAACCGTAACCTGAGGTTGAGAAATCAAGGAAGTAGTATGTCCGGTAATTGTGCCCATAGCCAAATTGCTGATATAGAGCATTATAGTCCGTCTCGGAAATTTCCTTGCCCTCCGACGCATAATATTCTACGTAGCCATTGCCCTCGCTCGGCTCAACTCCCCAGGACTCGTAGTTGCTTACAAGCGAAAAAACATCGCCTTTCTTGCCATATACCGAAGTATTGTCCCCGGCCAAAGCCTGCCTGCCAGCGAGCAATGCCGTAATCGCATTGCTCATCTCATATGTTCTTTGGCTTACGAGGATGCTGCCGCCATCCGCTTTAACCAGCGGAAGAAACATCGTTCCTCCATTGCTGTTATCAAGCCAATTTTGACTGTAAAGTCTCTTGACACCACCATCAGCTGCCGACCAAACCTCTACGGTGTAGGACTTCTGAAGTCCCTCTATATCTCCATTCCAAGCACTCTTTAATTCGTCATCGCTCATACCGTTCACAACGGTCAAGAACTCAGGCTGGCCATCCTGATCAAAATCAACGAGGTCGACAAGGCAAAGCCCTCGCATCGCATAGACAGAATCAGTCACCTCAACAATTTGTGGCTCTCCATAACACGCTAGGTATTCCTGGCACTTTTGCTTGTAAGCGGCATACGCAGCGGTATTGTCCGCCGCGGTGCCTCCATCCTTCTTGTCGCCTTTGTCTGTCTTTGTATCGGCCTCGTTGACCTTAGGCACCTCGAGGGAAACCTCTTTTACGGCATCAGCGGATTTAGAGTTATCAACGACTTCGACGGGGATAGCCCACTCGACTTTGGAATTAGAGTCCTTAACGGTAAGAGTATATTTTCCCGGTTTAACATCGGGAAACTGGCTTACCGTGAAGCCCTCGTCACCCTTAACCTCAGCGTTGGTGCTGTAGCCGTTGTCGCCGTTCAGGGTCACCGAGTACTTCTTGAGCTTCTCGCCCTTTGCGTCGGTCGGGGTGATCTTGGATTCTTGGACCACCACGATGGCTTTGTCCTGGCCGTAATGGGCAACGTCGCCGGACTTGCTAAAGAACAGCAGATGGCTAAAGATGGCAATGACTGCCACACCAACGACGATACCAACGATATAGAGCGCCTTGGGCTCCTTTTTCCGTGCGGATGCATTCACCGCAGAAACAGGGGCTGGCGCCGCGACGGGCTTGACGACCGGATTGCTCGGTTTTGGCCGGTCGGCGCGCACGGCAGGAATCGAAGGCGTTGCACCGGACGACACGTCGTCTTTGGGCTGGTCGTCTTCTTCGTCCGCTACGGGTTCGCTCTCCACGGGCGACTTTTCCTCCCCCGCCTCGGCACCGGCGGAAGACTCCTTCTCCGTTTCGCCACTAGCGAAAATCTCTTCCGCAGCTTCATTGATAACGGAAGGTTCTTCTGCCACTTCGTCGCTGGCAGAGTTCAGTACCGCCTTTGCATCCTCGAGCGCGTAGCCGCACTCAGTGCAGTAGCGCAAATCGTCATCAAGCTCAAACCCACAGTTGGGACAGAACATGTTAGTCCTCCTTATCGACTTTCACCGTTGTACCGTCCTTGACCTCATCAGGGGTTACTTCGGACCCCACTTGAGACTCATCATCCCAGGACGCAACCAAAATCTCGCAATTGCCGTCCGCAAAAGAACCGAGCTCATAGTCTTCGGTGCGATACACCAGTCCCTTGGATGTCACATACAAGCATGTTGAGCCCTTGATTGAATAGTCTGAAGAATCGCTCCGCATGAGCATAGAATTGTAATCAGACGGATGCTCTCTGCGCATTTCCGTAAGATACGGCCAAACTGCCGAACTCATAGAACTGGCAAGATCCTCGGTATCAATGCCAAACATGTCCTGAGGACTAACAGTATCACCCGTATGCAAATCAAAAATAACACCAGTCACAACCGTGTCGCCATGCGGACCCCATCCCGTCGAATAGCGCTCGTCACGGATACAAAAATAGTTCTCATCCATGTACGTAACCGTCACGTTTCTCGATATGCAGGGAAATTCGCCGTCGGGGTACAGCTCAGCATTTGATTGCTCATTATCTGATGCTCGATTCGTTCGCTCCGCATCAATTTGAAGTGGCTCGAGAATCGCCTTGTTAATTTTGTCTTTGATGTCGTCTTTGGCGGAGCTCTTAAGTTGCGGATAGGACCATTCCATGTCAGTCCGCTCGCCCCGATTTAACATAGGGTCGACCGGAGCAGACACCGTCAATGATTTTGCCTCCAACGTATAGACAACTTCTTCGGCCGCTCTCTCGTCCTTCTTGGGCCTTTCGGTCGTTTGCTCCTGCTGCACGGATTGCTGCTGGAGATTGGGCTCGATGACGTTCTTGTAGAGCATGAAAGCAGCGTAAGCGATGCCTGCCGCGGCGATAAATGCGGCGATCATGATAGCGAACTGCGGCACTAGGCGGTTACCGACCTGACAGCGTTGCATAAAGAAGTTGTACATCTGGGAGTGACCGCTACTCGCAGTCTTCGAGACCGGTTCGGGGCTCGGTTCTGCTGTGGACTCGGCATTCGCGGATCCTATCGCAGAGTCCGTTTCGGTATCTGTGGGTTCCAATATGACTTCAGCGGACGATGATTCTCGCTCCGGCGGCCTGCCCTTGGGCCCCTCCTCGGCCGCAGTCTTGCCCGAGAGCCCGCCCAAGGGCAGGCCGCATTCGGTACAGAATCGCGCATCGTCGCTTATTTTGCTACCGCATTTGGGGCAAAACATGGGCCTTCTTCTCCGATTCCCTTTAGTTTCGCTGAGTCGTAAGTCACTCACGCGCTGTACGCTACGTAGTTTAACTATTTCTTAAGCAAGCCAATAGGCCGCTTGAACAGACGCATACCCGCTCAAGTGACCCTATACCGGCTAGTTATCTTAGCTCATGGCATGAGTGTTAGTGCAAGAATTTTCGCTGAACAGAGCCGCATCTCGAAGTCCGAACCGATGCTCAACTTGAAGCCATCTTTATTTATCGAGATGGAGATATCGCCGCTGATATCCATATCATGCGCGCAGCCAACCGCCCTCATTTTTCGAGACCACCCGTCACGTTATCAGGAGCCCGAAATCAAAGAGATAGTAAAAGCCGATTGGGTCACACGTGATTCCATATGCCCCAATCGGCTATTCTGATTGTTTACACCTCAACGAAACCTAGGCGACCCATTTACACGCGCTAGCGCGCCGCATCAATTGCGACCTTGCCGCTCTCCAGCACGTGGACGCGACCGTCGGCGAGCATCTGCACGACCTCAGGGTACAGCACGTGCTCAATCGCGTGGATGTGCTCCTCGAGCGTGTCGACGTCCCAGCCCTCCTCAACAGCCAGCGCACGCTGGGCGATGATGGGGCCGTTGTCGTAGATCTCGTTGGCAAAGTGCACGGTCACGCCGGTCACCTTGACGCCGCGAGCAAACGCATCGTCAATCGCATGGGCGCCGGTAAAGCTCGGCAGCAATGCCGGATGCAGGTTGACCACGCGATTGGGAAACGCTGCCAGCAGCGGCGTGTGCACCATGCGCATATAGCCGGCCATGACCACATATTCGCAGCCGCGCTCGAGCAGCTCATGCGCAATGATCTCGTCAGCCGCGATGGGATCGGCATAGACATCCTTGGACAGCGTGAGTGTCTGGATGCCCGCACGCTCGGCACGCTGCAGGCCCTTGGCCGAAGGACGGCTCGACACCACAAGTTCAATCGAGGCGTTGAGCTTGCCGGCGGCGATCAGGTCGATCAGCGCCTGCAGGTTGGTACCCGAACCGCTGATAAGCACGCCAATCTTAAGCGGCTCGGCCGTATCGGTGCCGGTCGGACGGGTGTAGGGTACAAAGCCTAGGCCCTCGGCAGCAACCATCTGCTCGTTAGCGCTCATCGGAGTACACGACCTTACCGGAGCCCTCGACGCACTCACCCACGCGGAACGGCTTCTCGCCTAGCGCGACCAGAGCCTCGGTCACGGCAGCCTCGTCCTCGGGGGCGACGATCAGGCACAGGCCGACGCCCATGTTGAAGGTCTTGCATGCCTCGTTGGGCGCGAGCTCGGCCTGACGCGACACGTAGGTGATGACGGGCGGAACGTCCCAGCCCATCTCGGCGCCGTTGCGGGTGACCACGGCGTCGACGTCGTCGGCGAGCGCACGGTTGAGGTTCTCGGTGATACCGCCGCCGGTGATGTGGGCGATGGCGTGCACGTTAGCGCCGCCGCGCAGCAGCTCCAGAATCGGCTTGACGTAGATGCGCGTAGGGGCCAGCAGAGCATCGGCCAGCGAAGCACCGCCGAGCTCCTCGAGCGGACGGCTCAGTTCCTCGGCCTTAGCGGCGGCCTCGGGCGTGCCCGGCTTGATGCCGTCGACACCGATGACCTTGCGCACGAGTGAGTATCCGTTGGAGTGCACGCCGGTGGAGGGCAGGCCCAGGATCACATCGCCGGGGCGAACGTTCGCGGGGTCGAGCATCTTGGGACGATCGACAACACCCACGGTAAAGCCGGCGAGGTCGTAATCGGCGGGGGCCATGACGCCCGGGTGCTCGGCCATCTCGCCGCCCACGAGCGCGCAGCCCGCGAGCTTGCAGCCGTCGGCCACGCCCTTGATGATCTTTGCCATGTGCTCGGCCTCAATGTGACCGATGGCAACGTAATCCAGGAAGAACAGCGGCTCGGCGCCCGAAGCCAAAATGTCATTGACGCACATGGCGACCAAGTCCTGGCCCACCGTCTCGTGACGGTCCATGATCTGGGCGAGCACGAGCTTGGTGCCCACGCCGTCGGTGCCGCTGATCAGGATCGGGTCTTCCATATCCTTGAGCGCGGCAGCCGAGAACAGGCCACCAAAGCCACCGATGCCGCCGATAACCTCGGGGCGGTTGGTGTCCTTGACCATCTGCTTAATAGCGTCGACGGCGCGGCCACCCTCGGCGGTATCGACGCCGGCGTCCTCATACGTCACATGCTTGCTGTCGCTCATCTGAGCCTTCCTCTCCCACTACCGTGGCGCCGCGCGGGCGCCAAACGGTGCTCATAGTTGCGTTCATTTCGGCGCGCGCCATAACAGCACGCGCCGTCATATCAACAAAACAGCAGGTAAAACCTACCAGAATAAACCTGTCCCTAAATGGCAGATTTTAGGCCTCGCCGTGCTCCTCTTCCCAGCTGCGGTCGTCGTATTTCTCGACCACAGCGTCGTCGTCAAAGTGCAACGGCTTGTCCAGGTTGCGGGGCTTAAAGCCCTCCATGAACTTGTCGCGGCCAAAGCTCTCGGGAATCGCTACGGGGTAGCGTCCGGTAAAGCACGCATCGCAGTAACCGCCCTTGGGCATGACCTTAAGCAGGCCCTCAACCGAAAGGAAGGCCAGCGAATCGGCGCCAATGTACTCGCAGATCTCATCGACCGTCTTGTTGGCGCTGATAAGCTGCGACTGCACGTCGGTATCGATACCGTAGAAGCACGGCCAGATGACCTCGGGCGAGTTGATGCGGATATGAATCTCCTTGGCGCCGGCGTTGCGCAGCATCTTGACGAGCTGCACCATGGTGGTGCCGCGGACGATGGAGTCGTCGATGACGACCAGGCGCTTGCCCTCGATGTTGTCGCGCAGCGGGTTGAGTTTCATACGCACGCCCATGGCGCGCAACTCCTGCGTAGGCTCGATAAACGTGCGGCCCACGTAACGGTTCTTGATAAGGCCCTCGCCAAAGGGAATGCCGCTCTCGTGCGAATACCCCTCCGCGGGCGGCAGGCCGGAGTCAGGCACGCCGATGACCAGGTCGGCCTCGACGGGCTCCTCATGTGCCAGCTGACGACCCATGTCGTAACGGCAGGCGTAGACGCTCTTGCCGTTCATGATGGAATCGGGGCGGGCGAAGTAGACCTGCTCAAAGATGCAGTTAGCAGGCTCTTCGGCAGCGGGCACACCCTGCTCGGACACAAGGCCCTCGGCGCTGATGCGCAAAATCTCACCGGGACGGACGTCGCGGACGTACTCGGCGCCCACAATGTCGAGCGCACAAGTCTCGGAGGCGACGACCCAGCCGCCGGCGCGGGTGACACGGGTGGTGGCGTCGACCGTCGCGGCGCCGTCCTGCGACGGCAGCTTCGAAACGGATGCGGCATCGGCCTGGTCCAGGCCCTCGTCCACCAGCTTGCCCAGCACGAGCGGGCGAATGCCGTGCGGATCGCGGAATGCATAGAGCGCCTGCTCGTTGATGAGCGTCATGGCGTAGCCGCCACGCACGAGCTCCATGGTCTTGCGAATGCCCTCGCGCAGATGGCCTGTACGCTGAGTAAAGTAGCCGATGAGTTTGGTCGCGACCTCGGAATCCGAGTTGGAGAGGAACGGCACGCCCAGCTCGATCAGCTGGCGGCGCAGCTCGTCGGTGTTGACGAGGGTGCCGTTGTGCGCGAGCGCGATAATGACGCTATTGATGGTAGAGAGGTGCGGCTGAGAGGCTTCCCAGCTCTTGGCGCCGGCGGTGCCATAGCGCACATGACCCACGGCCAGCTGACCGGAGAGCGTCGATAAGTCGGCATTGGAGAACACGCGGTCGAGCAGGCCCAGGTCCTTGCGGACCATAACCGTACCGCCGTCACCAACAGCGATTCCCGCCGATTCTTGGCCACGGTGCTGCAGTGCACGCAGGCCAAAGTACGTCAGTCGAGCCACGTCACGATCGGGCGCCCACACACCAAAAACGCCGCATTCCTCATGCAGCTGGTCGGAGTCCGGATCATACGTCGACATGGCGTTCACCTGTCCCGCGGCGCGCTCGGCCGCGCGGATGGTTTCTTGAGACATGGCATCCCCTCAGAGCCTCGTATTTTGGCGTTACCCGCCTTATTATACGCACGGCGCGACGCGCTCCCCAGCGCATGAGCAGCGCTTTTTAAAAGCCCACCGAGCTAATAATCCGTTTTGCGGCCAAACATTTTATTGGTCTGCCCAGTGCAAGCGCCCGCGCCCCCATATGGCCGCCGCGTCCACCGTTGGGGATTGCAAAGTTGCAATTGGGACGTTCGTCCTGTCTTTTAGCAGGTCGGCGGCGTATCCTAGTAACCTAGGACAAAGCGAGAAAGGTTCTGTATGGATCGAAACGAACTCGACCCCAGCGTCCCCAGCGCCACGGAGGTCAAGAAGATTCCCCTCATCATTAAAGTGTACGCCGTCCTGTGCATCCTGTCCGGCGTGGGCACACTCCCGTCGGTCGCCGTCTTTATGTGGCAGGTCATCACCGCACTCATTAACGGCAACGCCGCCGCTAAGCTCGGTGATAACACCCTGGTCGCGGTTGGCCTTATCGTCGCCGGCATTATGCTCTCGGCGGCAAGCGCGATCATCTTAATCGTCTTTGGCCTGGACCTCATCAAGGACCAGCGGCGCAATGCCGCCCGCCTGTCTTACGTCCTCATCGCATTGACCGTCGTGGAGCTTTTAGTTGACGTGATGCTCCAGGGTATCGGACCCTTCCTGCTGCGCCCCGCCATTCAGCTCGGTATCCTCATTGCGCTGTCGGCCACCGTCGACCCCACGCTACGCCAGGAGCGCGAACTGCAGCGCCGTCTGCAAGAGATGCTCGACCGCGATGCCGCCGCCGAGGGGATGCTCGGCCGCGACGAAACCGGCGAGGGCTACATCAAGCTCAACTACTTCAACCTGTTCTGGGTATTCTTCGTCTGCAGCGTGTTAGGTCTCATTCTCGAGGAAGTCTGGCATATGGTCGTCGTCGATCCCGGCGTCTATCAGGACCGGGCCGGTATGCTATTTGGCCCCTTTAGCCCCATCTACGGATTTGGCGCGGTGCTCATGACCATGGCGCTCAACCGCTTCTATAAAAAGAATCCTCTGATCATTTTCCTGGTAAGTGCCCTGATCGGCGGCGCTTTCGAGGTGTTTGTAGGCTGGTTTATGCAGACCTCATTTGGCGTGGTGTCGTGGAGCTACTCGCACATGAAACTGTTCGGCATGCCCGACCCACTCGCCGTCCTTACGGGCGGACGCACCTGCACGGGCTTTGCCTGCCTGTGGGGCCTGGGTGGCCTTATCTGGATCAAGCTGCTGCTGCCGAGGCTGCTCAAGCTCATCAACATGATTCCGTGGAAGAGTCGCTACTCGGCTACCGTCATCTTTACCGTCATTATGCTGGTCGACGGCGTCATGACGCTGCAGTCGCTCGACTACTGGTACCAGCGCGTCAACGGCACGGAGCCGGATATTCCCGTCGCGCAGTTCTACGGCAAGTATTTCGATAACGACTACATGGAGAACCGCTTCCAGAGCATGACCATGAGCCCCAAGGATGCGACGCGCGTGTAGCGCCAACCGCGCCCAAAACGCAAAATGCCCGCCGGTATCACACGTACCGGCGGGCATTTTTATAAACGAGCCTTCTATCGACGCAAGCCTCTACGCCTCGCGCTCGACCTCACTCACGCATTCATTCTTGATGGTGCCAACGAGCGCCTGCAGCGCATCGACCACGTGCGGGCGAATGTCCCCGCCGATGAGCACGAGCATGATGTCGTCACCTACGGCAAGCTCGCCGCTTGCCAGCCACACGCGCACATAGCCGACACCCGGCATCGCGCGCGTCGCCTCGATGGCGGCCTGTACCTTGCTGGCGTCGTAGCCAAACACCATGCCGCCCACCTTGTGGCCCGGCGCCACGCCATCGGTCTCGACACCGCGCGCCTCGGCCTTGGGCGTCGCGCGCACCACACCGTTATGTGTCAGATACATACCGCACGCAGGTGCCGACGAATCGGCCTTGGCCTCGCGCAGCCAAGCATCAACCGAAGGCATCATTTTGCCATTCTCGAGCATCATTTCTCCCTTACCGTCGTCGAGTAGCCAATTTGGAACGGGGCTTTTTTAGCTACTTTCGAACAACTTATTCCTCGACCGGCGTGAGCACCATGACAGCACGCGTGTTGCTCAGCGATAACGAACGACAGGTCACAAGCGTCACGACCTTGGTTGCCGAAGCGGCACGATCGGTGGCATCGCTCGCCACGGCAGAGGCACCGTCGAGCATCTCGGACAGGTAGTTCTTGAGCCCGTCATCGCCCTCAAAATTGGGCGTGCGCGCCTTGGAGTACGTATCCTCAACGACCTTGGTCGCCAGCGGACGCAGCTTATACGTAGCATCCCGTGTGATGTAGTACACATATTCAATGCTATCGAACGTTGCCTGGTCAGTCGTATCCGAAATCACGTTGAACATCGACCCATCGTTCATATGGTGGCCGTAGATCGTGGTCTGCTGGTCAACCATTCCCGGCGCGGTGTCATCGCTATCCAGGAAAATGGCCCCAGATGCATTGGCCGTACCGTCGAACAGCGTGTTGAGGTATTTGGAGTTGTTGTTGGTCTGCACCACGGGATAGTTGATGTTGGTTCCCGGCACATAAATCCAACCCACAATCTCGGGGTTTGTCTGAGCAAGCGCATCGAAGTCGATAGTCGGCACGCCGCTGGCGTCCTTATCGCTTACATATTGCTTCTCGATTTTCTGATACGACTCGCTCGCCTGCTTGTAGCCAATCTGTGCATTGATAAAGATGGCAGCGGCGGCAACAATCAGACCGATGCCGATGATGATGAGCAGAATGGGAATAATGGAGCGGCGCTTTTTGCGCGGCGGCTCAGTGTAGCTGGACGCCGCGCCGCTCGTTTGCCTCGGCGTCCGGGCCTGCTTCTTTGCCGTGCCATATGACGAAGGGCGATACGCAGCCGGCGCGTCCTGTCGACGATGCGTCGCCGGCGTCACAGGACGCGGCGCGCGCGGCTGCTGAGGAGAGGATGTCCGACCCTGCTGCGCCGCACTGGCAGCACCCGGCTTCGACGGATCGGGAATCTGAGAAGCCTTGAATCGTTTTCCCTGATAGTCGGACATGGCTCTCCTTATACTGCGGCGAAACGGCGGAACGCCTAGGCGTCAGCCATCTCCTGCTTCATCTTCTCGATAACCTTGCGGTACTCGGGGTCGCAAGCGCCCAGAATCTGCGTGGCGTAGATGGCGGCGTTCTTGGCGCCGTTGATGGCAACGCAGGCCACGGGCACGCCCGAAGGCATCTGCACCATCGACAGCAGCGAATCCATGCCGCCCAGGTCACTCGTCTTCATAGGCACGCCGATGACCGGCAGCGGCGTAAAGGCAGCCACGACACCACCCAGGTGAGCGGCCTTGCCGGCGGCGGCGATAATCACTTTGATACCGCGATCGGCGGCAGTCGAAGCCCACTCGTGGACCTTCGCCGGTGTGCGGTGTGCGCTCGCAATGACAAGCTCATAGGGCACGCCCAGCGCCTCGAGCTCGGCGGTGCAGCCTTCCATAACGCCCAGATCGGACTTGGAACCCATGATGATCCCGACAACCGGCTTTTGATCTGCCATAAACAAAGACCTCCTGTTGAGAGCGGTGACGCGGCGGATCCGCGACCCTTAACTACTGAGAGTAGTATAGCCGCTCCCGTCCCTGCGGTCTTTGTGGTGGCGGCTGAGCCTTTCCCTCGGGAACTGGGCTTCGCGAAGTTTCCCGAGGGAAAGGCTCAGCCGCCACCCTGCGACCTACCGGGGATTGCCATGACGTACGTTGGCTGGTGAATTGGAAAGAAAGGTTAACGGAGGCTGAAAGGCAATTGGTCCAGAAAAAACCCTGACGAATCTAATTCGTCAGGGCCCTACCAACGCTCACTCGTCGTTCATCGTTAAAGCTAGATATTCTCTTCCGCCCATTTCTCGAAATCGAGTGTTCGTCTCTGAGCAGTTCGGTAGACTTCCATGTCTTCGCGAGCGCCTACCACTACGATGGCCATTTTTTCTTTAATTCTGATGAGACGGTACACGATTCGAATGCCACTTCCCCTGAGCTTGATTTTCATAAAGCCAGTCAAATCCGTACCCGCCTTGTTTCCAAGAGGCTTGCCAAATCCACCCTCGTTCTGCGGCAATGGGTTCGTTCTGATTTTTTCTATAGCCTTAAGGACAATCTTTCGTTGGGAGCCGTCCAGACGCTTAATATCCTTGAGAGCATCTGGGTAGAAAGCGACTTCGTACCCACTCATTCAAACTCGACCTCATCCATCTGATCGAGTTCGTCCTGGCTCACACCCAGCTCTTCCATAACATCAGACAGGGAAACAAGCGCATCGTCACCTGTCGCAGCCACTCTCTTAAGCGCCAACGTTAACAAGGCGAGGTCCTCCTCCGCTTGCTTCGCTTCCCTGTATTCATCGGGTGTCACAATCACAAATGCTGGCTTGTTGTGTTTGAGGACCACAACAGGATTGTCGTCCCCAACCTTCGAAAAGGCAGCCGAGCCCTTACCGTGGCTGAAATCGCTAATTGGAACAAGGTTGTCGAGCATCTGCAAGGCAGGCATACATACCTCCTAAAAATGAATTCTTTTTCGAATTCATTTTATCATTCTTTTTTGCTATATTGTGCCGCGCAACAGAAACAACCTTTTAGGATACGAATCCGAGCTTAGAATGACTGTTGGCCCTCGCACCGCCCTTGCCTCTTTTATTACGTCAAGTGGTATACAGCGAAGCAAAATGGCAATCTAAAGCACGCGGCATTCGCCTCGCATCGCTACAAAAAACAAACTGCTCCCCACCCACTCGGGCAAGGAGCAAGCCTCATTTTTATAATCAGACCGAGAACCACAAACGCAGAAACACAGGCGACTTCAGTCCCTTATCGCCGAGAGACGTTATTGTGCAGCCATTTCTTTAAGCTTCTCGGCCATCAACAAACACACGTCTTCCGATTGCGGGTACACGCCAAAATGATCGAAAAAACCATGGTCACACCCGGCATATTCGATGACCTCAACATCGATTCCTGAAGACCGTAATTTTGTAGCCCATTTTTCATCGGGGATACGAAGCGGATCGTATTCGGATGTCACGATAGTCACCGGGGAGAAATCAGTGCAGTCCTCAAGCATTAGCGCAGAAATCAACGGGTCATGAGGAGACATTTTTCCGTGTGCGCAAAGTTCGACCATCGGACCGTCCGAATCGCGAAGATGGTCGATGCGAAAACGCGCAACGTCCTCCTGATCGGCTATCGCAGGAAAATCCTCATATCCCTCGCCCTGTTCGCCCGCAAGGTCGACTTCAGGATAGATTTCGAAGGCATGGGCTACAGCTCCAGCACCCCTGAGCTGAACACACGCATTAGTAAGGCTTCCTCCCGCGGAGTCGCCGGCGACCATTATTTTATGAGGATCGATTCCGAGATCCGCGGCATGCTCGCGCACATAATCAAGAGCAAGAACGCAATCCTCGATCTGCCCCGGAAATGCCGTCTCCGGCGCCAAGCGGTATTCCGGATAAACCACCACTGCACCAGACTTTTCGGCGATGAACTCGAGCTGATGTTCAAATTGCAGAACATTCCCCGCCATAAACGCGCCGCCGTGCAGGTAAACAAGCGCCGGACTTGCCTCCTTATGATTTGGTGGCGTCCAGACGAATAAATCTATATAGCGATCGGCCGCCTCCATGAGGATCTCATCGCGCTGAACCTCACCATCGAGTAGGCGGTATGTCGGCTTATCCGGGCGATGACGCATTCCAATAAGGCTCGTCCAGCTCGGAGACATGCTAACATTCCGCATCTTCTTGCGGGATACCTCGAGAATTCGTGGGTCAAGCACATGCTCTCTTTCATCATCAGGAACCGGACGAATTTGAACCTCGAGCCCTCTCTTCTCGGTTATAAACGAGCGACTGGAAATGGCACCAATCAACGCCTCGTCGTATTGTCTACCCATCTTAAATCCCCTCTCGGCAATAACGCCAAATCGATATTTCCATAACTTTTGAGATAACGGCTTATGATGTCCTCAGTTGTCGTATATCTATGTACTAAAGAAACTGAAAACCAAGGGGTCCACCATGCCTGCAGCAAAAGACGAGTTCACTCAGCCAGAACTTCTCTATCAGACCGTTGAAAACGACATCCTCAAGAAAATAGTTTCTGGCGAACTCCCCGGCGGCAGTCAGATTCCCACCGAAACCGAGCTTTGCAAGCAATACAAAGTAAGCAGGATCACCGTAAGACGCGCCGTACAGAATCTCATTGACCAAAGCTTGCTCTACCGCCTGCGAGGCAAGGGAACATTCGTAAACCCATCGAAGCTCACCCTGAAACGAGGAACAAGCACCATTTTCAATTTGAGCGCCGACCCCCAATACGGCGATAAAACAACCAAGTCCATCTTGGAAACAGGCTTAATCAAGGCTGATGCCCACATTGCACGGGAGCTCAAAATTGACAACGGAACCGTAGTGCAACGAGTTGCGCGCTTGGTTTATATCGAAAATGCCCCCTGCGCCATCGACACCGTTTATGCAACGCAGAGCACTCTACCCGGACTGCTGGAGCTTCTCACAGACAATGCCAGTCTTTTCGACCTGATCGCCAACCATTACAGCATCGCAACCGGTATTGAGAAGCTCAAAATCACCGCAGGAATAGCGGGGCTCCAAGAAGCAAGCCTTCTCGGTTATATCGTTGGAGCCCCCGTGAGCGTTGTCGAGCACGTCACATATGCCTGCGATGAGATGCCGCTCCACTATTCAAAAACCGTTTGGCGAGCAGACGCATCGTCCTTCGAGTTCAGCATCTCAAAAGATGGACGCCTTCTCTAGCCCAAAATCCCCAGGACGCCGAGCACAATACCAGCAGCGAGAATGCCCACAATCTGCCAAATTATTTTGACCTGTTTCTTATTGCAAAGACACATGATTCCGAACGCGCAGAGCGGCAAAAGAGCCGGGAATATCCCGTCGAGCGTTTCCTGCAACTTAAACGCGGTGTCGCCGAAGTTAAGAGCGAGCGGAGTGGTAACTGCAACGGTGGTCGCTACCATTCCACCAACTACCATTAGTCCCACAATCGCCAGGCCGGACGTAACTTTGCGCATTACATCAGAATCGTTCAGCTTTGAAATCATGCCACTGCCAAGCGAATAACCATACTGAAGCCCAAACCAGCGGATCAGGATCGTTGGGACATTATAAAGAAGCAGGAACAGGATTGGGCCGAGCAGACTGCCCGAAAGGCAAAGTCCCGTCACAACGCCCGTCGCAATCATGCGAAGCGTACTGGCGATCAGCGAATCTCCAATACCGGAAAGCGGAGCCATAAGCGATGCTTTCATGGCGTTAATTGAGGCGGCGTCAAAGTCCTGATTGTTGGCGTTCTCCTCCTCCATGGAGGCCACAATGCCGGCGACCAGAGGATTAAACGTAACTTGAATATTGTAGAACTCAAGATGACGCTTATATGCCTCGATCCGATCTTCGGGCTTATCGTATAACCGCTTGATTACCGGAATCATGTCGTAGCAGAAACCAACGTTCATTTGTCGGTCAAAGCTCCACATGATGTTGAGTGGAAAGCTACGCCAAAATAACGCCTTTAAGTCTTTCTTGGTTATTCTCTTATCGGTCGATTTATTTGACTCCGGCGAGAGCTCAAGAACATCATTAGAATTCGTTGTCATCGTCAACCTCCTTAGCGACCGCCGCACTGGCAGGCATAAAAATGTGAGCCATATTGAGGATCCCAATCAGGATCAGCGAAAACGCCACGATACCGATCGTCGGAATATTTAGATAGGCACTCAGCAAGAAGCCTCCAAAGAATAGGAAGCTCAGCTCCTTGGTGGACAGGATTGACATAAGCTGCGCAAATCCAAGCGCGGGCAGAATACCCGTTGCGATCGTAAGCCCATTCGTAAGCCAATCAGGGATGGCGTCAATCAGCGCCTGAACAGCATCATTTCCAACGTAAAAAGCCACGCCGCAAATCAAGCCAAGCGCAATGATGTAGAGAATTCCATTGGTCCACATAGCGGCTGCAATCGTTTTGGGGTCGTCCTTTTCGGCACCACGATCAGCCCAGACAGCCATAGGAGGCGTAACAACGCTATACATAAGGCTGTCAAACATGCCGGCAAGCACCGCAGTGGGCATAGCAATAGTCAGAGCGGTCTCGGGACCCGCACCCATAGTAATCGCAAAGGCTGTTCCCAAAACTGAACCAACAATTACGTTGGGCGGCACGGCAGCACCAACCTGCCAGACCCCCATAAACGCGAGTTCGAGCTGGAAACCAACAATAACGCCAGTCGGAATATCACCCAAAAAAATACCGACAATCGCTCCGAGGACAATCGGACGCTCGACCATCGCGGTACCGAGCAAATAATCCGATTGACCTATAGCAGCAGCAAGACCAACCAGAAAAGCCTGAAGCAGCATATTTCTCTCTCTTCCTACAAATCAAAACTTGTTACGATGCGTTTTTTCTCACTAGCAACCTGCCTTACCTCGAACTCGATTCCATCAGCCATGGCTTTCTTAATTTCATTAATATCGGATTGGGAAAGGCGCACAGCAGGGCCAAGCTCCTTTACGCTATCCCCCAACGGTCGAGCGCCGCCTAAATTCACAGACGTTATTTTTGGACACGCACGCGCAACTTCACAGGCGTCATGTACATTTCCCGTAACAACAATTAGCTCGTATTTATCCACCGCGCTTCCGTTAAGGGCCACGATGGAATCTTCTACACTTTTGACAACCAATTTGGCATCAGCGGGTTTTGCAATTCGCAGCGCTTGAATTCGCTCTTTGCTTGCGGCGTACTCATCTGAAACCACAAGAATAGCGTTTGCTTTAAGCGCTGGATACCAAGAGAACACGGTCTGCCCATGCACTAACCGGCTATCGACGCGGCACAGTTTAATCATTTTGCCCCTTTCTCGACTTGAACGCAGACAATCATCCTTGACTGCTTATGGCATATTACGTCATATGACGTAATATGCCATTACACAATATCTTGAACGGTTGAATATCACCGCTAAATGGTATTTATCTCTAGAAACAGGGGGAGGTGCAATCCGTCTAGACACAGTGCGTCGGGGGCGGGCTGGGTTTTTATCTTCGCTCCCCTTGCTTCGCAAAGTCGCTCAGCTAAATAACCCAGCCCGCCGCGGGACACCCTGCGACCTACCGGATATTGCCATGACGTACGTTGGCTGATTTGGTTTGGAATGGGAGGTTGACGAGGCTGAAAGTCCCTCCTATATAACGTGGGCGCCGTCGTTCGAATGAACGACGGCGCCCGCACTCATTTTCTATTCAGCCCTAGTCATCGCGCAAAGCCCCTTCGGCAGCACACGGTGCTATTGAATCACCGCAGGCCGGGGCGGGAGGCGGTCCTTTCTCTCGGAAAACTTCGCGAAGCCCAGTTTCCGAGAGAAAGTGTCCGGCTGTCGCCCCGGCCGGCCAGGTCAACTACACCGTGTGCTGCGGCAGGTCCTGCAGGGCGATGACGTCCATGCCCATGTCGTTGGCACTGCCGTGACCCTGCTGGTCCTCGCGCACGGCCTCGATGGCACTCACATACGTGTTGGCCGCGGACATCGCGGTCACGCAGGTCACGCCGCGACGCACGGCCTCGGTACGTAGCAGGTAGCCATCGCCACGCGAGCCCGGACCGTACGGCGTATTGACGATCACCGCGATCTTGCCATCGGCGATCAGGTCACCGATGTTGGGACGCTCGCCGTCGTGCGGGCCGCTAATCTTCTCCACGACCTCGCAGGTCACGTTGCCGCCGCGCAGCACGCGCGCCGTGCCCTCGGTGGAGCAGATATCAAAGCCCAGGTAGCGCAGGATACGCGCGACCGAAAGGATGTGGCGCTTGTCACGGTCGCACACGCTGATGAACACCTTGCCGGCGCTCGGGTCGGGCAGCTTGTAGTCAATCGCCAGCTGCGTCTTGGCGTATGCCTCGGGATAGCTCTTGGCGATACCCATGACCTCGCCCGTCGACTTCATCTCGGGCCCCAGGATAACGTCGGCACCGGGGAAACGACCCCAGGGCATAACGGCTTCCTTCATGCAGAACCAATCGAGCTGACGCTCGTCGCTCGGCAGGCCCAGGCTGGCGATGGAATCGCCTGCCATGATACGCGCCGCGCACTTGGCCAGCGGCACTCCGGTAGCCTTGGAGATAAACGGCACGGTACGGCTGGCACGCGGGTTGGCCTCGATCACATAGACGGTCTCGCCCTTAATGGCGTACTGCACGTTGACCAGGCCGCGTACGCCCAGCGCCATCGCGATGCGGCGCGTAGTCTCGCGAAGCTTTGCCTGCAGGCTCTCGCTAAAGCTGAACGGCGGAATGCAGGTCGCAGAGTCGCCGGAGTGAATACCGGCCTCCTCGATATGCTCCAGAATGCCGCCGATGTAGACCTCTTCGCCATCGCACAGGGCGTCGACATCGGACTCGATCGCGCCCTCCAAGAAGCGGTCCAGATACACCGGGTAGTCGGGGCTAACGCGCGCAGCCTCGGCCATGTAATCGCGCAGATGCTCGGCATCGTAGGCGATCATCATGCCGCGGCCGCCCAGCACGTAGCTCGGACGCACCAGCAGCGGATAGCCAATATGCGCGGCCACGGCCTCGGCCTCCTCAAACGAGGTTGCCTGGCCCGCCGGCGGATACATAATGCCCAGCTTGTCGAGCAGAGCGGCGAAGCGCTCGCGGTCCTCGGCAAAGTCGATGGCATCGGGCTTGGTGCCCATGATGTTCACGCCGCTTTCCTCGAGCATGCGCGCCAGCTTAAGCGGAGTCTGGCCGCCGAGCGTCACCACGACGCCGTCGGGTCGCTCAACATCGATGACATCCATGACGTCCTCGTAGGTGAGCGGCTCAAAGTACAGGCGGTCGGACGTGTCGTAGTCGGTCGAAACGGTCTCGGGGTTGCAGTTGACCATGATGGTCTCAAAGCCGCGGGCCGCCAGCGCGTAGCTCGCGTGCACGCAGCAGTAATCGAACTCGATACCCTGGCCAATGCGGTTGGGACCGGCGCCCAGGATCATCGCCTTGGGCTTGTCCGCCGGCGTGGTCTCGTCGGGAGCCACGCACTTCTTGGCATCCGGGCTCGTGCGGTAGATGTTCTCGTACGTCTTGTAGTGGTACTCCGTGGCGCTCGAGAACTCCGCAGCGCAGGTATCGACCGTCTTCATGCTGGGAACCACTCCCAGACCCTTGCGATAGGCGCGCACAAAGCGCTCGTCCGAGCCGGTCAGCGCGGCGATCTCGGCGTCGCTTGTGCCGTACTGCTTGAGCAGGCGCATCGCGTCGGCGTCGATATCCTCCACACGCAGGCCGCGGATGCTCTCCTGGACCTGCACCATATCGTTGATGCGGTTGAGGTACCACGGATCGATACCGCAGATGGCATGGATGCGGGCGATGTCCCAGCTGCGGCGCAGGGCCTCGACCACAAAGAAGATGCGGTGCTCGGTCGGGGTTGCCACGGCCTGAGCAAGCTCATCGTCGCTCAGCTTGTCGGCACCCTCCTTGCCACCGGCGCAGATACCCTGGTGACCGTCCTCCAGCGAACGCATGGCCTTGCCGAAGGCCTCCTCGAAGGTGCGGCCAATCGCCATGATCTCGCCCACTGCCTTCATGCGCGTGGTGAGCGTGGGGTCGGTACCCTTGAACTTCTCGAAGGCAAAGCGCGGCACCTTGACCACACAGTAGTCGATTGTGGGCTCAAAGCAGGCGGGCGTAGCCTTGGTGATGTCGTTGACGATCTCGTCGAGCGTGTAGCCCACAGCCAGGCGTGCGGCGGCCTTGGCGATGGGGAAACCCGTGGCCTTGGAAGCGAGGGCGGACGAGCGGCTCACGCGCGGGTTCATCTCGATGACGATCAGGCGGCCGGTGTTGGGGTTCACGGCAAACTGCACGTTGGAGCCGCCGGTCTCGACGCCGATCTTCTCCAGAATGGCGAGCGAGGCGACACGCATGCGCTGATACTCAAGGTCGGAAAGGGTCTGCGCCGGCGCCACGGTGATGGAGTCGCCGGTATGCACGCCCATGGGGTCGAGGTTCTCGATGGAGCACACGATGATGCCGTTGCCGGCGTGGTCACGCATGACCTCCATCTCATACTCTTTCCAGCCCTCGATGGACTCCTCGACCAGCACCTCGTGGGCAGGCGAGAGCTCGAGGCCCTGGCTCACGATGGAGACGAGCTCCTCGTGGGTATGAGCGATGCCGCCGCCGGCGCCGCCAAGAGTAAAGCTCGGACGCAGTACGCAGGGATAGCCCACGCGCTCGGCGATGGCCTCGGCGTCGGCCACGCTGTAGGCATAGCCCGAGCGCGCGACCTCCAGGCCGATCTCGGCCATAGCCTCGTTAAAGAGCTTGCGGTCCTCGCCGCGCTCGATGGCGGCCAGGTCGCAGCCGATCATCTCGACGCCGTACTTGTCGAGCGTACCGTCTTTCGCCAGCTCGACGGCGGCGTTCAGACCGGTCTGGCCGCCCAGTGTGGGCAGCAGCGCGTCCGGGCGCTCTTTCTTGATTACGCGCTCGATAAATTCGGCGGTGATGGGCTCGACATAGGTGCGGTCGGCAAGACCCGGGTCGGTCATGATGGTCGCCGGGTTGGAGTTGACCAGGATGACCTCAAAGCCATCCTCCTTGAGCACCTTGCAGGCCTGTGCGCCAGAGTAGTCGAACTCGCAGGCCTGGCCAATGACGATGGGGCCCGAACCAATGACGAGGATACGCTTGATGTCAGTACGTTTCGGCATGTTAGTTCTCCTCGGTCTCGGTCGCGGCAGTCTCGGCAAAAATCCAGCCAGCCAGGCGGTCCTTCGCGGTGTCGATGTCCAGGTAGTTCTCCTCGCCGTCCATGAGTCGCGTAAAGGCGGTAAAGAGATAGTGAGCATCGGTGGGGCCAGGCGAGGCCTCGGGGTGGTACTGGACCGAGAAGCACGGGGCGTCGAGCAGCTGGATGCCCTCGGCGGTGCCGTCGTTGAGGTTCACGTGCGTCAGGCGAATGCGGCCAAAGCGCTCGTTCATCACGACCGGCGCGATTCCGCGGCGCACCCAGACGCGCAGATCTCCATCGGCCGCATGCTCGGTCTCGCCGCCGGAAAGCTCGGGGACAAGCTTGCCCAAGCTGGGGAACAGCAGGCCAAAGCCATGGTTTTGTGCGGTGATCTCCACGCGACGGCTTACCAGGTTCATGACCGGCTGGTTGCCACCGCGGTGACCGAACTTAAGCTTTTCCATCTGGGCGCCGCAGGCCAGGCTGATCATCTGGTGACCAAGACAAATACCAAAGACCGGCACCTTGCCGATCAGCTGCTGCACCTGCTCGTAGGTCTCCACCACGGCGTCGGGGTCGCCGGGGCCATTGGACAAAAAGACGCCGTCGGGATTCATGTCGAGCACCTCGCTCGCGGGCGTATTCCACGGCACGACGGTAAGGTCGCAGCCGGCGCGGACCAGCCCTTCCAGAATGCCGCGCTTCACACCGCAGTCGTAGGCGACCACTTTGTGACGGGCAGGAGCGGCAGCAGCAAGTGCAAAGTCATGCGTGGCAGGCAGGTCGGCGGCCACAAACTCGTGAGGCGCGGGGCAGCTCACGGTCTTGACCAAATTCTCGCCCACCAGTGTAGGCGCTGCGGCCAGACGTTCGGCAAGCTCGTCGACGTCGAAGATCTCGGTCGAGATAATGCCCATCTTGGAACCATTGTCGCGCAGATGGCGCACCAGAGCGCGGGTGTCGACACCCTCGATAGCGACGATACCGTGAGCGCGCAGGTACTCCGGCACGCTGACGGCCGAGCGCCAGTTAGAAGGCGTGGCGCACATGTCGCGAACGATCATGCCGCGCATAGCCGGAGCGCTCGCAGGGCGCACGTCGTCGCCGGGGAAGGCCGACTGGACGTCGGTCTCGTCGATACCGTAGTTGCCGATCTGCGGATAGGTCATGGTTACGATTTGGCCGGCATAACTCGGGTCGGTCATGACCTCAAAGTAGCCCTCGAGCGAGGTGTTGAAGCAGACTTCGCCGGTCGCGGTGCCCTCGGCGCCGCATGCACGTCCATAAAAAATGGTCCCATCCTCAAGATACAGGATGCAGGGACCGCAGGTGCCCTTGCTGGTTTTGGCCAGCATACGCTGGCAAAGCTCGCTGGGCGCGAAGGTGCGGGCGGCAGCGCCCGCGGTATGGTTGTTCGCCATAATTCTCCTTCCCGGTCTCACAGGACCGGCTTAAAGGTGTGTAGTTAGGCCTCGCGGTATTGTAACCGCAAGCATGCCTCATGGCGTTAATTTCATCGAAATGTTTACGAAATGATAATTATGACTTTCTATGCATAATGTTTTTTAATCCCCGTCCCAGAAAAATCATCCCGCGGGGCTTGTGGCTCACGCGGGATGATGGCGTCTTACTTTTTCTTGTCCTGTTCCAGCAGATCGGACGGTGAGCGATCGGGCTTGCCGCCGCGGAAAATCTCGCGGCCATGCAGACGATGCTCCAGGTCACGTTCGGTCTTTTCCTCGTCAATCTTGGTCTGGCTCACCACCGGGTCCTCAATCAACGACGACACCGAGTTCACCTGTTTTTGAATGCGCTCGGCGATGGTGTCATCCATACTCACGATGCGCATCTTCCAGTCGATATTCGTGGCGTTGGATGAGCTCTTGGTCCACACGAACGTCAGGATGGCGCTCTGGTGGCCGTGGGCGGGAAACATGCCAAAGAAGGAATCGTGCTGAATGTTGCTATCCTCGTCGATATAGGCGTGAACGTTATACACCACGCGGTCGATCTTATCGTTGAGCAGCGCGTTGGTCGCAAGCGCCGCGGCCTGGATCTGACCATTGGACAGCAGCTCGAGCTCGTTGGTAGACGATGTGTCCAACACCGTCACCTCGACCGTGCCCGTACGTTCATCGGCTTCATCGACGGTAAAGTCGAGTGGGAACTGCGTAAAGCCGTTGCCCCACTCAAGGCCGCCCTTCAGCGCCGTCGAAACGGTATCGACCGAAACGCTCTCGGACAGGTTGGCGGTGTTCAGACGACGCATCACGCCGTAGCCGACCTGCATGCCCACGATCAA
Organism: Collinsella aerofaciens; assembly: GCF_027679495.1. GTDB lineage: Bacteria > Actinomycetota > Coriobacteriia > Coriobacteriales > Coriobacteriaceae > Collinsella > Collinsella aerofaciens_AK. The sequence goes on from NZ_JAQEKC010000009.1 coordinate 36,332, forward strand.
CACCAAAATACCGATGACCACGGCCATCGCGGTCTTCGTAATGGTATGACTCACCTGCGAACCCGAAGGATCGTCCTCGGACAGCGGGTCGATATGTTTTGCCTGGCTCGCGCGGTCCTCGCTGCGCAGCTGCGCTAGCGCCGCTTTGTCACCGCGCTTGGCCGCAGCCTCCTTCTCACGCATGCGCTCGGTTCGCTTTTTGGCAAGCGTGGGATCCAAGACACCGGATGCATCGATTTCGGAGAATAACTCCGTCACTTCTTCCGGAGTCAAAGGGTTCTTGTCAGCCATAAACTTCCTGTCATATCAATCAGTCGAGCTCGTGCGCACGCGCACCTTCGAACTGCATTCGATAGTAACGGGCATAGGTGCCGCCACGGGCGAGAAGCTCCTCGTGCGTGCCACGCTCCACAACGCGACCATGCTCAACGGTCGCAATCTCATCGGCATGTTTAATAGTCGAGAGGCGGTGGGCGATGATAATCGTGGTGCGGCCGCGTGCCAGCTCTTCGAGCGACTCCTGGACTGCCTCCTCGCTCTCGTTATCCAAAGCACTCGTCGCCTCGTCCAAAATCAGGATCTTGGGGTTCTTGAGAAACACGCGCGCGATGGCAACGCGCTGCTTCTGTCCGCCCGAAAGACGGCCGCCGCGCTCGCCCACGACCGTGTCATAGCCCTGTGGAAGCGACTCGATAAAGGCATCGATGTTGGCGCGACGGGCGGCCTCGGCGATCTCTTCCGCTGTAGCGCCCGGCTTGCCGTAGGCGATGTTCTCGCCAATCGTACCGTCAAACAGATAGACATCCTGCTGCACCAGGCCGATGGCACGGCGCAGGCTCTGCTGCGTCACATCGCGCACGTCTTGGCCGTCGATGCTAATGGATCCGGCAGCCACGTCATAAAAGCGCGGCAGCAGCGAACAGGTCGTGGACTTGCCACCGCCCGAAGGGCCAACCAAAGCGATGGTCTGCCCGGGCTTGATGGACAGGTCCATATGGTCGATAACGGGACGCTCGTCGGCATCGCCCTCGCCCAGCTCAACATCCTCGTAGTTAAAGCACACGTCGTGATACTCCACGGCTCCGGCAGTCACCTGCAGATCCGTGGCGCCCGGCTTGTCCTGGATATCCGGCGCGGTCGAGAGCACCTCGTCCATACGCTTAAAGCCGGCAATAGCCTTCTGATACGTTTCGGCCGAATTGACGAGTGTCTCGAGCGGCGTGCAGAACAGCGAAATATAGAGTGCAAAGGTCGCCATATCGACCGCCTGCAGCTGTCCCTGGGCGACCAGCCAGCCGCCCAGCAGCACCACGATCACATAGAGCACACCCGAGAGCAGGCCATACGTCGCGGTATAGACGCCCATGGCGTGATACATGTTCTCCTTGGACGAAAGATAGCGATTGTTGGAGGCGCGGAACTTGAAGCGTTCGGTCTCCTCATTGGCAAAGCTCTTGACCACGCGCATGCCCGCCAGCGAATCCTGCAGCTGCGCATTGATGCCGCTGATTTTTTTGCGGTTGTCGCTAAAGACCTCGCGCATGCGCATGTTCTGCCAAAACATGATGACCGCAAACGCCGCCGTCACCACGGCCATGGCGAGCGCCAGCACCGGGGCGATGGTAAAGAGAATCACAAACGAGCCGATAATCTCGATGCCGCAGATGATGATCCACTCGGGCACGTGGTGCGCCGCCTCGCAGATATCGAACAGGTCGTTGACCACGCGGCTCATCATGTCGCCCGAGCTGTTGCGGTCGAAGTACGCAAAGCTAAAGCGCTCATACTGGTCGAACAGGTCCTCGCGCATCTTGGACTCCATGCGCGCGCCCATCACGTGACCCCAATAGCTCACAAAGTAGCGGCAGGCGCAGCGGATGGCATACATCAGCACCAAGCCCACCGCGATCATACCGAGCGCCTGCATAATAGCAGCCTGACCCTGAGTAAACAGCCCACCGGTCAGATTGCGCAGAATGATGGGAAACGCAAGGTCAATGGCGGCAAGCACCAGAGCGCAAACAGTATCAGCAACAAAAAGCCCCATCTGGGGCTTGTAATACGAAAGAAACCTCTTAAACATAATCACCTTACGCGGTTTTACCAAACCGCGTTTCGTCTCGACGCTGCAAGTGCTCCATTTGGACAATCTGGCCTTCAATCGTCGGTCGCGTATATCCATACGCTTCCCTCCTCTTTTAGGCCACCTTGTCTCAAATGGAGCACTTTCGCTGACTTACACAAACCTGCGGGATCATCCCCGCTCGTTAAAGCTCCGCTCCGCCTAGTCGGTGCGCGATGCTATCGCAGGCCAAGGCGCCTACGACGGTCTTGGCGTCTTCGATCTTGCCGTCGAGCACGGCGTCGATCAGCTCGTGCAGCGGCACCAGGTCCACGTTGACAAACTCGTCATCATCGGGGTTGGGCGCGTCGAACTCGAGCTTGGTGGCCAGGTAGATATGAATGATCTCATCGCAAAAACCGCAGGACGTGACAATCGACGTCAAAAAGCGAATACGACCAGCCCTAAAGCCCGTCTCCTCATGCAGTTCGCGCTTGGCGCAATCGAGCGGGTCCTCGCCTGGATCGAGCTTGCCGGCGGGAATCTCGACCGTCACGCGGTCGATGGCGGTGCGGTACTGACGCACCAGTATGATCTTGCCGCTCTCGGTCAGTGCTACAACGGCCGCCGCACCCGGATGGCGAACGATATCGCGGGCGCTGCGGTGACCGTTGGGCAGCTCAACCTCAAGACGGTGGACGTCGAGGATCTTGCCCTTCCAGGCGCACTCCTCCGAAAGAATCTTCTCGTGCAGCTCGGTATCGTGCGGGTCGTCGTCGCCCAGCACCAGCGCCGGCTCGTCAGCGACCTCGCCACCAGGCTCGCCCTCGGCGTGCCCATACATGCGGCTGTCCTCTTCGACGATCTGCGCGTCCACGAGCTCTTCGTTCTTCTCGTCCATCCGTCTCATTCCTCTCGGATTTTAGGCATCCCAGGCGTCGCGGCCGCGCAGCGCGCGCAGGCCGATGTCGTGGCGCAGGGTCTTGCCCTCAAAAACAATCTTCTCGCAGGCCTCGTAGGCAAGGTTGCGAGCGTTCTCGAACGTGTCGCCCAGAGCGGTCACGGCAAGCACGCGGCCACCATTGGTCACGAGCTGGCCGTCCACCACGGCAGTGCCCGCGTGGTACACGGTCACGTTCTCCATGGCCTCGGCATCGGCGATACCGGTGATGACCTTGCCCTTCTCGTAGCTGCCGGGATAGCCCGCGCTCGTCAGGACAACGGCCACGGCCCACTCGTCGCGCCAGTCGAGTTCAATCTGATCGAGCTCGCAGTTGGCGCAGGCGAGCATGACCTCGACCAGGTCGTTCTTAAGGCGCGGCAGCACGACCTGCGTCTCGGGGTCGCCAAAGCGGGCATTGAACTCCAGTACCTTGGGGCCGGCAGGCGTGAGCATAAAGCCGCCGTACAGGCAGCCGCGGTAGTCGATACCCTCGGCAGCGAGCTCGGCCACGGTCTGCTCCATGACCTTCACCATGGTGGCGTGCTCCTCGTCAGTCACGATGGGCACCGGGCTGTAGACGCCCATGCCGCCGGTGTTGGGGCCCTTGTCGCCCTCGAGCGCGCGCTTGTGGTCCTGCGAGGTGGCCATGGGGCGCACGGTCTTGCCGTCGGTAAAGGCCAGCAGCGAGCACTCGGGACCAACGAGCATCTCCTCGATAACCACGGTGTTGCCGGCATCGCCAAAGGTGCCGCCAAAGCACTCGCGCACGGCTTCCTCGGCCTGCTCAAGTTCGGTCGCCACGATAACGCCCTTGCCCGCGGCAAGGCCGTCGGCCTTGACGACCAGCGGGGCGCCCTGCTCGCGCACGTAGGCGAGAGCCGAAGCCTCGTCGGTAAACGAACCATAGGCTGCCGTCGGAATGCCCGCACGCTCCATGAGCTGCTTGGAGAACAGCTTGGAGCCCTCCATCTGGGCGCCCTCGGCACCCGGGCCAAAGCAGGGAATACCCGCCGCGCGCACGGCGTCGGCCACGCCCGCCACGAGCGGAGCCTCGGGGCCAATTACCACGAGTCCGCATCCGTGGCTCTGCGCAAACGCCGCCACGGCCGCAGGATCGCAGTCGTCGAGAACAACGTTCTCGCCGCAGCTCGCGGTGCCGCCGTTACCCGGCGCAATGTAGAGCTTGCCGGCGCGCGGTGATGCTGCGAGCTTAGCTGCCAAAGCATGCTCACGGCCGCCGCTGCCCAACAACAGGATGTCGATGGTTTGAGTGTCCGCCTTCAAGGGTGCCTCCTCTATGGATGAATGGCCCGCTCCGCGCGAGCCCTTTGCAAGCAAATATACCCCTCGGCCGCCCGTCCGGGCTGCAAAGGGGTATATCGCAATAACCAAATAGTCCCGATTACTTCCAGAATCGGTTGATGATCTGCTCGCGACCAGCGCCAACGCCAATGAACGTCACGCGGGTGTGTGCCAGATCCTCAATAAACGCCACGTAGTCCTGAGCCTCCTGCGGCAGCTCGTCAAAGCTGCGGCAACCGGTGATATCGCACTTCCAGCCAGGGAGCTCCTCGTAGATGGGCTTGGCATGCTCAAAGCGCACCTGGTGTTCGGGCACGCTCGTGTAACGCTCGCCATCGACGTCGTAGGCCACGCACACCTTGATGGTGTCGAAGGCCGAAAGCACGTCGAGCTTGGTCAGGGCGATGTCGGTGAGGCCGTTGACGCGCGAGGCATAGTTGGCGATAGGGCCGTCAAACCAGCCGCAACGACGACGGCGACCGGTGGTCACGCCGTACTCGTAGCCCTCCTCGGTCAGCGTGTGACCGGCCTCGGACTCATAGGAAAGCTCGGTGGGCATGGGGCCCGAACCGACGCGGGTGATATAGGCCTTCATGACGCCCAGCACGCGGTCGACGTTCTTCATGCCCACGCCGGAGCCGGTAATGGCGCCGCCGGCGGTGCAGTTGGAAGACGTCACGTACGGATAGGTGCCGTGGTCGATGTCGAGCAGCGTCGCCTGGGCGCCCTCAAACAGCAGGTCCTTGCCCTCGTCGATCATGTTGTTGAGCAGCAGGCTCGTCTCGGTGATGTAGGGGCGCAGGCGCTCGGCCATCGGCAGGTACTCGTCGCAAATCTGGTCCACGGTGTAGGTGGGCAGGTTGTAGATGAGCTCGAGCTCGGGGTTCACGCGAGCGAGAGCGGTCTCCAGCTTGTCGCGGAACAGCGCCTCATCCAGCATGTCCTGCATGCGCAGGCCAATGCGGGCCATCTTGTCCTGATAGCACGGACCGATGCCACGCTTGGTGGTACCGATGTTCTTCTTGCCGAGCTTCTGCTCAAAGGCGCCATCCAGATCAATGTGGTACGGCATGATGACATGCGCGTTGCCGCTAATCTTGAGGTTCTTGGTGGTGATGCCGTCGGCCTCGAACATGTCGATCTCCTCAAGGACAACCTTGGGGTTGACGACGCAGCCGTTACCGATCACCGACACGTGGTCGGAATACATGATGCCGGAGGGCACCTGGTGCAGGCCGTACTTCTTGCCGTTGACGACGATGGTGTGGCCGGCGTTGTTGCCTCCCGAGTAGCGCACGACGGCATCGAAGTCGCCGGCGACCAGGTCGCAAATCTTACCCTTGCCCTCATCGCCCCACTGGGCACCGACCAAAACGGTTGACGGCATGTTTACTCCTTACATTCATGGACTGTCTGCGCGCCACGCCGGCACGCAGAAGCACAAAACATTCCCAGTATACCCGTGCAACGGGCGCCTGTCCTACTCCTCGGCATGTGCCCCATCAAGCTCATAGAACTTGGTAGATGCCGGCAGGAACATCAGGTCGACGTCGCCGATCGGGCCCGAACGGTTCTTGGCCACGACGATACGCGTAACGCCCTCGTCGGGTCGATCGTCGCGCGAGGCTTCGGCCTCGTCGGCGGAGCGGTCCAAGAACATAACGATATCGGCGTCTTGCTCGATGGAGCCCGATTCACGAAGGTCGGAAAGCTGCGGGCGCTTGCCGGTACGGGATTCGACCTGACGCGAGAGCTGTGACAGCGCGATGAGCGGGATCTTGAGCTCCTTGGCCATGATCTTAAGACCACGCGACATCTCCGAAACCTCGACGGTACGGCTCTCGGAGCGGCGTCCCGGTGGGGGACTCACCAGCTGCAGGTAGTCCAGGATGATGATTGCCTTCTCCTTGTTATGGAGCATGCGGCGGCTCTTGGCGCGAATCTCGGTCACTGTGGTGCCGGGCGTATCGTCAATCAGAATATCGAGCTTGGACAAGGTCTGCGTGGCCTCGTTGATATTGGCCCACTGCTCGGGGCTAATGCGACCCATGCGGAAGTCACTGATCGAGATCATGGCGTAGGCGCAAATCAGACGCTGGGCAATTTCCTTGCCCGACATCTCCAGAGAGAAGAAGCCGACGGTATAACCGGCAGCGGCAGCGTTGAGCGCCAGATTCAGAGCGAACGACGTCTTACCCACGGCAGGACGGGCGCCGATGATGATGAGCTGACCCTCGCGAAAACCCATGAGCATGCGGTCGAGCGACGGGAAGCCCGTGGGCACGCCCGCAGCCTGGCCACCGGCCTGGCACACTTCCTCGGCCTCGTTATAGGCCTCGACCATAAACTCGGTCAGCGTCTTGTAGCTCGACTTGACCTCGCGTGCCGTAACCTTGAGCAGCTTGCTCTCGGCCAGCTCCACGACCTCTTTGGTGTCGGTGGGGGCGTTATAGGCCAGCGCGTTAATCTCGTTGGTGGCGCCGATCAGCTCGCGCAGCATCGAGTCGCGACGGACGATGGCGGCATGGTGCTGCCAGTTCACGAGCGACAGGGTCTGACCCATCAACTCCAAAATGTACGCTTCGCCACCCACGGCATCGAGCTTGTTGATGCTTCGCAGGTAATCGATCAGCGAGATGGAGTCGATGGGAATGCGGCTGTTGTACATATCGACCATCGCGGTATAGATGGTCTTATGAATGGGCCGGTAGAAGTCATCGGGCTGCAGCTCGACCTGGGCCTCTTCGACCACCTCGGGCGATAGCAGCATAGCGGCCAGTACATTGGCCTCTGCATCTTGGTTTTGGGGAAGACCCAACTTTGAGCCGCGGTCCTCAACCGTCAGCCCGGTCTCCCTATCGTCATATGCCATGAGCATCCTCATTCATATCGCTTGCGAGCATCCATAGTATCAGCCACGGTCCCAAAACGCGCCGCACGCGGCCAATCATCACCGAACCAAACGGATGAACGGTCCTGTACACAGGACTTCGACGCGACGTTCACTATGACACTCACTCAGCGCAAAAAAACAAAAGGGCGCCCTGGTTTCCCAGAGCGCCCTTCTTAGAACAAGATTGTTGCGTTGCAGCAAATGCTACTCGGCAGCAGCCTCAGTCTCGACCTCGGCGGTCTCGGCCTCGGCGACCTCAGCGGCCTCCTCGACCTCAGCCTCGGCAGCGAGCTCCTCGGCGGTAACGCCGACGAGAACGACAACCTCGGCCTTGATCTCGCGGTACAGCGAGATGGCAACGGTGTGGGCACCGGCAACCTTGATGGGCTTACCGAGCTCGACGCGCTTGCGGTCGATGTCCATACCGAGCTGAGCCTTGATGGCGTCAGCGATCATAGCGGCGGTAACGGAGCCAAAGAGGATGCCCTCGTCGCCGACCTTGACGTCAACGGTGACCGTCTTGCCCTCGAAGGCAGCCTTGGTCTCGTTGGCGGTAGCCAGACGGACGGCCTCGCGCTTGGCGATGTTGTTGCGACGCTCGTCAAGCTGCTTGAGGTTGCCCTTGGTGGCGGCAACAGCGAGCTTCTTGGGGAACAGGAAGTTCTCAGCGTAACCCTGAGCGACCTCTACGACGTCACCCTCGCCGCCCTTGCCCTTGATCTCATCGAGAAGAATAACCTTCATGATGCGTCTCCCTTCTTAGCCGCGGTCGCGGTTGCCACGAGAGGAAACCACGGGGACGGTGTACGGCAGGAGAGCCATCTCGCGGGCGCGCTTGATGGCGTTGGCGATGTCATGCTGATGCTGCGTGCAAGCGCCAGTGACGCGACGGGGCTTGATCTTGCCACGGTCGGTCATGTACTTACGGAGAAGCTGAGTGTCCTTATAGTCGATGAACTCAGTGTTCTCCTTGCAGAACTGGCAGTACTTACGACGCGGCTGACGTGCAGAAAAATCATTAGCCATGTCAAAATACCTTTCATTTGGCAACTTCGGCGAACCGAAGCCGCCTCTCACTCAAAAATAGGTGAACAACCCTTAGAACGGGATGTCCTCATCGTAGACGTCGACCGCAGGCGGCGTGGCCACCGGTGCGGCAGGACGTGCTGCGGGCGCGGGCGCTGCGGGGGCGTAACCGCCCTGATCGTAGCCACCCTGGCCACCACGGGAGCTCATAAACTCGATCTCATCGACGATGACCTCAAGCTTGCTCCGGCGCTGGCCGTCGCGCTCCCAAGAGCTGTAGCGCAGCTTGCCCTCGATCGCGACCTTGTTTCCCTTTGCCAGGAAACGGCTCACGGCCTCGGCGCGGGTGCCGAACATGGTGCAGTCGACAAAGTTGGGATAGTCCTCCCACTCGCCAGTCTGCGCGTTGCGGCGACGATCGTTCACGGCGACGCCAAAGGACAGAACCTGGGTTCCGCCGGCGGTGGCGCGCAGCTCGGGATCGCGGGTGAGGTTACCGGTGATGTTCACTCGATTGATGCTCATAACTCACTACTTCCTCTTGGGGCACAAGCCCAGTCCAAAACGACAGTCTTACTCCTGGTCGTCGCGACGGACGATCATGTGGCGGACCACAGCGTCGGTGATGCGCAGGACGCGATCAAGCTCGGCGATCTGGGTAGGATCTGCGTGGAAGTTGATGAGGGTGTAGTCACCATCGGTGAGGTCGTTGATCTCGTAGGCGAGCTTGCGCTTGCCCCACTCGTCAACGGAGTCGACCTTGCCAGCGCCCTCAGCGATCGTGGTATCGATACGCTTCATAACAGCGAGACGAGTCTCGGGGTCGAGCGACGGGTCAACAAAGAACAGCAGTTCATAAGCCTTCATATTGTCACCTCCTCTGGGCAAATGTGGCTTCAGGTCGTGAAGGTGCGCCTGAAGCAGGAAAAGACTTGGTAATAATATCTTTCAACCTCCTAGGCTGCAATAATTTGCAGCTACAACCTCATGACCTCCACATATGCCCATACTCGCACCACGTTTCATGCGCATTCCAACCAAATGCCGACCAAAAGCTTGACAGATCTGTGGACAAGATACGGTGCCGTGGGGACAAGCTGAGCCAAGCCGCAGGTCAACGGGCACAAGGCTGTGGTCGCAAAATGCATACCAGTGGTCCACAGCACCACCCAAAGATTTTTAAATTCATTGCCAAGTCGCTTATGAATACCCCTTTTGAACAATTGAGTTGATCAACCACGCTGGTCGGAAGCCGTTTTTTGGCACCTCAAACCCCACTGCAACGCCAAGCGCGGCCAAGCGTTTTAAAAAATGCCAACTTTTCTGTTTGCACTTTGCGATTCCTCGTGTATACTGACTTTCGCATTTAACGGAGAGTTGTCCGAGTGGCCGAAGGAGCACGATTGGAAATCGTGTAGGCGTCAAAAGCGTCTCCAGGGTTCAAATCCCTGACTCTCCGCCAGTTAATTCCAAAGCAGGCCTTCGAGCCTGCTTTGTTTTTACCCCACGCGGAGGGGTGGCAGAGTGGTTGAATGCGGCGGTCTCGAAAACCGTTTGGCCTGTATAAGGTCACGAGGGTTCGAATCCCTCCTCCTCCGCCATTTTGGTTGAGAAAGCTCCCGGGAATGGGAGCTTTTTTGTTTTGAGTCCCTAACAAGCAAATACGGCGGAGGAGGAGGGATTCGAACCCGCCAGGGCGCGGAGCGTAAAGAAAACGCGCCCGTGGCGCGTTTTTAGCGCAGCGCGGTCGGCGCAAGCCGACCGGATAAATTTTGAGCGGAGCTCAAAATTTGGACATCCCTCCTATTCGACCACGCCCCCATCGCGTTCAGCATCAACCCGGATCCCCAAACATGGAACCTATGACCGTACCCAGTCCCGACCGTTTGCCGAGCAATAGGGTCGCAATCGGCGCCGAACATGTACTATGTACGGGCATTGTCTAAACCCGTTACTCAAAGGACCCCATCTTGCCCGTTGCCGCCGCTATGATCGTTACCGCACACGCCTCGGATGCCATGGTTGCCATCCCGTTTTGGCTCGAGATGTTCGCCGTCGTCGCGGCATCGATCTCGGGCGTGTTGGTCGCACGCGAGCACAAACTCGACCTGGTGGGCGCCGTCGCGCTCGCCGTGGTCTGTGGACTGGGCGGCGGTCTTTTGCGCGATATGACGCTGCAGGTAGGCAACGTCTACATCCTCAACCAGCCGATGGCGCTCCCGCTTTCCATTGCCACGGCAGCCATCATCTATATCTTCCCGGCTATCGTCGACAAGCCCGAAAAACTCATCCCCTTGCTCGACATCATCTCGGTCGGCATCTATGCGGCAACCGGCGCAGACAAGGCGCTGGTCTACGGCTTTGCGCCGGCGGTGTGCATCATGATGGGCTTTTTTACCGCGGTGGGCGGCGGCATGCTGCGCGACGGCTTTATGGGCGTGGTTCCGGGCATTTTCCAACGTACTAACTTTTATGCCATCGCCGCCATCGCCGGATCGACAAGCTATGTGTGTCTCGTTATGAGCGGCATCATGAGCAATGTCGCCGCGCTGGTCGTATGCGTTGTCGTGACCATGGGTCTGCGCTGGCTCTCGCTGCGCTTTGACATCAAAAGCCCCACCGAAGAAGATATCGCGCGCTTTTTGCACCGTAAAAAGTAGACAGCACGGCACGACCCTTCGAAATGCAACCGAGAGGTTCTTTTAGAGCGCCCACGCGTTGGGTACCCTGTTAGGTATATGCCGAGTATCTAACAAAGGATTCACTATGCCCTGCAATCAATTCCCGTCGAGCCAGCGCCGTAAAGCGTGGGGCCGCATCACCATCCTATTCGCGCTCATCGCGCTGGCGATCACCGTGCTTCCCACGGCGTCGTTCGCCGGCACGGACACCGCAGGCAATGTACTTGCGACCGACAATGACGCCAATCCGTCCGGCGTCGATGGTGACCTGTACTGGGCCGGCCAGGCCCTCAACTTGGACGATGCCTCCATCGGCCGCGATATTATCGCGGCGGGCGAGAGCCTATCGATTCGCGACTGCACCGTAGGCGGCGCCATTCGCCTGGCGGCGCGCACCATCGACATCGCCAAGACCACGGTTGATGGCAGTGTGACGGTAGCCGGTCAGCATGTCGTGCTCAATTCCGACAGCACCGCCAACTGTTTCTATGCGATGGGCGAGACGGTTGCCCTGCGCGGCTCCGCCAGGTCGGCAGCGCTTGCGGGCGACACGGTAACCATCGATGGCACCGTCGATGGCGATGTCGAGGTTTGGGCCGACAAGCTCATCCTGGGCAAGAACGCCCACATCACCGGCACCGTGAACGCGCACGTCTCCGAGGACCCCGAGCGCGCCGCGGGAGCCGAGGTCGGCGCGCTCAAGATCGACCGCACCGAAAACGAGGATACTTCCACCGTTAACGATGTCATCGGCGGCACCGTCGCCGTGGCGCTTTCCACCTGCTTTGTCGCCCTGCTACTCGAGCTCGTCTTTCCGCGCGCGACCGCCAGCGCCGCCGGCATGCTCCACCAGCGCCCCACGCCCCTGTGGGTGAGCGGTCTTCTGGGCACGATTGCTATCGTCCCCGCCGTCCTACTGCTGATTATCTCCATCGCTGGTCTATCGCTTGCCGGAGCCCTCATGTGCGGCGTTATCGGCATCGCATTGGTGTCGAACGCCTTTGCGGGGTGCGCGATCGCCCGCATGGTCGGACACAGCCAAAACCGCTACGCCATGGCAGCCGTGGGTGGCATCGCCGCAGGCGCCCTCACAGGGCTTCCCCTCGTAGGCGGCTTCATCAGCGGTGTGGCCTTTGTCTTTATGCTCGGCTACATCATCCAGATCATCTGGCGCAACGCCCGCCTCAAGTCGCAGCAGCCGACTAACACGCCGGGACTCCCCACCGCTTAGCAGCTAACTGCCACAAAGATGCCAAGCACCTTTGTGGCGGCGCAAACGAACCTGCCCCCTGAACCAAAAAGGGCGCCGACCATCGCGGTCGACGCCCTTTCTTGTTAGACGCTATAAAGCCCAGCGCTTATTTGTTGACCTGGCCGGCGCGGACGGCAGCCTTCTTGCGGTCGGTGGCGTTGAGCAGACGCTTGCGTAGGCGGATGTTCTTGGGAGTGATCTCGACCAGCTCGTCGTCGGCGATGTACTCCAGCGCCTCCTCCAGCGAGAAGGTGCGGGGCGGCACCAGCTGGACGGAGATATCGGAGGTCGAGGAACGCTGGTTGCCCAGGTTCTTGGTACGGGCGATGTTGACGACCATGTCGCCAGCCTTGCTGCGCTCGCCCACGATCATGCCCTCGTAGCACTCGGTGCCCGGCTCAACAAACAGCTGGCCGCGCTCCTGCAGCGTACCCAGAGCGTAGGCAACGGCCTTCTCGGTGGTCATGGAGATCATGGCGCCGTTCTGACGGTTGCCGATCTCGCCGGCGTAGGGACCATACTCCAGGAAGGTGTGGTAGAACACGCCCTCGCCGTGGGTGACATTCATGATGCGGTTCTTAAGACCCATGATGCCGCGGGTCGGGATCTTAAACTCGAGGTGCGTCACGATGCCCGAGGTGTCCATACTCGTCATGATGCCGCCGGAGGTACCGAAGACCTCAACGACCTTGCCCGAGTACTCGTCCGGGCACTCGACGACGGCCTGCTCGACAGGCTCCATCTTGTTGCCGTTCTCGTCCTTCTTAAACAGGACGCGGGGACGGCCGACCTGGAACTCAAAGCCCTCGCGGCGCATGGACTCCATCAGGACGGACAGGTGCAGGATGCCGCGGCCCGAGACCTCGACGCCGCTCTTGTCCTCGAGCTCCTCGATCTTCATGGTCACGTTGTTCTCGGCCTCGTTGAACAGGCGCTCCTTGAGCTGACGGGCGCCCACGATGTCGCCGTCGCGGCCGACGAGCGGGGAGGTCGAAGCCTCGAAGACGATGGACAGGGTCGGCGGGTCGATCTCGATGGGCTCGAGCTCGACGGGGTTCTCGGGATCGGTGTAGACATCGCCGATATCGGTGCGGTCGATGCCCACGACAGCGGCGATGTCGCCGGCGCCGACTTCCTGGCACTCGGTGCGGCCCAGGTAGTCGAAGGTAAAGAGCTGCTTGACGGTGGCGGTAGCGCTGGAGCCGTCGTTCTTGACAACCAGGATCTGGTCGCCCTGGTGGATGGTGCCGGAGTACACGCGGCCGATGCCGATACGACCAACGAAGTTGGAGTGGTCGATGGTCACGCACTGCATGGCCAGCGGGGCGTTCTCGTCAACCTCGGGCGCGGGCATGTCGTCGATGATCATATCGAGCAGCGGATACATGTCCATGTTGCCGTCGTTGGGATCAAGGCGGGCAAAGCCATTCATAGCGCTGGCGTAGACCACGTGCTCCATGGCGAACTCAAGCTGGTCGTCGGTGGCGCCCAGGTCGGCCATAAGGTCCAGGCAGTCGTTGTAGGCCTTCTCGGGGTTAGCACCCGGACGGTCAATCTTGTTGATGACGATCATGATCTTGAGGCCGGTGTCGATAGCGTGACGCAGCACGAAGCGGGTCTGGGGCATGGGGCCCTCAAAGGCGTCGACCAGCAGCAGGGCGCCGTCGGCCATACGCAGCACGCGCTCGACCTCGCCGCCAAAGTCGGCGTGGCCCGGAGTGTCGATGACGTTGATCTTAACGTCCTTGTACTCGATAGAGATGTTCTTGGCGAGAATCGTAATGCCGCGCTCGCGCTCCTGGTCGTTAGAATCCAGGACGCGGTCCTCGACCTGCTGGTTGGCACGGAAGGCGTCCGTGGCACGCAGGAGCTTGTCGACCATCGTCGTCTTGCCGTGGTCGACGTGAGCGATGATGGCGATGTTCCTCAGATTGTCTACGCGCATGTAGTTCCCCTATCTTCTATCTATATACAACCGGCACGCGTATGCGACCCGCCCAGCAACACAACGCTCAGCGGGAATATTGAGCCTTTTACCGAAAACTCGTTTATTTTAGCGATTTTAGATTAGAGGGGTTTCCTCACCTGCAGGTTCAGGGTCGCTCCACATAAAACCATCGCCGGCGCCCACACCCTCGTACAGTACGTATGCCGAAAAGCCGCTCTCGAGCGTGGTTTCGAAGAAGCTCACGAGCAGGGCGTCATGGTAGCCGCCATCGATCTCGACACAACCGGTGTAGCCGATGGCGTAACGGGCGATGCGGCCCAGGCCCTCGTCCTTAAGGCCCATCTTGTGCTCGGAGATAAAGTTGGTGGCCGCCTCCAGGCACGCCTCTTCGCCGTCCTCGTCGAGCGCCGCCAGATATCGGTTGGAAGCAGCGTCCTCGATTGCCACGACCACGCCCGGGTTCTCGCCCGCGGCCAGGTCGTCCAAGAAGGCGCCGATCAGATCGCACACCATGGCGTCGAGCTCGGCGGAGACGTTACCGGCGTCCTGCATATCCTGTGCCATCTTTAGACCTTCCCATCGAGTCCGGCGTCGTTACAGTTCCTGTGCCTCGGCGGCGATCTTAGCGGCAGCGTCGCGGGCGCGCATCATATCCATCGCGCGCTTGTCGAGCACCTTGATCTGACTAGTCAGCATTACCGCGTCGACCACACCCCAGATCACCAGGCCCGTAGAGATCGAAAACCCAAGCGCACCAACTGTACCACGAAGGCGCGAGCAGATTGCCGCGACAAGGACGGAGATGACAACCATCTTGATAAACGAGCCGCGGCGTTCACGAAGCGTGCGGGCCTGCGTCACATAGGCAATGCGAGCCGCCTCGGATGCCTCCGAGCGCATCTGGGCTTCACGCGCGATAGCCGCCGCCTCGGCAGACATGCCGCCGGCCATCAGCGAACGCTCCGCAACCTGGCCGCCCCGCATTTAGAAATCATCGGGGGAGAGCGTATGGACGAACTCGTCGAACTTCTCGAACTCCTGCTCGTCGTCAACTTCCTCGGCATGGGTAGAAACAGTGCCCAAGCGATTCATGATGTCATCCTCCACAAACATGGGAGCATTGCTGCGCACGGCAAGGGCAATGGCATCACTGGGGCGGGCGTCGATCTTGCGCTCGTCGCCATCGACCAGCACAACGATCGTCGCGTAGAACACCGGCGGCTCGGCGCGAACGATCTCGATGCGCTCGAGCTTGGCGCCCAGGGCGCTAACAGTATCGAGCAGCAGGTCATGGGTAATCGGGCGCTCGGCGCGGCCACTATCGATGCCACGGCTAATGGCAGCAGCCTCAAACGAACCAGTCTGAATGGAAAGGGAACGCAACGGCGCGGGCGAGTCCGATTTACTGCAGCGCTCGCGAAGCACGATAAGCGATGGCACGGGACCGGCGGCCATGACGATGGTCTCTATGTCGACACGAACCATGGAACACCTCCGGTACGTAGCGGTTAACACGCGGCAGGGTTGCCGCATTGAATAGCTATACTACCCAATCTTTCGCACAGCACACAAAACCAAAATGAGATTTATCGCAGACAAGAAAAAAGCCCCGAGGCAACGCCTCAGGGCTCTTCACAGTTTTGATGGTGGACCTGACAAGATTCGAACTTGTGACCTCCCGGTTATCAGCCGGACGCTCTAACCAACTGAGCTACAGGTCCATCATGGTGGAGGTTAGGGGGATCGAACCCCTGACCTCAGGCTTGCAAAGCCCGCGCTCTCCCAGCTGAGCTAAACCCCCACGGAGACAGTAATAAACACCCCAGCGGCGACTCGGCTCTCGCTGGGGTGTTTATTGCGAAAGAAAGTGGTGGACCTGACAAGATTCGAACTTGTGACCTCCCGGTTATCAGCCGGACGCTCTAACCAACTGAGCTACAGGTCCATCGCGCAAGGGATATATTAGACGAGTCGTTACGCGCGCGTCAACAACTTTTTTGAAAATCTTTGGGAGGGGTGGTCGCTGGGCTGGCGAGATGGTTTTGGTTTGCTGCTCGGACAGTCCTGCGCAAGACGAAGGCCACATTAAGTGGCCTTCTTTGCGTGCGGAACTCGCGACAAACCAAAACCACCTCGCCAGCCCAGCGACCATGGGGTCCCAAGGTTTTCAAAAAAGCGGTCGGCGCGCAGTGCGCCGACCGCCGATATATGGGGTCTGATATTTTCTACCAGCTAGGGCCTCTTACTCGTCTAGGAGATCTTCTGGCATGTCGTTGCCGTCGCCTAGATCGACAGGGGTTTCTTCGGGGGCAGAGCCGTTTTCCGTGGCTTCGCCTTCGGGCTTCTCTTTGGCGGCCGTCATGCGGGCCACGGCGCAGATGCGGTCGTTGTCGTCGACGGTCATCATCTTGACGCCCTGGGTGGCGCGGCCGGTCTGGCTGATCTCGTCGGTCTTGACGCGAATGACCGTCGCGCCCTCCGTCACGATAAACAGCTCGTGCTGCGGGCCCACCGTCTTCATGGCCGCGAGGTTACCCTTACGCTCGGTCATTTGAATGGTGTAGACGCCCTGACCGCCGCGATTCTGCTCCGGGTAGTCCGCGACCGGCGTGCGCTTGCCGTAGCCGCGCTCGGTGATGACGAACAGATCGCCGTTGCCGTTAGTGACTTCCATGCCCAGAACGCTCACGCCGTCCTTCATACTAATACCGCGAACGCCGCTGGTATCGCGGCCGGTGGCGCGCACCTGCTCCTCGGAGAACATGATCGCCTTGCCCGCGGTGGTGGCCAGGATAATCTTGTCGCCCTCGCGCACGCGGCGCACGTTCAGCAGCGCGTCGTCGTCACGCAGGTTGATAGCGATCAGGCCGTCGCGACGGCTGCGGTCATATGCGCTCATCACGGTCTTCTTGACCATGCCGCTCTTGGTGGCAAACATCAGGTACTCGTCGGCTGGGAACTCGCGGCAGCTGATGACGCTCGCGATCTTCTCGCCCTCCTCGAAGGGCAGCAGGTTGACGATCGCGGTACCGCGCGCCTGGCGCGTACCCACCGGCAGCTCGTGCACCTTCAGGCGATAGACCTTGCCCTTGCTCGAGAAGAACAGCACGTACTCGTGCGTGGACGCGATGAACATCTCGTCGATGACGTCGTCCTCTTTGAGGTTGACGCCCGACACGCCCTTGCCACCGCGCTTTTGGGCACGGTAGGCGGCCACCGGGATACGCTTAACGTAGCCGGTGTGGGTGATGGTCACGACCATATCCTCGTCGGCGATGAGGTCCTCGACATCCAGGTCCTTCTCAACCTGGCTGATCTCGGTGCGGCGCTTGTCGCCGAACTTCTTGGAGATCTCGCGCATCTCTTCCTTGATGACGCCCAGGATCTTCTCCTCGTGCGCCAGCAGGTCCTCGTAGTAGGCGATGGCGCGGCGCAGGCCGTCCAACTCTTCTTGGATCTTGTCGCGCTCCAGGCCGGTCAGGCGGCGCAGCTTCATCTCGAGGATGGCCGTGGTCTGCTCGGGCGTAAAGCCAAAGCGTTCGATCAGTCGGCTGCTGGCCTCGGAGTCGGTCTGCGAGGAGCGGATGATGCTAATGACCTCGTCGATATGGTCAAGGGCCATCAGGTAGCCCTCGAGGATATGCGCGCGGGCCTGGGCCTTCTTAAGGTCGAAGCGGGTGCGGCGGGTGACGACGTCGACCTGGTGGTCGATGTAGTGCTGCAGCATCTCGCGCAGGCTCAGGCATTTGGGAACGCCGTTGACGAGTGCCAGGTTGTTGGCGCCAAAGGTCGTCTGCAGCGAGGTGTACTTATACAGGTTGTTGAGCACGACCTGCGGAATGACGCCCTTCTTGAGCTCGATGACCAGACGGATGCCCTTCTGGTTGGACTCATCGCGCATATCCGAGATGCCCTCAATGCGCTTGTCGTTGACGAGTTGGGCGATCTTCTCCTGCAGGGTGCCCTTGTTGACCATGTAGGGAATCTCGGTAAAGACCAGGCGGCTGCGGCCGGTCTTGGTGGACTCCACATGTGCCTTGGCACGCACGGTAATGGAGCCGCGGCCGGTCTCGTAGCTCTGCTTAATGCCGGCGCTGCCCATGATGATGGCGCCGGTGGGGAAGTCCGGACCGGGCATGATCTGCATGAGCTCGTCGACGGTGGCGTCGGGGTTGTCGATCAGGTAGCAGGTGGCCTCGATCGCCTCGGTGAGGTTATGCGGGGCGATGTTGGTGGCCATGCCGACGGCGATGCCCTGGCTGCCGTTGACCAGCAGGTTGGGGAAGCGCGCAGGCAGTGCCACGGGCTCGGCGAGCGATTCGTCGTAGTTGGGCTGCCAGTCGACGGTATCCTTCTGCAAGTCACGCAGCAGTTCCATGGCGGGCTTGGCCAGGCGGCTCTCGGTGTAACGCATGGCCGCCGCGCCGTCGCCGTCGATGTTGCCGAAGTTGCCGTGACCGTCGATGAGCGGCGTGCGCATGGAGAACCACTGCGCCAGGCGGACCATGGCCTGGTAGACCGCAAAGTCACCGTGCGGGTGGTACTTACCGATAACTTCGCCGACCGTCCAGGCCGACTTTTTGTGTGGGCGGTTGGGGTAGATGCCGCTCTCGTTCATCGCGTACAGGATGCGGCGGTGTACCGGCTTTAAGCCGTCGCGCACGTCCGGCAGGGCACGCGCTGTGATAACCGACATCGAATACTCGATGAACGACTGCTTCATCTCGCGACCGAACTCCGAAATCTGGAGCTGGCCGCCGTTGATGTCCTCGCCGGCCGAGGCGCCACGATCGACTTCGCCAAAGCTCTCCTCGAGCTCACCGTCGTCGTCCTCTTCCTCATCATCATCGGCATCGGGGTTATAGGCGTCCGGATCGCCGTCCTCGCCCTGCTCAGCACGGGCAAGCAGGCGCTTCAGATCATCGGGCATACCGGCATCGCCGGCCTCGCCCATACCCTCGTTGTTGTTGATATCGTCTGCCACGTTACCTCCTCTTAAGCGTCAAGGAATCGTGCATCATGTGCATGCTTCTCGATGTACTCGCGGCGATAGCCGACCTCGGAACCCATCAGCTCGCGCACGGCGCGGTCCGCCACCACGGCGTCCTCGATCGACACACGCTGCAGAATGCGGGTCTTTGGGTCCATCGTCGTCGAGGCAAGCTGTTTGGGGTCCATCTCGCCCAGGCCCTTGTAGCGCTGGACGGTATAGCCCTTGCGCTTTTTGGTGATCTTGCCGTCCTTGGCCTTGCCGTCCTCGTCGTTATCATCGGGGTTCAGGCCCAGACTCTGGATGGTATCGCGCAGGATCTCGTCTTCGGGCTGGCGGCCGTTGGGATACACGTAGTGGATCTTGTTGCGCACCTTAATGCCAAAGATGGGCGGGCAGGCAACATAGACGTAGCCGGCATCGATCAGCGGACGCATGTACTTGTAGAAGAACGTCAGCAGCAGGATGCGGATATGCGCGCCGTCGACGTCTGCATCGGTCATGATGATGATCTTGTGGTAGCGCGCCTTGGTGATATCGAAATCGCCGCCGTCGCCGGCACTCGTCGTGACGCCACAGCCGATCGCGGTAATCAGCGACTGGATGGTGTCACTCGAGAACGCGCGATGGTCACCAACGCGCTCGACGTTCAAAATCTTGCCGCGCAGGGGCAGAATCGCCTGGATGTCTCGGCGACGGCCGTCCTTGGCCGAACCGCCTGCCGAGTCGCCCTCTACGATGAAGAGCTCGGTCAGCTCGGCATCGCGC
Organism: Collinsella aerofaciens; assembly: GCF_027679495.1. Lineage (GTDB taxonomy): Bacteria > Actinomycetota > Coriobacteriia > Coriobacteriales > Coriobacteriaceae > Collinsella > Collinsella aerofaciens_AK. The sequence continues at coordinate 56,197 of NZ_JAQEKC010000009.1, forward strand.
ACCGAGCAGTCGGCGAGCTTACCGGGCAGGGACGCCGTCTCGAGCAGGCTCTTGCGGCGGGTCGCCTCGCGCGCCTTGCGGGCGGCATTGCGCGCCTTGCAGGCCTGCTGCGCCTTCTTGACGATCTCGCGAGCGGGCTTAGGGTGCTCCTCGAGGTAATCGGCAAGGCCGTCGGTCACGATCTTGAGCGTCAGCGCGCGCATATAGGAGCTGCCGAGCTTGGCCTTGGTCTGGCCCTCAAACTGCGGATCGGGCAGCTTGACCGAGATAACGGCCGAAAGGCCCTCGCGCACATCGTCGCCGGTCAGATTGGCGTCTTTTTCCTTGAGCAGGTTCTGCTTGCGCGCATAGTCGTTGATCACGCGGGTGAGCGCGGTGCGGAAGCCCTCAAGGTGCATGCCGCCCTCGGGGGTGTAGATGTCGTTGGCAAACGACATGACGTTCTCGCCGTAGCCGCTATTCCACTGCAGGGAAACCTCAACCTCGCCCATCTTGGCCACAGGTGCGTCCGGGTCCGATTTGCCCTCGATGTAGATAGGCTCCTTAAAGGCCTCGGGGACGTCCTTGCCCTCGTTAAGGAACTTGACGAAGTCGATGATGCCGCCCTCGTAGCAAAACTCCTCCACGTGGGGAGTAGACTCGCGCTCGTCAGTCAGCACGATTTTGAGGTTCTTATTGAGGAACGCCGTCTCCTGCAGACGGTTGTGCAGCGTATCGAAATCGTAAATGCAGGTCTCGAAGATCTCGTCGTCGGGCCAGAAGGTGACGGTGGTGCCCGTCGAATCCGAGGTGCCCACGACCTCCATCTTCTTAACGGTCTTGCCGCGCGAGAACTCCATCTCGTAGGTGTTGCCGTCGCGACGAACCTGAACGACCACGCGCTTGGACAGTGCGTTGACGACGGAGATGCCAACGCCGTGCAGGCCGCCCGAAACCTTATAGGCCGAGTTATCGAACTTACCGCCGGCGTGCAAGATCGTCATGACGACCTCGAGCGTCGGGATCTTTTTAACAGGGTGCTCGTCGACGGGGATGCCGCGCCCGTTGTCGACGACCGTGATGGAGTTGTCGGCGTGGACCGTCACCTGGATCTCGGTGCAGAAACCGGCCATGGCCTCGTCGACGGAGTTGTCAACGATCTCCCACACCAGGTGATGCAGACCGCTGGCGCTCGTCGAGCCGATATACATGCCCGGGCGCTTACGAACGGCCTCGAGACCTTCGAGAATCTTAATCTCGCCGCCATCGTAATCGTTTTCGTTTGCCACACGTCCTCCTTCAGTCAAGAAAATGTGTACAGCCTTACTAGTTTATCGTAAAAAAATACCCTCAGGAACGAGGGTATTTGGCTCTACAAGGCCACCAGATGCGATTTAAGGCTCTTTTTTGCTTTCTACGCCCTTGGCCCACTCGGCACTGGCTCTCATGGCATTCTCGAGGGCCTCGCGCAGTTTTTGGTCTTCGATGGGCGCCACTTGGCGCTCAATCTCGGTGCATTCGGCCTCACTTAGGTCGGCGTGCGGGGCCGGCGGGCGCTCGGTCGTCGCCGGGCGCAGGCGCTGCTTGGCGGCGGGCGGCGTGTGACCCGGCGCGGTGGTTTTGAACACCAGGCCGTCCACATGCGCACCGGCGCGCTCCATGCGCGCGCGGATGATCTCGCGCAACAGCGTCATTTCCTGCGTCCACGAGGGCGAATCGAGATATACCAGCAGCTCATTGGACTCGGGCAGGTAGCGCAAGCCCGTCACATGCCGCCCCTCGCGCGTGCCCGAGCACACCGCGTTCCACGCGCGATAGACCGCGCGCGACTCCTCGGCAGCCTCCATCTGCGCGCGGCGCTCAGGTGTCGCGGCCGCCAGGATGCGCTGACGCTCTGCGTTCAAAAATCCACTGAAGGCAACCGTTTCGCTCTCGCGCTCGTAATTAGCACGTCTCACCCATGCTCACCACCTTGGCTCGATCAAGCAGGTCATCGGTAAAATACCCCAGGTTGGTCGTGGTTATGACCGTCTGGATATCATCGCCGATCAGCCGCAGAAAAGCACCGCGGCGTTCGCCGTCGAGTTCGCTCATCACGTCGTCCAAAAGCAGCAACGGGGCGGTGCCCAGGACATCGCGAGCCACGGCCACCTCCGCCACCTTCCAGGCCAGAACCAACGTTCGCTGCTGACCTTGGCTGGCAAATGAACGGGCGGAGCGACCCGCCACGGTAAACTCAATCTCATCGCGATGCGGTCCCACCAACGTCACGCCGCGGCGAATTTCCTCGTCGGCGTGCTCATCAAGGGCAGTCAGCATGCGCTCGTACGCCCAGCCCTTCAGCTCTTCGCGATCATCGACCTGGGGCAAATCCCCCAGCGTGGACGTATAGGTCACGTTGGCAGCCTCACCGGATGCCACTTGCCCGTAGGCAGTGTGCACATGGCCCGCCAGCCGGTCGAGCAGGGCCAACCGGTGCACAAGCAGGGCCGAGCCCGCGCGGGCAATCGAATCGTTCCACGCGCCGAGCATCTCGCGACAGCACCAGGTCTCCTTGAGCAGGGCGTTACGCTGGGTCACGCAGCGTCCATAGGTGCTCGCAAGATCGGCATAACGTGCGCTCAGCTGCATGCCAAAGTCATCGAGGGCGGCGCGGCGCACACTGGCGCCTCGCTTAACCATGTCCAGATGGTCGGGGCAAAACAGCACGCTCGGCAGAGCCCCGCGCACACCGGCGGCAGAGCACCTCTTGCCGTTGCGGCTAAACGAGCGCTTACCGTCCTCCACGCTCAATCCCATATCAAGCACGCGGCCGTCGCCCTCGAGCCTCAGCTCGACCTTGCACGAGCCCACGCCATCATGGACGAGCTCGGCTGCGGTCGGATGCCTAAACGAGGCGCCGCTCGTCAGCAGCTGCAGCGCCTCTATGAGATTGGTCTTTCCCGCCGCGTTGGGTCCCGCAAGTATCGTCACGCCCTCGTCCAGGGCAAGGCGATAACTATCGAAGCTGCGGTAGTGCGCGACGGAAAGATCGCGGGCGAACATGGTCATAGGGCGGTTGCTAGATGCGGACCGGCATAACCAGGTACAGGTAGTTGATCTTGTCGTAGGACTTGAAGATGCCCGCCTGCGAGTAGCTCTTGAGCTCCAGCGTGATCTCCTTCTCCTTGGACAGGGCATTGAGGCAGCCAAAGATGTAGTGGTAGTTGAAGGCGATGATGCCCGACTCGCCCTCGGCCTCGACATCGATCGTCTCCTGCGCAAGGTCCTGGTCATTGGAAATGGAGGACAGGCCCATCTGCCCGTTCTCGACATCGATCTCGAACTTGACGGCGGGGTTGGCGCTCGCGATAACGGCCACGCGCTTGAGGGCGGCGTTAAAGGCGGCGACGTCGATCTTGACGCTCGTCACGCACGAATCGGGGATGAGCTGCTTGTAGTTGGGGTACATGCCCTCGATACGGCGCGACACGTAGGTGGTGTTGCCGGCCTCGAAGACGACCTGGGTGTCGGTAGCCCCGATCATGATGGTCGCCTGGCTGGCCATGATGTTCAGCGCGTCGTTAAAGGCGTCGGCCGGAACGTTGAGTTCAAAGGAGCCCTCGAGAGTCGAGGTCTCGACCTGCGTATCGCACACGGCCAAGCGGAAGGAATCGGTCGCCACCAGGCGCACGGTGTTGTTCTCGACCTTCATGTGCACGCCACCCAGAATGGGGCGGGCCTTGTCGGTCGAGGTGACGCGCCACACGCGGCCGACCATTTCGGACAAGATATCGGTCGGCAGCTCCACGGCACTCTCGATGGCATAGGCCGGAAACTCGGGGAAGTCATTGACATCGAGCGTGTTCAGGCGGAAAGAGCTCTTCTCGCAACCAATCAGCACCTGGCGCTCGGACAGCTCAAAGGTGACCGGGGCATCGGGGAGGGTCTTGGTGATATTGGAGAGCATCTTACAGGGGATAACCATCTCACCCTCTTCTTCGACATGCGCCGCGATGCGATGACGGATCGAGATGGTGTAGTTAGAGGTCTGGAATTCCAAGATGCCGTCTTGCGCCTTGACGAGCACGCCCGACAGGATGGGAAGGGTGGACGCCGAAGCGACACCCTTCATAACGACGCCGATGGCTTGTGTAAGCGAGCTCTGGCTGACGGTGAACTTCATCTTTTAATACCTTTCTTTAGATATAAATATCTTAATAATAGTAATAGCACTGACGAAACTGTTGATTACTCCCAAAGACGCAGGTCAGACCCAGAAAGAGAATCGACAGCAACCTGTGTGCAACGGGGGTGGTTTTCCACGTTCAAAACCTGCGCAAAACTTTTCACCACCGCGGGTTGGGTTTTAGACACCTTATGCCCATGGTTTCGACAAGTTTTCAACAGGTGTCTCTATTTCCCTACGAGCGCAGTGTAATTTTATCGCGCAGCGATTTGAGGTCTTCGGTGACGGTACGGTCTTCCTGGATCATCTTCTGGACCTTTTTGTAGCTCGTGCTGACGGTCGAGTGGTTGCGGTTGCCAAATTCGGCGCCCACCGCCGTGGTCGTCATCTCGCACATCTCGATGGCCAGGTAGATAGCGATATGGCGTGCTTTGGCGATATTGGCGTTGCGACGCGGGCCGATGAGCTCCTCGTGCGTCACGCCGTACTGCTCTTCGATGACGGACTGAACCGTCTGGACGTTGATCTTTTTGGCCGATGTGTCGAAGTACTGGCTGGCGATGGCGTCGATATCGTCAAAGGTGAGCTCCCCGCCCTCGCGCTCGCGGTCGCCCGCCTCGCCGGCGCAGCGCTCGCAAAAGCTCTCGAGTTCGCGGATGTTGGTGCCCGAGACCTCGGCCATGTGTTTAAAGTGCTCGTCGGTCAGGTGTCCGCCGTCGCCCCCATAGGCCGCCAGCAGCGAGTCGTCGCCTGCCTCGGGAGCGGCGACGATGGTGTTCTCGTAATAGCGCTGCAAGATCTTGTATTTCATCTCGTAGCTGGGCTCTGCGACCAGGCAGAGCATGCCGGCGTTGAAGCGGCTGGTCAGACGCTCGTCCATGCTCAGGTCCTTGGGGGCGCGGTCTGCCGCGATGACGACCTTCTTGTTGTTGCGGATGAACTCGTCCATGAGCTGGAAAAAGTAGTCCACGCTCGCGCGCTTGCCGATGATGTTTTGGATGTCATCGATGATGAGCACGTCCACGCCGTGGTACGCCTGCATGATGGGGGCGTTGCTCTTCTTTTGGCGGTCGAACTCGGTCATCAGGTCGTCCAGATATGCCTGGGAGTTTGCATACTTGACCTTGATCTCGGGCGACTTCTCGGCGAGCTCGTTTTTGATGGCAAGCAGCAGGTGCGTCTTGCCCAGGCCCGATTTGCCGTAGATGAACAGTGATGTGCACGTGCCGCGCTCGTCCGCGAGGGCGGCAAACTTGAGTGCCGAGCGATAGGCATGGCTGTTTTCGGGGCCGTAGACAAAGTTCTCAAAGGTAAATTTTGAGTTCGCGGCGAGCGGGGCTCCATCCGTATTCTGCTCGGCCGGCACGGTCGGCGCCGGTATGGGTGAAGCGGGGGTCGCAGCTTGCGTGGATTTAGTCGGCGCTCCGCCCTTCATCTGGTTCATCATGCGACGAAAATCATCGGCCGAGAGCGTGTTCTTGATTGCAATGCCCGAATCCGCGCCCGCCGCTGCGTCGTGAGCGATAGGCATGTGCGTGACGGGTGCGTTCGTTGACGTCGCCGCCGCGGTCGGCAACGGTGCCATGGTTTCACGGGAAACATCGCTGTGCTGGTGCTCGATTGTCGGCGCGTCGCCTGCGGAGGCCAGTGCCGCCGGGGAAGCGGCGGGAGCCGTGGCAGGCGCCGTCGCGGCAGCGGATTCCGTTGCGGCGCCTTGCGGTGCCACGATGTCGAGCGCGATCGGTGCAAAGGCGATTTCTTCCAGATAGGCCTCAATAGTCGGCTGATGCTTTTTGAGCTGCGCGATGGCAAAGCGCGAGGGGGCCTCGATCGTGAGCGTATCTTCGGTCAGGCTTATGGCGCGCGATTGCCCCAGCATGTTGATGAGGCGTGCATCTTGGCCGTCGCGCTGGCAAAAGGCGATGGCATCCCCCAGGATGATGCTTGCTTCCTCGTCCACTGTCTCTCCCGTTCTTTAGCTCTGAGCTCGCACGCGAGCGGCGCCGAGTTCGGTCAGATGGTATTTCTGGCCATGCTTGATGACCAAGCCGGCCTGCGCCAAGTCATTGAGCGTGCGTGACCAAGTGGGGGCCGAGTTTCCAAACGCCCTCGCCAGATCGGTTGCACCGCACGCTTGATTTTGCGCCAGATAGCCCAGCGCGGCGTTGCCGCGATCGCTTACGAACACGTCCGGTTGTGGCTGCGCATGCTGATTTGCTGCATTAGGATACATCATTTGAGCTGCTGGTTGTTGAGAACTCTGCATCGGTGGCATTTGCTGTTGAAAACTTTGAGGCCACTGTTGGTAAGGCTGCGGAGGCATCTGCTGGGCCCAGGGGTTGTACTGCTGCTGCGGCATCTGCTGGTACGGCTGCTGATATCCTTGCTGGTACTGCTGCGGGAACTGCTGGCCGTACCCCAGTGGCGGCATCTGCTGATATGGATATCCTTGTTGGTACGGCTGATAGCCCATTTGCTGGCCACCCGGTGCGCCCGTCGCCTGCTGCATTGCTGCTGCATCCTGATCCGCCAGCGGCACGGCCTCTGGCATGTTTGGCGGCATCGATGTCGCCTGGGGCTCTTGTGTGGGAAGCATTCCGGGCTGCTGCATCTGCCTCACGGGGGGCTGCATCTGCTGCGTTGCCATGGGCTGCTGCGCAAAAGCTCCCGGCAGGGGATATGTGGGCTGCTCCGTCTCGGGCCGCACGGCAGCACCGCGTCCACCGGCGCGCTCGATTTCCTGCACGCGTTTAGGGTCCAGGCTTACCGTAACCACGGTACCGCTACCCATGTTGTCCTCGATGGATACGGCACCGCCGGCGTTTTCCAAATACTCCTGCACCATGGGAAACCCTGCTCCGGTTCCACGGATATAGCGCTTCATCTTGCTGTTTGCACTGGTAACGCCAAAGTCGAAAGCGCGTTCCTTGTCGTCGATGCCGGGTCCTTGGTCAGCAAAGCGGATGGTGTCTCCGCCGTCCAGAATCGAGATGATGGGCTCTGCAAAGTGTGCGTGGATAAAGTTTTCGACAATCTCGCGGATGACCATGAGCGAGATATGGCCACCTTGTTCTTTCATGCACTGGTAGACGGTGTTGGTCGTCTCTTCCAAATACGTGCGGACATCTTGCGGATCAATGACGATCACCCGCGGTGTCGACAGCATGTCGTCATAGACGGCGATGCGCGCGGCGTACATGGCTTTTGGCGCCTGCGTGGTCGTCTGCTCGCCTTCCGCACGCTCTTCGCGCACGCCGGTGATGTGCTCGTTGTCGGGTGCCGGGTCTCCGGAATCGACCATGGTGTAAAAGTCGTCAGACATGCCGCTCGCAATCTTTCAAAAGGTTTCGAACAAATAGTAGCTCACCGTGCAACGTTTCTCATCTTTCGACAACTTTTCAAAACTTGTTGAAAACTTTGGAAAACGGGCGAAAAGTTTTCAACATTGCCAACATGACCTGTTGAAAACTCGATGAAATATCGTGAAAGGTTGCCATGAGGCGCAAATTTCGGTTGTGCTTATGGGGGAACCGTGTGAACTGCGCAACCTTTTACCTTTGATTTCTTGACATTTGAACATTGATTTCCCTACAATCTTCAAGCTCACGTGTCTATATCTGCGTCCGCGTCCCCGCGGACACTCGAAATGCAGCAGGAGGAACTTAAGATGAAGCGTACGTATCAGCCTAATAAGCGTAAGCGTGCCAAGACCCATGGCTTCCGTGCCCGTATGGCCACTAAGGGTGGTCGTGCCGTGCTCGCCCGTCGTCGCGCCAAGGGCCGCAAGCGTCTCACTGTCTAGCAGCGATACACACATCTCGCATGAAGACTATTAAGTCTCGGCAAGATTTCGAGCATGTGTTCAGTCAGGGGCGTCGTTTCAATCACCCTCTGATTCGAATGACCATATGTGAATCGGTTGGCGAAGGCGACTCCGGAAGGGTCGCCTTCGTTGGTGCTAAGCGACTCGGTTGTGCCGTCGTGCGCAACCGATCTAAGCGTGTGATGCGCGAGGCCGCCCGCAGCTGCGGATTTCCCGTTGCGGGTTATGACATCATCTTGTTTGCAACTCCCAAGACGAGGGTTTCCTCGCCGCAGGAGATGGACAAGGCGTTGCGTTCGCTTATGAAGCGCGCCGGCGTTGCCGGGGAGGAGCGATGAGCAATCACGTTTTGCGACGTGTTGCCATCGCTCCTATTCGCATATATCAACAGGTTATTTCGCCCTTATTGCCTGACGCCTGCATTTATTACCCAACGTGCTCGCAATACGCCATCCAGGCGATTGAGAAGCACGGTGTTTTGAGAGGCTGCTGGCTTGCCGTGAGGCGCATCGCTCGCTGCAATCCCCTGCACGTCGGCGGTTATGACCCTGTGCCCTAGCGGGCACTCGCTATCGGAGGAAAACTTACATGTGGGATTGGATCGTTAACATCCTTTTCGAGCTGCTCAAGCTCATCCAGACCTTTGCGGTCGACTGGGGCCTGTCCATCATCATTCTGGTGGTCATCATCCGTCTGCTGCTGACGCCGCTTATGCTCAAGTCGACCAAGTCGACGGCTCGCATGCAGGTGCTGCAGCCCAAGATGCTCGAGATCCAGGAGCGCTATGCCGACGATCCTCAGCGCCAGGCCGAGGAGATGCAGAAGTTCTACAGCGAGAACAAGTTCAACCCGATGGCTGGTTGTTTGCCGCTGCTGATTCAGATGCCTATCCTGTTCGCCCTGTTTACGTTGCTGCGCAACCTGCCGCAGTACTTTAACGACGGCACGTTCTCGTTCTTCAACATCCTGCCCGACCTGACCACCACGCCGAGCGCTTCCTTTGCCGATGGCTTTATGGTTGCGCTGCCTGCGCTGGTCTGCCTGATTCTGTTCGCCGTCCTGACCCTGATTCCGCAGCTCTATATGTCGCGCAACCAGACCGGCCAGCAGGCTCAGAGCATGCGTATGATGGCTGTTGTCATGACGGTCATGATGCTTTGGATGGGCTGGAGCCTTCCCGTTGGTGTTCTGCTGTACTACGACGTCTCGTCTGCTTGGCAGGTTATCCAGCAGATTTTTGTGACGCAGAAGGTTATCGAGAAGGCCAAGGCCGATGAGGAGGAGCGTCTTAAGAACGCGCCGCTGCAGGTTGAGGTCACTCGTCGAGAGAAGAAGCCGCGCCCGCACAAGAAGAAGTAGTGGGATATCAATCTTATTTAGGTACCTAACTTTTGGAGTACGTTATGTCTGAAGAGATCATCGAGGATATGCTTGAGGAGGTTGCCCCGCAGGTCGCGGGCGATTATCCCGAGATTGCACAGCGCTACAAGGCTGGTGAAGAGCTGACCGATGAGGAGCTCGACACCATTGCCGATGTTGCGATTTCCATCCTGCGTTCCATCCTTTCGCACTTCGATGCCGCCAACTCTCCTATCGATGAGTATGAGGGTGACGAGGGTGAGCTGATTCTGGATGTAACGGCTCCCGATCTTGCTGTTCTCATTGGCCGTCATGGTCGCACCCTTGATGCCCTTCAGGTTATGTTCTCTTTGCTGGTGAGCCGCAAGCTTGGCTTTAGGTATCCGGTTGTAGTGGACGTCGAGGGATACAAGAGCCGCCGTCAGGACAAGGTTGCCTCCATGGCTCAGTCTGCTGCCGAGCGCGCCATCCGCACTCACAAGAGTGTTTCGCTTCCGCCCATGAATGCCTACGAGCGCCGACTGGTTCACATTGCACTTCGTGGCAATGATGCGGTCGATACTCATTCTGAGGGTTCTGACCCTGATCGCCATGTAGTGATTGTTGCTCGATAATCTACTCGAGCTTATGCTAAGGGGACGTGGTTTCCACGTCCCCTTTTTTTGTCAAAAGTTCTCGATACACTGATTTTTGTCAGAAAGGAGCTTTCGTTGTTAGTACTTACTGATCAGCAGGCTGACGAGATGTTGTGTCGTCTAACTTCCTATTGCAAAGAGTATTCCTTGAGCGTAACTGATGTTGAGCTGAGGAAATGTATTCAGCATTTGGATTTGGTTCTGGAAATAAATAAGACAACCAATCTCACCCGTATTCTTAACGTAGAAGATGCTGCAGTACTTCATATCCTTGACTCACTTGTTTTGCTCCCTTATATCAATAAGGCTCCTGAGGGAGCTTTGCTCGATATGGGAACAGGTGCGGGCTTCCCTGGTATTCCATTAACTATAACCACGCATCGTAAAGCAACTTATATTGACTCTGTTGGCAAGAAGGTTGATGCAGTCAATTCCTTTGTCCATGCTCTTGGATTGAAACATGCTCATGCGGTCCATGATCGTCTTGAAGAATATGCTCGAAGCCATAAGAAGCAGTTCTCCGTTGTAACCGCCCGCGCACTGGCCCCTTTACCGATTCTTGTTGAGTATGCGGCTCCGTACCTGAAGGATGGAGGGCTATTTGTTATCACCAAGGGCAATCCTTCGGATGAGGAGCTTGCTTCCGGCATGTCAGCAGCTAAGATTTGCGGCTTCACTTTGCTTCTGAATGACGCAATTGATTTGCCTGAAGGCTTGGGTCACAGGGAGTTCATTGTTCTTAAGAAGAGTCATTCAGCATCCGTTTCATTGCCTCGTGCAAATGGCATGGCAAAGAAGAATCCGCTTGCCTAGATGTTTCACGTGAAACATAATGGATACTAACAGCTTGCAGTGTTTCACGTGAAACATAGCAGTTGCTATCGATTCGGAATGTTTCACGTGAAACATCCTCCGTTTGACAGCTTTAATACACACCAGGAGGGACCGTGGGATTTCGCGACGTTAAGCGTTCTAAGAGCGCAAAAGACACGCGTATCATTGCAATCATCAATCAAAAAGGCGGCGTCGGTAAGTCAACGACGGCTGTAAACCTTGCAGCAGCACTGGGTGAGCAGGGTCGTAAGACACTGATTGTCGATTTTGATCCGCAGGGAAACAGCACCAGTGGATTCGGAATTGAAAAAGAAGACCTTGATCACTGCATCTATGATGCATTGTTGAATGATGTGCCGGCAGAATCGCTTGTTCTTGATACAAATTGCAAAAAGGTATTCGTAATTCCGGCTACAATTCAGCTTGCAGGCGCGGAAATTGAACTCGTAAGCGCAATTGCTCGTGAAACCCGTCTCAAAGATTTGCTTGAGCCGATTCAGGACGAGTTCGATTTTATTTTCATTGACTGCCCTCCTTCGCTCGGCCTGCTTACTATCAACGCTTTGACCGCAGCAGACAGCGTTTTGATTCCGATCCAGTGCGAGTATTACGCACTCGAGGGCGTTACGAAGCTGCTTGAGTCAATGAAGATGGTCAAATCTCGTCTGAACAAGGGCTTAGACACCTACGGTGTGCTTATGACCATGTATGACTCGCGTACTTCTCTATCGAATCAGGTTGTTGAGGAGGTTCAATCGTACTTTGGTGATAAGGCATTTAAGACGTTGATCCCCCGTACGGTTAAAATCTCCGAAGCTCCGTCTTTTGGGGAACCGGTAATTACCTATGCACCTCAAAATAAGGGTGCAAAAGCATATATGAACCTTGCACAAGAGGTGATCAAGCGTGCCTAGTGTAAAGAAACGTGGCGGATTGGGACGTGGACTCAATGCTTTGGTCTCAGAGGCCGAGTATGAGACCGGTGGTTCGGCTGCATCGGCTTCGAATGCCGCATCTGAAACAAAACTACCTATTGAGGATATCGTTCCCAACCCTAATCAGCCGCGAATTCACTTTAACGAAACTGAACTTCGTGAGTTGAGCGAATCAATCCAAGAACATGGCGTCTTGCAGCCGCTTTTGGTTCGCAAGCATGGAAACGGCTATGAGATCATCGCTGGTGAGCGTCGTTACCAAGCGTCAAAGCTTGCTGGTCTTGAGGAGCTGCCTGTCATCATTAAAGATGTTAATGATGAAGAGATGCTGGCTCTTGCTCTGATCGAAAACCTTCAGCGTTCTGATCTGAATCCCGTCGAAGAGGCTAAGGGCTATCGCCAGCTTATCGATGCCAGCGGTATGACCCAGGAGGCATTGTCGAAGGCAGTCAGCAAGTCACGCTCTGCAATTACAAACTCGCTGCGCCTTCTCGATCTCCCTGAAGTTGTTCAGCAGATGATTTTTGAGGGCAAACTTACTGCTGGTCATGCACGTGCGATTCTTGCGGTTCCCTATGAGGAAGCTCGAATTCGACTTGCAGAGAAGGTTGTTGCAGAGGGCCTTTCCGTAAGAGCGACAGAAAATCTTGCTCCGTTGTTTTCTGCCGGAGAGACACCTAAGACGCCGAGGCCTGCAACGCCTCAGTCTTTTAAAAAGGCTGCCCGCGTGCTTCGTCAGGTTTTTAATACCAACGTGCGTGTTAAGAGCTCGCGTGGAAAGAATAAGATTGAGATTGAGTTTAAAGACGAGGAAGAGCTCTCTCGTATTCTTGGCGAAATGATTCAGTTTGATCAAGGAGGCCAAGATGAGGAATAGGATTTTAACTGCGATTGCATTGGCGACGACTGTCGCGGCTGGTGCCTTTGCTGGCTATAAGATCGCGACAGACGATGAACTTCGAGGTCGTTTGCTTCGTAGTGCGCAAGATATTGTCGATACATCCAAGAAGAAAATGGATGTTATGACAGAAGATGTTGCCATGCGTACGGCTCAGGTAACGAAGAATCCCAAGATTAATCAAGGTTGGGTTAGTAACCAATGGGAAAATGTAGGCTATTAGGTACCTAACAATTACTTAGCATATTTTGAGGGGTCCTTGTCTGATTCACGAGGCAAGGACCCCTTATTTTGGCCGTAAAAAATGGGACAGGTAGCAGCTGATTCAAAATTAAGGTCAATAAATAAAACGGCCCCGGTTGCATCTCCTGTAACCAGGGCCGTTCGATGTTTCACATGAAACGTTTTGGGGTGCGACTCCCCTATGCGTTCTTCTGAACTTTGAAGCGCTGCTTCAGCTGTCCGCAAGCGGCGTCAATATCGTTACCACGGGAGTTACGAATCGTGGTCTCGATGCCACGGGACTCAAGACGACGCTGAAGATCCTCAACCTTATGAATCGGCGACGGCTTGAGCGGGCTGCCCTCGATGTCGTTAAGCTGAATCAGGTTAACGTGGCACAACGTTCCCTCGCAGAAGTCGCAGAGCGCCTGCATCTCGGGATTCGTATCGTTGACGCCTTCGATCATGGCATACTCATAGGTCGGGCGGCGGCCAGTCTTCTCGGTGTAGAGTTGAAGCGCCTCGTGAAGGCGAAGTAGCGTGTACTTCTTAACACCGGGCATTAGCTTATTGCGTGTCGACTGGATGGCGGAATGCAGGGAAACGGCAAGCGTGAACTGCTCGGGGATGTCGGAAAATTTGCGAATACCGGGAATAACGCCGCTGGTAGAGACGGTGAGGTGACGAGCACCGATACCGATGCCATCGGGGTCGTTGAGGATTCGCAACGCCTTGAGAACCTCGTCGTAGTTGGCAAACGGCTCGCCCTGGCCCATGAAGACAACGCTCGTGACGCGCTCGCCAAAGTCGTTGGATACATGAAGTACCTGGTCGACGATCTCTTGAGCGGTCAGAGAGCGCTTGAGGCCGTTGAGGCCGGTAGCGCAAAAGGCACAGCCCATGCCGCAGCCTGCCTGGGTGGAAACGCAGACGGAAAGCTTGTTGCGACGGGGCATACCGACAGTTTCGACGGAAATGCCGTCGTGGTACTCGAGCAGATACTTGCGCGAGCCATCTTTGGAAACCTGCTTGGTGAGTTCAGTCGGCGTATCAAAGGCAAAAGCCTCTTTAAGCTGCTCGCGGAAAGCCTTGGGAAGGTTGGTCATGTCGTCGAACGAACAAACGTTCTTCTCAAAGACCCATTCGATGAGCTGCTTCGCGCGGAAGGCGGGCTGGCCAAGCTCGGCCACGAGCTCGCGAATATCGTTTTGGCTCAAGTCGCGAATGTCCTGAGATTTAGTCCTGGGATTCATGGAAGCCTTTCGATTTTGGGGAAACGTAGAGGGTATCGCTACAATATGGTATCAGCTGCAGAAATTATAGAGGAGGAGTCTGCCCATGCCGGGTAAAAGCCTAGAGAACATGCACGTAGCGGTCTTGGCGGGCGGTCATTCCGCTGAGCGCGAGATCTCGCTTAATTCGGGAAAGAACGTTGTGGTGGCACTGAAGGAAGCCGGCTACACCTCGGTGGAGCTGCTCGATACGGCCGCTGATGACTTTATGGTAACCATGGCAACCGGCGGCTTTGACGTGGCGTTTATCGCCATGCACGGTGCCGGCGGCGAGGATGGCGCCATGCAAGGCGCCATGGAGACCCTGGGTATCCCCTACACGGCTTCGGGCGTGCTTGCCAGCGCCTGCGGTGCCGACAAGGAGGTCTCTAAGCTCCTGTACGCCAAGGCGGGCATTCCCATTGCCCCCGGCCTTGCGCTCGAGGTGGGCGATGAAGTCGATATCGATCATATCGTCGAGGTTTGTGGCGAGCGCTGCTTTGTGAAGCCGGCCGTCAACGGTTCCAGCTATGGCATTTCCCTGGTCCATGAGCCCTCCGAGCTGCCCGCGGCAATCGCCAAGGCGTTTGAGTACGGCGACAAAGTACTGGTCGAGAAGTGCATCGAGGGTACCGAGATCACCGTCGGCGTATACGGCGAAGATGACGTGCGCGCTCTGCCGATTGTCGAGATTCGTAAGCCCGAGGACTGTGAGTTCTACGATCTGGACGTGAAGTATGTCGACCCTACGGACATCCATCGCATTCCGGCGCAGATTTCACCCGAGAATTACGCTCGTGCCCAGGAGCTTGCCTGTGCTGCTCACAAGGCCCTCGGTTGCCTGGGTATCTCGCGCAGCGACTTTATCGTGAGTGAGGACGGCCCCGTTATCCTCGAGACCAATACCATTCCCGGCATGACCGATACGTCGCTGTATCCGGACGAGATCCGCCACACCGACGACATGACGTTCCCGCAGGTCTGTGACAGCCTGATCCGTATGGGCCTTCGTCGAGCGGGCATTGCATGCTAATCGAGGACGCGGTTTCGTCAGGAACGCCGCAGTTTGTCATCGACTCCTATGCCACGCTTGCCGAACGCGCCAAAACGCAGTCCTTCGGTCTTATCGAGGAAGATGTAATTGTCCTCGATACCGAGACCACAGGTCTTTCGGTGCAGGACAACGAGCTGATCGAGATCTCGGCGGCCCGTCTTTCGGGCCGCGAGATCGTCGACCGTTTCGATACCTTCGTGCATCCCAAGCAGCTGATTCCCGCCGAGATTACCGAGCTCACGAGCATTACAAATGCCGATGTGGCAGATGCCCCGTCGGCCGTTGAGGCCGTCGCCGCTCTCGCCGATTTTGTCGGTGGTTGCCCGGTGGTCGCACATAACGCCACGTTCGACCGCTCGTTTATCGAGTCGGTCAAAGGCGGCGTCAACGTGAGCGATATTTGGATCGATTCGCTGGCGCTGTCGCGAATCGCGCTTCCGCGCCTGGCCTCGCACAAGCTGTCTTTTATGGCCGATCTGTTTGGCTGTGACTCGGTATCACACCGTGCCAATGCCGACGTCGACGCCCTGTGTGGCGTATGGCGCGTGTTGCTCGTGGCGCTCACCGACTTGCCCCAGGGCCTCATGGCGCGCCTAGCCGACATGCATCCGGATGTGCCTTGGTCCTATCGTCCTATCTTCTCATTCTTGGCAGGGCAGAACCCTGGTTCTATCTTCTCTCTCAGCGCCGCTCGTGCTGACGTTCTCAAGGCCGATCGCGCCGACGATCGGGTGGACGCCGACGAACTGCCGGTACTCAAGATGCCGAGTCGTGAGGAGATTGAGGCAGACTATGCGCCAGGTGGCCTGGTCAATCGCATGTATCCCACCTACGAGCCGCGTGATGAGCAGATCGCGATGGCGCTCGAGGTCCGCGATGCGCTGGTCACGGGCACTCATCGTGTAATTGAGGCGGGCACGGGCGTCGGCAAATCGATGGCCTATCTGGTGCCTTTTGCCGAGGCAGCACGCCGTAACAACATCACGGTTGGTATTGCGACCAAATCGAACAATCTTGCCGACCAGCTCATGTACCATGAGCTGCCAAAACTTGCCGAGCAACTGGAAGGTGGTCTGTCATTTTGCGCTCTCAAGGGGTATGACCACTATCCGTGCCTGCGCAAACTTGAGCGCATGAGCCGCGGGCAGGTCGAGATTACCACCAAGCGCGATCCGGCGGACACGCTCACGGCGGTCGCGGTCATTATGGCGTACGTCTGCCAATCAGCCGATGGCGACCTCGACTCACTTGGCATTCGGTGGCGCAGCGTCAACCGCCCTGACTTTACGACGGCCTCGCGCGAGTGTGCTCGTCGCCTCTGCCCGTTTTTCCCTGATAAATGTTTGGTCCACGGCGCCCGCCGTCGTGCGGCGCATGCCGATGTGGTGGTCACCAACCATTCCCTGCTGTTCCGCAATGTTGCGGCCGAGGGCAGGATTTTGCCTCCGATTCGTCACTGGGTAATCGACGAGGCCCATTCTATCGAGCGCGAGGCGCGCCGTCAGTGGGCGCGCGTGGTGTCGGCGGACGAATCACGCGTTCTGTTTGAGCGCCTGGGTGGCTCGAGCACCGGTGCGCTAAGCCAGGTTTCTCGTGATTTGGCAACCTCCGAGGGCTCTACGCTCTATCTGGGCCTTACTGCCAAGGCAACGTCGACGGTTGCGCGCGCGAGCATGGCAATCGCCGACGTGTTCGATGGCGTTCGCGAGCTCGGTCGCCGTGCCCGTGGGGGTTATGACAATGCCAATCTATGGATTGGCCCCGAGTTGCGCGAATCTGACGACTGGCATGATTTCTTGCAGTCGGCCTACACTGCCATCGACGCATTGGAACAGGCTGACAAGAGCGTCGACGCGCTGGTACAAGCCGTCGCCGGCGACAAGCCCGAGGTTGTTGTCGACCTGGGTGATATCTCGCGCCGCCTGCACGAGCTGGCCGAGAACCTCAAACTCATCATTGATGGCACCGATGAACACTACGTGTATTCGCTGCAGGTCAATCGCAGACTGCGTGCCGGCGGAGAGTCGATGACCGCAGAGCGCATCGACATTGGCGAGGCCTTGGCAACCGAGTGGCTGCCCGAGGTTCACACGGCTATCTTTGCCTCGGCGACCATGACGGTGTCCAAAAGCTTTGAACACTTTAACCACGCGGTCGGCCTCGATCGCATCGGTGCTTCAACATCCTCATCGTTGCACTTGGACTCGAGCTACGACTTCGATTCGAACATGGCTGTAGTCGTTGCGGGCGATATCCCCGATCCGCGCGATCGTGAGAGCTATCTTACGGCGCTCGAGCGCGTGCTGGTCGACGCCCATCTTGCCATGGGCGGATCGGTGCTCACACTGTTCACCAATCGGCGCGACATGGAAGACCTGTACGCCCGCGTTGAGCCCAAGATGGCCCGTGCGGGTCTGGAGCTCAACTGCCAGCAGCGCAACTCATCTCCTCGTCGCCTGCGCGACCGGTTTATCAACGAGCCGACCTCGTCGCTTTTTGCGCTTAAGGCCTTCTGGGAGGGATTCGACGCCAGCGGCGAGACGCTGCGCTGCGTCATCATTCCCAAGCTGCCGTTCTCGAGCCCCACGGACCCGCTCTCGTGCGAGCGTAACCTACGCGAAGACCGCGCTTGGGCGCGCTATTCGCTGCCCGAGGCGGTGCTCGAGGTCAAGCAGGCGGCCGGGCGCCTTATCCGCTCGTCGACCGATTGCGGCGTGCTGATTCTGGCCGACCCGCGCCTGGTGACGAAGGGCTACGGAAAGAAGTTCTTAACGTCGCTGCCCACGAGCTCCTACCAGCGCATCGAATCGGCGCAGATCGGGCACTATCTGCAACTGTGGCGCGCACGCCACGAGCGGCGGCGCTAAAGCGGACAGACGAGGGTTTTTGCCATATCGTACAGACGCCTTGACAGGGTGGGGTCATCCAAGATGCGGATGGCTCCGCCCGCTGCGATTATCTGGCTCAGTAGCCAACGCTCGGAGCCGTAATGCACGGTTACCGTTGCCATGTCTGCCCCGCCGCGCTCGATTAGGGTGATGCCGGCCCAGTCCAGATGCTCCGCCATATCGAATGGCATCAAGAGCTTTGCGCTACGCTGTGTCCGGGCAAGGGAATCGCGGAGGGATGCAACGTCTGGTGCGTGAGGCACGACGGAGTCTTCCGTCAAGGCGAGTCCCTCGATTTTATCCATGCGATAGGTGCGCTGCTCATCGACTGTGATGTCCCAGGCAATCAGGTATGTTTGGTCGCCGTTTGCCGTAATGCGCAAGGGGTCGACCAGACGCTCGCGTGGCCGTGCATCGTCCATCGAGCGATACGAGATGCGGCAGCGAACGCCGTCCTGAATGGCGCAGCTCAGCTGCTGCCAGTGCGACCCGTGGTTGACGGTGTCAAAGACGCGCTGGTTATAGCCGAGCTCTTCGGGTAGAAGGGCATGTCGAATCCGAGCTGCCGTCTGCGGCTCGATTCCCAACGATTCGAGTTCATGGTTGAGCACAGCGCCTTCGGC
Source organism: Collinsella aerofaciens (assembly GCF_027679495.1). Classification (GTDB taxonomy): domain Bacteria; phylum Actinomycetota; class Coriobacteriia; order Coriobacteriales; family Coriobacteriaceae; genus Collinsella; species Collinsella aerofaciens_AK. The sequence goes on from NZ_JAQEKC010000009.1 coordinate 74,886, forward strand.
GGCACTCAGGCGCAGCGGTAGCACACGCCCGGCGTCACCAGTGAGGGCCACGCGCTCGCCGTGGCATTCGCAGATGATGCGCGCGCCCGATTCTCGGTCCGCGAGCGTCGAGACGATCTCGAGAATCTCGTCGAGCGACACCCCCGTGATGTCAAAGCGACTGCAAATCTCGGTTCGTGTCATGCCGCTCTCGCCGGCGGCGTAGAGGGCCTCCATGATGTCGATGGCGCGCGAGAGTCTCTGCTCGCTGGTGAGTTTACGCACGGGCATGCTCGTGCACCGTCCTTTCAATGAGGTGGTTCCACGCCTGCTTGAGCGATTTGGGGGCCATGGGCCTCATGCCGTCCATGGCGTGGGCCATGCAAAATGAGGCGGCGGCTTCAAGGTCACGCACGTCAACGGTCCAGGTCCATCCCGCATCGGTGTGTGCGAGCTCACCTCGCCCGCGCGTGAGGCCGTTGATCATATCGATCTGCGTCTGAGGACCGAACGAGAACGTGGCTGCAACGGGCGGTCGGTCGGCAAAATCGAATTCAAAGAACAGATAGTCGTTGAGATTGAAGTCCGCGGGGATGACGTAGGCCTTCGAAGGACGCCAAGCGCGAACGATACGGTCGCAGCGGAATGTCCTGATGTCGTCGGTGACGTTGTCGAGGCCGCAGAAGTACGCCACGCCCTCGCGCTCGAACATGCCGTATACGCAGACGGTACGTTCTTTCTGCTCGCCGCGTCCGTTCTGATATAAAAATCGCAGCGCGCATCGCTCGGCAAAGGCGCTCCATACCGCATCGACGGTGGGAGAGCGGCGGACCGGCGCCTCGTCCACCGTCGTCCTACCGGTGAGGTAGGCAATCTTGGAGCGAATATCGGCGAGCGGTGCGGCAAAAGTGGATAAGCCGGCCGCTAGCGTCTGGTCGATGGCGTTGAGCAGGATATCGGCGTCGTCTGTGGTGATGAGGCCGCCTGCTGCAAAGGTGTGCTCGCGGTCGATTGTCCACGAGCTTTCCTCGGTCTCCTGCGCACCGGCGGGGCGAACCTCCTTGATTAAGATGTCACGCTCGAGCAGTTTGTCACGATCGCGCCGAAACTTGCGCTTATCCGAGTCGATGTTGCCGGAGCCATATCCCAGGTCAGAATCCAAGACGATCTGCTCGGTCGTCAGCGGTTCGGGGGAGCTGTTGAGCACAAAGAAAAGATTGAGGATGCGCTGAGCCGTTTTATCGAAACTGGGCTCCGAATTCCCCTTTTTAATTGTCGCGGTCGCGTCGCTTGCCGTCATAGAGTCCTCGCATGAGAAGGTGGTTTGCTGCCATGATTTTAGTCCGATATGGAGATTAGGCTATATCCTTGTCCGCTCGGGGCGTTAAGATGGCCCGAATTCGGTCGTTTGCGCTCGCTCGGGGTATACTTTCGACTATATACGGTTCTAATGTGCATGCATTGGGCCTATTTGTCGGATTATGGATGTGGAGCGCACATGGCGAACACCCAGAACTATATTAACCACCTGCTGCAGAACACCGGCATTACGCCGGCATGCAGCGAAGAAGAGCGCTTGGCTGCCGAGGATATCGCTCAGATCTTCCGCAACCACGGCTTTGACCCCGAGGTTCAGGAGTTCAATGCCCCGGCGCCCAGTAGATTGGCATTTGCCGTTACCGGTATTCTTGCGTTTGCCGGCGCCCTGCTGATGGGCATCGGCGGCGGTATCGGCTTGGTCGGCACCTTGCTGGCCATTGTCGGCGCCGTTCTTTACGTGCTCGAGCGTGCGGGCCACCCCGTGGTTTCGCGCCTGGGCAAGACGGGCGTGAGCCAAAATGTCATCGCCTACCACAAGGCCTCGGGCCCACTCGCGTCTCCGCGCAACCGCCCGGTGGTCGTTGTCGCACACTACGACTCTCCCCGTGCTGAGCTGCTCGCCCGCGAGCCCTATGCTTCGTATCGTGCGCTCATCGCCAAGCTGTTGCCCGTTGCCACGGTTGCCCCTGCTGCCGTTGCCATCCTGCGTATCCTGCCGCTCCCCGGCGCGCTCAAGGTTCTGCTGTGGATTGTCGCGATCCTCGCTTCCCTCGTTGCACTTGCCAACGCGGCAAACATCATCTCTAACCGCCACATTCTTCCCTATACGTCCGGCGCGGTGTGCAACAAGTCTTCTGTCGCCGCTATGCTCGGCGTTATGGACAACGTTGCTCCCTTCCAGGGCGAGAACGAGTTTCCCGACGATGTTCCGTTCGATACCTATTTTGGGGAGCAGAAACGTCGTGCCGAGGAAATGGCGCGCGCGGCGGCGGAGTATGCCGCGGCCCAGCAGCAAAACGACTACGGCAACACCATCGAGTACGAAGAGCCTACCTACGCCGAGGACGAGTTCGGTCAGCCGATTGCTCCCGACGCTCAAACCGAGCCCGAACAGGGCGAGGCTTTTGACGAGCAGATCGAGGGCTTTGAGGGTGCGTCTGCCGACGAGACGCTGATTGGCGCCATCGTGCCCGAGGATCAGAATCAGGCTGTCCAGGCCGAAGAGTTCAATGACGAGGTTCCCGCTGCTGAGCCGGCGGAGGAGCCTGCCGCGGCCGAGCCCGAGCCCAAGCTCTATCGCAACGCCGCCGGCAACATCCGCTTTGGTTCGGATGCCATCCGTGCGCTCGGAATGCTTCCCGAGTCCTGCACGCTCGATTACGAGGAGGGCGAGGAGCCGACGTTTGAGCCCGAGCCTGCGCCCGTTGTCACTGCGGATGATGAGTCTGCCGCGGTTACCGTTGCCGAGCCCGAGGCGGTGTCTGCGATCGATCCCGCGGCAGGACTGGACATTTTGGCTCCCGCCGCGCCGGCGCAAGACGTTGCGGACGAGTCTGACGACGATTACGTTGAACAGCCGGGGCGCGTGTCTTACGAGAGCGATACTGATTTCTCGGCCGAGATTCCCGCGGCAACGCCCCATGCCGATATTGCATCCGCGTTCTCTTCGATTGGCGCCAGCGCTTCCAGCTTCTTTAAGGGTGCGCTTGCAAAGGGCAGGAAATTTGTCGACGATTTCGAGGAGAAGCGCGCTGCCGCACGCGAGGCTGCCGAGCAGGAGGCTATCGCTCAGCAGCAGGCAGCCGAGGCGGCACGTGAGCGCGCGGCGCAAGAGTTCGAGCAGAACGAGGCTATGCAGTCCGGGCCCGTCGACGCTGCCGAAGCTACGACGTCCTTTGAGTCCCAGCAACCGACGTCAGCGGATGTTGTTGAGGCAACAACGTCTTTCGAGGCTCAGCAGCACGTCGATAGCACCATGTCGTTTGATGCCGCGCAGTTCGATTCCACGATAACGTTTGAAAAGCAAGGCACCGCAATTGCCGAGCCCCTTCCTGTTTCCGATGAGCAGGGCGACGCGGCAGACGATGACGAGCCCATTGATGCTGCCGAAATCCAAGATGCCGCCGAGGACGAGTCCGTCGAGGCCAACTCTGACGAAGAGCAATACGCGGCAGCCGATCAAGGTGATTCGACCGAGGTCGAGCAGGAGGAAGTGCCTGCGGTTTCCGAGACTCCCGAGACGGATGAGTCGAGGCCTTACTCCACGCAGATTTTCACCATGCCGACCCCGAGTGGTTCCGGTGCCACGGTTGCCAATGTCGCTCCCACCCAGGACGAAACGGTCGATTCCCTTATGGCCCAGATTTCCTCCCAGGCATCGCCGCGTCCGCAGATGAATGTTCCCGATCCGGCGTCGGCACCGTCGCCTGCACCTTCCTCGTCTCCGCTGGCTTCGGTCCCCGATCCGTCGCTGCCGTCTATGAAGCAGGCAAACTTTGCGTCTCGCACGTCGCTGTTCGACCTTCCCGATCCCTCTACCCAGGTCAACGACCCCTTTGCTACTGCCCAGGGTCCCGAACCCACATCGGCACCCGTTGCGCCTTCTATGCCCGTTGCGTCGGGCGCGCAGCCGATCGAGACCATTTCGGCTCCCGCCCCGGCGGCACCCAAGTCTCGCAAACGCGGCCTGGGTGGCCTGTTCGGTCGTAAAAGGAAAAACGAGCAGGACAGCATGAGTGATTGGCTGGGCGTCGAAGACGATTACGATGCCAAGAAGTCCGGTCGCGGTATCGGTTCGTGGGATAACTTCGAGGACGATAACGATGGCTGGAAGGGCGGCGCTACGTCTTCCGATGGCGCTTCTTCCGAAGATATGCTCTCGGCTGTCGCCTCTATGGGCGATGATGAGCTGCTCGGTCACGATATCTGGTTTGTGGCAACGGGCGCCTCGGATTGTGATGGCGCCGGCATGAAGGCCTTCTTGGCTTCGCATCGCGATAAGCTCCGCGGCGTATTCTTCATCAATCTTGAATCCGTCGGCGCCGGTAGGCTTTCGGTGGTGACGGTCGAGGGCGAACAGCAGCTGCTCAAGGGCGATCGCCGCATCATGAACCTGGTCAGCAAGGTGTGCAAGTCGTTCCATGTCGATTGTGGCGCGCTCGAGATGCCCTATGCCAAGACCGATGCCTATGCCGCGCTCGAGGCGAGCCGCCGAGCCCTCACCATCGCCGGCGTGGACGGCACGCGTCTGGCTTGCGCTCGTACCGAGGACGACCTGCCCCACAATGTCAACCCGACGAACATTGCCACGGTATCCGAGGTCGTGACCGAGGTTATCCGCCGTTCGTAGACGGAGCTCTAAGGAGTCAACGTGTTTTCGTATATTAAGCGCCATTGGCCTGTCTACGTGATTTTGACCTTGATTGCCATTGCGTTAGGATTTGGGGCTGCCTACATCGTGGGTGCAAAGGGCTCGACCCCCGCCTCCGCAATCAGCGAAGAGGTGGAGCAAGAACAGAGTACGGGTGCCGATGGGATTCCTGAGTCCGAGCAGGCAATCGTTGATGGTGGATCTTCGTCTGCAGAGTAGATACGGCGATTTACATGATTGAAAGCGGGCGAGCCAGGGGACTGGCTCGCCCGCTTTTTCATCGCGCTAGCGCTTCTTTGGGGTCGACCTAAGGCGAGCGAACCATAGGGCTGCGGCACCCGAGGTCAGGAGCGCGGTGATGCAAGCGGCGATGGGAACTGATCCTGTTGCCGGTAGGTCCTGCGGTAGGGTACAGCGTTGAATGACACGGTCCTCGTCATGTGACTCAAGTTTATCGCCGCCGCCGTTGCGGCAAAGATCGACGCGTGCTCTGTTGGTGAGTGCGGTTTGGGGCGTATAAGCCGACGTCGCCTGCATGTGCACGATTGCGCCCCGAGCGTCTGTGCCAAGGATTGCTTTGGCATCGTCAAGGTCGTCGTGCTCATCTTTGAGATCATCGCGGGTCCAAGAATCCGCATCGCTTCGAGTCGTAAAGTCGGCGGCTACCGCACCGTATTCAATTCGAATGCCCGTTACGACGGTATTGGGTGTAAGGTCGAGCTCTTCCGCCTCGAGTGTGGTGGATTCCGTGGTCGAGACATCCGCCTTCCAGAGGCGCCAGCCGTCGTAATCGACGAGGCGACAGTCCTCACCAAGGCTCTCTTTTACTTCGTCGGACTCAAGCCAAGGATTTTCGTGTCCATCGTCAAGTGTCGCGTTCGCCGGTTCATCGACGTCTGTCGAGTCCAACGGCGTCGTGCGATACCACACGTTGCACAGACCGTTGAGGTCGCCGATGGCGACGGGGGTTTCGATTGAGATGAATCTCGCCGTGCCGTCTTTGGCGCACTCAAGATCATCGGTAATCGTAAACTCATCAACCCAAGTAGCGGAATCGTTTCGAGCATCGATGGTATAGGAGAAAAGCCCATCACTATTGGTTTGCGTCGTGGCGCGGTTTTTACCATCGCCGTTAGCCAACAGGCCCTTTTCGATAGGTTGGACAAGTTCCTGACGCTTGTCGACCTGTCCCTTGATCTCGATGGGCGCATCCTTCATCGCGACGGATTGGACTTCTCCCGTATCTTTTATTTCAAACGTTATCTCCTCGGCAAGGTCATAGGTCCGCGGAGACATCATTTCGCGCAACGAGTAGGTGCCGGGTGCAAGATGTTCGACGCGGTGTGGCTTGTCGGATGAGGTCCAGGAGTCTATTTCGGTTTTATCGGGACCATATAAGGTGAGCTGTGCGCCTTCCACTTCCTGCTCGCCGCTTGCATCGACCTTGGAGATATCTACCTTGGTGTAATCGTCGGATACGTTAAGCCGTGCTTCTACAACGGGTGTTTTCTGGTCGGCATAAGTAAGGTCGACAATATGGGATGTCCGATCGAGTAAGAAGCCTGCCGGCGCTTGAGTCTCGACAACCTCGTAGCGTGCGGTGCCAGATCCCAGCGGGAGGTCGTCCGCGCGTGCTTCTCCAGTTTCATCCGTCGTGACGGCAGCGACAGTCTCACCGTCGAGCGCGGCAATGCTACCGTCGGGGCGCACGATATCACCCGAGGCACGGATCTCAAAGACGGCGCCCGCGAGGCTGCTGCCGTCTACGGCATCGGTTTTAACGATCCTGATGTTTCCGGTCGCGGCGTGGTCATAATACGAGGCGATTACAACGGGCGTTAGGTTCATGTCGGCGGGTATGTTTACCTCGATCTCTTCGCCGACAAGATAGGGCTCTTTGGCCGAGGCTTCGCGTACATAATAGGTGCCCGGCACGAGCGATTCTGGCAGTGTGACGGTCCCGGTCGCGTCAGTCGTAAAGGTGTCCATTACGTTATGTGCTGGATACCAGCAAGTTTGTGAGACAGGTTCGTGATTGCTGTCGAGGAGTTGGAAGGTGAATCCGGCTAGTGGAACAGAAGCGCCTGTTTGGGCATCGCGTTTTACAATCTGGAGATGCGTCGACAGAGCGTGGTTGTCCACGATATATTGAAGCTCGGCGCCGTTGGAAATCTGATTGGCCCCGACGGTCCATTCCCCTGCACGTTTAAAACCCTCGGGGACGGTTTCCGGAACCTCGCGAATCGTGTAGCCGGCACGGTCGTATGGGACGGCTCCGTGGACACCGGCGGGTCGCTTGCCTGTGCCGAACCATGCTTCGGGCTGATCTTTGGTGGAGGCAAAGCCATAGATGTTTGTGGTCAATGTGCCAACAACCTGCTGAGAGCTGTTGCTGACAACTTCAAAGACAACACCACCCGCCGGCTGCTCCAGGCCGGATTGGTCGCTATTGCCGTAATCCTTGAATTTGGAAATCTCAAGGTCAAACGCAATGGGGATATCGGAAATGCGAGATTCGATCTCGACTACGCCTGAATCGCCGAGCTGGTCGGCTCCAACGGTATAGGTCCAGCTGTCGTTGGATGGCAGGTAGCCCTCGGGGGCTTTTGATTCGTAGATGGTAAAGGTTCCTAAGGGGACATCGACGAGGGTAGCCCGACCGCTTTCGTCAGTCGTGAGAATTTGCGCCCATCCAGGGGTTGATTGCGACACACACGTGAACTCTGCTCCTGCGAGTGAAGATCCCACCTGGGGGCCGGCATTCGTCGCGGCATCGAGTTTTACGATACGCAGGTTGATGGTGCCGGGCTGTTCATCAATGGCGACCCGCCCGCCGTCATTCCCCGTGGTAAAGGCAATACGATCGTGGCGGGGGACATAGCCGGCCGGCGCCTTCGTTTCAACTAGGTAGTATGCCGTGTCGGGCAGAAGTGTTGCTTGCGCTCGACCGTTGCTGTCCATCTTGATGGTGCCGACACGCGCGCCGCTGGCGCTCTCAAAAATATCGAATGTTGCCCCGGTAAACTGATAGGTATTGTTTCCGCTGGTAATAACGGTGTCAGCAGACTGCTTTTGGAAGGAAACAGAGACCGCCGGCAGTACATAGAGCATGTCTTGACGTTTGCTGCCGCCCGATACGGCCCCTAGATAGCGTCGCGCGCGGTGCGGAGCGGCTTTGATGCTTCCTGATTTTGCGCTGTCGTGGAGCCACCGCGCAGCCGCCACGACTTCATTGTCGGCGGTAAAGTGTCCGCTCTTGGTTTTACCCTGAGCGGTCGTGTAGGAGTAGGTGCCGTCGACATGGGTAGTGCCGTTGAGCATCCATACGGCAAGCTGGGTGGCGGCGCGGGCGCGATCGGGTGAAAGATGGTAACCGCCAAACGACGTGGTGGTGGGATATCCGTGACAAACGATTGCCGCGAACTCGTCGTCGAGCCACACCCAGCCTTGATCAAAGTTGAGCCATGGGCCGCCCGGTTTGGTGGGGCCGGGGCGCTCCTGGTTCATGCAGTAGGCAATCGAGGTGTCTTGAGCTTCATACTTGCCGATGAAGAAGGGCCCACAATCATCGCTAATAGTGCGGAAGCCGAGCTGGTCGTAGCCATCGACGGCAAATGCGGCTCCTGGTGCCAGGCAGCCGAAAAGCAGGAAGAGGAGCAGGAGCAGCGGACCTGTTGCGATTGCGCTGTGGACAGAGTGCGTGGGTGCGTTGGACATGGCTGCTCCTTATCCCTCGTGCGCCGCATGGGGAGGTTGCGACGCGTAGGATGAGGCTACCCCCGAGGTTCATGCGGGTAAGTACCGGAGCCTGACCAAAAGCTTGCCCGATTTCTGACAAATCGAGCTCAAATACAACAATCAGATAAAAGTGCAGGTAGAAGATGGTAAGAAAAGAAAGACAAAGGTCCTCATCTCCACAATTGGCGCGATTTTCAAACGATTCTCCACAGCTAAAACAAGCATCGACACCCTTGTATCGAACAAGACAACCGCGTTATACTATCCCCCACATATGCGGGCATCGCCAAGTGGTAAGGCATCAGCTTCCCAAGCTGACACTCGCGGGTTCGAGTCCCGTTGCCCGCTCCATTCGAATTTCAGGCACGGTAACGTTTCGTTACCGTGCCTTTTTCAATAAAGTGCCGGGACTCGAACCCGACAGGGTGCGAGCGTTAAATAAACGCGAAGCGTTTATAGCGAGCAGGCAAGGTCGCCGATAGGCGACCGCAGCCGGTGCGTATTTGCGAAGCAAATACGCAGACGTCCCGTTGCCCGCTCCATGGAGCAAGGAAGATTTCGGGAATGGTAGATTCAGCCTGCTTTGCTCCCACACTTCCCCGGATCTCGGTATGCCACTGAAGCCGGTGCGTATTTGCGAAGCAAATACGCGGACGTCCCCATGCCCGCTCCAATTCCAAAATGTTAGGTTAATGCCTGCTGCCCATACTTGCACCTGCGCACGGTACAATGGTTGGGTTACGACCAACGTGCCAATAACCAAAAAGGAGCCGCTATGATCGATCGCTATACCCGCCCGGAGATGGGACACATCTTCTCCCTCGAGAACAAGTACGCCATTTGGCAGGAGATCGAGGTTCTGGCCTGCGAGGCCCAGGCGGAGCTCGGCAAGATCGGTATTTCCAAAGACGAGGCCCAGTGGATCCGCGACCATGCCAACTTTGAGAAGGCGAAGGTCGATGAGATCGAGGAAGTCACGCGCCACGACGTCATTGCCTTCCTGACCAACATGAAGGAATACATCGATGCCGATGTTCCCGAGGGCGACCCCAAGCCCAGCCGCTGGGTTCACTATGGCATGACCAGCTCGGATCTGGGCGACACGGCCCTGTGCTACCAGCTCACCCAGGCCTGCGACCTGATCATCGAGGACGTCAAGAAGCTCGGCGAGATTTGCAAGCGTCGCGCCTTTGAGGAGCGCAACACGCTCTGTGCCGGCCGCACTCATGGCATCCACGCCGAGCCGATGACCTTCGGCATGAAGTTTGGCTCTTGGGCCTGGGAGCTCAAGCGCGATCTGGATCGTCTTGAGGACGCCCGCAAGAATGTTGCCTTCGGTGCCATCTCGGGCGCTGTCGGCACGTACAGCTCCATCGAGCCGTTCGTCGAGGAGTACGTCTGCGAGCACCTGGGCCTGGTCCACGATCCTCTGTCCACGCAGGTCATCAGCCGCGATCACCATGCCTACCTTGCCGGCGTGCTTGCCACTACAGCGGCCACCTGTGAGCGCATCGCTACCGAGGTCCGCAATCTGCAGAAGACTGATACGCTCGAGGCCGAGGAGCCGTTCCGTAAGGGCCAAAAGGGCAGCTCAGCCATGCCGCACAAGCGCAACCCCATCACCATGGAGAAAGTCTGCGGTCTGTCGCGCGTCGTGAAGTCCAACGCCCAGGTTGCCTTCGATAACGTCGCCCTGTGGCACGAGCGTGACATTTCGCACTCCTCTGCCGAGCGCGTCGCCCAGGCCGATAGCTTCATCGCCCTCGACCACATGTTCCAGTGCCTCATCCGCGTTATCGACGGCCTGCAGCTGTATCCCGCCCGCATGATGGCCAACCTCAATAAGACCCGCGGCCTCATCTTCTCTTCCAAGGTACTGCTCGCCCTCGTCGACACGGGCATCACCCGCGAGGACGCGTACGCCATTGTGCAGGAGAACGCTATGGCAACCTGGCACGAGGTACAGGATTGTGTCTCCGGCCCCACCTTTAAGGAGCGTCTCGAGGCCGACCCGCGCTGCACCGTCAGTCAGGAGAAGCTCGACGAGATCTTTGATCCGTGGGACTTCCTCACCCGTATCGACACGGTCTTTGATCGTCTGGAGCAGCTGAGCTTCGAGTAGGTTCGGGCATAACGTTAGCTTTTTAGGGCGCTTTGCTGGTAATGTGTGTTGCCGGCAAAGCGCCTCGTTGCATTTAGGGAAAGACGGGGATAATAGTCGTCTCGAATAACATTCTGAGAGGGGATCGCATGATTTCGTTTGATTACAAGCCTCAGGGCGTGTGTGCTCGCAATATTCACCTTGATCTTTCCGATGACGGCAACAAGGTGATGGGCGTTGAGTTTACCGGCGGCTGCGACGGCAATCTCAAGGCTATCTCCAAGCTGGTCGAGGGCGCTCCTGCCGATCGCGTAATCGAGGTTCTCGCCGGTAATACCTGCGGTATGAAAAAGACCTCCTGCGCCGACCAGCTTACACGCGCTATCGAGGCCGCTCGCACCGAGATCGCCTAATGGGTATCGCCGATCACATCAAGAACGGAATATCGCGTCGCGGCTTTGTACTCGGTGGGGCTGCCGCGGGCGCTGCCACGGTGCTTGCCGGATGCTCGAAAAAAACGGGCACCAGCGATGATGCCGCCGGCGAGCCGCAGGTTATCAAGGATGATTCCAAAATCATCTCGATTACGGATGAGTACGAGGCAGTCGACATCGATCTTGAGCCGGCGGCGTCATGGACGCTGCCTCTGGGTACGCTGCTGTACTACTGCGACGGCGATTACGCCGCGGCGATGATGGCGCCCGCATCGGCACTGCACGCCAACACACTCGGTGTGCTCAACCTGGGCGATGGCTCGCTTACCACATTAATCGAGGATCCTATCGAGGGCACGGGATATGCATTCTACGATGTCCGTGCCGGCGACAGCGTATTCGCGTGGGTTGAGATGAACTTTGCCAATTCATCGTGGAAGCTCTACGGTCAAAATCTGTCGGGCGCTTCGCTCTCTGGCGACGTGGTTGAGCTCGATCGAGGTGGCAAGGACTATGATCCGCCGCTGTTTACGGCGTTCGGGTCATCAGTCATCTGGTATAAAATGCCCTCGGCAGGTGGCAATAAAACGAGTAGCGATTCGTTTTGCTATCGTCGCTCACTTGATGAATCCAAGGCCGAGACAATTTGGAAATCGACGGGCCGCTTTGCATCGGCCCCGCGCGCGAGCGACGGCATTTTGACCATCTCGCCGCGTGTCCGCAACGACGAGGGCGTCTACTACGGCATAACGGCAATCGATCTGACCGACGGCAACAACACCAAGCGTGCCCAGTTGGTCCTTCCTTCGTCAGTTTTGCCTTTCGAGGCCGTATATATGGGCGATACCTTCGTGTTTTCTATCGAGGCGGCCTATAGTGGCGTGGGCAGCCTGGGCAATATGGGCACGTATATCGGTAATGAAGGAGGGCCGTACCTCTTCCTGTCACGCGAGCCGCTCGCATGTGCGGCTGGCAAGAAGAATAAATACCTTGTTAAGGTACAGGCGTCGCATTTCCTGATCGACACCTCTGCCAAGACCTATGGCTCGCTGCTGTCGCCCGACCGCGCTTTGGAGTATGGCGATTATCCAGCTACGGCGGGAAAATCGGACTCATTCCTTACGTACGCCACGGTGCGCAACAGCCAGGGTATACCAGAGACGGTCACTGCACGCCTATTCTCTCTTTAAGCTTAGAGGGGTTAAAAAGGCGCCAACAGGGGAATAAACGCGTTGTAATTGTGAGTACCGCCCGCCGAGCTGCCGCGTCATAGCGGCATCTGGCGGGCTCAGGTGCGTTAAAATGGGCTTGTTCTTAGCTAATTGAGACAGGGGGGCCGTGTTATGGCTTCAGATGCAAAAAAGATTCTGCTGGTCGAGGATGAGAAGGCAATCCGTGACGCCGTCGCTGCCTATCTCGAGCGCGAAGGCTACTGGGTTGTGGGCGTCGGCGACGGCCAGTCCGCGATCGAGGAGTTCGAGAAGCATCAGTTCGACCTGGTCGTGCTCGACCTTATGCTCCCCAAGATCCCCGGCGAGCGCGTTTGCCGCACCATTCGCGATACCTCGGATGTCCCCATCATCATGCTGACGGCTAAGGGCGAGATCGAGGACCGTATTATCGGTCTTGAGCTCGGCGCCGACGACTATCTGATTAAGCCGTTCTCGCCGCGCGAGCTCGTCGCCCGCGTTCGCGCTCTGTTCCGCCGTGCCCATCAGGCCGACGAGCCCGCCGTCGAGGTACTCGACTTCGGCGATCTGGTCATCGATATCTCGGGCCACAAGATCTTGGTCGAGGGCAAGGAAGTCGATCTGACGGCTTCCGAGTTCAAGCTGCTCACCACACTTGCCCGTCATCCCGGCCGTGTGTATAACCGCATGGAGCTGGTCGAGAAAGTGCTCGGGTATGACTTTGAGGGCTATGAGCGCACCATCGATAGCCACGTGAAGAATCTTCGCGCCAAGCTGGGCGATGATCCCAAGAAGCCCAAGTGGCTCTACACCGTCCATGGTGTCGGCTATCGCTTCGAGGCTCCGGCCAAGACCGATAAGTCGGACGAGAAATAGGGAAATCACATATGACACCTGCGCGCTTTGAAATCGGACAAAAGCACAAGCAGGAGAGCGAGGCGGGTTCCAAGGCTAGTTGGAACACGCCTCGTTCCGATTCACGGCCAACGATGAGCTATCCCTCGCGCATGGCACTTGCTTTTGCTCTGACATCGCTCATGACGGTATTGGTGCTGGTGGGCGTTGTCTCTGTTGTGTGGGGCACGGTCTTTTCGGATTACACACGCTCCAATATCGTCGAAATCGCAAATTCCGCTGCCGAGAAGTTGGCGACCTCATATGAGGAAAACGGCTCTTGGACCGCGGGAGAACTGCGCACGGTCGCAACGTCGAGTTTGGTTTCCGACGATCTGGGCATGCAGGTCGTCAATAAAAAGGGTGTGATCGTTTATGACGATTCCTGGCCCTCGGCAAGCGCCACCGCCGATGTACGCGAAAACCAGGCTACGACCGACGACACGAGCGGCAAGAGGGCATCGCATAGCCCGGTCTCGTCTGCTCCAACCGACTCCGATAGCGTTGCTAACGTCGAGATTGTAACGTCTTCCGGCGAGCATGTCGGACAGGTAAAGCTGTGGGCCATCGGCTCCGACGCTCTGCTCACCAAGGCGGACTCTGCGTTTAGGGAGAAGACCTTTAACGCCATGGCCCTCGCCGCGGTTGTTGCAATCTGCATTTCGGTCGTTATCGGATCGCTCGTGTCGCGCATGCTCACCAAACCGATTCATCGCATCACCAGTACCGCAAAGCAAATCCGTGACGGCGACCTGTCGGCTCGCACGGGGCTGCGCGGTGATGACGAGATCGATCAGCTGGGTGAGACCTTCGATGAGATGGCCACCTCGCTCGAGAAGGATATGAAACACGAGAAGCGCCTGACCTCGGATGTCGCACACGAGCTGCGCACGCCGCTCATGGCCATGCTTGCAACGGTCGAGGCCATGCAAGACGGTGTGTATCCCACCGATGACGAACACCTGGAAACGGTCGCATCCGAGACGCGTCGTCTGGCCCGTCTGGTGCAGCAGATGCTCGACCTGTCGCGCATGGAAAACAGCACGGCTCCGCTCAACCTTGAGCCGGTGGACATGGTTCCTTTCGTGCGATCGATTGTGAACGGCCAGGAGCGTCTGTTTGCCGACCGCGATCTGCGCCTGCGTTTTGCGGACGAGACCCAGGGTCACGACGATGTCGTCGAAGCCGATCCCGACATGATCACGCAATGTGTTATCAACCTCATGAGCAACGCCATGCGCTACACCCCCGAGGGCGGTTGGGTCGTGGTGTCGGTGCTCAGTGACCGCAGGCACGTCAGCATTGCCGTTTCTGATACCGGCATCGGTATTGCCAAGGACGATCTGTCGCGCATTTTCGGGCGGTTTTGGCGCGCCGATGCCAGCCGCGCCCGCGAAGCTGGCGGCCTGGGCGTCGGCCTCGCCGTGACCAAGCAGATCGTCGAGCGTCACCATGGCTACATATCCGTGGAGTCGGAGCTTGGAAAGGGTACGACTTTTACAATTCATCTGCCCCGCGAGCACACGGCGGACGCGGCATCTACTACAATGGAGCACTAGCTTTTCGCTATTCGGTGAAGGAGGGGCCGCGTCCCTGCCGCTCCGAGTTTGCGAAAACATGCGGGAAAGAACCCGCATTTCTGTCGTATTTAGGTAAGGAGTGACTCACGTGACAACGATGGAGCGTCGTCCGGATTCCCGTGGCAAGGTTCGTGATATCTACGATGCCGGTGAAAACCTGCTGATGGTCGCCACCGACCGCATTTCTGCGTTCGACTTCATTCTTCCCGACGAGATTCCGTTTAAGGGAGAGGTGCTCAATCGCATCTCGGCATTCTGGTTCGATAAGTTTGCCGACATCGTCCCCAACCATCTCGTTTCCATCGACCCGGCGGATTTCCCCGAGGAGTTTGCTGAGTATCGTGACTACCTCGCTGGCCGCGCCATGCTGGTTAAGAAGGCCCAGACGATTCCTATCGAGTGCATCGTCCGCGGCTATCTGACCGGTTCGGGCAAGAAGACCTATGACGAGAACGGCACCGTCTGCAGCATTCAGCTGCCCGAGGGTCTGACCGAGGCCTCCAAGCTTCCCGAGCCGCTGTTCACGCCGTCCACGAAGGCCGAGATCGGCGACCACGACGAGAACATTTCGTTCGAGCGTTGCTGCGAGATCGTGGGTGAGGACATCGCCGCGCAGATTCGCGACCTTTCCCTCAAGATCTACAAGGCCGCTGCCGAGTACGCCGCGACCCGTGGCATCATCATTGCCGACACCAAGTTCGAGTTTGGTGTTATTGATGGCAAGGTCACGCTGATCGACGAGTGCCTCACGCCCGACTCCAGCCGTTTCTGGCCTGCTGCCAGCTACGAGGAGGGCAAGATCCAGCCTAGCTACGACAAGCAATTCGTCCGCAATTGGCTCAAGGCCAACTGGGATATGACGGGGGAGACCCCGCACCTGCCCGCCGAGGTCATCGATGGCACGTCCGAGCGCTATCGCGAGGCCTTCCAGATCATCACGGGCTCCCAGTTCACAAGCATGAAGGAGAACGCATAAGTGAGTACCCGTAGCGCCACGAACAAGCGCACGCAATCCCACGAAGTTACCGGGGTTGCGCGCAAGTCTGCCGCATCTGCTAAGCCCGCCCGCCAAGCAGCGAGCTCCGTTCGCGTCGTGCCGGCTTCGTCTAAGGCACGCCGCAAAGAGCTCGAGAAGGGCGAGAACCTCGAGGGCCTCTCTAAAGAGGAGAAGCGCGCCCGCAAGGCTAAGCAGCGCGCCAAGGAGGACCGCATCTATACGGTGTCGAATATCCTCCTCAAGCAGGACGAGGACTACACCAAGCGCCGTCGCATCTGGTGGATTGTGCTCGCCATTGGCATGGTACTCGTCGTGGCAATTTGGGCTTCGCTCTACTTCGCTCCCGGCGGCACGGTGTCCAGTCCCGTCCAGATGGTCTGCATTGTTTTGTCCTATGTCATCATCTTAGGTGACTTTATCTACGACTTCGCTCGTATTCGTCCCTTGCGCAACATGTACCGCGCGCAGGCCGAGGGCATGTCCGAGAACAAGCTCAACGCTCTTATCGAGCGCGCAGCTGCCGAGGAGGACAAGAAGGACTCCAAGAAGAAGTAGCGTTTGCATACATACTTATCGCTAAGATATAAGGCGCGTCGTTTTTGCGGCGCGCCTTTTTACTGTTCTATAGATAGATGGAGTGGCACATGATTCGAGCTGCCCTGACGGTCGAAGAAGCTCTGGAGGGCATGAAGGCCCTGGAGCCCAAGATTAAAAACTATGCGCGCCTGGTCGTCCGCAAGGGCGTAAACGTCAAGCCCGGCCAGGAGGTTGTCGTTCAGTCTCCGGTCGAGTGCGCGCCTTTTGCCCGCTTGGTGGTCGCGGAGGCTTATGTCGCCGGCGCTGGCCATGTGACGGTCATTTGGGCCGATGATGCCGTGACGAGGCTCACGTACGAGCATGTCGATAAAAGCTATTTTGAGCAGACGCCCGAGTGGAAGCGCCTGCAGCTTGATTCCCTGGCCCAGGACGGTGCCTGCTTTATCTTTATCGAGGGTGCGGATCCTGCGGCCCTCAAGGGCATCGATCCAGCCAAGCCGGCCGCGGCATCCAAGGCGAGGAACACGCAGTGCAAGGTCTTCCGCCGTGGACTGGACTACAACATCAACCCGTGGTGCATCGCCGGCGCGCCGGTCGTGGCTTGGGCGCGCGAGGTGTTCCCGGGAGACGCCGATGAGGTTGCAATCTATAAGCTGTGGAATGCGATTCTGCACACCGCTCGTGCCGATGGCCAGGACCCGGAGAGCGACTGGGAGCTTCATGACGCGGCGTTCGAAAAGAACTTGCGCTTCCTGAACGACAATCGTTTTGACCACCTGCATTACACCGCGGCAAATGGAACCGATCTGACGATTGGCATGACGAAGGGTCACGAGTGGGCCGGTGGCAAGGGCAGGACGCCCGATGGACATCCCTTCTTCCCCAACATCCCCACCGAGGAGGTCTTCACCTCGCCTGATCGTATGCGTGCCGACGGTATCGTGTATTCGGCTATGCCGCTCATTCACCACGGCAATAAAGTCGACGATTTTTGGATTAAGTTCGAGGGCGGCCGCGTGGTGGACTACGACGCCCGCGTGGGCAAGGCAACGCTCGCAAGTATCATCGATACTGACGAGGGCGCTGCTCACCTGGGAGAGGTCGCGCTCATTTCCAAGAACACGCCGATCCGCGAAAGTGGTGTTCTGTTCTACGATACGCTCTATGACGAGAACGCCAGCTGCCACCTTGCGCTGGGCGTCGGCTTCCCCGAGTGCATCGAGGGCGGATATGATATGTCCAAAGAAGAGCTCCTAGAGCATGGCGTCAACGTTTCGAGCACGCACGTCGACTTTATGATTGGCACGGACGATATCGATATTAAGGGCATTACGCCTGATGGACGTGAAGTTGTGATTTTCCAGAACGGCCAATGGAGTTGGGAATAGCCCCAGACCGTGGTACAATGCCACCCGCGGGCCGTTAGCTCAGCTGGCAGAGCAGGGGACTTTTAATCCCAAGGTCCAGGGTTCGAACCCCTGACGGCCCACCCAAAGATTGTTGAGACGGTCAACTTCGGTTGGCCGTCTTTTTTGTCGCCCTTTCATGGGTTCGAACCCGTCGGGGGGCGCGGAGCTGAGTAAACGCGCGAGCGTTTGCCAGCGCAGCGCGCAAGGCGCGAAAGCGCCGCAGCGGCCGCCTGCGAAGCAGGCTGAACCCCTGACGGCCCACCCAAAGAAAGGAAAAAGAAATGAAAACAGATAGATACGGAATTAGCGGCAGCACATTAAAGATAATAGCGGCCATCTCGATGGTTCTCGATCATGTAAGCAGGATCGTCCTGACCAATGGAATCATGACTCACGCATCGTACAATCAGATATCAGACGAACAGTGGGCGATTCTAAGCGAGGCTTCGGATGTGCTTCATGTTCTTGGCAGAATTGCATTTCCCTTATTTTGCTTTTTGATAGTTGAGGGATTTTTGCACACTCATGACATAAAGAAGTACCTGCGAAATATGCTTGTCTTCGCAATCATTGCGGAGCCCATATACGATTTCGTTCAAACCGGGCAGCTATTTGACCTTCGGCAACAGAATGTTATGTATGAGCTCCTGCTTTCCTTGGTCTTTTTGATTATTCTGGAAAAGATACAAAGTCTTTCAAAATGGAAGAGGCACATTGCAGAAATTGCTCTGATTGTTTTGACAGCACTGGCAGCTGAATACACTAAGCTGGATGGCGGTGCGTATGGCATTCTGCTTGTGGCTGCATTCTATTTATTCCACGACAGCAAAGCTAAGATGTTCTTTGCTGCAGTATGTGCAGTGCTCCTTTCGTCATGCCATATAATTGGCGGCGGATTTGAGTTCACTACAGCTAATATTTTTAATCCTGATGTTGCTGCCGCGATAATTTCGTTGTTGCTTATCAATCTTTATAATGGCAAGCGAGGGCTGAAGCTGAAATATTTCTTCTACATTTTCTATCCGGCACATCTTGCTCTGCTTTATGGTGTCTCGCTTATTGTTTTGAACTGTCTTTAAAAACTCTCAAACAAGTCTCTGAAAGCAGAAACAAATTGACCCTAAGACTGCTTGTGAATTTCCGGAAGACCTGAGAGATGCGAGGATAGACAACGAGGGCTGCAGAAAGATGCTTCTCAGTTCTCTGGCGGATCGCATGAATCTGTATGAGGATCACTTCCACACACTCATTGATAACAGTGATAAACACGGCAGATCCTCAAAACATGAGACTGCGAAGGTCGAAAGATGCTTCGAAAGCATGAATGGCAGCGAGAAAACGAGTTCGGAAGCACCCTCTGGATGCTCCAGCATAGAATAGAAAGCGGTCAACTTCGGTTGGCTGTCTTTTTTTGTCGCCCTTTCATGGGTTCGAACCCGTATCTATCTATATATAAGAACGCTTGGCGAACAAAACCCGCCTTTTACCGATGGGAAACAAATAGCTGATGCCTTTGGGGTAAAGTAGCGCTCCAGAGATGACCGATGTCTCAATACTCATAAAACAGCTGGTCATCGCCAATATCAGAAGCCAATGCTTCAGTTATAACCTCAGGGACGCGACTGAGGGACATATTCGTTTGTGAACAAATTATGGAGTGCGCGATTCCCGCCCCCGGCGCCCCTCCGGTCTGGCAATATATCTCCTTGCCGCGCGGCCCGGTCGGACCGGATCAGCCGCGGGGCGTGCACCTTGAGAACCGGATACTGCGAGGATGGACACGCCAGTTGTGTCGCATCCGAGATTTGTTTTTCGCAAGGCCGCCGAGAGGCGGCCCCGAGAAATTCCTTTTCCTATACTAAAACCATATGAATCGAACGGAACCGATCAGCGAATGACTGAGAGGACCGGACGGGCTCGAAGCCCATATATTTTGGACGGAGAGTTCGATCCTGGCTCAGGATGAACGCTGGCGGCGCGCCTAACACAAGAACCTGCCCCCTCCCCCGGGATAGCCGCCCGAAAGGACGGGTAATACCGGATACCCCCGGGCGCCGCATGGCGCCCGGGCTAAAGCCCCGACGGGAGGGGATGGCTCCGCGGCCCATCAGGTAGACGGCGGGGTGA